>CAWJNP010000023.1:0-148305 GCA_963844255.1 uncultured beta proteobacterium
TGTTCTTCCGCTACGCCAAGCTCGGCGTGGCGATGCAGGCGACTTCGCAGAACCAGCTCGCCGCGGCGTACATGGGCATTCCGGTGCGGCGCGTGAACATGCTGGTCTGGGGACTGTCGGCCGGCGTGGCGGCGTTTGCGGGGATCCTGCTTGCGCCGGCCACCTTCGTGCATTCGAACATGGGCTTCATCGGCCTGAAGGCCTTCCCCGCGGCGGTGGTCGGCGGCTTCGGCAGCGTGCCGGGCGCGATCGTCGGCGGCCTGATCATCGGCATGGTCGAGGCGCTGGCGGGCTTCTACCTGCCCGAAGGCTTCAAGGACGTCGCCGCCTACGTGGTGGTGCTGGTCGTGCTGCTGATCCGGCCGTCGGGCATCTTCGGCGAAACCGCCCGGAAGAAGGTCTAGCCACGATGCGCTTCGTTTTCAAGACCGACTACGACCAGGATGTCCGCCTGTTCAAGCACAGCGGGCAGGTGTTCTGGTACGGCCTGCTGATGGCGGCACTGGTGGTGCTGCCCTTCGGCGTGGGCGAGTACGTGATGTCGCAGCTGCATTTCGTGCTGATCTACTCGATCGTCGGCCTCGGCCTGATGCTGCTGGTGGGTTTCACCGGGCAGATCTCGCTGGGCCATGCGGCGTTTCTCGCGATCGGCGCCTATACCGAGGCGCTGCTCCAGGCGCGCGGGTGTGCCCTTCGTCATCTCGCTGCCCTGCGCGGCCCTGTTTTCCGCGGCGGTCGGCTGGGTCGTCGGCCTGCCGGCGCTGCGCCTCAAGGGCATCTACCTCGCGATCGCGACCCTGGCCTTCAACGTGATCGTCGAGGAAGTGATCACGCGCTGGGAAGGTCTGACCGGCGGGAATTCCGGGCTGCACCTGAAACCGGTATCGGTCTTCGGGCTGGTGCTGGTCGATTCCGTCGGCTTCTACTACCTGTGCCTGGCGCTGACGGTGTTGTCCATCCTCGCGCTGATGAACCTGCTGCGCTCGCCGACCGGGCGCGCCTTCGTCGCGATCCGGGATTCGGAGATCTCCGCAAGCTGCATGGGCGTGAACCTCGCCAAGTACAAGACCCTGTCCTTCGCGCTGTCTGCCGCGCTGACCGGCATCGGCGGGGCGCTCTACGCGCACAAGGTGACCTTCATTTCGCCCGAGCAGTTCACGCTGCTGCAGTCGATCGAGCTGGTCACCATCGTGATTCTCGGCGGTGTGGGTTCGCTGCACGGCGCCGTGCTGGGCGCGGCGTTCCTGATCGTGCTGCCGCAGCTGATTTCGGTGGCCAAGGACTACCTCCCGGGCAGCATCGCGGGGTCCGGCCTGCAGGCGGTGGTGTTCGGTCTGGTGCTGATCAGCTTCATCGTGTTCGAGCCGCTCGGCCTGTACGGCCGATGGCTGAAGGTGCGCACCTGGTTCGAGCTGTTTCCGTTCTATCGCCGCGGCATGTTCCGCCGGCAGAAGAGCTACATGAAGTCGGAGCGGCTCAGATGAGCTTCTTCGCGGTGGAGAATCTTGGGATTCGTTTCGGCGGCGTGGTGGCCGTGGATGGCGTCTCGTTCGAACTGAAGCGCGGCGAGGTCTACACCATTATCGGGCCGAACGGCGCCGGCAAGACCACGATCTTCAACCTGATCGGACTCATCTATCCGGCGACCTCGGGCCGCATCCTGTTCGAGGGCCGCGACCTCACGGGCCTCGCGCAGCACCGCGTGGCCGAACTCGGGATCGCGCGCACCTTCCAGAACATCGAACTGTTCGAGCATGCGACGGTGCTGCAGAACCTGCTGATCGGGCGCCACCGGCATCGCACGCACCAACCTGGTGCAGGAGCTGCTGTTCACGCGGCGCGGTGCGGCGCGCCGAGATCGCGCAGCGCGAGGCGGTGGAAAAGGTCATCGACCTGCTCGATCTCGCGCACTACCGCGACAGCATGGTGGCGGGCCTGCCCTACGGCGTGCGCAAGGTGATCGAGCTCGGCCGGGCGCTTGCGGCCGAGCCGAAGCTGCTGCTGCTGGATGAGCCGTCCTCCGGCCTGAACCCGGAGGAGACCGACGAGATGGCCTTCTGGATCGAGGACATCAAGAACGCGCTCGGCATCACGGTGCTGATGGTGGAGCACGACATGAGTCTGGTCTCGCGCGTCTCCGACCGGGTGCTCGCGCTGAACGAAGGGCGCGTGCTCGCCGAGGGCACGCCGGGCGAGGTGCAGTCCGATCCCGCGGTGATCGAGGCCTATCTCGGGGGCGCCGCAGTGAGCCAGCCCGCGTGAGCACGCCGGTACTCGAGCTGGCCAACGTCGAATCGAGCTACGGCCCGGTGCAGGCGCTGCGCGGGGTCACGCTCTCGGTGACCGAGGGCAGGATCGTCACCGTGCTCGGCGCCAACGGGGCAGGCAAGTCGACCATCCTGAAAACCATTTCCGGCATCATCGATCCCTCGAAAGGCCAGGTGAAGCTGCGCGGGGAAGAGATCCAGGGGCGCGCGCCGGACCGCATCGTGCGCGCCGGCATCGGCCATGTGCCCGAGGGCCGCGAGGTGTTTGCCCTGCTGTCGATCGAGGACAACCTGCGCATGGGCGCCTATACGCGCAAAGACCCGGACGGGGTGGCGAAGGACATCGAGGCGGTCTACGGTTACTTCCCGATCCTGCGCGAACGGGCGAAACAGGAGGCGGGCCAGCTTTCGGGCGGCCAGCAGCAGATGCTGGCGATCGCACGCGCGCTGCTGTCGCGGCCCACGGTGATGCTGATGGACGAGCCCAGCCTGGGCCTGTCGCCCAAGCTCACGCGCGAGATCTTCGACATCATCATCCGGATCAACCGCGAGCGCGGCACCACGATCCTGCTGGTCGAGCAGAACGCGCACATGGCGCTGGCCACCGCCGACTACGGCTACGTGCTCGAGACCGGGCGCATCGTCATGGAAGACACCTGCAAGCGGCTCGTCGGAGAAGGAAGACATCCGCGAGTTCTACCTCGGCATCAAGGAGGTCGGCGTGCGCGGCCATCGGCGGTGGAAGAAGAAAAAGCAATGGAGGTAGCCGGGATCATGACGACGGATACAGGCAACGTTGCGCAGATGTTCTGGAAGGGCGTGCGTGAGCGCGGCCCGCAGGTGATCCTGCGCCAGAAGGAATTCGGGATCTGGCAGACCGTGACCTGGACCGAGCTGGGCCGCGCGGCGCGCGAGACCGCCATGGGGCTGGTGTCGCTGGGATTCGAACCCGGCGAGGCGGCGTCGATCCAGGCCAACACCAACCGCGAGTGGCTGTACGCGGACCTCGGCATCCTCGTGCGCGGGCGGCGTCGCGAACGGCATCTACCCGACGGATTCGTCCGCGCAGACCGAGTACCTGATGGTCGATTCGCGTTCGACCTATCTGTTCGTCGAGGACGAGGAGCAACTCGACAAGGCGCTCGAAGTGCGCGAGCGCCTGCCGCTGCTGCGCAAGATCGTGGTGTTCGACATGGAAGGCCTGCGCGATCTCGCCGATCCGCAGGTGATCAGCCTGGCCGATCTGCGCGCGCTGGGCGCGGACTACGACGCCAAGCATCCGGGCGAGTTCGAGCGTCGCGTCGATTCGCGCAAGGCCGCCGACCTTGCGATCCTCGTCTATACCTCGGGCACGACGGGCAAGCCCAAGGGCGCGATGATCTCGCACAGCAACATCCTGGTGACGGTGAAGGGCTACCAGGACGCCTTTCCGCAGGGGCCTGCGGACGAGCGCATGGCGTTCCTGCCCCTGTGCCACATCGCCGAGCGGCTGGGCGGCGAATACCACGCGCTGTACTCGGGTGCGGTGCTCAATTTCGTCGAGAACCCGGAGACGGTGCCCGAGAACGTCCGCGAAATCTCGCCCACCGTGTTCACCGCCGTGCCGCGGATCTGGGAAAAATTCTATTCGGGCGTGCTGATCCGGCTGAAGGAAGCGGGCCGATTCCAGCAGTGGGCCTATTCGGTGGCGATCGGCATCGGGGTCCGGGTCGCAACGCTGCGCGAGGAGCGCAAGCCCATTCCCGCGGGCCTCGCGGCGCAGTTCTGGCTTGCGCGGGTGCTGGTGTTGAACAACATCCGGCGCGTGATCGGCGTGCACCGTGCGCGTGTCCTGATCACGGGCGCCGCGCCGATCTCGCCCGACCTGGTGCGCTGGTACATGGCGCTCGGCCTGGAGATGGTCGAGGTCTGGGGGCAGACCGAGTCCTGCGGCGCGATCACTTCCAACCTCGCCGGTCAGGTGAAGCCGGGTTCGATCGGCCCGGCGATGCAGCACTGCGAGGTCCGGGTGTCGCCGGAGGGCGAGCTCATCGCGCGCGGCGGGTCGATCTTCATGGGCTACCTGAACCTGCCGGAAAAGACCGCCGAGACGCTGAAGGACGGCTGGCTGCACACCGGGGACGTCGGACGGATCGACGCGGAGGGCTCGTTCTACATCACCGACCGGATGAAGGACATCATCATCACGGCCGGCGGCAAGAACATCACGCCCTCCGAATTCGAGAACCAGCTGAAGTTCTCCCCCTACATCACCGACGCGGTGGTGATCGGCGATCGCAGGCCCTACCTGGTCGCGCTGGTCATGATCGACCACGAGAACGTCGAGATGTACGCGCAGGAAAAGGCGATCCCGTTCTCCAACTATTCGAGCCTGTGCCGCCGCCCCGAGATCCAGGAACTCATCCAGGCCGAGATCGACCGGGTGAACAAGGCGTTCGCACGCGTGGAGCAGGTGAAGAAGTTCCGCCTGATCGAGGCCAAGCTGACGGCGGAGGACGAGGAACTCACCCCGACCATGAAGCTCAAGCGGAAGCTCGTCAACGAAAAGTACAGCGACATGATCGAGTCCATGTACGCCAGGGAAGCCGCATAGTTAGTGATAGAGTAACCGAGCAAAACCCATTGGAGGAGCATAGAAAATGAGAAGACTGTCCGCAATTTCACCGATTGCACAACTCGCAGCGCTGTTGGCATTGAGCATTTCCGCCGCGTTTGCACAGACCCAGGGCGTGAGCAAGAACGAAATCGTCATCGGCACCGAGCAGGACCTGTCCGGCCCGATCGTGGCGTTCTCCAAGCAGTTGAAGAACGGCATGGAAATGCGCGTCGAGGAAATCAACGCCGCCGGCGGCATCCACGGGCGCAAGCTCAAGCTGATCATCGAAGACCACGGTTACGACCCGAAGAAGGCCGTGCTCGCCACCCAGAAGCTCGTGCAGAAGGACAAGATCTTCGCGATGGTGGGCTCGATCGGCACGGCGACCGGCCATGGCCGCGATGCCGATCCTGTTCGAAAAGAACATCCCGCACCTGTTTCCGCTCACCGCGGCGCGCGAGATGTACGAGCCCCTGCACCGCCTGAAGTATTCTTTCGCCGCCACCTACTTCGACCAGATGCGCGCAGGCGTGAAGTACATCGTGAAGCAGAAGGGCTACAAGAAGGTCTGCACGATGTACCAGGACGACGATTTCGGCCTGGAAGTCATGCGCGGGGCGGAGGCCGGCCTGAAGGAGATCAACATGGTCGCTGGCCGAGAAGACCACGTTCAAGCGCGGCTCGACCGACTTCTCCTCGCAGATCACCAAGATGAAGAGCGACGGCTGCGACTTCGTCGTGCTCGGCACCATCATCCGCGAGACGCTGGGCGCGATCGGCACGGCGAGGAAGCTCGGCTGGGGCGTGGAATTCATGGGTTCGTCGGCAGCCTATACGGACCTGATCCACAAGCTCGGCGGACCGGCCATGAACGGCTTCTACGCGACCAACACGGTGAACAACCCGTATCTGGACGACGCCTCGAAGAACGTGCGCGACTGGGGCCAGCGCTACAAGGCCAAGTTCAAGGAAGATCCGGCAGTGTTCTCGGCCTACGGCTACCAGGTGATCGACCTGTTTGCACAGATCGCCGAGAAGACCGGGCCCAAGCTGACGACCGACACGTTCATCAACACGCTGGAGAATTTCTCCACCCCGCGTGACATGTTCGGCGCCGACGCGATGACCTTCAGCAAGACCAAGCACCTGGGTTCCAACCGCGCGCGGCTGTCGCAGATCGTGAACGGCAAGTGGACGCCGATCACCGACTACATCACCGAGTGAGCATTCCCACGGCGGCGGGCCTCAGAGCGGGCCTCGCCGCCGCGGTGCTTGCCGCAGTGCTTGCACTATCGGGCTGCGGCGGCATCAAGGACCTGATGCCGGACATGCGAGCTGCGCAGTTTCCTGTCGAAGGCCTCGGACGTCGATTTCGGGATGACGAAGGCGCAGGTCCAGTACACCATGGGCAAGCCCACGGAGCGCGTCTACCAGGGCAGTCAGGAAGCCTGGCTGTGGTGCCAGACCTCGAAAAGCCAGGACCACGCGGACGCCTTTCTCACGGTGTATTTCCACAACGCGCGGGTCGCCGGCATCCACACCTACGGCAACCGTGCAGAAGGCCAGTGCGAGGGCTTCTTCAGGCGGGTCGAGTGGCTTGCCGATCCGGAAGCGGAGATGGCCGCGAAGAAGCGCCGCCGGGAGAACTGATTTCTCGACTTTTAGTTGAGAAACTCAAGCACTGTAGCGGCTGTCCTGTCAGTTAGTGTATCGAGTTCGATACATATTGGCGGGTGGCGAAAATCTGCGTGGCTACCGCCGCGTCAGGGCCGGGCGATGCGCCGGAGGGCCTCGGCAGTACCGACGATTGCGATGCCTTGATAGGACTTCAGGTTGAGCAGGTCCGGATCGCCGGAAACAATGAAGTCGGCTTGCGCGGCGAGCGCGCAGGCAAGCACGTGATCGTCGTCGGGGTCGGCCGAAACGGGTGAGATGACTGCCGGCGCGACGGTTTCTGCCAGCAGCGCGAATCGCGCCGTCAGTTGCGCGACGCTGAAACCGGAAGCCGCGATACGCCGAGCGAATTTGCGTCTTGGGAGGACATCTTCGAGTTCGAGCAGCAGCGCGTGGCTTGTGAAGACTTCAATGCGCCCCTCCAGGGCCGCTTCGATCAACAGCGAAGGCGTCGAGCCCCACAGCAGGCCGGAGACGACGGTATTGGTGTCAAGCACCAGCCGCACGAGATTAGCGGGCACGCCTTTTCACGCGAGCGACCCTGATCTCCTCCTGGATCTCTTGCGGCGTCATCACCGGTCCTTCAACTGCCGCCATCCGACCCATCGCCTGTTTGAGTTCCTCCATTGCGCGCCGGCGTATGGCCTCGCGCACCATCTGCTCGATTGCCTCGGGCGACAGGAGGCCCGCCGCCTTCGCTTCCTCCGCGAGGCCGTCGGGCAAGCTGATTTCCAGAGTGGTCATGGCGGCAACTCGCATGGTTGGGACGTGAGTTCGATCATAGCCAATTGCCTTGTCCTCTACAAATCCGTGCCCGTGGAAACGCTGCCTACGGCCGGGCGGGCACTACCGCGTCGCTGAATGCGAGCAGCACGACGACCGCGGCAACCTGGCCAGCAAGGCCGAGCAGGGCGGCGCAGGGCGGTGACCAACTACGCCTGGGATGCGCGCATCTGCCTGACCGGGATCAACGCGCCGGGGTTGAGCGCGAGCTTCGAATACGATGCATTTGGCAGGAGGGCATCGAAGACCGTGAACGGACAGACCATCGGCTTCGTATACGACGGGGCGCAGGCGATCGGGGAAGTGACGGGCGCCCCGAACGTCCCGGCCTTCAGAGACGCACCAGCTCGATCTCGCCAAGTTCATCCAGCGTGTTCAGGCCGAGCAATCCCATGTCGCGGCTGACTTCGTCCGACAACAGTTTGATCGCATGGCGCACGCCGGGTTCCCCGGCGATCGAGGCCGCATACAGGAACGGCCGGCCGACGAACACGAACTTCGCACCCAGCGCCAGCGCCTTGAGCACATCGGTGCCGCGGCGGATGCCGCTGTCGAGCATCACCGGGTAGTCCGGCCCGACGGCCTCGACGATCCCGGGCAGCACGCGCATCGGCGACACCGCGAAATCCAGCTGCCGGCCGCCGTGGTTCGAGACGATGATGCCGTCGATGCCCGAATCGCGTGCGATCAGCGCGTCGGCCTTGTGCAGCAGGCCCTTCACCACCAGCTTGCCCGGCCAGTGCTTGCGGATCAGTTCGAGGTGCTGCCAGTGGAGGTGGTCGCGCGCGCCGAAGTCGCGCTCGACCCTGCCGGAGAAGATCGGTGCCCCGCGGGTCGTGGATGAGTTCTCGAAGTGCGGCATGCCGTGCGTGGCCAGGGTGCGCAACGCGGTTCCCAGCAGCCAGCGCGGCCGCGTGATGCCGTCCCAGGCCAGGCGCAGGCCAGGCCGCAGGGGCGTGGCGAACCCGCTGCGCACATTGTTCTCCCGGTTGGCCTTGACCGCGGTGTCCACGGTCACGATCAGGGTCTCGAAGCCCGCGCGTCCCACGCGATCGACGAGCGCGAGGATCTTGTCGGATTCGCCCGGCAGGTAGGCCTGGAACCAGGCGGCCGGGTTTTCCGCATGCACCTCCTCCATGCGGATCAGCGACGAGCCGCTCATCAGCATGGGCACCTTGTGCGCGGCTGCGGCACGCGCAAACACCAGGTCACCGCGATAGGCCGCGAGCGCCGCGATGCCCATCGGTGCGATGCCGAAAGGCGCGGCATAGGTGCGGCCGAACAGGGTCGTTTCCGCGCTGCGCCTGGACACGTCACGCAGCATGCGGGGCACGAACCCCCATTCGGCGAACGCGTCGCGGTTGTCGCGCAGCGTGGCGTTCGATTCCACGGCGCCTGAAATGAAGCCGAAGATCGGGCGCGGCAAGAAGCGCCGCGCGGGCGCCTCGAAGTCTCCGAGCGAAAGCATTTCTTTCAGTTTCGACATGGGTTCCGCATGACTTCCGCGCTTTGATCGGGCGCCAAAGCTATCACGGAGTCCGCTGCGCGGGTCCAACCCTGCAAAACCGCGGTAGTCTGAACGGTATTTGCACAAGAGTATATTTTGTGCATAAAATATGGAAACCGGTTCCTGAGTTGCGCCGATCGGTCAGAGGAGTGCGAGCAGACATGAAGCAACCCGCAGGACGCAGCACCAGACCCGCGCCGGCCGTTGAACGGGCGCCATCGCACGATTCCGAGCTGCCGCTGTCGGAACGCGCCTATCGCGTGTTGCACGACCGGATCGTACGTCTCGAACTTGCGCCCGACACAAAGCTCAAGATTGCCGATCTGCAGGAGCAGCATCAGCTCAGCAGCAGTCCGCTGCGCGAAGCATTGAACCGCCTGGTGCAGGAAGGACTGGTGCGTGCCGACGATCGGCGTGGATTCTTCGTGGCCGAAATCTCGATTCCGGACCTGCGGGAAATCGCTCGCCTGCGGACGATGCTGGACAGCGAAGCGCTGGCCGAGGCGATCCGGCGCGGTTCGGACGACTGGGAGGCGCGCATCGTTTCGGCGTTCCACCGGTTGCATCTGGTCGAGGGGCGATTCGGTACCGGTGCCATCAGGCTGGACGACAAGTGGACCCGGTGCCACAAGGAATTCCATGTGGCCATGCTGTCGGGCTGCGATTCGCCGAAACTCCTGGGCCTGTCCTCCAGCCTGTTCGATCAGGCGGAGCGCTACAGACGTATTTCGGCCCAGTATCGGAAGGAACCCAGGAATAAGAGCGCAAGCCACCGTCGGCTCATGGACGCCGTGCTGGCCAGAGAGTCCGCACCGGCCCTGGAATTGCTCCGCGAGCACATAGGATTCACGGTCAGGAACGTCGAATCTGCGCTGCGCGAGCATCTGGGAGCCGCGAACGCGCCGGCTCCTCTCGTTCGACGCAAGGCCTCGGCATGACCGCGCCCGACAGCTTTGAAGTGGGTGGAGTCGTGCTGCCGCGCCCGTTTCGGGTACGGCGACTCGGGCACTTCGGGATCTATGTCGAGGACCCGGAAGGCATCCAGGACTTCTACTGCCGCCTGCTGGGGCTGCGCGTGTCGGACCATGTTGACTACACGGGCCGCCTGCCGGAAGAGCAGATGCGCACTCTTGGGCCGAGAATGGGATATTTCACCCGGCACGGTTCCGAACACCACTCGTTCGTAATCTTTCCCAAGCGCGTTGCGCAGGCCGTCTACAACTCGCCGGCCGACTCCGACATCACGATCAACCAGATTACCTGGCAGGTCGGCAGCCTGCGCGAAGTGGTCGACGGATTCGACTGGTTCACGAGGCGCGGCTTCAAGATCCATCGTGCAGGCCGTGACCTGCCGGGCTCGAACTGGAACGTGTATCCCAAGGATCCCGAAGGTCACGTCAACGAAATCTTCTACGGTATCGAACAGGTGGGCTGGGACGGCCTCAGCAAGCCGATGGCCATGCACGCAACCCGGTACACCGCACCGCCGGCGTTACCGCATCCTTCCGAATTCAGCGAAGTCAGCCAGGCGAGGGCCACAGGCATCGACCTGCAGCGCGGCTGGCAGGCTGCCGAAGCGGGCACTGAAAAGTACGATGTCGGTGGCGTGCTGCTCGGACGGCCCTTCAAGGTGACCCGAGTGGGTCCGGTGCGGCTGTTTGTCGACGATCTGGACAAATGCCTGCCCTTCTACCGCGACGACCTGGGGCTTGCGGTGACCGAAGAAGTTCATTGGAAAGGGCATCGCTGCGTATTCCTGCGGGCCAACACCGAGCACCATTCGATCGCGCTTTACCCGAAGGCGATGCGTGCGGAACTCGGTCTGTCCGCTTCGACCTCGCTGTTCTCGTTCGGCATGCAGCTTGGCGACTATCGCCAGCTGCGCGACGCGGTTGAGTTCCTGCGAAGCGAGGGCGTGACGATCCGGTATCTGCCGCCCGAACTGTTTCCGGGGATCGACTACTGCGCGTTCGCGATCGACCCGGACGGGCATGCCATCCAGCTTTACTACTACATGGAGCAGGTGGGCTGGGACGGGCGTCCCCGTCCCGCCGAGTCGCGCGTGCGTGTCGACAACGCGCGCTGGCCGGACACCGTGCCGGCGGCAAGCGACACCTTTCTCGGCGAGAACTACCTCGGCCCCTGGGGCTGAAGCCGTTACTTCGTTTTCTTTCGATCTTCGAAATTCATTCCTGTCCAGGAGCGTTCCATGAAACTTTTATCGTACGTGTACAACAACCAGGAATCGTGGGGCGCGGTGGCGGGCGACGGCGTTGTCGATCTGCGTGTTCAGCTGGCCAACAAGTACCCGACCCTGCTTGATTTCATCGCCAGCCCGGACTACGAAAAGCGCGATGCGCTGCTGGCCGGCCGCAAGGCCGACGTGAAGCTGGCAGACATCCGCTACCTGCCGGTCATCACCCGCCCGGAGAAGATCGTCTGCCTGGTGCGCAACTACATGGATCACCACCAGGAAGTGGTTGCTGCCGGCTTGAAGCGCGAGCTGTCGAAAGTTCCACCCATCTTCCTGCGCGTGTGGCGCGCGCAGATCGGGCATCTCGAGCCGCTCGTGCGGCCGACCGCGTCCGAGAGCTTCGACTGGGAAGGCGAACTCGCGGTGATCATCGGCAAACCCGGCCGCCGAATCCCGAAAGAAGAAGCCATGCAGCACGTCGCCGGATACTCGATCTACAACGACGGCAGCATCCGCGAGTGGCAGTTCCACGCGCAGCAGATCACCTCGGGCAAGAATTTCGTCGGCACCGGCCCGTTTGGCCCGTGGATGGTGACGGCTGAGGAGATTCCCGATCCCACCAACCTGAAGCTCGAGGTGCGCCTCAACGGCAAGGTGATGCAGTCCTCCAACACCAACAACCTGATTTTCGACATCCCGGCCATCATCAACTACAGCTCGACGATCTTCGACCTGATGCCCGGCGACGTTCTGGTAACGGGCACGCCCGGCGGTGTGGGCTGGAGCCGCAAACCCCCGATCTTCATGAAGCCGGGGGATGTCTGCGAAGTCGAGATCGAAAAAATCGGCGTACTGCGCAACCCGGTGATCCAGGGGGCGTAGCGCGCATTTCAGTTTCTGTCGGATCGCGCGCGGCATCTCAAAAGACGCGCGTCCTTTCACCGGAGGAGAAGAGTCATGTTCGGAAAGTCGTTGGGTCATATCGCGCGCGTTGCCGGCGCAGCACTGGTCGCGTGTGCCGTGTCCGGCATGTCCGCATGGGCACAGGAATACCCGCAGCGTCCAATCAAGATCATTCAGGGCTTTGCGCCCGGCGGGAATGCGGATTCAATCGCCCGCTTGCTGGGCCAGGAGATGTCCAAGGGTCTCGGGCAGCCCATCGTCGTCGAAGCCAAGCCCGGCGCCGGCGGAAACATCGCGGCCCAGGCGGTCGCGCAAGCGAATCCCGACGGATACACGCTGTTGCTCGCGGTAGGCGGTCATTCCGTATCGGGCGCCCTGTACAAGTCGCTCGGCTACAAGTCGGTCGAGGGCTTCGAATGGATCTCCACGGCCACAGTGTTCCCGTTCGTGATCAGCGTGCGCAGCGATTCGCCTCGCAAAGCGCTCGGAGACATCATCGCTGCCGCGCGCGCCAAACCGGATGCGGTCAGCTATGGATCGGCCGGCGTGGGATCGACACAGCATCTGACCGGGGCGCTTCTGAGCAGCCAGATCGGCGCGAAGATGCTGCACGTGCCCTACAAGGGAGACGCGGGCTCCCTGACCGCCCTGATCGCCGGGGACGTGGACTTCGTCGTCGCGCCGGGAACCGCGACGCTGCCGCAGGTGAAGGGTGGCCGGATCAGGGCTGTGGCCGTCACCGGCGCGACGCGCTGGCAGGGCCTGCCGGATGTACCGACGGTGCAGGAGTCGGGGGTACCCGGCTTCGATGTCGGATCCTGGGCCGGCCTCGCCACCACCGCCGGAACGCCACGCGCCATCGTCGACCGGCTGAACGCCGAAATGCACAAGGCGCTCATGGTTCCGGAACTGCGTGCACGCCTCGAAGGTTTTGGTGGAGAGGTGCGCGGCAGCACCTCGGAAGAAATGCGCAATCGCGTCGCGGGCGAAATACAGCGCTGGGCGAAAGTGATCGCGGACGCGAACATTCCCAAGCAGTGACACCGGCCACAAATTGCGGGTCGACCTGTCACCTGGAGGCCCAATGCTCAAAGTTCTCAGAAACCTGCGCGTCGCGTTCGCCGCGCTGACTGCGGCGGCCGCGTTCGCTCCCGCCATCGCGCAATCCCTGGACGGCTGTCCCTCCAGGGAGATCCTTACGCGGTTCGAGGCGTTCGGCCGCACGGGAAAGATGCCGCCGGACCTCGGCCGCTGGCTGTCGGACCCCAAGGCGCAGTACGTCGAACCGTACAAGGCTTTCGACAACGTGTACTACGTCGGCGTGTGCTGGGTTTCGGCCTGGCTCGTGAAAACCAGCCAGGGCGTGGTGCTGATCGATACCCTGCACGAACCGTTCGCCGATCAGTTGATCGCAAACATCCGCAAGGTCGGCGTCGACCCGGCCGATATCAAATACGTGCTGATGACCCACGGGCATTTCGACCATGTCGGCGGTGCGTACAAGCTCAAGCCGCTGACGAGGGCAAGGTTCGTGATGACGCAGCAGGGCTGGGACGAAGCGATCGAATCTTCGGCTGCGTCACAGGCGACACCCAGGAAGTGGACGATGATCGCGCCGGACATGGTGGTCAAGGATGGCGAGAGGATCACGGTCGGCGGCCTGGGGCTCAACGCGATCAAGAACTCGCAGCAGGTGGAGGCCTACATCGCCAGCGTGAAGCGCATCGGCGAACTGGTCCGCCGGCAATCCGACCCGATCACCGCGCACCTGACGACGCATCCTTTCAGCAACGGCCTGACCGAAGCCGCGCGGTGCCGAGGAACGATTGATCGTGGAGAGGAAGGCCGGGCGCTGACGGTCTGATTCGCTGCCAGATCGGCATAAATCAGAAAGAAATTATCGTCAGAGTCCAGGTCTGGAGCGGCTCACAAGCCAATCCGTGTATCGTTACCGATACATTCAAGGACAGATTAAAGCACGTTCAGCCGACCACGTAGGCGGCCGAGCCGCTCGCGATCAGTGCATCCGTTTCGTTGACGAGTTCCATGTGGGTCACGGCAATCCGCTTGCCCATGCGCACGACGCGGCCGGTGGCGATGAAGTGCGCGCCGCGCCCCGGGCGCAGGTAGTCCACCCGCAGGTCGATGGTGCCCATGTTGGGGAAATCCGCAGGGCCCATGTTCTGCGGCGCGCCATGCAGGAGCTTCATCATGATCGCGAGGCCGCCGGTCACGTCGAGCGTCGCCGAGATCACGCCGCCGTGCAGGATCTTGCGCGAGGGATTGCCGACCAGCTCCGGGCGCATGTCGAAGCGCATCTTGGGCGCGTCGATGTCGTACGAGACGATCTTGAGTCCGAGCAGGTGGTTGAACGCGACGCGCTCTTCCATCACGTGGCGCATGTACTCCTTGACCTTGGCGCTGATCTTCACGCTTCGAACTCCGCCACGCCGTGGGTGATCGCGAGATCGCCGCGCGGAGTGCGCACCGCGAACTGCCAGGCGCCTTGCGCGTCCTGGCCGTAGTCGAGTTCGAGCCGGTCGCCGGGGAAGACCATTCCCTTGAAGCGCCCGCCGAGGCGTTTCAGGCGGCGCGGGTCGCCACCGCCTGCGGCGTGGATCAGCGCCTGCCCGGCGAGCGCCCAGGTGGCGGTGCCGTGAAGAATGATGTCGGGCAGGCCGATGGCGCGCGCCGCGGCGCGCTCGGTATGGATCGGATTCCAGACGGAAGCGCATTCGGTATAGCGGTGTGCAAGGCCGGGCGCGGTGGCTATGTGCAGCTGACGCGATCTGCCCACGATGACTTCGGTGACTTCGGCGTCACTGCGCAGGGCCGGTGGCTCGTCGCCCGCATCGGGTTCGCCTTCCACGGTTTCCTTGAGGAACATCGCCGCGGTCCAAGTGGTGACCACGGGCGCATGGTCCTTTTCAGCGACAGTCTCCACGCGGCTCGTCACCAGGGCGCCGACCCGCGTCTGGCGCACCTGGGCGATCCGCGCGTGCGTGCGCAGCCTGTCGCCCGCCCGGATCGGCCGGTGGAAATGCGAATCCTGCAGCACATGAACGGCGCCCCGCGGCACCTCGGCCGAGCGGCCGATCGCCGCGAGATAGTCCGGTCCGCTCACCACCGGCCACTCGAAGGACATGCAGAACGCCGGGTGGCCGATGATGCCACCTTCGCGCAGGTCGTCGAAGTAACATTCGTCGACCGCCTCGATGCCTGCGGCGTAGGCCATCAGGCGGCGGGTGCTGGCTTCGAAGCTTGCGGAACCGGCCTCGCGGCCCTGGCAGGTTGCGGGTATGGGCATGGGATGTCCGATTCTGAGAAAACGTCAGGGGTTTGCGGCTTGAGGCGATGTTTCGACGGCTTCGAACTCGATCAGCAACTGGCCGGGCGAAACCTGCGCGCCGCGCGCGACATGTACCGCCGTGACGCGCAAGGCGGCAGGCGCGGCAAGGGTGTGCTCCATCTTCATCGCTTCGAGCACCACGAGGGTCGCATGTGCCGCGATTTCGTCGCCCACGTTCACCGGGACGTCGGCCACCTTGCCGTTCATCGGCGCGAGGAGGCGCCCGTCGGCCGCGCCGGCCGCGGCGCGCTGCGGCGGGTCCATCGTGGTGTCGCGCCAACTGCGCGAAACGCCCTGGGTGTGGAAGTGCAGTACCGCGCCGTCACGCACTGCGCGGACGTCAGCGATGTCCGGCGACGCGGGCGAGGCGGCGTTGCTCCAGCAGCCCCATTCGCCGAAACCGGCCGCAGCCGCGCGACTGCACGCATACAGCGCGCGCGCCAGTGACTCGGTGTGCGCGTCGGCCGGCGGCGGCGCCCAGCTCGCCAGCCGTTCGGCGATGAACCCGGTGGTCGCGCCACCGGCCGCGAACACCGGATCGCGCAGCGCCGCGGCCAGGAAGGCGCCGTTGTGGGTCACGCCGAGCGCCACGCAGGCATCGAGGGCCGCGGCCAGCTTCTCGCGCGCCGCGTCGCGCGTCGGGCCGTGCGCGACGAGCTTGGCGATCATCGAATCGTAGTGTGGCGGTATTGCTGCGCCGGATTCGAGCGCGGTTTCCACGCGCACGCCGGCAGGCGCCTCCCAGAGCGCGACCGTGCCCGCCTGCGGCAGGAAACCCTGCGCCGGGTCTTCGGCGCACAGCCGGACCTCGATCGCGTGGCCCGCGGCGCGCACGTCGTCCTGCGTGAAGCCGAGCGTCTCGCCCGCGGCCACGCGCAGCTGCCATTCGACGAGATCGAGGCCGGTCACCATCTCGGTCACCGGATGCTCGACCTGCAGCCGGGTGTTCATCTCCATGAACCAGAACCGGCCTTCGGTGTCGACCAGGCATTCGACGGTGCCTGCGCCCGCGTAGTCCACCGCGCGCGCCACCCTGATCGCCGCGTCGCCGAGCCGGGTGCGCAGTGCGGCATCGACCGCGGGCGAAGGCGTTTCCTCGATCAGTTTCTGGTGCCTGCGCTGCACCGAGCAGTCGCGCTCTCCGAGATGGACGACATTGCCGTGCGTATCGGCAAGCAGCTGCACTTCGATGTGGCGCGGGGCGAGGACCGCGCGTTCGAGGATCACGCGATCGTCGCCGAACGCGGCCAGCGCCTCCGATTTCGCGGTCGCCAGCAGCGCAGGCAATTCGGTGGCGGACCGCACGAGGCGCATGCCGCGGCCTCCGCCGCCCGACACGGCTTTGATCATCACCGGGTATTCGATCGTTCCGTCTTCCGCGAAATTCTCCAGCACCGGCACGCCGGCTGCCTGGGCCAGCCGCTTTGCACTGGCCTTGTCGCCCATCGCGCGGATTGCCGTTGGCGACGGGCCCACCCAGACGAGGCCGGCATCGAGCACAGCCTGTGCAAAGTCGCCGTTCTCGGCCAGAAAACCGTAACCGGGGTGGATCGCCTCCGCGTCGGTCGCGCGGGCCGCGGCGATGATGGCCGGGATATTGAGATAGGACGCGCGCGGCGGCGCCTCGCCGATGCAGACCGCAGCGTCCGCCTCGCGCATATGCCGCGCGCCGCGATCCGCTTCGGAATACACCGCGATGCACTCGATGCCCATCCGCCGCGCCGTGCGGAAGATGCGCAGCGCGATTTCGCCGCGATTCGCGACAAGTAGGGAGCGGAACATCACTTGCGCGGCAGCGTGCCCATGTACTTGCAGATGATGCCGAGCATGACTTCGTCCGCGCCGCCACCGATCGAGCCCAGTCGTCCGTCGCGATACGACCGCGACACCGGGTTGTCCCAGGTGAAGCCCATGCCGCCCCAGTACTGCAGGCAGGCGTCCGATACTTCGCGGCGCAGGCGCCCGGCCTTGAGCTTGGCCATCGAGGCGAGCTCGGTCACGTCCTGGCCGTTGATGTAGAGCTCGCAGGCGCGGTAGGTCAGCGCGCGCAGCGCCTCGACCTCGGTCTTGAGCTCGGCCAGCCGGTAGTGCACGTACTGGAAGTCGAGCACGGCCTGGCCGAAGATCTTGCGCTCGCGGATGTAGTCGATCGTCTCGCCGATGTTGCGCGTGAGCCCCTGCACCGTGCTTGCCGCCGCCCAGAGGCGCTCCTCCTGGAACTGCATCATCTGGTACGTGAAGCCCATGCCTTCCTCGCCGATGCGGTTCCTCTGCGGCACGCGCACATCCTCGAACGTGATCAGGCCGGTGTCCGAGGACTTCATCCCGATCTTGTCGATCTTCTCCTTGGTGATGCCCTTGGAATTCATCGGCACGCAGATCAGCGTCTTGGTCTTGTGCGGCGCGCCCTCGGACGTATTCGCGAGCAGGCACATCCAGTCGGCCTGCAGGCTGTTGGTGATCCACATCTTGGTGCCGTTGATCACGTAGTCGTCGCCGTCCTTCTTTGCGAAGGTCTTGATGCTCGCCACATCCGATCCGGCGCCCGGCTCGGACACTCCGATGCAGGCCACGAAGTCGCCGGCGATCGAGGGCGCGAGAAATTCGCGGCGCAGTTCATCCGAGCCGAAGCGCGCCAGCGCCGGCGTCGCCATGTCGGTCTGCACGCCGATCGCCATCGGCACGCCGCCGCAGCGGATGTGGCCCAGCGACTCGGCCATCACCATCGCATAGCTGTAGTCCAGCCCCGCGCCGCCGTAGGCCTCCGGCTTGGTAAGGCCGAGCAGACCGAGGTCACCGAGTTTCTTGAACACCTCGTGCGCCGGGAATTGCTCGGCCTTCTCCCATTCATCGACATACGGGTTGATCTCCTTGTCGATCACGCGCTTCAGCGTGCGGCGGATTTCCTCGTGTTCCTGGGTGAATAGCATGCGTGTCTCCTGTGGGCTTCGCCCGCGAATCAGGCGGTGTTGCCTCTTTTGGGTTTCTGCAATCTCCCGACTTTGCGCATCGTGGCGCGTGACAGGGCTGACTTCGTGCAGGCACTTTGCCGCGCCACGATGCGCAAAGTCGGGAGACCTGAGAAAAGCAATTCCGGCACAGCGCGATAACCGGGGTCAGAGTCGCCTTTCTTCGGCCACGACAAAAGTCGACTCTGACCCCACTTAATCACGGCCGGGCGACCCCGAACTGTACCGGCCTGAGTGTCCGGGCATCGCCGTCCCTGCAGATCGACAGCACCAGGCCGAGCACATTGCGCGTATCGCGCGGGTCGATGACCCCGTCGTCGAGCATCAGGCTCGAGGTGACGAACGCGCTCGACTGGCTCTGGAAGTTGTCGATGATTTTCCTTTGCAGCGCGTCGATGGCCACATGGTCGGGTTCCTGGCCCTTTGCGTTTCGCGCCGGCCTCCATGACGATCGCCATGGTGAGCGCAGCCTGCTCGGCGCCCATGACGGCGGTCTGCGTGTTCGGCCAGGAGAAGAGGAACCGCGGTGCGTAGCCGCGGCCGCACATGCCGTAGTTGCCTGCGCCGAACGAGGCACCGCACATGAGCGTGATCTGCGGCACGTTGGCGTTCGACACGGCCTGGATCATCTTGGAGCCGTGCTTGATCATGCCGGCCTCTTCGGAGGCCTTGCCGACGATGTAGCCGGTGGTGTTCTGCAGGTACAGGATCGGCAGGCCGGCCTGGCAGCAGCTCTGGATGAAGTGGGTCGCCTTGTTCGCGCCGGCCGGGTCGAGCGGCCCGTTGTTGGTGATGATGCCCACGGGCATGCCCTGCACCGCGGCGTGTCCGCACACGGTCGCCATGCCGTAGTCCGGCTTGAAGTCGAGGAAATCCGAATCGTCGACGAAGCGCGCGATGGCTTCGCGCATGTCGACCGGCTTGCGGTAGTCCTCGGGCATGACACCGAGCAGTTCTTCGGCGGCGTAGCGCGGCGGGGTTCCGCCGGGCAGCGAGCCCGGTTTCCAGCCGAGGCGCGACAGGATCTCGCGCGCATACCTCACGCCATCGGCATCGTCCTCGGCCAGATACTCGCCAAGGCCTGAGACATGGGTGTGCATGACGGCCCCGCCGAGCTCCTCGTCGGTGGCGATCTCGCCGGTGGCGGCCTTCAGCAGCGGCGGGCCGGCGAGGAAGGCCTTGGCCCGGCCGCGCACCATGATCACGTAGTCCGACAGGCCCGGCATGTAGGCGCCGCCCGCAGTGGAGGAGCCATGCACCACCGTCACCACAGGAATGCCTGCGGCAGACAGGCGCGCGAGGTTGCGGAAGATCGTCCCGCCGTGGATGAAGCCCTCGACCTTGTACTTGAGCAGGTTGGCGCCGGCCGATTCGACCAGGTGCACGAACGGCAGCTTGTTCTCCATCGCGAGGTCCTGAGCGCGCAGCAGTTTCTCGCGGCCCATGGCCTGGATCGCGCCCGCATCGATGCCCGAGTCGCTCGCGACCACCATCGAGCGCACGCCGGCGACGTAGCCGATGCCGGAGAGCATGCCGCCGCCGGGAATCGATTTCTCCGGATCCGGGTTGTCACGGCAATACCCCGCGATCGAGGACAGTTCCAGCCAGGGCGCGCCGGGGTCGAGCAGGTGTGCGAGGCGTTCGCGCGGCAGCAGTTGCCCGCGCTTGTCGAACAGGGGCTTGGCTTTTGCGGACGCGGCCGCCGCACGTGCTTCGAGTTCGCGAAGCTGCGCAACCAGTGCGAGCATGCGTGCACGATTCGCCTGGAAGCTCGGGCTCGCGGGATCGAGCCTGGATTGGATGGAGGGCATCAGTCGCGAAGGATCTTTGGCAATTCGGCGAGATGAAAACCGTCGAACGGTGGCGTTTTACCGCGATTGATTGGGTGGTCCCAGACACGCTTGGCGTTCGGCACCGCGCCGTCGACACGCAGGCAGGAACCCGAGATGAACGCTGCCGCCGGCGAGAGCAGGAACACGACCGCGGCGGATACTTCCGATTCGGTGCCCAAGCGTCCGGCAGGGACCTTTTCCGGCAGCGCGCGAATGTGCTCGGCCATCGCGGCCGGGTAGTGGTCCATGCCGCTGGAGGCGATCCAGCCCGGCGCGACCGCGTTGACGCGCAGCGGCGCCCATTCGAGCGACGCGGTCTCGGTGAAATTCAGCATGCCCGCGCGCGCCGCGCCGGAATGCCCCATGTTCGGCATGCCGGCCCACATGTCGGCAATGATGTTGACGATGGCGCCCGGATCGCCTGCCGCGGCGGCGCCTTTCATCGACTGCGTGTAGCACTCGCGCGCCATCAGAAAGCCGCCGGTCAGGTTGTTTCGCACCACGGTGTCCCAGCCCTTGGCCGAGATCGATTCCGAGGGGCGCCGCAAACTGGCCGCCGGCGTTGTTGACGAGAAAGTCGATCCTGCCGAACTCGGCCAGAACGGCGCCTACCGTAACGCGAACCATTTCCTCTTCGCGGATGTCACAACTGTGGCAGGTCGCGCTGCCGCCGGCCGCGGCGATTTCGCGCGCGACGGCCTCGAGCTTTTCGAGCCTGCGCCCGACCAGAGCCACGCGCGCACCCAGCGCGGCAAGTTCGTGGGCAATGCAGCGCCCGATGCCCGAGCCGCCGCCGGTGACGATGCCGGCGCGTCCGGCAAACAGGCCGGCACGGAAAACCGTTTCAAACGGGGCTGCGGATGGGGATGTCATGTTGATCGCGATGAAGCGGGCGGCCTGCTTGGTGAGTCTCCCCCAGTGCACTATGATTCGTCAATTCCACGCCCCCTCCGACCGGTCGAGTCCCCGCCATGATTCCACGCACCCTGTTCAAGCCCGAGCACGAAACCTTTCGCGACAGCATCCGCCGTTTCATGGACGAGGAAGTCAAGCCGCATGACGAGCGCTGGATGGAGCAGGGCTACGTCGATCGCGAGGTCTGGAAGAAGGCCGGCGCCAACGGTTTCCTGTGCATGAGCATGCCCGAGGAATACGGCGGTTCCGGCGCCGACAAGCTCTACAGCGTGGTGCTGATGGAAGAGCAGGCGCGCGCCAACAATTCTTCGCTGGGCTTCGGCCTGCATTCGGAGATCGTGGCGCCGTACCTGAATCGTTACGGCAGCGATGTGCTGAAGAAGAAATACCTGCCGAAAATGGCCGCCGGCGAACAGATCGCCGCGATTGCGATGAGCGAGCCCGGTGCGGGCTCGGACCTGCAAGTCAGTCAAGACCAGCGCGATCCGCAAGGGCGACACCTACGTCCTGAACGGCTCCAAGACCTTCATCACCAACGGCTGGAACTGCCGATCTCGTGATCGTGGTGGCCAAGACCGATCCGACCAAGGGCGCCAAGGGCACGAGCCTGATCGTGGTCGACACCACGATGAAGGGCTTCACCAAGGGCAGGCGGCTGAAGAAGATGGGCCTCAAGGGCCAGGACACCTCGGAACTCTTTTTCGACAATGTCGAAGTGCCGGCCGAGAACCTGCTCGGGCAGGAAGGCAACGGCTTCATCTATCTCATGCAGGAGCTGCCCTGGGAGCGCATGCAGATCGCGATCGGCGCGGTGTCCAAGGCCGAGGCCGCGATCCAGTGGACGATGGACTATGTGCGCGAGCGCAAGGCCTTCGGCAAGCCTGTGGCCGGATTCCAGAACACCCGCTTCAAGCTGGCCGAATGCGCCACCCAGGTGCAGGTCGCGCGCGTGTTCGTCGACAAGTGCATCGAACTGCTGCTCGAAGGAAAGCTCGATGCGGCGACCGCGGCGATGGCCAAGTACTGGGTCAGCGACCTGGAGAACACGGTCATCGACGAGTGCCTGCAGCTGCACGGCGGCTACGGATTCATGTGGGAGTTCCCGATCGCGCGCGCCTATGTGGACGCGCGCGTGGCAGCGGATCTACGGCGGCACCAACGAGATCATGAAGGAAGTCATCTCCAGGTCGATCGGCCTGGGCGAGATCAAATAGCGGTCATCAGGCAACAAACGCACGGACACCGGAGGACATCATGGCTGAGGCATTCATTTATTCGGCGCTGCGCACACCGCGCGGCAAGGGCAAGAAGGACGGTTCGCTGCACGAGGTGAAACCGATCACGCTGCTGACGGGGGTCTTGCGCGAGCTCCAGTCGCGCCACGACCTCGACACCTCGCAGATCGACGACGTCGTGATGGGTTGCGTCACGCCGGTCGGCGAGCAGGGCTCGTGCATCGCGAAGACCGCCGCGCTGGCGGCCGGCTGGGATTTCCACGCCTCGGGCGTGCAGCTGAACCGTTTCTGCGCCTCGGGGCTGGAAGCCGTGAACATGGCGGCGCAGAAGGTGCGCTCAGACTGGGAGGACCTCGTGGTCGCCGGTGGCGTCGAGTCGATGTCGCGCGTGCCGCTGGGCACCGACCGCGGACCCTGGGCCTGCGACCCGGAGACCGCGCTGGGCACGGCCTTCATCCCGCAGGGGATCAGCGCCGACCTGATCGCGACGCTCGAGGAATTCTCGCGCGAGGAGATCGACCAGTTTGCCCTGGGCTCGCAGAAGAAGGCGGCGGCGGCGCGTGACGCGGGGTTGTTCCGCGATTCGGTGGTGCCGGTGACCGACAGCGTCGGCGATGTGATCCTCGATACCGACGAGTTCATCAAGGCGCACACCACCATCGACGGTCTCGCTTCGCTCAAGTCGTCCTTCGATGCCATGGGCGCGATGGGATACGACTCGGTGGCGCTCAAGCGCTATCCGCAGGTCGAGCGCATCAAGCATGTGCATACCGCGGGCAACAGCTCCGGCATCGTCGACGGCGCGGCGGCCGTGCTGATCGGCAGCGAGGCCAAGGGCCGCGAGCTCGGCCTCACGCCGCGCGCGCGCGTCGTGGCCACCGCGCTCTCGGGTGCCGATCCCACGATCATGCTGACCGGCCCGATGCCGGCGGCGAGGAAGGCACTGCAGAAGGCGGGGCTGACCATCGACCAGATCGACCTGTTCGAGATCAACGAGGCCTTCGCCGTGGTGCCGATGAAGTTCATGAAGGAGATGGGGGTGCCGGCGGAAAAGGTGAACGTCAACGGTGGCTCGATCGCGATGGGCCATCCGCTGGGCGCGACCGGGGCGATGATCATCGGCACCCTGATCGACGAGCTCGAGCGGCGCAAACTGCGCTACGGCCTGGCCACGCTGTGTGTCGGCGGCGGCATGGGGATCGCCACCATCATCGAGCGAGTCTGATGTCACCGATCAAATACGAACTCGGCGCGGACCGCGTCGTCACGATCACCTTCGACGCGCTCGAAGCGTCGGTCAACACGATGTCGGAGGCCTGGAAGAATGCGTTTTCTGAGACCGTCGAGCGCCTGGAAAAGGAGAAGGCATCCTTCGACGGCGTGATCCTCGCATCGGCCAAGAAGACTTTTTTCGCCGGCGCCGAACTGAAGGACGTGGTCAAGCTCACCGCGTCCGATGGGCCCCGGATGTTTCACGAGATCGAGGCCATCAAGGCCGATTTCCGCAAACTCGAAAAGCTCGGCAAGCCGGTGGTCGCGGCACTCGCCGGCACGGCGCTGGGCGGTGGTTTCGAAATCGCGCTCGCCGCGCATTGCCGCATCTGCGTCGACGATCCGAAGATCCAGCTCGGGTTTCCCGAAGTCACGCTCGGGCTGATCCCCGGCGCCGGCGGGGTCACCAAGCTCACGCGTCTGCTGGGCCTGCAGGCGGCGTTTCCGTATCTGATCGAAGGCAAGCTGATGCGGCCGGCCGACGCGGCCAAGCTCGGGCTGCTGCAAGGACTCGCCAAGGACGCGGCCGGCGCGATGACCATGGCGCGCGAATGGATCAAGGCCAATCCTGCGCCGGTGCAGCCCTGGGATGCGAAAGACTACCGCATGCCCGGCGGCAATCCGAATTCGCCGCAGGTGTCGCAGATGCTGGCGGTTGCGCCGGCGATGCTGAGCGAAAAAACGCGCGGCCTGTATCCGGCGCCCGAGGCGATCCTGTCTGCCATGGTCGAGGGCGCATATGTGGATTTCGATACCGCGATGCGGATCGAATCGCGCTACCTGGCCAAGGTGGCGGTGGGGCAGGTCGCGAAGAACATGATCACGGCGTTCTTCTTCAACATGACCGCGATCAAGTCGGGCGCGTCGCGGCCCGAAGGACATTCCGAGATGGAAGCCCGCGAAGGTCGGCATCCTCGGCGCCGGCATGATGGGCGGCGGGATCGCCTACGCGACGGCGACCCGCGGCATCGCCTGCGTGCTGAAGGATGTCTCGATGGAGGCGGCCGAAAAGGGCAGCGGCTACACCGAGAAGATTCTGTCGAAGCGCAAGAAGGGGCTCGAACCCCTCGGCCTGATCACGCCGACGGCCAGCGTCGACGACCTTGCCGGCTGCGACCTGATCATCGAGGCCGTGTTCGAGAAGCGCGAACTCAAGGCGCAGGTGACGAAGGAGTCCGAACCGAAGCTCGCGCCGGGCGGCATCTTTGCGTCCAACACTTCCACGCTGCCGATCACGGGACTGGCCAAGGCATCTGCCAAGCCCGAGAACTTCATCGGCCTGCATTTCTTTTCGCCCGTGGACCGCATGCCGCTGGTCGAGATCATCAAGGGCGAGAAAACCTCGCCCGAGACGATCGCGCGGTCCTACGACTATGTGCTGGCGATCGGCAAGACCCCGATCGTGGTCAACGACTCGCGCGGCTTCTACACCAGCCGCACGTTCGGCACCTTCGTGATGGAGGGCTGCTCGATGTTGTCGGAAGGGATTCCCCCGGCAGTGATCGAGAGCGCGGGGCGGCTGGCCGGGCATGCCGGTCGGGCCGCTCGAGGTGATCGACCAGACCTCGATGTCCCTGTCGCTGCACGTCATGGAGCAGACCAAGGCCGACATGGAGGCCGAGGGCAAGACCTATGTCTCGCCGCCCGGGCAGGATGTGATCGTGCGCATGGTGAAGGAGTTCAAGCGGCCGGGACGCGCGGCCGGTGGCGGTTTCTACGAGTATCCTGCGGCTGCGAAGAAATTCCTCTGGCCGGAACTCGCAAAAACGTTCGCGAAGGCGGGCGCGGCCTGGGATTTCGAGGAACTGAAGGAACGCATCCTCTACCGGCAGGCGATCGAGACCGCGCGCTGCCTGGAGGAAGGCGTGCTGACCAACGTCGGCGACGGCAACATCGGCTCGATCTTCGGCATCGGTTTTCCGCCGTGGACCGGCGGGGCGCTGCAGTACATCAACGGGATCGGCATGGCGAAGTTCGTCGCACGCGCGGATGAATTCACCAGCAAGTACGGCCCCCGTTTCGCTCCGCCGAAACTGCTGCGCGACCTCGCGGCCAAGGGCGGAACGCTGGCCTGATGTCGCTGCCGCCCATACTGCAGAATCTCGCTCTGCCCGTCATCTGCTCGCCGCTGTTCATTGCGGGCAATCCGCGCCTCGTGATCGAGCAGTGCAAGGCCGGGGTGGTGGGTTCATTCCCGGCACTGAATGCGCGTCCGAAGGAGGCGCTCGACACCTGGCTCACGCAGATCGAGACCGAGCTCGAGGCACACCGGGCGGCCAATCCCGGTGCCATCGTGGCGCCGTACGCGGTCAACCAGATTGCGCACAAGTCGAACGACCGGCTCGGGCACGATCTGGAGGTCTGCATCCGCCACAAAGTGCCGATCACGATTACCTCGTTGCGTGCGCCGCACGAAGTCGTCGACGGGGTGCATTCCTACGGCGGCATCGTGCTGCACGACATCATCAGCGTGCGGCATGCGGAGAAGGCACTTGAGGCCGGGGTCGACGGACTGATCCTCGTCTGCGCGGGCGCCGGCGGCCACGCGGGCACGCTGTCGCCGTTTGCACTGGTCGGCGAAGTCAGGCGATTTTTCGATGGGCCCATCGTGCTGTCGGGCGCGATCACCACGGGCGACGCCATTCTCGCGGCGCTGGCCTCGGGTGCGGACCTCGCCTACATCGGTACGCGGTTCCTCGCCACGCCGGAGGCCAGCGTGCCCGAGCGCTACAAGGAAGAGATCCTGCGCTCGGCCGCGGCCGACATCGTCTATACGGATCTTTTCTCGGGCGTGCATGGCAACTACCTGAAGCACAGCGTGGTCAATGCCGGGTTCGATCCGAAGAACCTGCCGAAGTCCGACCCGAACAAGATGAACTACGGCTCGGAGAGCGGCGCGGAAAAGAAAGTCTGGCGCGATATCTGGAGTGCGGGACAGGGCGTGGGCCAGATCAGGGAGATCATGCCTGTTGCCGGCGTGGTCGCGCAGCTCGGCCGGGAATACGTCAGCGCGCGGCAGCGCCTGCAGCTGGGCTGAGCGCGGCGTGGCAACGACTGCGGCAGTCCTCGAAATAGAACGGCGCGGCCCGGTTGTCTGGTTGTGGCTCAACCGGCCGGCGGTGCGCAATGCATTGAACGAGGAACTGACCACCGCACTGGGCGCGGCATTCGACGCGCTGGAGAAGGATGCGCGCGTACGCGTGCTCGTGCTCGCGGGGCGTGGCGCCGCCTTCTGCGCCGGGTGGCGACCTCGGGCGCATGGAAGTGGCGGCGAAATTCAGCAAGCCCAAGGCCAGGCGCGATGCGGGGCGCTTTGCAAAGCTGTTGTATCGCATCCACACCTTTCCGAAGCCGGTGGTGGCGCGCGTACACGCCGCGGCGTTTGCCGGCGGCATGGGTCTGGTTGCGGCATCCGACCTCATCCTTGCCGCGGAAGAAGCGGAATTCTGCCTTCCGGAAACGCGCATCGGCCTGGTGCCCGCAATGATCAGTCCGTATCTCGTGCGTGCGATGGGCGAGCAACAGGCGCGGCGTTACATACTCACGGGCGAGCGGTTTTCAGCAGGCACCGCGGTGCGCCTCGGGTTTGCGCACGAATGTGTTCCGGCCGCAGAACTCGATGCCTGTGTCGACAGGCTGTGTGCGCAGCTCGCCGCTGCGGGACCACAGGCCCTCGCGCGCTCCAAGAAGCTTCTCGCGCGCGTGGGGAAGGCGGCGATCTCGCCTCGCCTTGCAGCGGAAACGGCGGCGGTCCTCGCCGAGGCGCGCGCGGGTGCGGAGGCGAAAGAGGGCATACGCGCCTTTTTTGAGAAGCGTAAGCCGTCCTGGCGGGAGCCGGGCTAGGTCCGCTGTCGCGCGCGGTTCGCCCTCCCGGTGTGCGTTAACATCGGGGCTTCCCCGCAGTTGAAAGCAGTTTTTCTTCGAGGTTTGCATTGATGAACAAGATTGTCGTACTCGCCAGCCGGCCGGAAGGCCCGGTCAGGCCGGAGAATTTTCGTCTCGAAGCCGGGACGATTCCGGTACCGAAGGAAGGCGAGGTGCTGGTAAAGAACCTGTGGCTCTCGCTGGACCCCTACATGCGCGGCCGCATCAGCGAGGCCAAGAGCTATGTGGCGCCGGTGGCGATCGACTCGGTCATGGTCGGTCAGACGGTCGGCGAGGTGCTTGAGTCGAAGCATCCGGGGTTCAAGCCGGGTGATCACGTGCTGACGTCGCTGGGCTGGCAGTCGTTCGGCGCGGCCAATGGCGCGGACCTGAGCAAAGTGGATGGCACCCGTGCGCCGCTTTCGTACTACCTCGGCGTGCTCGGCATGCCGGGCCTGACGGCGTACTTCGGCCTGTATGAAATCGGCCATCCGCGCGCGGGCAATACGCTGGTGGTGTCTGCTGCGTCGGGCGCGGTCGGCAGCGTCGTCGGGCAACTGGGCAAGGCCTCGGGCTGCCGGGTGGTCGGCATCGCCGGCGGCAAGGCGAAATGCGAGTTCACGGTCAAGGAACTCGGGTTCGACGCCTGCGTGGATTACAAGGCGGGCAATCTCGGCGAGGCGCTCGCGGCGGCGTGTCCCCAGGGCATCGACGTGTACTTCGAGAACGTGGGCGGGGAAATCATGGACTCGGTGATGGCGCGCATGAATTTCGGTTCGCGCATGGTCGTCTGCGGCCTGATCTCGGACTACAACGCCACCGAACCCTATGGCATGAAAATGATGCGTTCGGTGCTGGTCAACCGGATCCGCATGCAGGGCATGATCGTGTACGACTGGGTGAGCCGCTATCCCGAAGGCATACGCGCACTCTCGGGGTTGCTGGCCGAGGACAGGATCAAGTACCGCGAGTCGGTGCTGGAGGGGCTCGACAAGGCGCCGCAGGGTCTCGTCGACCTCTTGCAGGGCAGGAATTTCGGCAAGCAGCTGGTGAAACTCGCCTGACAAATCCGGGACGCAGGCTCATGCCCGGCATGCTGGTGATCTACGACAAGGACGAAAAATGATCGAGCTCTACACCTGGCCCACGCCGAACGGACACAAGGTCCACATCATGCTCGAGGAGACGGGGATTCCCTACCGCGTGCATCCGGTCAACATCGGCGAAGGCGACCAGTTCAAGCCGGCGTTCCTCAAGATCTCGCCGAACAACAAGATGCCTGCGATGGTCGACACCGACGGCCCCGGCGGCAAGCCGCTGTCGATGTTCGAGTCCGGCGCGATGCTCATCTACCTGGCTTCCAAGAGCGGACGCTTCCTGCCCGAAGACCTGGCGGACAAATGGTCGACCCTGTCGTGGCTGATGTTCCAGATGGGCGGCGTGGGTCCGATGCTCGGCCAGGCGCACCACTTTCTCGGCTATGCGCCCGAAAAACTTCCCTACGCGATGGCACGCTACAGCAACGAAGCCAACCGCCTCTACGGCGTGATCGACCGTCGCCTGAAGGAATCGAAATACATCGCCTGCGACGAGTACACGATCGCCGACATGGCGATCGTGCCCTGGCTGCGGTTTCCCGAGCGCCAGGGGGTCAAGGTCGAGGACTACCCGCGCCTGAAGCGCTGGCGCGACGGGATCCTCGATCGGCCTGCCGTGAAGCGCGCGCTCGAGGTGCTCGCCGGTGTCCGCCGTGCCGGTCCGCACACCGACAAGGAGCGCGAGATCCTGTTCGGCAAGAAGCAGTACGCAAAGCGCTGAAGCGCAAAGGAGCGACGGGATGAGCGCAAGCCTGAAGGGAAAGATTTCCTGGGTCACCGGGGGCGGCAGCGGCATCGGCCTTGCGGGTGCGGTCGAACTCGTCAAGGCCGGTGCGCACGTCGTGGTGTCCGGCCGTACCGCGGCAACCAACGCCAGCGCGGAGAAGACCCTGAAGGCGCTGGGGAGCGCGGAAGTCATCCAGCTCGATGTGGCGGACAAGAAGGCCGTGAAGGCGGCGGCGGAGGCGATTCTCGCAAAGCACGGCCGGATCGACATTCTCGTCAACAGCGCCGGAACGAACGCGACCAAGCGCAACTTCGATGTCGTGACGGCCGAGGCCTGGGACGACGTGGTGGCGATCAACCTCTCGGGCCTGTTCTACTGCTGCCACGCGGTGCTGCCCGCGATGCGCAAACAGAAGGACGGCCTGATCGTCAACGTCTCGTCCTGGGCGGGTCGTTACGCTTCCAAGCTGACCGGCCCGGCCTACAACGCGACCAAGAGCGCGGTGATTGCGCTGTCGGAGTCGATCAACATGGAAGAGTGCGTGCACGGCATCCGTGCGAGTTCGATCCTGCCGGGTGAGGTGGCCACGCCGATCATGGAGAAGCGTCCGGTACCGCCCTCGAAGGAGATGCGGGATCGCATGGTGCAGCCCGAAGACGTGGGGCAGGCGATCCTGTTCCTCGCCACCATGCCCGCCCGGACCTGCGTGAACGAGCTCATCATCGCGCCGACCCTGAACCGCTTCTACGTCGGCGGCCTGGAAGACGCGCCGAAGGGCTGAAGTGCCGGGGGTTGAAGTAGCGGGGGGGCGCTGATCAGGCCACGGCCGAGATCTGCACGGCGCCTTCGACGTCCAGTGTGGTCACGCGGCGCAGTTCGCGCCGGTGCGTTGCGTCATCGAAACTCCGGCCGCGATGCATGGTCGCGAGGTTGTCCCAGATCACCAGGTCCCCGACCCGCCACGCGTGCCGGTACACGAACTGCGGCGCGATTGCGCAATCCATGAGTTCGCGCAGCAGCAGCCTTCCTTCGGGAACCGGCCGCCCGATGATGCGCGAGGCGTGCGATGCGAGGTACAGCGAGCGCCGGCCGGTGCGCGGATTGGTGCGCACGAGCGGGTGTTCCGCACCCTTGAGCAGTTCCAGCTCTTGGGCCGAGAATTCGAAGCCCAGCGTCTGGCGCGAATGGGCGATTGAATGGTGCACGCGCAGTCCCTCCAGCGAATCGCGGACCTCCGGTTCCAGCGCATCGTAGGCTGCGCGCATGTCGGCGAATTCGGTGTCGGCCGAGACCGTGGGAATGACCTTTGCGGAGAGCAGCGAGTAGCGCCCCGGTGGGTCCTGGAACGAGGCATCGGTGTGCCACAGGCGGTTGCCCAGCCCGTACATGCGTCGGCGATCCTCGGCCTTGTAGAGGCCGCCGGACTCGTCGACGTTGGAGATGTCGGTCAGGGCTTCGTTGCCGAAGCGGTTCTTCTTCAGCACCGAGGCGCCGGTCTTCGAGTGCAGGGTGCCATCGAATCGCGTGGCGAACTGGAGCTGCTCGTCATCGGCGAACGGCTGGTCGCGAAACACCAGCACCGCGTACTCGTCCATCCCGGCGCGGATTTCCTCGAGCGTCGCGCGGTCGGTGGCGCTGCGCAGGTCGATGCCGCCGACTTCCGCGGCAAAGCTCGGATGCAGTTTGCGAAAGCTCAGTCCCATGGTGCGTCCCTCCTCGATTGGCTGTAATTTTATTGCAGCGCGAAGACGATGTCTGCCCAAAGCCGCCGGTTGGGACTAGACTTTGCGAACCTCGGCGGCGGGAGGATGCGATGAAGACAGTCAGGCAGCTTTTGGCGGGCAAGATGGGCTCCCTGTGCACAACCGGACCCGGCGAGCGGGTATTCGACGCCCTCAAGCTGATGGCGGAGAAGAACGTCGGCGCCCTGCTGGTGGTCGAGGATGACCGGCTCGTGGGCATCGTCTCGGAACGCGATTACGCGCGCAAGGTGATCCTGAACGGCAAGTCTTCGCACGACACGCCTGTCAGGGAAATCATGACCGAGCGCCCGGTCTGCGTGCAGCCCGACAACAGCACCGAAGAATGCATGGCCCTGATGACTGAAAAGCACATCCGCCACCTGCCCGTGATCGAGCATGGAAAGCTGATCGGCATGTTGTCGATCGGCGACCTGGTCAAGGAAACGATCGCAGAGCAGCAGTTCATGATCCAGCAGCTCGAATCCTACATACACCACTAGCCGGTGTCCCCGATCTTCCGTCAGTTGTTTGACCCGCAGTCGTCGACCTATACGTATCTGCTGGCCGACCCGGCCACGCGCGAAGCCGTGCTGATCGACCCTGTATTCGAGCACGCGCGGCGCGATGCCGCGCTGGTCGAGGAACTGGGCCTCAGGCTGCTGTACACGCTGGAGACGCACGTGCATGCCGACCACGTCACCGGCGCCACGCTCCTGAAGCGGCGCCTGGGTTCGCAGATCGCGCTCTCGAAGGCCAGCGGCGCCGAGGGAGCGGACCGCGCGCTTGCCGACGGCGATCGCGTGACATTTGGCGCACATGCGCTCGAGGCGCGCGCGACGCCCGGCCATACCAGCGGCTGCATGAGCTATGTGCTCGACGACCAGTCGATGGCCTTTACGGGGGATGCGCTGCTGATCCGTGGCTGCGGGCGCACGGATTTTCAGCAGGGCAGTGCCCAGCGCCTGTTCCGTTCGGTGCGCGAGCGGCTGTTCACCCTCCCCGAAGACTGCCTGCTGTATCCGGGACACGACTACCGCGGACTCACGGCGTCGAGCGTGGGCGAGGAGAAGAGGTACAACCCGCGCCTGGCCGAATCCATCGGCGAGGGTGATTTCGTCGGCTACATGGATAACCTCGGGCTCGCGCATCCCAAGCTGATGCAGGTTGCGGTGCCGGCCAATCTGCGATGCGGGGAGCCCGGCGCGGAAGCCGTGGCGAGCGCGGCCGCGGAGCAGGCCTGGGCCGCGCTGTCCTACACCTTTGCCGGCATCTGGGAGATCCAGCCCAACGGCCTGGAGGAAAACCTCGGCCGGGTGCAGTTGGTGGATGTGCGCGAACTGACCGAATACAAGGGCGCGCTCGGACATATCGCCGGTGCCAGGCTGATCCCGCTGGGGACGCTGACCGAACGACTCGGCGATTTGTCGAAGGACCAGCCGATCGTGGTGGTGTGCCGCTCGGGGGCGCGGTCCGCGCAGGCTTGTGTGCTTCTCAGGAACGCCGGGTACGGCCAGGTGGCGAATCTGGCCGGTGGAATGCTGCGCTGGCGCGCACAGCGCTATCCGGTCGAGGGCGGAACCGACTAGCCCGAGGCGCCGGGCTTCGGTCCCCAGCGCGTGAGGCGGATCGCTGCGGCCGTGGCCAGCCCGTAGATCGCCATCGCGATGCCGACCAGGGCGAAGAACTGCCATGCCGGTGCGCTGCGCGACAACAGCCAGGTCCCGGCACCGGCGACGACTGCGAGTCGCAGTGTCGAAGCCAGTACCGGCCCGAGTACGCGCCCCGAACCCTGCGAGGCGAAATACAGGGTCAGCCCGAGGCCGAACAGCGCAAACCCCGGTCCGGCCCAATGCAGGTACTGGCGTGCATAGTCGAGCACCAGAGGATCGTTGCTGAACATTCCGGCCCAGAGGTCGGGCGCGATGAACACCAGAAGACCGATCAGTCCCACGTTCACCGCTGACACCAGGCCGGCGGTCCATGCAACCCGGCGCGCACGCGCAAAGTTGCCGGCGCCGATCGCCATGCCGACCATGGGGACGGAGGCAACGCCGATGCCGAAGGCGATCGGAATCAGCAGGAACTCAAGGCGCTGCCCGATCCCGTATCCGGCGAGCGGCGCGACGCCAAGGCGTGCCACAAGCCCGGTGAAGATCAGCACGGTGAGCACCGATTGCACTGGCGAGAGACAGGCCAGGGCGCCCACCTTGAGGATGTCTGCGAACAATTCGCCGCGCAGCTTCACGCCCCGCCAGCCCAGGCGCAGCCGCGCGTTGCCGCTCAGCAGCCACCACGCGAGGAACACCACACCACCGCCCATCGCCACGAGCTGGCCGAGCGCGACGCCGACCATGCCCAGTCGCGGGATCGGACCGAATCCGAGACCGAGCGCGCCGCCGAGCGCGATCTGCACGACGGCAATGCCGAGCAGTGCGAGCGAGGGCACGCGCATGTCCCCGGTGCCGCGCAATATCGAAGCGAGCGTGTTGACCAGCCAGATCAGCACGGCCCCGGTGAACAGAACACCCGAATAACGCGTGGCCTCGGCAAGCACCGCACCCGAGCCACCGAGAAAGCGGTACAGGGCGGGACCCCAAACGATCAACACCACCGAGGTGACCGCGCCCGCGAGCACGCCGATCACCACGGCGTGCAGCGCGAGGGTGCGCGCGCGCGCGGCGTCGCCGGCACCCAGCGCGCGGCTCACGGCGGAAGACACACCGCCGCCCATGGCACCCGCCGACATCATCTGCACCAGCATCGCGAACGGGAACACCAGCGCCATCGCCGCCAGCGGTGCGGTGCCCAGCAGGCCGACGTAGCGGGTCTCGGCGATGCCGACCAATACGGTCATGCTCATCGCGATCACGTTGGGCAGGGCCAGGCGCAGCAGCGTCGGGAGGATCGGACCGGTGGTCAGGGACATGGCGGATGCGTGAATTAAGGTTGCAGCTACAAATATTGCAGCTACAATATATAGATGGCCGGATCCAATGTCCAATCTTCCGCGCAGCCGGCGCTGCGTCCAACGGGCTGCACGAACTTCAAGCTGCGCCAGCTGCTTCGGGCGGTTGCGCGCCACTACGATGCGCAGATGTCGCTGGCCGGCCTGAAGGGCACCCAGTATTCACTCCTCTCGCACGTGGTGGCGTTCGAGCCGCTCAGGCCGGCCGAGCTTGCGCAGCGCATGGGCCTGGACGCTTCCACGCTGACGCGCAACCTGAAGGTGCTGATCGATCTGGGCTGGGTGAAGCAGGGCCCCGGACGGGACGCGCGCAGCCGCCTCGTGCGCATGACGGCCGCGGGTCGTGCCAAGCACGCCGAGGCAAAGGGCTGCTGGAAGCGGGCACAGCGTACGCTCAGGGAAAAGCTGGGTGAGGGGCAGGTGGCTGCGCTGCACGCGCTGATCGACCATGGGCTGGCGCGCCTGGGCGATGTCGAATCGGGCGCGGAAATCGGGACGGGCACGGGGGCCTGAGGAAATCCGCAGGGCAACCCGGCATACTATGGCGATGAGCGAAGACCACGCACCCGAGGACACACCCAAAAGCGCCTACGTCGCGTTGGGAAACGGCGCCTACGCCTCGAGCGGCCTGACGCGCGGGCCATGGCACCCGGACCACCAGCACGGGGGACCGCCGATTGCGCTTGTCGCAGGTGCCATAGAGCGCGCTGCGGCGGCACTCGGGCTTGGCCACATTGCGCGGCTCACGGCCAACCTGCTGCGTCCGGTCCCGATCGCGCAGTTGTCCGTCGAGGTGCAGACTGAATATGCCGGACGCAATGTGGCGCATTTTTCTGCGCGGCTCGTTTCCGGCGGAAAGGACCTCGCGCGATTCACCGCCGTCGCACAGCGCGAAACCGCAATCGAGGTCCCTGCGGGCCTCCCCGGTCATCCGCTGCCGCAGGCGCCGCGCACGGTGGAGGCGTCCCCCGATGCGCGGTTTCCGTTTGCTATGCATTCCATCGGATATCCGGACCTCATCGACAGCCGGGTGGCTGAAGGTGTCTTTTTTCGTGGTCCGTCGGCAGTCTGGTTCCGGCTGCGCCACCCGCTGGTTGCCGGCGACACACCCTGCGCGATCGAACGCGTCGCAGTCGCAGCGGATTCGGGCAACGGCATCAGCGCGGTGCTCGACATACGCAAATACGTGTTCGTCAATTCGGATCTGACCATCAACCTCCTGCGCCGGCCGCTGGGAGAGTGGATCTGCATCGATGCGCGCACCTGGATCGGTCCGGGCGGCGGCGGGCTCGCCGAAGGGCGCATTTTCGACCAGACCGGCCTGGTCGGCCGGTCCACGCAGAGCCTGACGGTCCGTTCGCGCGACTGAGCGCACGGGCCTGCGAAGGTCCGGCCGCGTTGCAGTATATTCACGGGAACGGACTCGCAGCGGGAGGTCCCCATGCCGATGCTCAGAATACAATGTGCGAAATGCAGGCGATGGATCCCGACGGGCCTGAGCGCGACCCGCGAATCCCTGATCGATCTGACCTACACAGAACGGACGACCGAATGCCCCAATTGCGAGGCGCTGCAGACCTGGAACCTGGACCAGGTTGACATGACGGTCTTTTCCAAGCCGCAGGAATAGGGAGGCAGCCCCGCGGGACCGGTCGCATCGCCGTGCGCCCGTTGCCGTGGCAAGCCCGGCAACCGATGAGCGCATCGCTCGACGCCGATCGCGGTCAGTACGACCGGATTTCGATCCCGACCATCTGGATTGCGTTTGTGCTGTCGCTGTTGTTCCACACGGCGCTGCTGACCGGATGGCTGCCGAAAATTCCCAGCCTGCCTTTCGAGGATCTCAAGCCAGGCAAACCCAGCGGTTCGCTTTCCGTCAGGCTGGCCCCCGCGCCGACACCCGCGTCGCGCGCCGCACCCCCGTCGACACCGGCCGTTCGTGCGCCGGCCCCATCCTCGCGGAGCCCAGCTGCGAAAGCGCGCGGGCGACGAGTCCCGGTCGTGCCGCCTGCGGCACCGCCGGTCATTGCACTTGCATCGCCTGCGCCGATTTCCGTCCCGCCGCCGCGCGCGGAGCCGGAACGCGCACCGCCCGTTACCGATCTCGCGGCCTATATCGCCGCGCGCCGCGGCGCACGCGCACCGCCGGCCGCTGCGTCGTCGCAGGGCAGCCCGCCACAGCCACCCGGGGAAACCGAGCAGGAACGTCACAATCGCGCGGTCGCGGAGAATCTCGGCCTGAACCGCACGCCGGGGTTCGGGGCCGACAAGCTGCCGGGCGGCGGCATCTTCCAGATCCAGCGCCTGAACTACACCGAGGCGGAGTTCATCTTCTTTGGCTGGAACAAGGAGATCCGGCGAAACTCGCAGCAGGTGATCGAGGTCAGGCGCGGCAGCAACCCGAGCATAGAGCTGGCCGTGGTTCGCCGGATGATCGCGATCATCCGCGAGCATGCGAAAGACGATTTCCTCTGGGAGTCCGTGCGGCTTGGCCGCGACGTGACGTTGTCTTCACGCGTCGCAGACAGCGCCGAGCTCGAGGCGTTCCTGATGCGCGAATTCTTTCAAACCATCCGATAGGAACAGGGGATCCAACGGTTCCCCCGTTACCCCCGCCAGGAACAGGGGACCCTACGGTTCCCCCGTTACCCCCGCAGCGCTATTTTTTTGCTGCCTGCTTTTTCAGTTTTTCCGCGAGCTTGGCTTCCCGTGCGAGGGTCTTCTTGACCTTGCCTTTTTTGCGCCGCGTTTCCAGCGTTTTTGAGTGACTCATGGTGGTTCCGATCGATGAACTGGTGAAAGACCCTCTAGTTTGACCGGTTTCGCAGTTTCGCGCCCGGAAATTCCGCAATTTCCCCTTGCATGCGACACTGGGTCAGTGGAGGAAATATGACACTGAATTCTCGCATTGCCCTCATGACCGGAGCGAACCGCCCGTGAGCAGCGCGGCACCGGCGGCGCCGATGCAACGGCCACTGCAGGGCGTGGAGCGCATGATCGGTGCGATCGCGCTTTCGGCGGGCACGTTCATGACCATCCTCGACACGTCGGTCACCAACGTGTCGATTCCGACCATTTCGGGCGATCTCGGCGTAAGCCCGACGCAGGGCACCTGGATCATCACCTCGTACGCGGTGGCGATCGGCGTTTCCCTGCCACTCACGGGCTGGCTCACCACGCGATTCGGCCAGGTGCGGCTGTTCCTCGCCTCGGTCATTTTGTTCACGTTGACCTCGCTCCTCTGCGGCATGGCCACGAGCCTCGAATCGATGGTCGCATTTCGCGTGATCCAGGGCCTGGTCGCGGGTCCGATGGTGCCGTTGTCGCAGTCGCTGCTGATGTCCACCTTTCCGCGCGAGCGGGCCGGATTCGCGCTCGCGCTGTGGTCCATGACCGCGCTGGTCGCGCCGGTGACCGGTCCGCTTCTGGGCGGCGTGATCTCCGAACAGGCCACCTGGCCGTGGCTGTTCTACCTCAACGTCCCCGTGGGCATGCTTGTCGCGGGGCTCACGTGGACGATCTATCGGGAGCGTGAATCACCCACGCGCAAGGTGCCGGTGGACCTCGTGGGCATCGTGCTGCTGACGCTCTGGGTGGGCGCATTGCAGATCATGCTCGACAAGGGCAAGGAACTCGACTGGTTTTCTTCCGGCGAGATCGTCGCGCTCGCCTGCGTGGCCGTCGCGGGGTTTGCGGTGTTCCTTGTCTGGGAGCTGTTGGACAACCCGCACCCGGTCGTCGACCTGTCCCTGTTTGCCCTGCGAAATTTCTGGACCGGGACTGCAGCGCAGTCCCTGGGTTACGCCATCTTTTTCGGCACCATGGTGGTGATGCCGCTCTGGCTGCAGACGGTCATGGGTTACACGCCGACCTGGGCGGGCGTGGCCATGGCGCCGGTGGGACTGTTGTCCATCCTGATCGCGCCGATACTCGGGCGCAGTGTGCATGTGCGCGACCCGCGCCCGACGGTAACGGTGGCCTTCATCATCTTTGCCGGTGTGTCGTTCGCGCGTGCCGGTTTCAATATCGAAGCCGATCCGTGGACCATCGTGGTGCCGACCATCATCCAGGGCGCGGCCTCGGTGATGTTCTTCATGCCGCTGACTGCCTTGCTGCTCTCGGGCATTGCGCCGGAGCGCATACCGGCGGCCGCCGGCCTGTCGAATTTCGTGCGCTACACTGCAGGCGCGTTCGGTGCTTCGATGTCGATCACCCTGTGGGACGAACGTGCGGCGCTGCACCGGGCGCAGCTGGTGGAACACGTCACCGGCGAAGACCCGGCGAGCAGGTCGGCGCTGGATGCGATGCAGGCGCTCGGATTCACCCCCGGGCAGGCACTGGGTCTGCTCGATCGGGCGGTGGAAACGCAGGCAAAGATGATGGGTACCGTCGACCTGTTCTGGATTTCGGGCATGCTGTTCCTGTCGCTTGCGGTGGTCGTGTGGATTGCGCGGCGACCCGGGCGTGCGGGCATGCCGTCCGCGCAGGCGAGCCACAGCGCAGAGTGACGAACGAACCGGATCAAACGAGGAGGACACAATGGGAAAGACGATCAACTACAAACGGCCCGACGGCAAGGAAGTCGTCGGCTATCTGGCCGAGCCTGCGCAGGGCGCCGCAGCACCCGGGATGGTGGTGATCCAGGAATGGTGGGGCCTGAACGACCAGATCCGCGGCGTGGCCGACAGGATGGCTGCGGCCGGCTACCGGGCGCTGGTGCCGGACCTCTATCGCGGCAAGGTCGCCCTGCAGGCCAACGAGGCCGAGCATCTGATGAACAGCCTCGATTTCGGCGATGCGGCCGGCCAGGACGTGCGTGGCGCGGTGCAGTACCTGAAGGGTTCCGGCAGCGCGAAGGTCGGTGTGACCGGATTCTGCATGGGCGGCGCGCTGACGCTGCTCAGCGCCGTCAACGTTCCTGAAGCCGATGCGGGCGTGATCTGGTACGGATTTCCGCCGCTGGAATACGTCGATGCGAAGAAGATCAAGGCGCCGCTGATGGGCCACTGGGCCACGCAGGATGCGGCGTTTCCCATCGCGAAAGTCGACGAGCTCGAGAAAATGCTGACCGCCGCCGGGACGGGCTACGAGTTCCATCGCTATGACGCGAAACATGCCTTCGCAAACGAGACTGCGGACTCGAAAAATCTGCCGATCATCAAGTACGACCCCGTCGCCGCCGAACTGGCCTGGGGCCGGACGATGGCGTTCCTTGCAAAGCACTTGAAGTAGCGCCGGGGCCGGCAGATGAATTCCCATCGCGTGCAGGCATACAACATCTCGCATGCCTCGGAGAACAAGATCCACGACGACACGGTTGCCCGCAAGCTGGGGTTTTCCGGCGCGCTGGTTCCCGGGGTGGAGATGTACGCCTACATGATGCACCTGCCGGTGGCGCACTGGGGCCGTGCGTTTCTGGAGCGCGGAACCGCAGCCTGCCGCTTCACGCTACCGGTCTATGACGGCGACCTCGCGGAGGCCGGCGGGCGCCTGGAGGGTGATGCGATGGCGCTTGAGCTGCATTCGCGTGGCGTGTGCTGTGCCAGCGGATCGGCGAGCCTGCCCGAGAGTGCACCGGCCGCGCCGCCGACGGGGTTGTTCGCGCGCGGCGAGCCGCCGGGCATGGATGCGCGTCCCGCCGCCGGTCCGGACACGCTGCCCGTGGGGCGGGAGCTTGCACGCGCGCGCGTTCGAAGTCAGCGCGCAGGTGGCCGCCGACTATCTGCGGGACGTGCGCGAAACGGATCCGTTGTACGCAAGCGAACAGCTGGTGCATCCGGGGCTGGTCTTGCGCATGTGCAACCAGGCACTGCTGCAGAGCGTGCGGCTGGGTCCATGGATTCATGTCGGCAGTGCGGTGCAGAACCTGGGCATCGCGCGTGTGGGTGAAACCCTGTGTGCCGATGCGCGCGTGGCGGCCAACGACGAGCGCAAGGGCCACCTGTTCGTCGAGCTCGATGTGCTCGTGTCGGGCGATGGAATGCGTCCGCTTGCGCAGGTGCGCCACACCGCGATCTACCGGCCAAAACAGCTCGGCTAGCTTGCCACCGGGGAGGTCAGCGCCGTGCAAAGCCGAGCGCCGAATACGAATCCGCGCCGCCTGCATATTTTTCTTCGACGTCCCGCATTCTCTGCAGGGACGCTTCGCTTCCCGCCAACGCCGCGAATATCCGGCTCTCGTTTCGCCTGGCCGCCTCGAGCGGCAGGTCGCGTCCCTCGACAAGGCTGCGCTTGCACGCTGCGAGCGCTTCTGCGGGCCACTGCGCAAGGTGCGTTGCCCAGGCAAGCGCCTCCTCCCGCAGGGACGCATCCGGCACGACCCGGTTGATCGCCCCCATGGCAAGCGCTGCCCGGGCGCTGACCGGCCGTGCGTCCAGGATCATTTCCATGCAGCGTGACTGACCGACGAGCCGCGCAAGGCGCGTGGATCCGCCCGCACCGGGGATGATGCCCAGAGCCACCTCGGGCTGCGCATAGGTTGCAGACTCGGCCGCGATACGCAGGTCGCATGCCCAGCTGAGTTCGGCGCCACCGCCCCAGGCCTGCCCGTTGTTGGCGGCGATCACGACCATCGGCAAGGTTTCGATCACCTCGAACAGGCCGGGGCGCGTCCGCCGGGTTTCTGATGCGGCAGGTTCCGGCCGCGGCAGGTCGATGATCTCCTGCAGGGACCAGTGTGCAAGGAAATATCCCGGCGTGTCCGACGCGAGCACGGCGACCCTGCTGCCCGCCTGAACCGCTGCCTCAAGCGCCTTGAGAATCCGGACGGCGAGGTCGCGTGTGCCGAAGTTCATCGGCGGATTTTCGAATACGATCAGGCTGACCCCGGTTGCCGGGTGGGATAGATTCGCTGCAGCAGCCATGGCGTGCTCCTTTACGTGGTCGGTCGGGAAGAGGGCCTGCGTGTAGACTTTCGCATCGCGCGGGCCCGCGGGGGTTTCAGGTCCCAACCCGAAGGTCGAATTTACTGCATCGGCCTTCGCTTCCGGAGAGTGGCATGCAACAGAACCGTCAGTGGCGCCTGCGCCGGCGCCCGGTGGGTGACATCAGCGAAGGCGACCTCGAACTCGTGACATCGGCCGTGCCCGTCCCGGGCCAGGGCGAGATCCTCGTGCGCAACGTCTACCTGTCGCTCGATCCCACCAACCGCATCTGGATGTCGGATCAGGAACAGTACATGCCGCCGGTCGGTATTGGCGAGGTGATGCGTGGCGGGACCCTGGGGGTGGTCGAGGCCTCGAACCATCCCGGTTTCGCGGTCGGGGATCGCGTGCGTCCCGGGCTCGGTGGCTGGCAGGACTACACCATTGCGCCGGGGGATGGCCCCTTTGCGGCGAAGAAGCTGCCTGCCATTCCGGGCGTGCCGATGACGACCTTCCTGAGCGCGCTCGGGTCGACCGGCGCTACCGCGTATTTCGGCCTGCTCAAGGTCGGACAGGCGCAGGCAGGCGAGACGATCGTGGTGTCGGCCGCCGCGGGTGCGGTCGGTCAGATCGTCGGTCAGATCGCGAAGATCAAGGGATGCCGGGTGGTGGGGATCGCCGGCGCGCCCGACAAGTGCAGGTATGTGGTCGACGAACTGGGGTTCGATGCCTGCATCGACTATCGCCGGGAGAACGTCGCCGCGGCGTTGAAGAAGCACTGCCCGGACGGGATCGACGTGGACTTCGAGAACGTGGGCGGCGAGATCATGGACGCGGTGATCGCACACATGAACCGCAATGGGCGCATCGCGCTGTGCGGCCTGATTTCGCAGTACAACGCGAGCGACCGCGTGCCGGGCCCCTACAATTTTCCGCTGATCCTGATGAAGCGGCTCAAGGTGCAGGGCTTCATCATCATCGACTTCATGCCGCAGCTGGCGGAGTTCGTCGCCGAGATGGGCCCCTGGATTGCGGCCGGCAGCATCAAGGATCGCGTCACGGTGGTCGACGGACTGGAACGCGCGCTGAAGGCGCTGGGCATGCTGTTCAGTGGCGGCAATACCGGCAAGTTGCTGATCAGGATCGGTCCCGAGACGACGGGTGGCTGAGTCCTTGTTCGATACAGGAGAAAGATTCATGGCAGGCACAGTCGAAAAGCTCATACGCAGCACAGTGACCAGGGGTGCGATGAAAATCGCTGCATTCAACCGCGATCGCCTGCGCGCACCCGATACGCCGCATCCATTCCTGACAGGGATCCACGCCCCCATGGATCATGAAGCGTCCCTCGATGCGCTCAAGGTCGAGGGGACGATTCCGCCGGAACTCGATGGGCGTTATCTGCGCATCGGCCCGAATCCGGTGTCGCCGCCCAATCCGGCGACCTATCACTGGTTCACCGGCGACGGGATGGTGCACGGCGTGCGGATCAAGGCAGGACTGGCGCTCTGGTACCGCAACCGCTGGATACGCTCGAATGCGGTCAGCAAGGCGCTCGGTGAGCCGCCCGCGCCGGGCGCGCGCAATCCGCGCGGGGATACGGTGAACACGAACGTGCTCGGCCACGCGGGCCGGATCTGGGCGCTGGTGGAAGCCGGCGCAACGCCGGTCCAACTCGACGACGACCTGAACACCATCGCGCACAACCCGTTCGACGGCACGCTGCGGGAGTCGTTCAGCGCGCATCCGCACCGCGACCCGGAAACGGGCGAGCTGCACGCGATCTGCTACAACGGACCGGACCTCAACACGATCCGGCATGTCGTCGTCGGACGCGACGGGCGGGTGCGCCGCGAAGAGCCGATCGCGGTCAGTCACGGACCCAGCATCCACGACTGCATGATCACGAAGCAACTACGTGCTGGTGTTCGACCTGCCGGTCACGTTCTCGATGAAGACCCTGCTCGCGGGGCACCGTTTCCCCTACCACTGGAACCCGGAGCATCCCGCGCGTGTCGGACTGCTGCCACGCGAAGGTCGCGGCAGCGAGATCATCTGGTGCGCGGTCGACCCGTGCTACGTGTTCCATCCCTGCAATGCCTACGAGGCGGACGACGGCCAGGTGATCGCGGACGTGGTGGCGCACGAGACCATGTTTGCCGAAAGCACCCAGGGTCCGGATTCGAAGAACGTGATGTTCGAGCGCTGGAGCATCGACCCGCAGGCGCGCCGCGTCGAGCGCCGTGTCATCGACCCTGTGCCGCAGGAGTTCCCGAGAATGGATGAGCGCCGCATGGGCCGGCCCTATCGCTATGCCTACACGATGCCGCTTGTCCGCGAGGACGCGTCGTTCGTCTCCGGTGCGCACCTGATTCGGCATGACCTCGAGACAGGCGCACGTGCGGTGCACGCATTTGGCGAACAGCGCTACCCCGGTGAATTCGTCTTCGTTCCGAGGACGCCCGATGCGGCGGAGGAGGAGGGCTGGCTGATGGGGTACGTGATCAACATGGCCGATCAAACCACGGATCTCGTGATCATCGATGCACAGGACTTCGCCGGCGCGCCGCGGGCGAAGATCCACATCCCTCACCGGGTGCCGCCTGGCTTTCACGGAAACTGGGTGCCGGCGTAGCGCCGCGCCGCCGGCGCAACGAGACGAAGGAGAGGCGCAGGATGGTTGAGGACGCAAGCCTGGATGCGGTCGTGCGGTTCTACGACAACCATCCGATCAACGAGCAGCAGATCATGGGGGCGCTCGCCGCACGCGGGATCGCGCCGGATTCGATCAGCGAAGAGCATCTGCAGGAATTCGACCAGGATCACTATGGCGGTGTGGCGGCCCTCGCGCAATTGGCCGCTGCGGCGGGCATCGCGCGGGCGCATCACGTGCTGGACATCTGCAGCGGCATGGGCGGGCCGGCACGCTATCTTGCGCACACCCATGGCAGCCGCGTGACGGGGATCGATCTCACGGCGAGCCGCGTCGAGGCTGCAACGCGGCTGACCGCGCTGGCGCGGCTTTCCGATCGGGTCGAGTTCCGCTGCGGGAACGCGCTGGCCCTGCCGTTTGCCGACGCCTCCTTCGATATCGTCATTTCGCAGGAGGCCTGGGCGCACATTCCCGACAAGGCGCGGCTGGTATTCGAGGCCGTGCGGGTGCTGAAGCCCGGCGGGAAGATTGCGTTCACCGACATCGTCCATCTCGGCGCCTTGTCGCCGGACGCAGCACACAGGCTGCGCGAAGGCATGACCTTCACGGATATCGAGAACCTCGAAACCTATGCAACACGGCTCGAGGATAACAACTGCACGATCCTGCAGTGCACCGACCTGAGCAGCGAATGGAAGCGGATCCTGCGCGAGCGCCTTGCGATGTACCGAAGCCTTAAGGACGCCACCATCGCGAAGTTCGGCGTCGAAGGCTATGCGCGTTACGACGCGGCCTACAGTTTTTTCGTCTCGCTCTACGAGGACGGGATACTCGGGGGTGTTCGTTACGTGGCGGTGAGGAACGGGATGCTAGAGTCCGCGCACGATCCACGTTCCTGACCGGCAGAGGCAAGGACATCCCATGAGCTACGAGACACTGAACTTCGAGGTGCAGGACGGCGTCGCTTGCATCACCTTCAACCGGCCCGAGGTCGGGAATGCGCTGTCACTCAAGATGGCGAAGGAATTTTCCGACGCCGCAATCTGCTGCGACGATGATCCCGCGATCCGCGCCGTGGTGCTGACCGGTGCCGGAAAGCTGTTTTGCGCGGGTGGTGATCTCGGTGCGTTCGTCGCTGCGGGCGCCGGTGCGAATTCGCTGGTCAAGGTCATGGCGGGGGATCTGCACATGGCGCTGTCCCGGCTGGCCCGCATGGCGCCGCCGGTGATTGCGGCGGTGAACGGCGCTGCCGGCGGCGCTGGCTTCAGTATCGTCATGGCCGCGGACATCGCGATCGCGGCGCAGAACGCAAAATTCGCGATGGCCTATACCAATGCGGGTTTGTCGCCCGACGGCAGTTCGACCTTCTACATGCCGCGCAAGATCGGCGATCGCAGGACCCGCGAGCTGATGCTCACCAACCGTGTGCTGAGTGCGGCGGAAGCGCTGGAGTGGGGTGTGGTCAATCAGGTCGTCGCCGAGGGTGAGGCGCTCGCTGCCGCGATGGCCCTCGGGAAGCGGCTCGCTGCAGGTCCCACGCGGGCCTACGGCGCGGTCAAGGCGCTGCTGAACGAAACCTTCGAGCACGGCCTGGAGTCGCAGATGGAACTCGAGGCGCGCAGGATCGCCGAGACGGTCGTCAGCGAAGACGGTCAGGAAGGCATCAAGGCGTTCGTGGAAAAAAGAAAACCGGTCTTCTCGGGTCGCTAGCCCGCAATCGCGCAATTGCGGGTCAGCGGTAGACGATGCGCACCCGCGCGAGGTAGTCCGCGTATTCGGCAACGCGCTGTTCGATCGCATTGCCGTTGCCGGTGCGGGCCTCGTCCTGGATCTGCCGGCCGAGCAGCGAGACCATGTCGAAGCCATAGGGCTCGCCCACGCCTTTCATGCGATGCCCGAGCCGCGCGAGCTGCTCGAAGTCCCCCGCGGCAAGCGCGTTGCGCAGCGTTTCGATTTCGGCTGCGCGGTTCTTCAGGAAGGTGGGGATCAGATCCTCGACGCCACGAGCGACGGGGATGGTAATGTGCTGATCGGACATGCGCCGATTATAGGGATGGACGCTGCGGCAACCGCCTGCGGCTGTTGTGAAAATTGGTCAGGCGGTACGCCGGCGACCACGATTTCAAGAGGCAGTCAACGATGCAGATGCGAACATTCGGCCGCAGCGGAATGAAGGTTTCGATCCTCGGTTTCGGCTGCGGTGCGGTCGGCGGACTGATGGTCCGCGGCGATCCGGCGGACCAGGAACGCGCGATTGGGCGTGCGCTCGAGGCCGGCGTCAACTATTTCGATACCGCCGTGCAGTACGGCAATGGCGAATCGGAAAAAAACCTCGGCCGCATCCTTGCCAGACTCAAACCGAAAGATGCGATCGTCGGGACCAAGGTACGGCTGCCGCCGGGCACCGAGCGGATTGCGGATGCGATTGCGAAATCGCTTGAGGGCAGCCTGCAGCGTCTCGGACTGGAGACGGTCGACATACTCCATTTTCACAATCCGATCACCGCGCAGGGCGGCGGAACCACGACGAGCGCGCGCCAGGTGCTCGACGAAGTCGTTCCCGCATTCGATGCCCTGCGCCGGCAGGGCAAGGTGCGCTTCCTCGGTATCACGGCGACCGGTGACACCGCTTCGCTGCTCGAGGTGATCAATGCGCGCGTTTTCGATTCCGCCCAGGTGACCTACAACATGCTCAACCCGTCGGCGGCCACGACGCTGCCGCCGGACTACCCCGCGCAGGATTACGCGCGGATGTTCGAGCACGCGCAGGCGGCAGGCGTGGGAGTGATCGGCATCCGCGTGCTGGCCGGAGGCGCGCTGTCGGGCTCTGCCGAGCGCCATCCGATCGCGAGCCCGCCGCCGGCGCCGATAGGCTCGGCCGCGACCTACGAGGGCGACCTGCTGCGCGCGCAGCGCCTCGCGCCGCTGGTGAGCGAAGGGTACGCGGCGAGTCTGAGCGAGGCGGCCACGCGTTTCTGCATCACCCATCCGGCGATGGGCACGATCCTGGTCGGTGTGGCGACGCCGAAGGAGTTCGAGGATGCGCTCGCAGCGGTGCTGAAAGGGCCGCTGCCGCAGGCGGCGCTCGACCGGCTCGCGGAGCTGCAGCTGAATTTTGCCGGGGAAGTTCGCTAGTAATTTTGACGCCATCCTGCTGCTTCCCCAGGCAGCGCAATGACAGGGAGACACCGGATGACCGATTCAAATCGCGCGCAGGCGCTCGCCGCCGTCGATCGCTACCTCGCCGGGCTGAACGCGCGCGACTCCGCGGCGATCCGCGCCGCGTTCAATTTCCCGCACCTGCGCATCGGTGCGAAGGGCAATCTCGCGCGCTTCGAGACGCCCGAGGATTACGACTTCAGCCACTTCCTGCGCACCACCGACCCCGACGCATGGCACCACACGGGCTGGGACAAGGTCGAAGTCGTGTTTGAAACCGAGGGCAAGATGCATGTTGCGGTGGACTTCACCCGGTATTGCGAAGACGGTTCGGTGATCGGGCGTTATTTCTCGCTTTACGTGGTCACTTGCCAGGATGGGCACTGGGGGATCCAGGTCGGCTCGGGCAATGGCAGTTGAGCGGGCCGAGTCCCGCAGACACGCGGGCGCAGACGCAAGGGAATAGATTGCGGAAAGCCGGTTGATTGGTTAAATTGGACGGCATGATAAGTAAAGTCAGAGTCAGTGAATGGATGTGGCGATTCCTTGCGCTGACAATGCTTGTCACCGTGGGCTGGATGGTCTGGATTCTCTACCAGCTCAATCCGCCGCCCCTGATCATGAACGACGCCTTCGAGGCGTTCGCCAAGGCCAAGTCGAAAGGAGGGGCGTCGCAACCGAGCGCGCAAGGCGTGATCACCTTTCCGGCCGGCGCGGTTTCCGCAATGAGCGAAAGCGGTGCGCCTCCGGGGCCGGCTACTGCTGCCGCGGCGCCGGTTGCCGAGGCAGCCAAATGTCCGCCGGAACAGCCGGCGGCGGCAAAGGCCGCGGCCGAGCCCACGGCGGCGGAAAAAGCCGCCGCGGCGAAACCAAATCCGGCCGAGATTACCGACACCCTGGAAGCCTGGGCGAGGGCGTGGTCGGCCAAGGACGTTGCGGCGTATCTCTCCTTTTATGCGCCGGATTTCAAGACGCCCGGCGGGGAACCGCGCGCCGAGTGGGAGAACGTCCGCAAGCAGCGCGTGAGTGCGCCCAAGAGCATCACGCTGACGGTGGATTCGCCCAAGGTCAGCGTCGTGTCCAACGAGCAGGTCAACGTCGCCTTCCGCCAGTCGTATCGCTCCGACATCGTGACAGCCAGTGTGTCGAACAAGTCGCTTGTCATGGTCAAGGTCGGTGGGCGCTGGCTGATCCAGCAGGAAAACTCGGTCGAGTGATTCCACACGGGCGAATCGGTTCGCCCCCCTGGTCCCGGCACTGGCGGTAGCGGCACCCCGAAAGCACGGCAGGGTCGCGTATTCCGTTTGATGTGCATCAAGCCTGGCGCAGGTGTCTCCGGCATGCTCATGCCATCCACGAGGCGACGATGACGACCTACGAAAACCCCGGTTGTGCCTACTGCCCGGGCACGGTGCGCGCATGCAGGCAGGGGGAGGGCGAGACCCGGGGGCCGGGATTCTGTCCGTCCAAGATGGACCCCGAGGGCGTTGCCGACGCGACTGCCTACCGTCACGATCCGTTCGTCGAGCACATCGCCCAGGTCTCGGCTTTGGTTGAGAGCGAGGGTTACTGCAAGTGGACACGGGTCGAGGAGATCTGCCAGTTCGCCAGGCGCATGGGTTTTCGCCGTGTCGGCATTGCGACCTGCATCAGTTTTGTCGACCTGTCGCGGGTCTTCAGCGCGATTCTCGAAAGCCACGGACTGGAGGTCGCCTCGGTCGCCTGCAAGAACGGCGGTGTCGCGAAGGAGGACATCGGGCTCAAGGACGCGGAAAAGATCCGCCCCGGGACATACGAGGCGATCTGCAATCCGATCTCGCAGGCCGGGCTGCTCAACCGCGCGGGTTGCGAACTGAATGTCATCGTGGGTCTGTGCGTGGGGCACGACAGCCTGTTCATCCGCCATTCGCACGGGCTGGTCACGACCCTGGTCACCAAGGACCGCGTGCTTGCGCACAATCCGGTCGGTGCCCTGCATCTGGCGGACACCTACTACAGCCGGGTGTGGGGGCCGGACAAGCCGGACAAGCTGCCGACCAAGCCGGTCGAGGGACGCAGGCGCGACTGAGGGCCGGGCTGAAGACGCGCGGCAACCCCGCCAATTCTTTTAAACTCCGGGTTCCCAACACGCCGCGAGAATCCGCATGCAGATGCCGCTGGAAGACGTCACCGTACTCGATCTCAGCCACGCGCTGGCGGGCCCCTTCTGTTCGACCTTCCTCGCCGACTACGGCGCCAGGGTCATCAAGATCGAGCCACCCGGGGCGGGCGACATTGCGCGCCAGTGGGGTACGCCGATGCCGGGCGGCGAGACCGACTACTTCGTCAGCCTGCACCGGAACAAGCGGGGCATCGTCCTCGATCTCAAGAATCCGCAGGGCAAGGAAGCCTTCCTGCGCATGGTCGAGCGGGCGGACGTGGTGCTGGAGAATCTTCGGCCGGGTGCGCTGGACCGCCTGGGCCTCGATTACGCCACCGCGAAGAAGCGCAACAAGGGGATCGTGTACTGCTCCATCTCCGGCTTCGGAAAAGACGGTCCCTACCGCGATCGCGCGGCGCTGGATCTCATCATCCAGGGCGAGAGCGGCATGATCAGCGTGACCGGTGCGCCGGGCAGCCACGGCGCGCGCGCGGGCACATCGATCGCCGACATGACCGCAGGCACCAACGCTGCGTTCGCGATCATGCTGGCGCTGCGTGTGAAGGACAGGACGGGCGAAGGACAGGCGATCGACGTCTCGATGCTCGAAGGCCAGATGGCGCTGCTCGGCACGATGATCGCCAACTACACGACGACCGGCGAGGTCGCCGAACCCATGGGCACCGCGTACAAGGCGCTGCTGCCCTACCAGACCTTTCGCACGAAGACGCGCGACCTCGCGCTTGCGGTGGCGAGCGACAAGTTGTGGAAGATCTTCTGCCCGGTGATCGGCTGTCCGGAACTCACGGAGGACCCGCGCTATCGCAGCAACTCGGACCGCAAGGCGAACCGCGACGCGCTGGTGGCGCGCCTGCAGGATGTCTTCCTGACGCGAACCTACGAAGAATGGGAGACGCTGCTGACCGGCAGCGGGATTCCGGTCGGCGCGATCAACAACCTCGCCGAGGTGGTCGAGCATCCGCAGGTCAAGGCGCGCGGATCGATGGTCGAGATGGATCATCCGAGCGCCGGCCGCGTGCGCATCGTCGGCGTGCCCGTGCGCCTCTCGGCCACGCCCGGATCGGTGCGCACGCCTTCGCCGACGCTCGGCCAGCACACCGACGAGGTGCTGCGCGAACTGGGTTGGAGTGCGGAGGAAATCGCCGCGCTGCGCGCGGCGGGTGCACTGGGCAAGTAACCGGGCACCGTGCGATCCCGCGCTTGACGGGGCTTTCCCGCGGCGCGTAGCCTGCGTTCTCACACACAAGGATCCTCATGGGCGCCATCGAGAAATTCATCCTCTTCACCCAGCCGGGATGAAGTAGCTGCCTCCGAGCGAAAGAGTTTCTTTCGAAAAAAAGCATCGACTTCGTCGCCATCGATGTGGCGAACGACGTCGGCGGGCGCGAGAAGCTGCTCGCGCTGGGCCTGCGCACGGTGCCGGTGGTCGCGCGCGGTGAGCAGTACGTGTTTGCGCAGAATCTCGAGGACGTCGCCGAGTTCGTCGGCCTGCAGGGCACGGGGCACACGCCCCTGCCGCCCGCGGAACTGATCGTGAAGTGGCAGGCTGCCCTGCAAGCGGTGCAGCGCTACATGCGCCAGATGCCCGAGGAGAAGTTGAACGAGCGCGTCATCGACAACCGCGATCGCTCGATCCGCCTCATGGGCCACCATGTGTTCCGGATTGCGGAAGCGTTCCTCGAGTCGGTGGTCGATGGTGTCGAATATTCAGCGGTGCTCGCCAATGCCGCGCCCGCGGACGGCACGTTCACCCGCGGGGATGAGATCGCGGCGTATGGCGGCGAGGTCATTGACCGCCTGCAGCGCTGGTGGGATGGTCTGGAGGATCGCAGCTGCACGCAGAAGGTGAAGACCTTCTTCGGGCCGCAGCCGGTCCACATGCTGTTCGAGCGCTCGACCTGGCACTCGGCGCAGCATGGCCGACAGCTGATCGCGGTGCTGGAACGTTTCGGGATCGAGCCCGATGGGCGCCTGACCGCGGCGGATCTTGCGGGCCTGCCCCTGCCCGAGGGACTCTGGGAGTAGGAACGCGCGCCGGGTCGGCCGCTTGCGCGCCTACTTGCCGCTGAACTTCGCGTCGCGCTTTTCGAGAAACGCCTGCACGCCTTCCTTGAAATCGCTGCTGCGCCCGGCCTCGTTCTGCAGGCGCGCTTCGAGGTCTAGCTGGGCTTCGTAGGAATTCGACCAGGTCGCCCAGTAGGCCTTGCGGATCAGTGCCAGCGATTTCGGCCCCTTGGCGAGCCGGCCTGCGATCTCCCAGGCGTCGGCCATCAGCGCCTCCGGATCATCAAAGAGGCGGTTGACGATGCCCCAGTCGAAGGCCTTTTCCGCGGGCAGGCGCTCGGCGAGCAGCGAAAGTTCGACTGCGCGTCCCCAGCCCACCATGCGCGGCAGGAGGAAGGTCGAGCCGCCATCGGGCACCAGGCCGATGCGGCCGAAGGCCTGCAGGAAGAATGCGTTTTTCGATGCGCAGACGATGTCGCCCATCATTGCGAGGCTCATGCCCACGCCGGCCGCCGCGCCGTTGACCGCGGTGACGATCGGCATCTCGAGGTCGCGCAGCGCGAGCAGCAGCGGGTGGTAGCGCGCGCGCAGCGAATCGCCGGCACCGCCCGTCGCGCTTCCCCGGCGGCGGTTCACGTCGGCGACGTTCGCGCCCGAACAGAAGCCGCGCCCTTCGCCCGTGATCAGCAGGCAGCGCGCGCCGGAGGCCGCGACCTCCTGCACCGCGGGGCCGAGTTCGGCGAGCATCTCCGGGCTGACGGCGTTCAGCACGCCCGGATCGTTCAGCTTGAGAAAGGCAATGCCCTCGCGTTGCTCGAGCAGGAGTTTTTCGTACGCCATGGTGTGCCTGCGCCCCCATCAGGATTGAGGATCGGTGCCCGGATCGGCATCAGGTGTCATTCTACGGTCTCGCGCCAGTGTCCATGGCGCCCCGGTACAATCCCGCGCAAAAGGAGCACACCCATGCGCATCTCCCGACTGTTGCCTGCAGTTTTCGCCCTCGTCTTTGCCGGCTCGGCATTCGCCCAGGCCTATCCCGTCAGGACGGTCAGGATCGTGGTCGGGTTTGCCGCCGGGTCGGCGACCGACATCATTGCGCGGGTGATGGCCGAACGCTTCACGCGCACCCTGGGCCAGCCGTTCATCATCGAAAACAAGCCGGGCGCGGGCGGCAGCGTCGGCACCGAGCAGGCCAGGAACGCGGCGCCCGATGGCTACACGCTGGTCGCTGCGGGCAGCGGGCCGTTCGCGATCAATCCGGCGATTTATTCCAAGCTGCCCTATGACCCGATCCGGGATTTCGAGTTGATCGGCAACATCGTGCTCACGCCCCAGGCACTCGTGGTCGGCGTGCAGACGCCGTATCTCTCGCTGAAGGACCTCGTCGCCGCCGCGAAGGCCAGGCCGGGCGAGATCGCCTTTGCCTCGCTCGGCGCAGGGTCCACCAGCCACCTCACCATGGAAGCGTTCCAGGCGGCTGCGAGCATCAAACTCAACCACATACCGTTCAAGGGGAGTTCCGACGCCCACACGCAGATCATCGCCGGCAACGTGCCGCTCATGTTCGACACCGTCCCGGGCGTGCGCAACCAGGTGAACAACGGCAAGTTGCGTGTGCTCGGGGTGGCGATCCCGCAGCGCTCGCCGTATCTGCCCGAAGTGCGGACGATCGCCGAACAAGGTTACGCGGGGTTCGAGTCGGTGGGCTGGATCGGGCTCGCGGCGCCGGCGAAAACGCCGGTGGCGATCCTCGACCGGCTCAATGCGGAGATTCGCAGCATGCTGCAGGATCCCGCGGTGAAGACGCGCATCGATCAGCTCGCGTTCACGCCCGTCGGCGATTCGCGCGAGGCGTTCACTGCCTTCGTGAAATCGGAAATCGCGAAGTGGTCGAAGGTGGCGAAGGACAGCGGCGCCCGGGCCGACTGAGGATCAGGGCCGCTTTTCGGCGGCGCCCGCCGAACCGGGCGCAGCGTCCAGCCACGCGCCCACGGCCGCGTTGAATTCCTGCGGCCTGGCTTTCATCACCCAGTGCCCGGTGGGAAATCCGTGAACTTCGCAGCCCGGGCGTTCGCGCAGGGCTTCTGCCCAGCGGCCGGAGTGAAACTGGAAAGGTTTCCTGCCGCCGTAGATGTAGAGCATCGGCCAGGACAACCTCAGCGGCCGTGCCTGCCGGAACGAGCCATGCGCGCCGAACCAGCGGATGTAATACGGATAGCACATGTTCGATCCGATCAGCGCCGGATCGGTCGGGCAGCGCAGCAGTCGCGCCATCGTGCGCGTCATGCCATCCCCGAACGATCCGCCGATCTTCCAGGCAAGCGCGAGGAAGAACTGGTAGGCGAACACCATGAATTTTCCCTTCGCGCCGATCTCCCGCAGGTGATCTCCGGAGCCCGCGTCGCCGATGTCCACGCCGACGATGCGTTTGACCAATGCCGGGTGGCGCATCGCGAACTGGTAGCCGAAAAAGCACCCCCAGTCGTGCAGCATCAGGGTGACCTGTTCGCCGGGGCAGGTCGCCTCGACCACCTGCTTCAGGGTGTCGACCAGGGCGTCGAGCGAATGTGCCTTGCGCGGGCCGGCGATGTCGAAACCCGGCAGGGTGAAGCGGATGCAGCGATGGCGGGACTTGAGGAATTCGACCTGGTCGTCCCACAGCCGGTGGGTGTCCGGCCAGCCGTGGAGCATGACGATGGCGTCGCTGCCTTCACCCTCGACGAGCACCTCGACGCCGTTGACGTGCAGGGTCTTTTCGGCAGTGCTCATTGCAATGTGGCGTCCATGCCGGCCACTGTAGCGCATGCCGCGGGTCGGCGTCAGCCATCAAGGTGGAATCGGGAATATCATTCGCAGACCGGGTTCCGGGGTGCCATCGCGGCGCATGCGGGGAGGGGGAATGAAACGCTTCGTTTTGCTCTGCCTTGCAGTCTTGGGGCTCTCGCCGTGGGGTGCCGGCCCGGTACACGCGGTACCTGCCGGTGGAATTTCCTGGACCGCCCGGTTCACCTGCGAGTTTCGCGCGCTTGCCGCACTTCATCCCGATCCCCGTCTGCGGGGTCGCGACATCGTCGCGGCGAAATTCTGCGATCCGGTGCTGCTGCCACGCGACTACGAAGCCGCGCGCGATGTCATCGATGACAACCCGGAGTCGTACGCCGGATACTTCTATGTGAATGCGCGCACGCACCATATCGACGCGGAACTCGAACGTGCCGTCGCGGACGGCGCATTGCAGGTCGTCGTTCTCGGCGCGGGCTTCGACAGCCGCGCGTACCGTTTTCGGGCGAACTATCCGCAGGTCGTTTTCTTCGAAATCGACCTGCCCGCCACGAGCGAGGCCAAGCAGGCGGCAGTCCGCAGCGCGCTCGGTGCCCTGCCCGCGGGGGTTCACTACGCGCCGATCGATTTCAACTCGCAGACGCTGGACGCCGTTCTCACAAAGGCTGGTTACGAAGCCGCAAAAAAAAGCTTTTTCATCCTCGAAGGTGTGACGATGTACGTTGTGGAGGAGGGCGTTGGCGCGACCTTCGATTTCGTGCGCCGGCACGCGGCTTCGGGCAGCGAACTGGTGTACGACTACATCCTGCAAAGGGTTGCCGCCGGCGATACCCAGGGCCTGTACGCGGCAGCCAAGGAGGCTGGTGGCGTCGCGCGTGTCGGCGAGCCTTTCGTCACTGGGTGGACACCGGCTCAGGCGGAAGTGTTCGCCCGAAGACATGGACTGGCCGTGATCCGCGACCTCGACTCGGCCGAACTGACCCGGCGTTATCTGATCGGGTCCGACGGCAAGCCCGATGGCAGGATCCCCGAGTGGTACCGGATCATCGACGCGCGCGTCCCATGAGCGGGGGGTGGATTCGCCCTGTCGCTTTCTGCACGGCGCTGCTGTGTGCCCTCACCGCTGCGGGCGAGCCCGACGAAGCCGTGCTCGGGCGTGCGCAGGGCTATCCGCGGGGCTCGGAGAGCAGCTGGTATTCGAATCCCTATCGCGTGGGGTCCTGGTCGGCGATGGACCGGGTGTCCGGCATCCACACCCGTACGGTGGTTCGCACCGGGGCGGTCCGGTCGCTGTTGCATGCGCCGAATCCGCCCGCGATCCTCTACCGCTACGAGGGCAGGCAGTACACGCTGGATGAGTATCTCGAGCGCCAGCGCGCCACCGGGCTGCTGATCCTGAAGAACGGCGCGATTGTCGTGGAGCGCTATCGCTACGGACGTGGGGAAGACGCACGCTTTCTCTCGTTCTCGATGGCCAAGAGCGTGGTCTCTCTGCTGGTCGGCCAGGCGCTGGCGCGTGGCAAGATTGCCTCGCTCGAGGACCGGGCGGAAAAGTACGCCACCGACCTCGCCGGCAGTGCGTATGGCGCGACCACGCTGCGCCAGCTGCTGCGCATGAGTTCGGGCCTCGTGTTCACTGAACGCTACGACGCCGAGGACGATATCGCCCGCCTGTCGCGCGCGAGCGCGGGCGTGCCGGGCGCCGCAACCTCGCTCGAGGTGCTGCGCTCGGTCGCGGCGCGGCACGCGCCGGCGGGGACGAAGTTCGTCTACGCCAGTGCCGAGACCGAAGTGCTCGGCCGGGTGCTGGCCGCGGCCACGGGAAAAACAATTGCCGAACTCACAGCAGAGGGCCTGTGGGCGCCGATCGGTGCGGAGCGCGATGCGTTCTGGCGACTCGCGGCCGATGGCCACGAGATGGCCTATTCCGGGTTCAACGCGAGCCTGCGCGACTGGGGGCGCCTCGGCATGCTGCTGGCCAACGACGGCCGCGTGGGCGAGGCGCAGGTGGTGCCGCGCGACTACCTGCTCGACGCCACCGATCCGGCGCGCCAGCCGGCGGCGTTCCGCCCGCGCACCGCTACGCCGTATTTCGGCTACGGTTACCAGTTCTGGCTGTTGCCTATGCGCGAGCGTACCTTCGCCATGCAGGGCGTCTACGGCCAGGGCCTGTACGTGCAGCCCTCAAGCGGCGTCGTCATGGTGCTGACTTCGGTCTGGGAGATGGCCAGCGGAAGGCAGGACCCTAAACCGTACCGGGAACGCGACGCGCTCTGGCGCGGCGTGCTGGAATCGTTGGGAGCCAGTACCGCGGAATAGTCCGCGTTGCGTGGTGGTATCGTGCGTTTCATGAAACCTGAACACTACGACGTACTCATCATCGGCGCGGGCCTCTCGGGCATCGGCGCGGGCGTGCATTTGCAGAAGCACTGCCCGGGACGGACCTACGCGATCCTCGAAGGCCGCGAACGCATGGGGGGCACCTGGGACCTGTTCCGCTATCCCGGGGTGCGCTCGGACTCGGACATGTACACGCTGGGTTACTCGTTCAAGCCCTGGGAAGAGGCGAAGGCGATCGCCGATGGGCCCGCGATACGGAAATACATTGAGGACACGGCGCGGGACTACCACATCGACGAAAAGATCCGTTACAACCACCAGGTCAAGAGCGCGTCCTGGTCGACGAAGGATGCTTGCTGGACGGTCGAAGCCGAGCACGCAGGCGCGCCGGTGCAGGTCACCTGCAATTTTCTGTTCGTCTGCGGCGGGTACTACAAGTATTCGGAAGGCTATACGCCCGAGTTCCCCGGCATGGAACGCTTCAAGGGGCGCATCGCGCATCCGCAGAAGTGGACCGGGGACATCGAGTACGCAGGGAAGAAGGTGGTGGTGATCGGCAGCGGCGCGACCGCGGTCACGCTGGTGCCCGAGATGGCGAAGACCGCCGCGCACGTGACCATGCTGCAGCGCTCGCCGACCTACGTCGTCGCGCGACCGGCGGAGGACGCGATGTCGAACTGGATGCGCAGGCACTTTCCGGCGATGTTCGCCTATGCCGTCTCGCGCTGGAAGCGGGTGCTGCTGCAGATGTACTTCTTCAACTACTGCCGGCGCAATCCGGCGAAGGCAAAGAAACTCATCCTCGGCGGGGTGCGCGCGTATCTGGGGCCGGACTACGACGTCGACACCCATTTCACGCCGCGCTACAACCCCTGGGAGCAGCGCCTGTGCCTGGTGCCGGATGCGGACCTGTTCATCGCGATCCGCAGGAAGAAAGCCTCGGTCGTCACCGACCAGATCGAGACCTTCACCGAGACGGGCTTGAAGCTCAAGTCCGGCGTGGAACTCGAGGCCGACCTGATCGTCACCGCGACCGGGCTGAACCTCGAGGTGCTGGGCGGCCTCGCGATCACGGTCGATGGCCGCGCCGATCGATCCGGCGCAGACCTTCAACTACAAGGGGCTGATGTACAGCGGGGTGCCGAACCTTGCCGCGTCCTTCGGCTATACGAACGCATCGTGGACGCTGAAGTGCGACCTGACCTGCGAGTACGTCTGCCGGCTGCTCAACCACATGCAGAAGCACGGCGTCGCGCAATGCACGCCGGTGCTCAATGATGCGACGGTCACGGCCGAGCCATGGATCGACTTTTCTTCGGGCTACGTACAGCGGTCGCTGGACAAGTTCCCCAAGCAGGGCAACAAGGCGCCGTGGAAGCTGCGCCAGAACTATGCGCGCGACATCATGACCCTGCGCTTCGGCCGGATCGATGACGGGACCATGGTGTTTTCGAATCCGCCGCCGGTTCCCGCCGCGAAGCGCGCCTGACCTGCCGTCGAGGTAAATTCTTTAACTTTTAGTTTCCGGAGTTCAATCAGAGAGCGGGCTTCCCGTCAGTTTGTGTATCGGTATCGATACATCTAGCCCGGCACGGAGCCTTGGGTTGAAGGTTCCCCGCCTTGCGCAGCACCTCGAGCAGGGCCTGCATGTCCCGCGGACGACGCAACGGCACGGTGTCCCCCCGAAACAGGCTGGGGATGAAATCGGGCGCAAAGGACTGCAGCTTTTCCACGTTGGCGCGCAGCAGCGCATCGTCGCCGGCCTGCGCGGCATAGGCGATCATGAGCACCCGCCGGAACGGGTGCGAAGGCTGGCTCTGGATCGCGAGGGCCGACCAGTCGTGCAGAGCCCTGAGGTCGTTCTCGAGGAAGGCGCAGGTGGCCATCGCGAGGTGCGCGGTGCTGACCCAGCGGTCCTTGGGGGACAGCCGCGCCGCCTGCGCGGCGACCTGCTTGGCGCGCTCGATCTCGCCGGAGGAGGCCTCCAGATGGGCGAGGAAGAACTGCGGTGGCGCGTCGTTCGGGTTCAGCGCCAGTGCCCGGCGCATGTCCGCCACGCTGGCCGAAAATTCGCCGGTCAACGACTCGACCACGCCGCGCAGGTAGTAGGAGCGGCTGTCGTTCGGCGCAAGTTGCATCAGCACATCGGCCGCGCGCCGCCCAGCCGCAAGGTCGGCCTTGCGGTCATGGGTCCAGGCGAGGAACACCCGCCAGCTGTGCGCCGAGGCCAGCACCGCCCAGGCCTGCTGGCACTCGGCATTGCTGGCGACCGCCTGTCCGGCCAGGCGCAGGGCTTCGTCGACCAGCGCCGGACGCCCCTGGAACTCGCCATCGGTCAGGGTCTTGGCCGCGCGCCAGGCAATGTCGTCGGCCTCCGAATAGCGGCGCTTGCCGCGATCGAGCAGGCGCATCTCCTCCGACTCGATCTGCGGGACCATGCTGGCCACGACCTGCCGGGTGATGCGTTCCTGCAGCTCGAACAGGTCGCTCAGCACATCCTCGTACCGCTCCGCCCAGACATGCACCCCGGTGTCGCCGTTGATCAGCTGGGCGCTGATGCGCACCTTGTCGCCCGACCTGCGCACGCTGCCCTCGAGCACGAAATGCACGCCGAGCTCCTGCGCGACCTTGCGGACATCGACGCTGCGCCCCTTGTAGGTGAACGAAGTGTTGCGTGCGATCACGAACAGCCGCTGGAAGCGCGACAGCTCGGTGATGATGTCCTCGACCATGCCGTCGGCGAAGTATTCCTGCTCCGGGTCGCCGCTGATGTTCAGGAAGGGCAGCACCGCGATCGAAGGACGATCGGGCAGCGCCAGCACGGCGGCCGCAGCTGGGGGTCTGGGCTTCGGCACGCCGGTGCCGGTGTCGAGCGCGTACGCCCGCACCGGATGGGCGACGTTCTTGACCTGCTGATCGCCCTGGTCGACGAAATCCGCCGCGACCTTGCCCAGCACCGCGCCCCGCAGTCCGTCGGATATCGTGACGCCGCCCGGCTCGGCCAGGGCCTGCAGGCGTGCCGCGATATTGACCCCGTCGCCGTAGATGCTTCCGTCGGGCTTGACGATCACGTCGCCCAGATGCAGGCCGATGCGGTAGCGCATGCGGCGCGCCTCCGGCACGTGTGCGCCGGCCGTCGCCATCTCATCCTGGATGTCGAGGGCCGCCTGGACTGCGCCGGTCGCGGTTTCAAACAACGCGAGCGCCGAATCGCCCGCCATGTCGATGACGCGCCCCCCGGCGCCCTCGACCCGCGCGCGGATGATCGCCCGCGCCCGGTCGAGCGCCGCAACGGTCGCGTGCTCATCGGCGGCCATGAGGCGCGTGTAGCCCGCGACGTCGGCCACCAGGATGGCGGCAAGCCGCTGCTGGAGCGCGCTGCGCTTGATCGCCCGCACACGGGTCGTCGTGCTGTCCGACTCCGTCTCACGACCGGCCATGATCCCGCCCCCCTTGTTCGCACCGGGTACTGGAACACGTCCGGGCCGGTGTTGCAATCCCACCTGCAGCGGTGTTTCCGGCCTCAGGGTGGAAAAGGCGGCGGGGCTCAGGCCACGTTGCGCTCGCGCCCTGCCCAGAACGGCTTGCGCAGCTCGGTCTTGAGGATCTTTCCGGCGCCCGAAACCGGCAGGGCGGCGCGAAACTCGAACGTGCGCGGGCACTTGTAGCCGCCGATCAGCCCCCTGCAGTGCGCGCCAAGTTCGGCTTCCGTGGCGCTGGCGCCGGGCTTGAGCACCACCACCGCATGCACCGCCTCGCCCCATTGCTCGCTGGGGATCCCGATGACCGCGCAGGCGCCCACCGAAGGGTGCTGCGCCAGCGCGTTTTCCACTTCGGCCGAGTAGACGTTCTCGCCGCCCGAGACGATCATGTCCTTCATGCGGTCGACGACGAACACGAAGCCGTCCTGCGTCCATGTAGGCGCCGTCGCCCGTGTGCATCCAGCCGCCGCGCACAGCGGCTTCGGTGAGCTTCGGCTTGTTCCAGTAGCCGAGCATCACGCTCGGCCCGCGCACCGCGATCTCCCCGACCGTGCCGCGTGGCACTTCCTTGCCTTCGGTGTCGACGATGCGGATCTCGCAGATCATGGTCGCGCGTCCGGCCGAGCGCAGCTTGCCGGCCTTCTGCCCCTCGGCGGTGTGGTACCAGGTCGGCATCACGGTGGCGATCGGCGAGAGCTCGGTCATGCCGTAGGCCTGCATGAACCCGGCCGAGGAAAACAGCGTCATCGCGCGCTTGAGCACCGCATCGCTGATGGCCGAGGCGCCGTAGATCAGGACTTCAAGGCTGGAGACGTCGTACTTCGCGGCCTCGGGGTGGTCGGCCACCATCTGGATCATGGTCGGCACCAGCAGCACGCGGTTGACTTTCTGCTCCTGGATGATCTGCAGCGCGCCCAGCGGCGTGAAGGCGGGCGCGATCACGAAGGTGCCACCCGCGAAGGCGTGCGAATTCATGAGCGCGACCGCGGCGACGTGGAACATCGGCGTGATCAGCAGCGCGCGCGCTTCCGAATGCGTGAAGCCTTCGGCCAGGCCCGTGAGCGCATTCGCGCAGAGGTTGTCATGACTGAGCATCACGCCCTTGGGAAAGCCCGTGGTCCCGCCGGTGTACATCACCGCAGCGAGGTTGTCGCCGCTGCAGCCGGCGTCCTCGACCGGTGCGGTGTCGCGCACGAGCGTCTCGTAGTCGAGCGCGCCAGCCGGCCCCTCGCCCTCGCCGACATAGATCACGGTCTTCAGCGATCTGGATCGGGTCCGCAGTTCCTCGACCACGCCCTTGAACTGCGCGTCCACAAGCAGGATGCGCGTGTCGCAGTCGTCGAGCGAATAAGCGATCTCGGTCGCGCTCCAGCGGAAGTTCACCGGGTTGACCGCGCCGCCACCCCACCAGGTTGCGTAGAAGTACTCCTGGTAGCGGTCGGAATTCAAAGCCAGCATGCCGACCCGATCGCCCTTGCCCATGCCGAGTTTCTGCAACGCGCCGGCCAGGCGCGCAACCCGCTCGCCGTACTGCCGGTAGGTTTGCCGTCGTTCGCCGCAGATCGTCGCGATCCGCTCCGGTGTCTGCTGTATCGCGCGATGCAGTCCCTGGGTCAGGTACATGGACATGGGCGGGTCTCCTCGGTGACGGATGCGTGGAGAATCCTACCGCGTCCGAACCGCAGGGCGAAATGGCGCAGCGCACTATGGCCAACTCGTGACAGTCGCATTGACCCTGTGATGCACGCCCGCGACAATCCGGCTCCTGTTGTCCATCGTTGCCGAGGTTCCGACATGATCCCCAAGACCTATCGCCGCGTTGTTCTCGTGCGCCGTCCGCCCGCTGAGCCCGCCGAATCCGATTTCCGCGTCGAGGAAGCGCCGATGCCGGAACCTGGCCATCGCGAAGTGCTGGTGCGCGTGATCTATCTGTCGCTGGACCCCTATCAGCGTGGCCGCATGCGCGATGCGGCGTCCTATTCGCCGCCGGTGGCCCTGAACGAAGTGATGACCGGCGGCACCGTGGGCGAGGTGGTGAAGTCGAATCATCCCGACTTTGCCGTGGGTGACATCGTCGAGGATCGGCTGGGCTGGCAGGAGTATGCCATCGGCCGTTCACCCGGGTTGCGCAAGGTCGATCCGAAGATGGGACCGATCTCCACTGCCAACGGCGTGCTCGGCATGCCGGGCATGACGGCCTACTTCGGCCTGCTCGAAGTCGGCCGGCCCAAGCCCGGCGAAACGGTAGTGGTGTCGGCCGCCTCGGGCGCGGTGGGCCAGTCAGTGGGACAGATCGCGAAGCTCATGGGCTGCCGTGCGGTGGGCATTGCGGGGGGACCCGAGAAGTGCGCCTTCGTGAAGGATACGCTCGGGTTCGACGCCTGCATCGACTACAAGAACGAGAAGGACCTCGACGCGGCATTGCGCGCGGCCTGCCCCGGCGGGGTCGATGTCTACTTCGACAACGTCGGCGGAATGATCTCGGATGCCGTGCTGCGCCAGCTGAATTTCTTCGCACGCGTGGCGCTGTGCGGTTCGATATCCCAGTACAACGCCGCCACGCCGGAGCTCGGCCCCCGTCTGATGGGGACCTTCGTCGGCAAGCGCGTGTCGATGCGCGGCTTCATCGTCTGGGATTTCAACGACCGCTACGAGCCGGCGAGAAAGCAGATGGCCGAGTGGATCCAGGCCGGAAAACTCAAATACCGCGAAGACATCGCCGAGGGCATCGAGAAGGCGCCGCGGGCTTTCATCGGGATGTTGCGCGGCGAGAACTTCGGCAAGCAGCTCGTAAAACTCGGGCCCGAGCCGAAGGCCCGGAGCTGAGCTCAGTCCTTCCACTCCCTCAGTCTTTCCACTCCTTATAGGGCTGCTTCGGTTTCGGCGGATTGCCCCGGCTCTGCCACCAGCCGCGCAGGGTCAGCAATGCGATGCGCAGTATGAAAAGCACAACAACACCGAGGATCAGTGCGCTGAGGAGTTCCATCAGTGGACGGCCCGCTGCTCGCCCTGCCAGTATTTCGCGCGAATCGCCTTCTTGTCGGGTTTGCCCAGGCCCGTCACCGGCAGGCTGTCGACGAAGTCGATTGACTTCGGCGCCTGCACCGCGCCCTTGCCCTTGCGCACCAGCGCGATCAGTTCTTCGGCAGTGACGCTGGCGCCGGCGCGCAGCACCACGAGCGCCTTGACCGCCTCGCCCCATTTCTCATCCGGTACTCCGATCACCGCGGCGCCGGCAACCGCAGGATGCTGGGTCAGGACGTCCTCGACCTCGCGCGGAAAGACATTGAATCCGCCGCTGATGATCATGTCCTTCGAGCGGTCGACGATGTAGAGAAACCCGTCGGCATCGGCGCGCGCAAGGTCGCCGGTGTAGAGCCAGCCGTGGCGCATGGCCTTCGCGGTTTCCCCGGGTTTGTTCCAGTAGCCGACCATGACCAGCGGGCCGCGCACGCAGATCTCGCCGACTTCTCCCACCGGCACTTCATCGCCCTGGTCGTCGAGCAGCTTCACCTGGTTGTCGCCGATCGGTGCGCCGCAGGAGGCGAGGCGCTCGGGATGGTTGACCGGGTCGTGGTCGATGCGGCGCAGGACGGTAATGCAGTTCGGCGCTTCCGACTGGCCGTACAGTTGCATGAAGGCCGGGCCGAATACGCGCATACCTTCAATCAGCCGTGCCGGCGCCATCGGTGCCGCGCCGTAGATGATGTGTTTCAGGCTGGTGAGTTTCGCGCGGCCGATTTCCGGGTGGTCGAGTAATACGTAGATCATCGTCGGCACGAGGAAGGTGCTGGTGATGCGGTGTTTTTCGACCAGGGAAAAGAATTTCTGCGCGTCGAACCCCTTGTTCATCACGAAAGTGCCCGAGCGCAGCATCACCGCCATCAGCATTGCGCCGGCGGCATGGGTGATCGGCGTCATGGCGAGGAAGCGCACCTCGTCCGGCCAGTCCCATTCGGCGAGTTCGTACATCACCATGGTGACGTGCACCCGATGGGTGTGGATGACGCCCTTCGGCTTGCCCGTGGTGCCGCCGGTGTAGATCAATACGCAGAGATCGTCCGGCCCGGCCCTGGGGACCAGGGGCTGCGGTGTGTACGCGGCGGCCGTGGCGGCGAAATCCTCGCCGAATTCGTTCGGTCCGAAACCGAGCAGGGTCTCGAGCCCCGGGATGCGTTTCTTCAGCGCCTGCGCACGCTCGGTAAAGGCATCGGGGTCGACGAACAGCGTCTTCACGCCGGAGTCCTCGAGCAGATAGGCGTGGTCGTCCTCCGAGGCCATCGGGTGCATCCAGGTGATGCGCAGGCCCATGAGGTAGGCGATCGAGGTCGTGAGGAGCGCCTCGGGGCGGTTGGAGGAGAGCGTTGCGATCGCATCGCCCTTTTTCAGGCCGCGCGCCTCCAGCGCCTGGATCCAGCGGCTGAGCACTTCGCCGTACTGACGGTAGGTGATCACCTGGTCGTCGAGTATCAAGGCGGGCCGCTCGCCGCCGCGCCGGATCGCGCGCACGACCAGCTCGCCCATGCTGCAGCCTGCGTGGAACTGATCGTCGGCAGCCGCACCGTCCATACCTGCCCTCCCGCTTGCTTACTTGTCGGTGGCCATCCGCACGCGCACCGTGCCGATCGCCTTCGCTACCAGCGAACCGTCTTCGTTACGCACTTCGCCCTCGGTGAACACGGTGTTGCGTCCGGGCTTGAGCACCCGCGCGTCGACAAACATCCTGCCCTTGCCGGCGCCGATGAAGGAAAACGAGAGGTCGATCGTGATCACGCCGATCGAGTCCTCGTACTGGCTGCGCGCGGCAGTGCACAGGGCCACGTCCATCAGCGACATGATCAGCCCGCCGTGCGCGGTGCCGAAGCTGTTGGTCTGGTCGGGCTTGATCACGACCGACAGGCGCGCGGTGCCGACGCCGATTTCCTCGACCTCGATGCCCAGGTGCCCGACGAAGGGAATGCGTTTCTGGAACTCGCGCGCGAATTCGACTTTCCGATCCACGCTCATATGACGCTCGCGCCGCCGTCGACGGCGATGGCCTGGCCTGTGATATGACGTGAGGCCTCCGAGGCCAGCAGCACGGTCAGGCCCTTGAGGTCTTCCTCGCCGCCGAGCCGGCCCGTGGGGGTGCCGCCGCGCAGGAATTCTCCCGAGCTCTCCAGCGTGGCACGAGTCATTTTCGAAGGGAAGAATCCGGGGCAGATCGCGTTCACCGTGATGCCGTGCGCGCCCCACTCGGCGGCCAGCTGCCGCGTGACGCCGACCATGGCGTGCTTGGTCGCGACGTAGCCGAGGTTCTTCAGCAGGCGCATGTCGGTCGCCTGCAGTCCGTTGACCGAAGCGAGATTGATGATGCGGCCCCAGCCCGCGGGGATCATCGAGCGCTTGGCGATGAGTTGCGAAAGCAGAAATGCGCCGGTCAGGTTCAGGTTCACCTGCTTGTCCCAGGCCTCAAGCGGCATGTCCTCTGCAGGCGCAGCCCAGTTGGCGCCGGCGTTATTGACGAGGATGTCGACCTTGCCGAACTTCTCGAGGATCGTCGTTACCAGGGGCTCGACCAGCTCACGGCGGCCGAGGTCGCAGGGGTAGGGCGCTGCGACGATCCCGAGGCCCTTGAGATGGGCCACCGCTTCGTCGAGTTCGTCCTTCTTTCTCGCCGTGATCGCGATCGTCGCACCCATTTCTCCGAGGGCCTCGGCCATCTGCAGGCCGAGGCCGCGCGAACCCCCGGTGACGATCGCCACCCGGCCGGTGAGGTCGAATAATTGCTTTACACCCATCCTCAGGCTTTCAGCTGCAGCGATTTGTATTCGAGGAATTCCTCGAGCCCGTACACACCGGCCTCGCGGCCATGTCCGGATTGCTTGAAGCCGCCGAACGGCGCGTTCATGTTGAACGGGCCGCCGTTGATGTCGATCTGCCCGGCACGCAGGCGCCGAGCGACTTTCTGCGCATGCGCCGTGTCCGCCGACCACACGCCGCCGGCCAGGCCGTAGATCGTGTCGTTGGCGATCCGGATCGCGTCTTCCTCGTCCTTGTAGGTGATGATCGACAGCACCGGCCCGAAGATTTCCTCCTGACCGATCGTCGATTTCGGGTTCACCTTGCCGAACACCGTGGGCTTGACGTAGTAACCGCCCGACACACCGTCGGGGGCATCGGCGCCTCCCGCAACCAGTTCGGCACCTTCTTCGATGCCCTTCTTGATATAGCTGCGCACGCGCTCGAGTTGCGCCGCCGAGGAAAGCGGGCCCAGGCGCGAGGTTTCGGACATCGGATCGCCGGGCGCATAACCCTTGACTGCCTCCGCGGCGAGCGCCTTGGCTTCCTCGTACTTCGCTTCGGGCACCAGCATGCGCGTGAACGCGGTGCAGGTCTGGCCGGAGTTGAGGTAGCAGTTGCCGATCGTGCCCTTCACCGCCAAGGCGAGGTCGGCATCATCGAGTATCACCGAGGCCGACTTGCCGCCGAGTTCCAGCGTGACGCGCTTGACGGTCTGCGCGGCAACTTCGGAAATCCGCTTGCCGGCGCGCGTCGAGCCGGTGAAGGAGATCGCATCGACCTCGCGGGTGTTTCACCAGCGCTTCGCCGACCACCGGGCCGAGGCCCGTCACCATGTTGAACACGCCCGCCGGCAGGCCGGCCTCATGGATGACTTCGGCGAGCAGGTAGGCGTTGAACGGGGCGACTTCTGAGGGCTTGAGCACCACGGTGCAGCCTGCGGCTAGCGCCGGCGCAACCTTGAGCGCGATCTGGTGCAGCGGGTAGTTCCACGGCGTGATCGCGCCGACCACGCCCACGGCATCGCGCAACACCAGCGAATTGCCGACCTGTTCCTCGAACTTGAATTCGCCGGCCATCTTGGCGTAGTTGCCGAAGGTCGCGATCGGCAGGCCAGCCTGGATGCGGCCGGCAAGCTTGATCGGCATGCCGACTTCCTGGGCGATCATGCCGGCGAGCTCAGTGGCGCGGGCCTTGAGGCCGGCGGAAATCTTGCCGAGGTACTCGGCGCGCGTCGCGGCCGGAGTCTGCGACCAGGCATCGAACGCCGCGCGCGCCGCCGCGACAGCAGCCTCGATATCCTTCTCTCCGCCCGCGGGCACGCTGCCCATCACCGCGCCGGTGCCGGCGTTGTGCACTTCGATCTTGTCCTTGGTCGAGGGGGCGACCCACTGGCCGTTGATGTAGAACTTGTCGGTGTTTGCCATGGCGAAATTCCTGCTGGGGGAAAACCGCCATTTTAGCTGGTCCGTGGCGCTATACTTGCCCCGGTTCACACAGGAGAAACGCATGGCAGCGCGCAAAGGCAAGGCAGTATTGTTTCGCGAACTGAACAAGCCGGTGGTTGTGGAGGAAATCTCGGTCGACGGGCCCAAGCGCGGCGAGGTCACCGTCAAGATGGCCGCCTGCGGGGTGTGCCATTCCGACCTTTCGGCCGTCAACGGCACGATCCCCCTGCCGCCGCCGCTGGTGCTCGGCCACGAGGCCGCGGGCGAGATCGTCGAGGTGGGCGAGGGCGTGACCGAGTTCGCGGTCGGCGACCACGTCGTATCGAATTTCATCTACATGTGCGGCACCTGCCGCTTCTGCGCGGGTGGCCGGCCGGTGCTCTGCGTCGAGCAGGGCAAGGCGCTGATGACCCCGCGCGAAGGCACCACGCGCACGCATGATTCCGCCGGCAAGCCGCTGGGTATTTTCTCGGGTTGCGGGGTGATGGCCGAGTACGCCACGGTGTCGATGGCGAACATGGTAAAGATCGATGCGGCGATTCCGCTGGACCGTGCGGCGCTGGTCGGCTGCGCGGTGACCACGGGCGTGGGCGCGGTGTTCAATACGGCGCAGGTGGTTCCGGGCTCCAGCGTGATTGTGTTCGGCTGTGGCGGGGTCGGGCTGAACGCGATCCAGGGCGCGGCGATTGCCGGCGCGCAGATCATCGTCGCGGTGGACACCGTGGAGTCCAAGCTGGTGTTCGCCAAGACCTTCGGCGCGACCCATACCCTGCTGCTCAAGCCCGGTGAGGATCCGACCAAGGAACTCAAGAAAATGACCGGTGGCGGCGCCGACTACGCGTTCGAGTGCGTCGGCAACGGCGAACTCTCGGCCACGGCCTACAAGGCGATCGGCCGCGGCGGCAAGGCGGTGCTGGTCGGCGTGGCGCGCGGCACCGACATGGTGTCCTACAAGCAGCCCTCGATGGTGTTCGAAGAGAAGACCCTGCAGGGCAGCATGTTCGGCTCCTGCGTTCCGCGGGTCGATTTTCCGCGCATGCTCGGGCTCTACATGGCGGGCAAGTTGAAGCTCGATGAGCTCATCACCCGGCGCTACTCGATCGACGAGGCCCCGCAGGCGTTCGCGGACATGCAGTCGGGCAAGAACGCGCGGGGTGTCATCGTTTTCTGAGCGAAGTGTATCGGTGTATCGGTATCGATACAGGAACTAACCGTTCAGCCGCGCGGGTGGCGGGGTTTGTGAATCAAATGTTCAGGAATTGACGGCCGTGCGGTTCATCCGCCGGCCGCGCTTTCCTTGTCTTCGCGCGCAAGATTGATCCGGGCCTTAGCCACCGAGGCGCGCACCACCGGGATGTCCTCCGCGGCAAGCGCCGGCATCCATTGCTTGCGGGCAAGCGCGGCTTCGATCCATGGCGCGAGCTCTGCACGCTTCTTCGCCTCGCGCGCCGCGACCTCCAGCTTGAATTCTGGCATGACCTCGGCGGCAAACAGTTCCAGCGAGTCGCAGATGTCGGCATGCCGGTTGCGGCCGGCCTGCTGCAGGAAGATCACCTGGTCGACACCGGCCTCCTGGAAGCCTTTCAGATGGGTGCGCATGTCCTCGGGGGTGCCGATGCCCGAACTCTGCGGCCCCATGGCGGTGTTGGCGATGATCTCCTCGGTGCGGTTGCCGCGCGCGGCGAGGTACTCGCCCCACAGGTCGGTGCGTCCGGGCACCGCGTCGCGCGCCACCAGCGCGTTCATCGCGAAGCTGAAGAATTCGAATCCTTCGTGGCCGCGGCGGATCGCCTCTGCACGGTCATGATGGATCGAGAACGAGGAGACCATCGCGATGTTCGCGTTCACCGCGCGGCCGATCGGCACGCAAGATTCGGATTTGATGATGCCGTAGTAGATCTCCGCCCAGTGGCGGGCCTCTTCGGGATCGAGAAACGAAAATGCCAGCGCGCCCACGCCCTTGGCCGCGGCCACCTTGATCGTGTCGCGGTTGGTGCAGGCCATCCAGATCGGCGGGTGCGGCTTTTGCACGGGCTTGGGCAGGACGTTTCGGCAGGGCATCTGGAAGTAGGCGCCCTCGAAACCGGGATACGGCTCGAGCGCCATCATGTTGGCGATCTGCTCGGCGGCTTCCAGCGCCATTGCGCGCTTTTCCCTGGCCTTGATGCCGAACCCGCCGAGTTCCAGTCGCGTGGCACCTTCGCCGATGCCGAAATCGGTACGTCCGTTGGAAATGATGTCGAGCGTCGCAAGTGCCTCGGCGGTACGCGCCGGGTGGTTGTAGTTGGGAATCACCTGGCGGATGCCGTGGCCGAGCCGGATCCGCTCGGTGCGTGCGGCCGCGGCCGCGAGGAACACTTCAGGGGCGGACGAGTGCGAGTACTCGTCGAGGAAGTGGTGCTCGACCTCCCAGGCGTAGTCGTAGCCAAGCCGATCGGCCAGGACGACCTGATCGAGCGCCTCGTGAAACAGGCGCCGTTCGTCATCCGGCCCCCAGGGCTTGGGCAACTGCATTTCGTAGAAGATACCGAATCGCATCGTGTCTCCTTGCTGCGGCGCGTGCTGATTAGAATATCCTACCCGACCTGTTCGTTTCAGAGGATCTTGAATGGCCGCAGGCAGCCTGCTTGCCCTGCTCGATGACATCGCCACGGTCCTAGACGATGTGGCGCTGCTGACGAAGGTCGCCGCGCAGAAGACCACCGGGGTGCTCGGCGACGACCTCGCGCTGAATGCGCAGCAGGTCGCGGGTGTGCGCGCCGAACGCGAACTGCCGGTGGTCTGGGCGGTCGCGAAGGGGTCGCTCGGCAACAAGGCGATCCTCGTGCCGGCAGCGCTCGCGATCAGCGCGCTTGCGCCGTGGGCGGTGACGCCGCTGTTGATGGTCGGCGGGGCGTATCTCTGTTTCGAAGGCTTCGAGAAGTTTGCGCACAAGCTGCTGCACGGCAAGGACGACAAAGCGCACCACGCCGAACTCGCCCACGCCTTGAGCGACCCGGCGGTTGACCTTGTCGCCTTGGAAAAGGACAAGATCAAGGGAGCGATCCGCACTGATTTCATCCTTTCGGCGGAGATCATCGTGATATCGCTGGGCACGGTCGCGGATGCGCCTTTTCTGACCCAGGTAGCGGTACTCACGGGGATCGCGATCCTGATGACCGTCGGGGTCTACGGCGTCGTGGCGGGCATCGTCAAGCTGGACGACGCCGGGCTGTGGCTCAGTCAGCGCCCGGGTGAGAGCGGTGCAGCCGCGCTCGCACGCGCCCTGGGGGTGGCGATCCTGAGGGCCGCGCCCTGGCTGATGAAGGGACTCACGATTGCAGGCACGCTGGCGATGTTTCTGGTTGGCGGCGGAATCCTGGTGCATGGTGTCGGTCCGCTGCACCACCTGGTCGAGAACCTGGCGCAACGGGTCGGCGGGATGGGAGGGACGCTCCTGCCGTTTCTGGTCGATGGCTTGATCGGTGTCCTGTCCGGAGCGATCGTGCTGGCAGTGATTAAACTGGCTGGGCGGCTGATGCCGCGTACAGGTTCATAAGTGAAAGCGCAGGCCAGATGACTGAATCAATACTCACGTGTCCGAGCTGCCGCACCCCGATGCGCCAGGCGATGTTCGAGAAAAAGCTTGGCGGGGATCTGCAGATCGATATCTGCCCTGCCTGCAAGCTGATCTGGTTCGATCGCTATGAGAGCCTGCAACTCGCGGCCGGCGGCCTGCTGGAACTGTTCAAAATGATCAATGCGCATCGCGATGACCCGGTGGTTCCGGTGCCGCCACGCATGGGCTGTCCGCGTTGCGGCGATCTGCTGGTGCTCACCCACGACATGCAACGCAGCACGCGCTTTGTCTATTTTCGTTGCACCGGCGGGCACGGCCAGCTGACCGCGTTCTATCAGTTCATGCGCGAAAAGAATTTCGTGCGCAGCCTGAGCCCGGTCGAGGTGAATCGACTGAGTGCGGAGATCAAGCAGGTGCGCTGTTCGGGTTGTGGCGCGCCGATCAACCTCGATACCGAAAGCGCCTGTAGTTTCTGCGGAGCGCCGATTGCCGTGCTGGATGCGGATGCGATGAAGGACACGCTTGCCGAACTCATTGCCGACAGCCAGAAGCGTCAAAAGGCGGCTGCGGGACTGACTACGGTCGACGGCATGATCAAGGCGCTTGACCACGGCGAGGGCGAGCGTGGCGCCGCTGCGCGTGATGCGATGTACCGGACGGCCGGAGGCAGGGCGCCCGATCTTCTGGACATCGGCATCGATCTGGTGATGAACGTATTTTCGCGCTGATCGGTGATATGTATCGATATCGATACACGAACTGACACGCAGCCCGCGTCCAGGCTGGATTCAGAGAAAACAATTTGTCGAAATAAGGCATAAAAAAGGCGCGCCGCAGCGCGCCTCTTTTGCCGCTGCGGCCCGTCGTCAGGCGACTTCGAACAACCCCGCCGCGCCCATTCCGCCGCCGATGCACATGGTAACGACCACGAGTTTCGCGCCGCGCCGCTTGCCTTCGATCAGCGCATGGCCCACCAGCCGGGCGCCCGAAACGCCGTACGGGTGGCCGACCGCAATCGCACCGCCGTTGACGTTGAGGCGCTCGTTGGGGATGCCGAGCTTGTCGCGGCAGTAGATCACCTGCACGGCAAAGGCCTCGTTGAGTTCCCAGAGGTCGATGTCGGAGACTTTCTTGCCGGCGCGCGCAAGTAGCTTGGGAATCGCGTACACCGGGCCGATGCCCATTTCGTCGGGCTCGAGGCCCGCGACCGCAAAGCCTCGGAAGATGCCCAGGGGCTTCAGGCCCTTGGCGGCGGCGACCTTGTCGCTCATGACAACGGCGGCCGAGGCGCCGTCGGAGAACTGGCTGGCATTGCCCGCAGCGATCACGCCGCCTTCGAATACCGGCTTGATCGAGGACACGCCCTCGTAGGTGGTGCCCGGACGGATGCCCTCGTCTTCCGAGGCGGTCACTTCGCGGGTCGACTCGACATTGGTGTTCTTGTCGATCACCTTCATCATCGTCGTGATCGGCACGATCTCGTCCTTGAACTTGCCGGCCTCGCGCGCCGCGGCCGCCTTGTTCTGGCTGTCCACGCCGTAGTGGTCCATCACTTCACGGCCGATGTTGTAGCGCTTGGCCACCTGCTCTGCGGTCTGCAGCATGTTCCAGTAGATCGTGGGCTTGTGCTCCTTCAGCCACGGGTCCTGGCCCATGTGCTTGTTGGCTTCGTTCTGCACGCAGGAGATCGACTCCACGCCGCCGGCCACATAGATGTCGGCTTCGCCGGCGAGGATGCGCTGCGAGGCCAGCGCAATGGTCTGCAGCCCGGAGGAGCAGAAACGGTTGACGGTCATGCCCGACACAGTCACCGGCATGCCGGCACGCAGGGCGATCTGGCGCGCGATGTTGCCGCCGGTGGCTCCCTCGGGGGTGGCACAGCCCATGATCACGTCCTCAACCTCGGCGGGATCGAGTTTTGCGCGTTCCACCGCGGCCTTCACGACGTGGCCGCCCAGGGTCGCGCCATGGGTCATGTTGAGGGCGCCGCGCCAGGATTTGCAGAGCGGCGTTCTTGCGGTCGATACGATGACGGCGTCAGTCATTTGTTTTCTCCTCAGGAGTTGAACTTCTTGCCTTCTTTCGCGAGTTTGACGAGCAGCGGTGCGGGTTTCCACACTTCGCCCATGTAGCCTTTCTGGAATCCTTCGATGGCCGCGAGCACCTTGGGCAGACCCACGGTGTCGGCGTAGAACATCGGTCCACCGCGGTAGGCCGGGAAGCCGTAGCCGGTCAGATAGACCATGTCGATGTCAGAAGCCCTCAACGCGATGCCTTCCTCGAGGATATAGGCCGCCTCGTTGACCAGCGCGTAGATCAGGCGCTCGACGATCTCGGCGTCCGTGATCTGACGCGTCTTGATGCCGTTGGCCGTGCGGTAGTCCGCGATGATCTTGTCGACTGCCGGGTCGGGTACCGGTTTCCGGCTGCCGGCTTCGTACAGGTACCAACCCTTGCCGGTCTTCTGCCCGTAGCGGCCGAGTTCGGCGATCCTGTCGCCAACCTTCGAATACAGGAAGTTGGGACGCTCGACATAGCGGCGCTTCCTGATCTCCCAGCCGATGTCGAGGCCCGCCATGTCGCCCATGGCCAGCGGCCCCATCGCGAGGCCCCACTTTTGCGCTGCGGCGTCAACCTGCTGCGGGCTGCAGCCTTCATCGAGCAGGAACAGCGACTGCTGGCCGTATTTCTCGATCATGCGGTTGCCGATGAAACCGTCGCACACGCCCGAAACCACCGGCACCTTCTTGATCTTCTTGCCCAGCGCCATGGTCGTGGCGAGCACGTCCTTGGCGGTGGCCTTGCCGCGTACGACTTCCAGCAGGCGCATCACGTTGGCCGGCGAGAAGAAATGGGTGCCGATGACATCCTGCGGACGCTTGGTGACCGCGGCAATCGCATCCACGTCGAGCGTGGACGTGTTCGAGGCGAGGATTGCGCCGGGTTTCATGACGGCGTCGAGCTTCTTGAAGATCTCCTGCTTGACGTCCATGCGCTCGAACACCGCTTCGATGACGATGTCGGCGTCCTTGCCGGCGGCGAGATCCAGCGCCGGGGTGATCAAGGCGATCCTCTTGTCCATCTCTTCCTGCTTGAGGCGGCCCTTGGACACGGTGCTCGCGTAGTTCTTCCTGATCGTGGCGAGGCCACGGTCTAGTGCATCCTGCTTCATCTCGATGATGGTGACTGGAATGCCGACGTTCACGAGGCTCATGGTGATGCCGCCGCCCATGGTGCCCGCGCCGATCACGGCCGCGGTGTCGATCTTGCGCTTGGGGGTGTCTTCGGGGACGTCGGGAATCTTGGTGGTCTGGCGCTCGGCGAAGAACATGTGGCGCAGCGCCTTGGATTCGTCTCCTTCGACGAGTTTCGAGAAACGACGCCGCTCTTCTTTCCTGCCTTCATCGAACGGCAGGTTCACCGCGGCCTCGACGCAGCCGAGGATTTCCAGCGGTGCGGGAAAGCCGCGCGAGGACTTGGTGATTTCCGCCTTTGCCGCTTCGAAGAAGGCCTTCGGGTCGCCGTCGACCTTGACCGTGAGGTCGCGGATGCGGCGGGGGCCCTTGCCCTCGGCCACGAGCTTCCTCGCAAATGCGAGCGCGCCTTCGAGCAGGTCGCCCTGCACGACTTCGTCGACCAGCCCCAGCGGCAGGCCCTTCTCGGCCGGAACCGGATTGCCGGTCGTCATCATCTTGAGGGCTTCGGCAGCACCGACCACGCGCGGCAGGCGCTGCGTGCCGCCCGAGCCGGGCAGGATCCCGAGTTTCACTTCAGGCAGTCCCAGCAGGGTTTTCGGCAGTGCAACACGATAGTGGCAGCCAAGCGCGAGCTCAAGCCCTCCGCCCAGCGCGAAGCCGCCGATTGCGGCGACCATGGGTTTCGGGAACTTGTCCTGCACGTCGTTGATCTCGGGCAGGGTCGGCGACATCGTCGACTTCGGCGTATTGAATTCGCGGATGTCCGCGCCACCGGAAAAGGCTTTGGCCGAGCCGATGATCACCAGGGCCTTGACGGCAGGGTCGGCCGCGGCCTTGTTGATGCCGTCCACGATGCCAGGGCGCAGCACGCTGCCCAGGCCGTTGACGGGAGGATTGTTCATCTCGATGACGGCGATGCCGTCGCGAACGGAATAGGTGGTTGCCGCAGTTGTCGCTTCGGTCATTGGGGAGGCTCCGGGGTGGGAGCGGAGATTTTACCCGCTCCGGCTTCAGGCAGGCAGGCCGGTTCGAATGACGAGGACGAACTGCCGGGCAGCGACTCGCACCTCGCGCCGATGGAATCGGACGGCGGCAGGGCGTAAATTAGATTAAATCAGTTTTAAAAGTCCGCTCCTGGAGCGGGTTTCAGGGTAGTTTGTGTTCCGATACCGGTACAGCACCCCGCGGCGACGGCCTCGATCTCCAGCAGGTATTCAGCGGGCGAAGAAAAATGTGGAACGATCCCCCTCGTCAGGCAGTTCGAGACGAATCTGCATGCCAATCGTCAGGCCGGGTGCAGTAGCGGGATGACCTGCCGGCCGTTGCGGCGGTAGTGCTCGAAATCGGAGTCCAGCGTGAACAATCGGCAGTCCGGAAACCGCTCGGTGAGCCGCACCAGGCACGCGTCCGCGAGGGACATGGGGGTGTCCGCGTACCGTTGCATCAGGGATGCTATGCCGGCCGCGTCCTCCTCGAGGTCAATCCCGATCTCGAGGCCTCGCTGCGCAACCTTACCGATCAAGTCCATCGGCCTACCACCTGCCCTTTGAATCAGGAAACATGCTTCCGTGAGGACCGGCTCGCAGGTCACCAGTGGTGGATTGAGCGCGGCCATCTGATCCGCCACCCAGCGATGCCAACGATCGCGACGATTGAAGTAAGCCACCAGTGGGCCGGTGTCCACGATAATCCGCGTCATTCACCAAAACCCGAGAAATGCTTTGGATTGGTGGAAAGGTCCTTAGGGCCATCAATGACGCCACAAACATCGGCAAACAGATCGTGACAGCTCGCGCCACTCGTTCCCTCGCTGACACGCTGAAGTGCCTCGCGGACGAGGTCGGATTGGGGCCGGCCGAGCGCGCGCGCGCGGCGCGAAAGCCATGCCGCCAAGGCTTCAGGGAGTTTTACGGTGATGGTTTTCACGCAACGATGGTATTACGATTATGCGTTGCAAGCAATACGCGGTTCACGCGACCAGTGGCGCACCCAGAGAGATTCGAACTCCGGACCCCTTGGTTCGTAGTTGGCTCCGCTCGCTTCTGGCGGTGCTTAAGTCGCTCGAGCCGTTGGACGAAGCTCTGCCCGAGGTGCGCGACCGCGCGCCCGAGGTGACGTCCCGCGCGGCAAGCAGGCGCGCACGAATCGGGTAGGCGTTCCGGGCTCTATTTACTCGCCAGCCAAGTATCGCTACCCTCGGCGGCTGTAACAATCGACAGTTTTGAGGAGACAGTATGAACGGCTTGATGATGGAACTGCCGTTGCTGATCAGCGACCTGATCCGCCACGCCGACCGCCACCATGGCGACACCGAGATCGTGTCCAAGCGCGTGGAGGGGGATTTCCATCGCTATACCTATCGCGAGGCGCATTCCCGCGCGAAGCGCCTGGCCAAGGCACTGGCCAAACTCGGCGTGAAGATGCATGACCGTGTGGCGACGCTGGCCTGGAACGGCTACCGCCACTTCGAGATCTACTACGCGGTTGCCGGTTCCGGCGCGGTAATCCACACGATCAATCCGCGTTTGTTCCCCGAGCAGGTCGTGTATATCGCCAACCACGCCGAGGACAAGGTCCTGTTCGTTGATCTCACCTTCCTGCCGCTGGTCGAGAAGATTGCGGCGAGCCTGAAGTCGGTCAGGCATTTCGTGGTCATGACCGACCGGGCGCACATGCCCAAGACTTCCATTTCGAACCTCTTGTGCTACGAAGAGCTCATGGAGGCCGAAAACGACACCTTCGAGTGGCCGAGCTTCGATGAAAAGACCGCCTCCTGCCTGTGCTACACCTCGGGCACCACCGGCAATCCAAAAGGCGTGCTCTACAGCCATCGCAGCACCATGCTGCATGCCTACGCGGCCGCGCTGCCCGACGCGCTCAACCTGTCCTCGACCGACGTGATCCTGCCTGTCGTGCCGATGTTCCACGTCAACGCCTGGGGCCTGCCTTACAGCTGCGCGCTGACCGGCTCCAAGCTGGTGTTCCCGGGCCAGCACCTCGACGGCAAGAGCCTGCACGAGATGTTCGAGAACGAGAAGGTCACCATGAGCGCGGGCGTGCCCACCGTGTGGCTGGGCCTGCTCAACTACATGAAGGAGAACAAGCTCAAGTTCTCCACGCTCAAGTCGACCGTGATCGGCGGCTCGGCCTGCCCGCCGGCGATGATCCGCAGCTTCCAGGCGGACTACGGCGTCAAGGTACTGCACGCCTGGGGCATGACCGAGATGAGCCCGCTGGGCACGGTCGCCACCTTCAAGGCCAAGCACATGGCGGGCGACGACGAGGCCAGGTACGCCGTGCAGAGCAAGCAGGGCCGCGTGATTTTCGGTGTCGACATGAAGATCGTCGACACCGAGGGCAAGGAACTGCCGAACGACGGCAAGGCCTTCGGCGACCTGCTGGTCAAGGGGCCCTGGGTCACGAGCTCGTACTTCAAGAACGAGGGCGGCGACCCGCTCAAGGACGGCTGGTTTCCGACTGGCGACGTGGCGACCATCGACCCGGACGGCTACATGCAGATCACCGACCGCTCGAAGGACGTCATCAAGTCGGGCGGCGAATGGATCAGTTCGATCGATCTCGAGAACATCGCGGTCGCGCATCCGGGCATCGTCGAGGCCGCCGTCATCGGTATCGCCCATCCAAAGTGGGACGAGCGTCCCATCGTGGTCGCGATCAGGAAGCCCGGCGCCACGGTTACGAAGGAAGAGCTGCTCAAGTTCTACGAGGGCAAGATCGCCAAATGGTGGATGCCGGATGACGTGGTGTTCGTCGAACAGCTGCCGCATACGGCGACCGGAAAACTCTCCAAGCTCACGCTGCGCCAGGAGATGAAGGACTACGCGTTTCCGAAGACCTGAGAAATCCTGTGCGCGCATGGCTGCGCCTGCTGCCCCTGTGTGCGCTTGCCGTCTCGGTGGACGCAGTCGCCGCGTGGGAAGTCGCACTCGACGTGGGCCATTACCTCGAAAAACCCGGCGTGATTTCGGCGAGCGGCGTACCCGAGTTCGAGTACAACCTGGCCCTGGCCATCAAGGTGCGCGAGTCCCTCGAGGCTGGCGGCCTGCGGGTGCGCATGATCGGCGAGCGCGGCGATCATGCGAGCCTGACCGCGCGCACCCTTGAAGCGCGGGGTGCCGACCTGTTCGTGTCGATCCATCACGACTCGGTGCGCGAACGCTATCTTCCGGTGGCGGAGAAGTTTGCCGGCTTTTCCCTCTTCATTTCGCGCCTGAATCCGAAACTGGCCAAGAGCCTCGCCTGCGCTTCCGCCGTCGGTGCTGCGCTGCGCGGGGCGGGGTTCGTCCCTTCGGGCTATCACGCCGATCCGGTGCTCGGCGAATCGCGCCCGTTTGCCGACGAAGCGAACGGCGTGCACTATTTCGACAACCTGGCCGTGGCGAAAACCGCGACGATGCCCGCGTTGCTGCTCGAAGCCGGGGTGGTGGTGAATCGCGAGGAGGAAGCACGCCTTGCGCAGCCGGACACGCGCGAGTCGATTGCGGCGGCGGTCAACGCAGGCGTCCGGCAATGCCTGCACTGAAGAGCGGTTACGCCGAAGTCAACGGCATCCGCCTGCACACCACGTCGGCCGGCGCAGGCCCGCTGGTGCTGTTCCTGCACGGGTTCCCGGACTTCTGGTACTGCTGGCGCAGGCAGCTCGCGCATTTCGGCGTCGACCATCACGCCGTTGCGCCGGACATGCGCGGATTCAACCTGTCGGATCATCCCGCCGATCCCGCGCAATACCGGGTGAAGATCCTTCTCGAGGATATCCGCCAGCTTGCCGGGACCTTCGGCGAGGAGCGGTTCGTGCTGGTCGCGCATGATTGGGGTGGTGCGGTTGCCTGGGCGTTCGCGATGGCGCATCCGGAACTGCTCTCGCATCTGGTCATCCTCAACTCACCACATCCGTATACCTTCTGGCGCGAGCTGGCGCGCAACCCGGCGCAGCAGAAGGCGAGCGACTACATGCTGCTGCTGCGCGACGCCAAGGCGGGGCGCGTGCTGTCTGAGAACGGCTACGACCGGCTCCTGCGGATGCGCTTCGGCGAAGGTGGCGCGCCCGACCAAGCGGTCCGCGATGCCTACCTCGATGCCTGGGCGCAGCCGGGTGCGCTCGAGGGCGGCCTGAACTACTATCGCTCCTCTCCCCTGTATCCGCCGACGGACGGGGATGCGGGCGCGGCAAAACTCAGCCTCGAGGCGAAGGACTTCATCGTGCGGGTTCCGACGCTGGTGATCTGGGGAGAACAGGACAGGGCGCTGCTGCCGTGCATACTCGAGGGAATGGAGGAACTGGTCGAGGACCTCGAAGTGGTGCGCGTTCCGGATGCCGCGCACTGGGTCATGGAGGAAAAGCCCGACCTCGTGAATGCGGCAATACGGCGATTCATCACAACCAAGGAGCGCAGATGAGCCTGCAGGCACTACGGCTGGACCAGCTCGAAGGAAAGATCGGCGAGGAAATCGGCGTTTCGCCCTGGCTTGCAGTCGAGCAGGCGCGCATCGATCTTTTCGCCCGCGCGATCGACGATCCGCAGTGGATACACATCGACCCGGAACGCGCCAAGGCCGGACCCTTCGGCACGACGATCGCGCACGGGTTCCTGACCTTGTCCCTGCTCTCCCACCTGATCGAGACCACGTTTTCGTTTGACGATCGCAAGATGGGCGTGAACTACGGGCTCAACCGGGTGCGGTTTACCGCGCCGCTTCCGTCCGGTTCGAAGATCCGCGCGCGCTTTTCGCTGGGCGCCTATGAAAAGATCGAGGGCGGGGTGCAGGTAACCTTCAACACCGTTGTCGAGCGCGAAGGCGGCGACAAGCCGGTACTGGTGGCCGAATGGATCGGCCGGCACTATTTCTGAGAGACATGACCATGCCAAACAAATCGACGCAGCGCTGGAAGCAGAGGCCGCCGGGTTCCAACTGGGGCGAGTTCGGTCCGGACGACCAGCGCGGAAGAATGAACTACGTGACGCGCGAAAAGATCCTGCAGGGGGTCGCGCAGGTGAAGGAAGGCATTGCGTTCTGCCTTTCGCTGCCGCTCGACTTTCCGGGCGGCAATGTGCTCAACCCGCGCCGCCTTCCGCCCCGCCAGTTCGCCACGCTGCGCGACAGCGGCAAGAACGCCGGTGCGCAGAATTTCTGCTACCCGATGGGTGACGACAACCCCGATCTCACCGACGTCGTCTGCGACGACGTGGTCCTGATGACGCTGCAATATTCGACCCAGTGGGACAGCTTTGCCCACGTGGGCAGCCTGTTCGACGCCGATGGCGACGGCACGCCCGAGATCGTGTTCTACAACGGGTTTCGCGCGAAGGAGCACATCAAACCGGCGGCGAAGAAGGAGGGCGTGGAGTCCTGGGCGCAGTACGAGGGTGCGAAGGCCGAGGCGCTCGGTATCCAGAATCTTGCCGAGCACGGCGCCCAGGGCTGCGGGGTGATGATCGACCTGCACGCCCACTACGGCCGCGAGCGCAAGGCCATCGGCTACGACGAGCTCATGCGCGTGCTGGAAGCCGACCGCGTGGAAGTCGAAAAGGGTGACATGGTGTGCATCTACACCGGGTTCGCGGACGTGATCCTGGAGCTCGCGAAGAAGCCCGACGCCAAGCTGCTGAACAACACCGGCACGGGGCTCGACGGGCGGGATGCAAAGCTCCTGCAGTGGATCACCGACTCTGGGCTGTCCGTGCTGATCTCCGACAACTACGCGGTGGAGATCATCCCGACCAGCCTGTTCACGCCGCGGCCGCACGCCGCGATGCCGCTGCACGAGCACTGCCTGTTCAAGAACGGCATCCACCTCGGGGAGATGTGGTATCTCACCGAGCTTGCCAACTGGCTGCGCGCGAAAAAGCGCAACCGGTTCCTGCTGACTGCCCCGCCGCTGCGCCTGCCGGGCGCGGTTGGCTCGCCGTCCGTCGCCGTCGCCACTGTCTGAAGGAAGCCCCATGACCCAGGAAAAACGCGTCGCCATCATCACCGGATCGTCCTCCGGCATCGGTGCGGCCACGGCACTCGAGCTCTCGCGCCGCGGCTGGCGCGTGGTGATCAACTATTCGAAGAGTGCGGACAAGGCGAAGGCGGTCGCGGCGCAATGCGCCGAATCGATCGTCGTTCAGGCCGACGTCTCGAAGGACGCCGATTGCCGGCGCATGGCCAAGGCGGCGCTCGACCAGTGGGGTCGGATCGATGCGCTGGTGAACAACGCCGGCACGACGCGCTTCGTGGCCCATGCCGACCTTGAGGGACTTTCGGCCGAAGATTTCCAGGACGTCTATTCGACCAACGTCGTTTCCACCTTCCAGATGTCGCGCGCCTGCGCGGCGGCGTTGAAGGCGAGCGGTCGCGGTGCGATCGTCAACGTATCCTCGCTGGCTTCGCAGTGGGGGACCGGGTCGTCCATGGCCTATGCGGCCTCGAAAGGCGCGCTCAATGCGCTGACCTATTCGTTTGCCCGCGTGCTCGGACCCGAGGTGCGGGTCAATGCGGTGCTGCCCGGCTTCGTCGAGACGCCCTGGCATCCTGATGGATACGGCGCCGAAAAAGCGGCCCAGAATTCGAAGCGCTACGCCGAAGGCAATGTGCTCAAGGCGACAAGCACCGCCGAAGACGTTGCCGACGCCATCGTCTGGCTCATCGAAGGCGCACCCAGGACCACCGGCGAGACGATCTTCGTCGATGGCGGCACCCACATTGGAACGACAAGGTAGATATGAACAAGCAAATCGGATTCATCGGTCTGGGCAACATGGGCATGCCCATGGCCTCGCGACTCATCGACGCGGGTTACCAGCTCACCGTGTTTGATGTACGCAAGGAATGCGTCGACGCACTCGTCGACCGCGGTGCGAGTGCGGCCGCGTCGCCGGCCGCGGTGGCCTCGGCCGCCGCGACCGTCCTGCTCAGCCTGCCGGACCCGGCGATCGTGCGCAAGGTGGCGCTGGGCGAGGATGGCGTCGTCCACGGCAGCATGGTCAAGACAGTCCTCGACCTGTCCACGACCGGCGCAGGAGCCGCACAGGAAATCGCGGCGGCGCTTGCGGCCAAAGGCATCACCGGCGTCGATTCTCCGGTGAGCGGTGGCGTGGCCGGCGCAGTCAAGGGCACGCTCGCGGTCATGGTCGCCTGCCCGCGCGGACTGTTCGACGCACTCGAGCCGATGCTGGTGCACATCGGAAAGGTATTCTTCATCGGCGAGCGCCCGGGGATGGGGCAGACGATGAAGCTCGCCAACAACCTGCTTTCGGCCGCCGCGATGGCAGCGACGTCCGAGGCCATCGCGTTCGGTGTCAAGGCGGGGCTAGATCCGGCGATGATGGTCGACGTGATCAACGCCGGCAGCGGACGCTCGACGGCGACGGAGGCCAAGTTCCCGAAGGCGATCCTGACGCGCAGTTTCGACTTCGGCTTCACCAACGGACTCATGTACAAGGACGTCAAGCTCTGCCTCGAGGAGGCGGCTGCCGCAAAGGTGCCGATGCCTGTGGCGACCGCCGTGCGCGAGCAGTGGCGGCGCACCACCGAGGCCTTTGGCCCGGAGAAGGATTTCACCACCATCGCCATGCTCGTGGAACGCGAAGCGGGCGTCGAAATCAAGAAGCGCTGAACCGATTCGAAAACGACAAGGAACGAGCAACATGCCCGCCAGCATCATCGACTCCCGCATCTTCGGGAACATCTTCAGTACCGAGGCCATGCGCGCGGTGTGGTCCGACGAAAACCGGACTGCGAAGTACCTCGACTTCGAACGCGCGCTTGCAAAGGTGCAGGGCGAGCTCGGCATCATCCCGCGCGAAGCCGCAGATGAGATCGTGCGCAACTGCGACGTCGCGAAGATCGACTTCGACAAGCTGCGCGCGCGCACCGAACAGATCGGCTATCCGGTGCTCGGCGTTGTTTCCCAGTTGAACGCGCTCTGCCGCGACAAGCTGGGCGAGTACTGCCACTGGGGCGCCACAACGCAGGACGTCACCGACACGGCCACCGTCCTCCAGATCGGCGAGGGCCTCGCGATCATCGATCTTGAACTGAAGGCGCTTTCGGCGTCCCTCGCGAGCCTGTGCACGCGTTACCGGGACACCCCGATGGCGGGGCGCTCCAACCTGCAGCAGGCCACGCCGATCACCTTCGGATACAAGGTCGCCACCATGCTCGCGGGTGTCGAGCGCCACCGGGAGCGCCTCGCGCAACTGAAGCCGCGCGTGCTGATGGGCGAATTCGCAGGTGCCTCCGGCACACTCGCGTCGCTGGAAACGGGTGCCATGGAAGCGCAGGCCGCGCTGATGAAGGAACTCGGCCTCGCGCAGCCGCTGATCGCCTGGCATACGGTGCGCGACACGATCGCCGAGGTCGGCGCATTTCTCGGCCTGGTCGGCGGGTCGCTCGGCAAGATCGCGATGGACGTGAAGCTCCTCATGCAGACCGAGGTCGGCGAGGTCTATGAGCCGTTTGCACCCGGCCGGGGGTCGTCGTCGACGATGCCGCAGAAGAGAAATCCGGTGTCCTCGCTCTACATCCACTCGACCGTCTCGGTCGTGCGCCAGCACGCGGCCGCACTGATGGATGCCATGGTCGCCGATCACGAGCGCTCGACCGGGCCGTGGGAGATCGAGTGGATCGTCCTGCCGGACGCGTTCTGCCTGCTGGCCGGTGCACTCAGGCAGACCAACTTCATCATGGCCGGGCTTGAAGTCGACGCGCCGCGCATGCGCGCCAACCTCGACATCACCAACGGGCTGATCGTGTCGGAGGCAGTGATGATGGGCCTGGGCAAGTTCATCGGCCGCGAAGTGGCGCACGACCTCGTCTACGACATCTGCCGGGCGGCGATAAAACAGCAGCGACCGCTGCTGGATCTGCTGTGCGAGAACGCGGAGATTTCAAAACATCTCGACCGTGCGGCGTTGGCAACACTGTGCGATCCGGCGAACTACCTCGGCCAGTCGGGCGTGATGGTCGACCGGGTGCTGGCGGCGCGCCAGTCCTGATGGAGCGGGAGCAACCATGAACACACCCTATGACTACATCATCGTCGGCGCGGGCTCCGCGGGTTGCGTGCTCGCCAACCGATTGTCAGCGGACGGACGCAGCACCGTGCTTCTGCTCGAGGCCGGGCCGCGCGATACCGATCCCTGGATCCACATCCCGCTCGGCTACGGCAAGTTGTTCAACAAGCGCGCGGTCAACTGGAGCTACGAGTCCGAGCCCGAGCCGAACCTGAACAACCGGAAGATCTTCACCCCGCGCGGCAAGGTGCTCGGCGGATCGTCCTCGATCAACGGCCTGGTGTACATCCGCGGGCAGAAGGAGGACTTCGACGAATGGAAGGTGCCGGGCTGGGATTTCGACGGCCTGCTGCCGTACTTCAGGAAATCCGAGGATCAGCAGCGCGGTGCGAGCGAATGGCACGGCACGGGCGGGCCGCTGGCGGTGAGCGACCTGCCCGATCGCCACGAGATGGCCGACGCGTTCATCGCGGCCTCCGAATCGCTGGGCATCCCGCGCAATGACGATTTCAATGGCGCTACCCAGGAAGGCACCGGCTACTATCAGGCGACCAGCCGGAACGGCAGGCGCTGCAGCACTGCGGTCGGGTATCTGCGGCCGGCGCAGAAGCGGACCAATCTGCGTATCGAGACGGATGCGCTGGCGACCCGCGTGCTGCTCGAGGGCACCCGGGCCGTCGGGGTGGAATACTGTCAGGGCGGCGCGCTTCGTACGGCACGTGCCGGGCGCGAAGTAATCCTCGCGGGCGGCGCGTTCAACTCCCCCCAATTACTCCAGCTTTCGGGTGTCGGCCCGCGCACCCTGCTGGAATCGCACGGCATCCAGGTGGTGCACGATGCGCCCGGTGTGGGCGAGGCGCTGCAGGATCATCTCTACGTGCGCACCTTCTGGCGTTGCACCAAACCGATCACGCTGAACGACGACATGATGAGCCCGTGGCGCAAGCTCGGCATCGGGCTGAACTACCTGTTGCGGCGGCGCGGGCCGCTCACCATCAGCGCGGGCTACGCGGGGACCTTCACGCGCACCCGCCCGGAACTGCCGCGCCCGGATGCGCAGTTCTACTTCATCAATTTTTCAACCGCCAAGCGTGGCGGCCTTCTGCATCCTTTCTCTGGATTTACCTGTTCGCTGTCGCAATTGCAGCCGGAGTCGCGCGGCTCGGTGCGCATCCGCTCTGCCGATCCGTCGGTCGCCCCGGCCATCCGGTACAACTATCTGGACACCGAGGCCGACCGTCGCAAGATGGTCGACGGCCTCAAATTGCTGCGCCGCATTGTCAATGCGGATGCGATGCGTCCGTATGTGGAGAAGGAGGAACTTCCCGGCGTGCGCGTGAGCAGCGACGAAGACTGGCTCGGGTTCTGCCGCGAAACCGGGGAGACGGTGTACCACCCAACCTCGACCTGCCGGATGGGAACCGATGCGGGCTCGGTTGTGGATGAGCGTCTGCGGGTGCGCGGCATGGGCGGGCTGCGCGTGGTCGATGCCTCGGTGATGCCGGCCGTCGTATCCGGAAATACGAATGCTGCGGTCATTGCGGTGGCGGAAAAGGGGGCGGACCTGATCGTGCAAGACGCGGGTTGACATGGCCGGTCGCCTTTGAAACACTGAGTTCAGAAGAAAAACAAACCCTGCTTTGCCAACGGAGGAGACATCCATGATATTCAGGCGTGATTGCGTACGTGCGTTTGTTGTGGCGTTTGCGGCGATGGGAGTCGCTTTCACGGCCCAGGCTCAGCAGAAGGAAATCAAGCTCGGCGTGATCTACGACTATTCCGGAGCGTTTGCCGCGGGCGGGTCGCAGGCCGCAGGCATCGGCACCAAGGCCGCGATCGACATGATCAACGAGCGCGGCGGCATCGAAGGCTACAAGCTCAAAGCCATCTACGCGGACGCGCAGTCCAAGGCCGAGGTCGCGATCAACGAAATGACCCGCCTGCTCGACCAGGAAAAGGTCGACATCGTCATGGGCGTGTTCTCCTCCGCCCACTGCGTGCCGATGGCGCAGCAGGTGGATGCACGCAAGAAGTTCATGTGGGCCAACGTCTGCGTCGCCTCGAGCGTGTTCAAGGACAAGAACCTGCATTACGTGTTCCGCGCCCAGGTGCACTCCGACCAGTTCGGCGAAGCCTCGTGCTCCTTCCTCGCGGAGCAGACCAAGGCCAGGCTCAAGAAGGACGTCAAGGACCTCAAGGTCGCGATCATCTACGAGGACGGTCCGTACGGGGCCGGGGTGGCCGCGGGCAACGAAGCCAAGTGCAAGTCGCTCGGCATGCAGGTGGTGCTGAAGGAAGGTTATGCGGCCACTTCGCCCGACCTCTCCAGCCTGATCACCAAACTGCGCCGCGCGAAGGCCGACGTCATCCTGCACACCGGCTACAACCCGGACATCACGCTGTTCTGGCGCCAGGCGAAGGAGCAGGGCCTGAAGTGGTCGGCGCTGATCGGCCACGGCGCGGGCTACGGCCAGTACGACAAGCTGCACGCGGCGTTCGGCAAGGAAGCCGAACTACATCTACAACGTCGATCCGGTCGCCGCGCAACTGCTCGATCCGAAGACCCTGAAGCCGGGGCTGGGCGACATCACCAAGGAAATGGTCAAGCGCTACCTGGCCGAGGTGAAGGATCCCAAGGCCCAGGTACCGCCGCACGTCTCGATGGGCTTCAACCAGTCCTGGATCCTGTTCACCGACGTGATCCCGCGCGCAATCAAGAAGTACGGCGGCATCAATCCCGAAGCGCTGCGCAAGGCCGCACTGGATACGGACATTCCGGTCGGTGGCACGATCCAGGGGTATGGCGTGAAGTTCTTCCGGCCAGGCACGGCGATGTCCGGGCAGAACGAGCTATCCTCGCCGGTGGTCATGCAGTACCTCGGCGGGGATACGAAGATCGTCTGGCCGACGGCGATCAAGACCGCCGATCCGTTGCTGCCGATTCCCAAGAGCTCCGCCTACGCGCCCTGAGCCGCCGGACACCCGCCTGGTGCTTCGCGTCGCAGGCCTGACCAAGTCGTTTTGGCGGATTCACGGCGGTCGGCGGTGTGTCCTTCGATCTGGCCGAGGGTGAAATCCTCGGCCTGATCGGTCCCAACGGCTCCGGAAAGAGCACGACCTTCAACCTGATCGCCGGGGCGCTCGCCCCGTCGGCGGGTTCGATCCGGTTCCTGGGCCGCGAAATCGGCGGCAGGCATGCGAGCGAGGTGGCACGCCTCGGAATCGGCGCGCACCTACCAGATTCCGCGCCCGTTCAGAAAGCTGTCGCTGGTGGAGAACGTCGCGCTTGCCGCGTACTACGGGCAGGCGACGCGGCCGACACGCGACAAGGCCTGGACCCAGGCGCAGCGATGCGCTGACCCTGGTGAACCTGCCGACCGAGGCACAGCGCGCGGGTCGACGGCCTGGGCGCGGCGGGCCTGAAGAAGCTCGAGCTCGCGCGCGCGCTCGCGACGCAGCCGAAACTGCTGCTGGCCGACGAAAGCCTGGGCGGACTGGACGAGTCGGAGATGAACCAGGCGGCCGACATGCTCTCGATGATCCGCGACAAGCGCGGCGTCACCATCATCTGGGTCGAGCACATCATGGGCGTGCTGATGCGCGTGGTCGACCGCTGCGTGGTGCTCGACCACGGCGAGGTGATTGCCGAAGGCCAGCCCGCCGATGTGGCGCACGATCCGAAAGTCATCGAGGTGTACCTCGGCACGGACGCCGAGGATGTGCAGGCGACGCGTGGCCGCGAGGGCCGAAGGATGAGCGCGCGACGGAGCGCCGCGCGATGACGCGGCAGCATGCTGAAGATCGACAACGTGTCTGCGGGCTACGCCGGATTCCAGGCGCTGTTCGGGGTCGAGCCTCGAGGTCAACGCCGGCGAGTCGGTGGCGGTGATCGGCCCCAACGGCGCCGGCAAGACGACGCTGTTGCGCGCGATCTCCAAGCTGATCGACATCACCGGCGGCGACATCCGGATGGAAGGCCAGTCGCTGCAGGACGTGCCGGCGCACGAAGTGATCGGGCTGCGGCATTGCGCAGGTGCCGGAGAACCGGCGCCTGTTTCCCGCGCCTCACTGTGGAGGACAACCTGAAGATGGGCGCGTTCCTGCCCGCGTCGCGGGGCAAGTTCGCCGAACGGCTGACCTACGTCTATTCGCTCTTTCCGCGCCTGCAGGAACGCAGCGCGCAGCTGGCGGGCACCATGTCGGGCGGCGAGCAGCAGATGTGCGCGATCGGCCGCGCGCTGATGTCCGGGCCCAAGCTGCTGCTGCTGGACGAGCCTTCCGCGGGCCTGGCGCCGGTGGTGGTGCAGTCGATCTTCGACATGGTCAAGCGCATCTGCGCCGAGGGCTACACGGTGCTGATCGTGGAGCAGAACATCCGCCAGGTGCTCAAGGTGGTGGACCGCGCCTACCTGCTCGAAACCGGACGCATCAAGCAAAGCGGCACCGCCGCCGAACTGCTGGCATCGAACGAAATCCGCAAGGCCTACCTGGGAATCTGATGATGGAATACTTCGACATCTTCCTGCTCGAGTCGGTGCTCAACGGCCTGCTGCTCGGCGGACTGCTCGCCCTGCTGTCGCTGGGACTGAACCTGATCTTCGGCGTGATCGACGTGGTCTGGATCTGCTATGCCGAGCTGATCATGGTCGGCATGTACGCGGTGTTCTACCTTCACGTGGTATATCACTGGCCGCTGATACTCGCGATGCTGGCGCGCGATCGCGATCGTCGCGGTCGCGGGCATGTCCCTGCACCAGTTCGTGATCCGTCCGGTGCTGGCGGCCGAGCCGATCAACCAGCTGCTGGTGACCGGCGGGGTGCTGTTCTTCCTGCAGGCGGCGGCAACGCTGGCTTTCGGCATCGAGTTCAAGAACCTCGGCGTGAGCTTTCCGTCGATTGTCGTCGGCGACATTTCGTTCTCCATGCCCCGCCTGATCGCTTTCGGCGTGGCGCTCGCCGGCATGCTGGGAATGTACCTGTTCCTGCGGCACAGCTACCTGGGCACGGCGATCCGCGCGATCAGCCAGGACCGCGCGATCATGCCGCTGATGGGGGTGAATCCGAGCCGCATCTTCATCATCACCTCGGCGCTCGGCGGCGGGCTCGCCGGACTCGCCGCGTGCCTGCTGGTGCTGCAGTACGACATCCATCCGGCAATCGGCCTGTCGTTCGGCCCGATCACCTTCCTGATCTGCGTGCTCGGCGGCCTCGGGAACATGCTCGGCGGCTTCATCGCCGCGTTCATCTTCGCCCAGTTCATCTCGGTGGGCGGATTCTTCTTTGCGGTGGAATGGGGCTACGTGCTCGCGTTCCTGTTTTTCATCGGCATGATGTTCTGGCGCCCGCAGGGCATCCTGGGGGGCAAGTAAGGTGGGGCGCACGCTTTCCTGGGCAGGCCTGGCCGCTCTGGCCGTGGTGCCGCTGCTCGGCCTCGGAAAGTATCCGCTGCACCTGCTGATCATGGTCCTGCTCTGGGGCTACGTGTACACCAGCTGGTCGATCATGGGGCGCCTGGGCATGGTGAGCTTCGGCCATGGCGCGTTCCTTGGTATCGGCGCCTACGTCGTGGTGCTGTCCTGGAACCTCTATGGCGTGTCGCCCTGGATGGGCATTCCGATCGCGCTCGCGGTGACGGCGATCGTCGCCTTCCTGATCGGGTTCCCGTGCTTTCGCTTCAAGATCGTCGGCCACTACTTCGCGCTGGTGACACTGGCGCTGTCGGAGGTCACGCGCCTGCTGATCGTGGCCCTGCGCGACCAGACGGGCGGATCGCTCGGCGTGACGCCGAAGACCGCGCTGGCCGAGTCCTCGCTGTCGATCTTCGCGATGCAGTTTTCCAACAAGCTGGTCTGGTTCTACATCGTGCTGGCCGTCTGGCTGTTCGGCCTGTGGATCTGGAAGAAGGTCGACCAGAGCATGGCCCGCCTCGCGCTCGAGGCGATCAGCCAGGAGGAGGACGCTTCCGCCGCCATCGGGATCAACGTCACCCGGCTCAAGCTCGGCGTGACAATGATCTCGGCGCTCATGACCTGCCTGGGGGGCATTCTGTACGCGCAGTACCAGCTCTATGTGAATCCGGAGACCGTGTCGGGCATCAGCATCAGCCTGCAGATGGTGTTCGGCGTGATCGCCGGCGGCATGTACGTGCGGCTCGGGCCGACCGTGGGCGCTGCGTTCACCCTGCTGCTGGCCGAGGGGCTGCGCCTGTGGTTCGGCAACAAGTACCACGCGCTGGATTCGACGGTTTACGGTCTGATGCTGGTGCTGTTCATCATCTACATGCCCAAGGGGATTCTGGGCGCGGCAACCGAAGCCTTCGAGAGGAAAAAAGCGACCGCGGCGAACGCGTAGCGACGCCCTACTTCATCAGGCTCGGCAGATACAGAGAGATCGCCGGGAACATCACCAGGATGGCCAGGCGAATGCAGTCGACGACGAAAAACGGCATGACGCCGCGAAACACCGTGCGCGTGGGCACTTCCGGAAGCAGGGTCGACAGCACGAAAAGGTTCATGCCGACCGGAGGGCTGATGAGCCCGATTTCCACGACGACCACGATCAGGATTCCGAACCAGACCGGGTCGAAGCCGAGCTTGACGATGATCGGGAAGAAGACCGGCAGCGTGAGCAGGATCATCGAGAGCTCTTCCATCGCCGTTCCGAGGATCACGTAGATCACCATGATCGCGGCGACCACCGCGATCGGATGCAGCTGGAAGCGCGAGACGAAATCCGTCAGGTCCTTCGGCATGGTGGTGATGTTGACGAACTCGGCAAACACCAGCGCGCCGATCAGGATCATGAAGATCATTGCCGTGGTGCGCGCGCTCTCGACCAGCGAGGCGAAGAGCGACTTCCAGGTGAGCGCCCGGCGCGCGTAGGCGAACACCATCGCGCCGAACGCGCCCATGGCGGCGCCCTCGGTCGCGGTGAATACGCCGCCATAGATTCCGCCCATGACCACGACGAACAGCACGACGACAGCCCACACACCCTTGAATGCCGCCCAGCGCTCGCTCCAGCCGGCGCGTTCGCCTCGCGGACCGGCCGCCGGATCCCGCCACGTGGTCCAGACGATCGCCAGACAGAGCAGGATCGTGGCGAGAACGCCGGGAAGAATTCCGGCTGCGAACAGTTTGCCGATATTGGTCTCGGTGATGATGCCGTAGATCACCAGGATCGTGGACGGCGGGATCAGGATGCCCAGCGTGCCGCCGGCGGCGATCGACCCGGTCGACAGGGCATCCGAGTAGCCGAGCTTCTTCATCGAGGGATAGGCCACCTTGGCCATGGTCGCAGCGGTCGCGATCGAGGAGCCGCAGATCGCGCCGAAACCCGCGCATGCCGTCACCGTGGCCATGGCGAGGCCACCGCGCAGGTGGCCGATGAAGGCGTAGGCCGCGCGGAACAGTTCCTGCGACATGCCCGCCCGGGTGACGAAACTGCCCATCAGGATGAACAGGGGCACCACCGAGAGCGTGTAATTTCGCCCCGTTTCATAGACCTTGGTCTGCACCATTGCGAACGCGATGTGGAACTGCCAGTCGCGCATGTAGGCGTAGCCGATGACGCCCACGATGGCCATCGCGAACGCGATCGGGATGCGCACGAACGCGAGCAGCATCATGACCGCCGAGGCCGACCAGCGCTTCGATCATGGGGTGGCGTGCATCAGGCGGTCGGTCCGCCGGCCGAAGGTGCGCCGGGAACGAAGATCTTCCATGCGTGAATCAGTCCCGTAAGTCCGATCATGATGGCCATGAAGTAGACAAACGGGCCGATGGTGATCCGCAGGACGTCGGTCGTGTCGCCGTACTCCGAGATCTTGCCTGCCTTCAGCCAGATCTGCCAGGCAAGCAGCAGCAGCGCCGCGGTGCAGATCAGGTGCGACACGCGCATCAGCAGCGTCCGTCCGCGTGTGCCGAGCATGTGGTCGATGAAGTCCATCGTGACGTGTTCGTCGGCATGCGATACCAGCGGCAGACCCGCAAAGATCAGGACCAGCAGCATGAGTTCGGTGCCTTCGAAGGCGCCACGCAGCGGGTGGTTGAAGACGTAGCGGCCGATCACGTCCACGAACGTGACCACCATCAGTGCAAACAGGATCACCGACGCGGCCAGGCCGAGCGCGGTGTCGAACAGTCGCTCCCAGGCGCCGGCAGGTTTGCTCACTGGGGGAATCCCATCGGATTTTGGCAACTCGGAGCAACCGGCTGGCCGCGGGCGGCCAGCCGGGTAATGCCCGGCGCGGACCGGACGGTCACTTGCCTGCGGCGACCCGCTTGAGTTCCTCGTGGAACTCGGCGTAGATCTTCGCGCCGTCCACGCCCTTGGCCGTGGCCTTCTTGATCCAGTCCTCCTTGATTGAAGCCGAGCGCTCGGCGACTTCCTTGGCCATCGCGGGACTCGCGTCGACGATCTTCACGTTGGCCTTCTTGAGAGCCGCCAGGCCGATCTGGTCGGCGGCATCCCAGGACTTGCCTGCAAAACGCGCGTGGTGCTCGCCGGAGACCGACAGGATTGCATCCTGATCGGCCTTGGAGAGCTTGTTCCACTTGCCTTCGTTCATGAAAAAGCCGAACGAAGAACTGTACATCCCGCCGGGAAACAGCGTGGCCTGCACGAGAACGGTCTCGAGCTTGAACGAGGCGATCGACTCCAGCGGGAAGAACACCCCGTCGGCCACACCCGAATTCAGCAGCTCGTAGGACTCGGGCGCGGGCTTCACGAACGCGGAGGCGCCCAGGGCCTTGGCCACCGCCTCGGCAACACCGCCGCCGGTGCGGATCTTGAGTCCCTTGAAGTCCTCCAGGCTGCCGATCGGCTTCTTGGTGAACATCTGTCCCGGGCCGTGGGTGAACACGGACAGCAGCTTGACGCCCTTGTACTCGCCGATCGGCTGGAAGTACTTCCAGTGGATGCGCGAGAAGGCGACCGAATTGATCTCCGCGGTCGCGCCGGCGCCGGGCAGCTCGGCAAGCAGCGGAAGGATGTGGCGTGCCGGCGTGTAGCTCGCGGTCACGTACGATACGTCGACCAGTCCGTCGCGCACCGCATCGAAGGTTCCCGGCGGCGCCGCCGGCGCCTTGGGCAGCATCTGGAATTTGACCCGACCCTGGGTGGCTTTCTCGACCTGGTCGGCCCAGCCCTTCAGCACGACCGTGGTCAGGTGGTGCGAAGGCGGCACCCACGAGGACATCGTGAGGGTGGTTTGCGCGGACGCCGATTGCGCCGCAATGAGGCCGCAACCCGCGAGCGCAGCGATCAACAGGCTATGTGTTGTTTTCATTTCTCCTCCGAATGCATGATTTTTATGGTGGGCACGCAGCTTGCCCGAGCCCGAAGTGTATCAGCGTTGGAACGCGGTTCGGACGGGTTGCCCGACCGGGAATCGGGGTTCAGCAAAGTCGCCCGCTTTCAGGCAAAGTAAGCAGACAAAAGGGACGGAGGGCGTGATGGGGGATCTGCCGAAAGCAGTACACATCCAGGAAGAGGGGCCGCGCGAAGGGTTCCAGATCGAGAAGGGCGCAATCACGACTGCGCGCAAGGTCGAGCTGATCGACGCCTTGTCGAAAACCGGTCTGAAACAACTCCAGATCGTGTCTTTCGTGAATCCGAAAGTCGTCCCCGGAATGGCGGACGCCGAAGAGGTCGTGAAGTCGATTACGCTCCACCCTGGCGTGGCGTATTCAGGCATCTGGCTGAACGACAAGGGGTTCGAACGCGCGCTGGCCGTCGGACGCCTGCAGATCAGGGGCTCGATGGCGCTGACTGCGTCGGCTGCGTTTCTTCTTCGCAACCAGAACCGCACGCCCGAGCAGCAGGTGGCGGCCACGCACGGCATCCTCGACATGTATCGGGCGAAGGGCATCGACATCGACCGCGCGATGATCATGGCGGCCTTCGGCTGCAATTTCGAAGGCGATGTGCCGGTGACGCGGATCGTCGCACTGGCCGGGCAGCTGATCGACATCGCGGCAGCACATCAGGTGACCCTGCAGCACCTCTCTCTGGGGGACACCATGGCGTGGGCCACGCCGCTTTCGATCAAGCGCACGGTCGGCGCCCTGCGGGACAAATATCCGGCGCTCGAGATCGAACTGCACCTGCACGATACACGGGGGATGGGCATCGCGAATGCGGTTGCCGGCCTTGAACTGGGGGTGACGCGCTTCGATGCCTCGGTGGCCGGGCTCGGGGGCTGCCCGTTTGCCGGACATGCCGGCGCGGCGGGCAACGTGTGCACCGAGGATCTCGTGTTCCTGTGTGACGAAATGGGCATCGAAACCGGTATTGATCTCGAGGCCCTGTGCGAATGCGCACGTCTGGCCGAGGACATCGTCGGCCACCCGTTGCCCGGATCGGTGATGAAAGGCGGCAGCCTGCGCAGATTGCGGCAAGGGATTGCCGAAGGCGCGCGCGCGTGAGCGGCGCATCGAAGGAATTCGATTTCGTGATCGTGGGCGGGGGCTCGGCAGGGTGCGTGCTGGCCGGGCGTCTGTCCGAGGACTCCGGGATGCGTGTTTGTCTCGTCGAGGCGGGCGAGCAGGACGACAGCGGGCTCATCAAGGCGCCGCTCGGTGCGGCTGTGATTCTCCCCTCGAAGATCCGCAACTGGGCGTTCCAGACCGTACCCCAGGCCGGTCTGGGCGGGCGGCGTGGCTACCAGCCGCGTGGCAAAACGATCGGCGGTTCGAGCTCGATCAACGCGATGATCTACATGCGCGGCCATCCTTCCGACTACGACGACTGGGCGGCGCAGGGGGCCACGGGTTGGGGCTGGAAGGATGTGCTCCCCTACTTTCTCAAGTCCGAGGGCAACGAGCGCGGTGCGAGCGCACTGCACGGCGCGCAGGGACCGTTGAATGTGACGGAAGTGCGCTCGCCGAATCCCTTCGCCAAGCTGTTTGTCGAAGCGGCGAAGCACGTCGGCCTTCCGGCGAACGAGGACTTCAACGGGCCGGTGCAGGAAGGCGTTGGCTTCTACCAGGTCACCCAGAAGAACGGCGAGCGCTGGAATGCGGCGCGCGCCTACCTGCATCCCGCGTCGGGGCGGGCGAACCTTGTCGTGCTGACCGGTGCGACGGCGTTGCGCGTGGTGTTCGATGGCAAGCGCGCGACGGGCCTGGAGATCGAGCGCGGCGGGGCGCGCGAAACACTTCGCGCGGCGCGCGAAGTGCTGCTTTGCGCCGGCGCCTTCCAGTCGCCGCAGCTGCTGATGTGCTCCGGCATCGGGCCCGCGCAGCGCCTGCGCGACAACGGCGTCGGGATCGTGGCGGATGCGCCCGAGGTCGGAAGCAACCTTCAGGACCACCTGGACTACATCGCCTGCCGGCAAATTGATTCCACCGATCTGCTCGGCGTTTCCCTGGGTGGTGCGGCGAAGCTTATCCGGGAGATTTTCCGCTGGCGGCGCGAACGCACCGGAATGGTGACGTCCAACGGCGCCGAGGCCGGCGGATTCGTAAAAAGCGATCCCGGACTTTCCCGCCCGGACTTGCAACTGCATTTCGTCATCGGCATGGTGGACGACCACGCCAGAAAGCGGCACCTCGGCCACGGACTGTCGCTGCATGTCTGCGTGCTGCGTCCTAAAAGTCGCGGCAGTGTGAAGATTGCCGGCGGCGACATGCGCGAACCGCCCGTGATCGATCCGCAGTTCCTCTCGGCGCCCGAGGATCTGACCGGGCTGGTGAGCGGGTTCAAGCTTGCGCAGCGGATCCTCGCTGCGCCGCAATTCGCGCCGTTCGACGGCCGCGAGCTGTATCCCCCGGCACCCGTGTCGGACGCGGATATCGAGGCGGCGATCCGCGCGCGCGCCGACACCATCTACCATCCGGTGGGTACCTGCCGCATGGGCAGCGATGCGCAGGCAGTGCTCGATCCGCAGTTGCGCGTGCGCGGGGTCGAGGCTTTGCGGGTCGTCGACTGCTCGGTCATGCCGACCCTGATCGGCGGCAATACGAATGCGCCGGCGATCATGATCGCGGAAAAGGCCGCCGAGATGATCCTCAAAGCGGCCTGAGATGGAACAGGGAACGCTGCGCCAGCGCTTCGAGCTTCAGCGCGCCGCCTGTATCGCGGCGCCGGAAGTGCCCTGGCCGTTGCGCGCCGACCGGCTGCAACGGCTCGCGCGGCTGGTGGAGGAGGGCGCCAGCGACTTCGCGGCGGCGATCGACGCCGATTTCGGCCATCGTTCGCTGCAGGAGACCGAACTGGCCGAGGTCTTTCCGAGCCTCTCGGCAATCCGGCACGCCCTTGCGCACGGGTGCGGCTGGATGCGGACACGCCGCCGGCCGACGGGAAAGTGGTTTCTGCCCGGTAGTTCGCGCGTGATGCCGCAGCCGCTGGGCGTCGCCGGCATCATCGTGCCGTGGAATTACCCGCTCTACCTGTCCATCGGCCCGCTCGTCGCTGCCCTGTGTGCCGGCAATCGCGCGATGCTGAAGCTCTCCGAACTCACGCCCGCGTTTGGCGCGTTGTTCGAGGCGCGCGCGGCAGCGCTGTTTTCCGCGGAGGAGGTCGCGGTCGTCAATGGCGATGCGCAGGTCGCGGCGGCATTCTCGCGCCTGCCGTTCGACCACCTGCTGTTCACCGGTTCGACCTGCGGTCGGGCGGGAGGTGATGCGCGCGGCGGCGGAAAATCTGACGCCGGTCACGCTGGAACTCGGCGGCAAGTCGCCCGCCATCGTCGCCCCCGGCTATTCGATGCAGCATGCGGCCTCGCGCATCCTGCTGGGAAAGTGCCTCAATGCCGGCCAGACCTGCATCGCGCCGGATTATGTCCTCGTGCCCGAGGGCAGCGAGCAGTCATTCATCTCTGCTGCTCGTGACTGCGTGGCGCGGATGTATCCGCGGATCCTCGCGACGCCGGATTACTCGAGCATCGTGAATCGCCGCCATTTCGAGCGCATCACAGGCTTGTTGGAGGATGCGAAAGCCAAGGGCGCGACGGTCGAAAACCTGGCCGCGCACGGAGAATCGCCAGATGCAGCCACACGGCGCATGCCACCGCTGGCCCTGACCGGCGTGCACGACGGCATGCGCGTGATGCAGGACGAGATATTCGGGCCCCTGCTGCCGGTGGTGGGCTACCGGGACATCGACGCGGCGATCAGCCATGTGAATGCGCGCCCGCGGCCGCTGGCGCTGTATCTGTTCGACACGGACGCGGTGCGCACCCGGCGCGTCCTTGAGCACACCGTTTCGGGCGGGGTGACCGTGAACGACACGCTGCTGCACATTGCCCAGGAATCCCTGCCATTCGGTGGTGTAGGCCCGAGCGGCATGGGCGCCTATCACGGGTACGATGGTTTTCTGACGTTCTCCAAGGCGAAGCCGGTATTCCGGCAGGCGCGTTTCAACGGGGTTGCGCTGTTCAACCCGCCGTACGGCGCGCGCTTTGCGCGCATGATCAAGATACTCAAGAGGTGGGCCTGACCGATGGTGGAAAAGTTTGCTGGAAAGGTGGCCGTGGTGACCGGCGCGGCGCAGGGCATCGGCGCGGCGCTTGCGCTGGGCCTTGCGCGGCGTGGATGCGACCTGGCGCTCGCCGACATCGATACCGTCGCGCTGGCGGCGACCGCAACCCAGGCGCGTGCCTCCGGAGTGAACGTCAGTGAACACCGGCTGGACGTGTCCGACGCGGGGGCCGTGGCGCAGTTTCCGGTCACCGTGCTCGACCACCATCCGCGCGTGAACCTGCTGTTCAACAATGCGGGCGTGGCGATGATGGGGACTTTCGAGCAGGTATCGCTCGAAGAATTCGAATGGCTGCTTGGCATCAACCTTTTCGGCGTGGTGCGCATGACAAAGGCGTTTCTGCCGGTTCTGAAGCGGCAGGAGAGTGCGCACATCATCAACATCTCCAGCGTTTTCGGATTTATTTCCCCGGCCGGGCAGGCGGCGTACTGCACCAGCAAGTTCGCGGTGCGCGGATTCACCGAAGTGCTGATGCATGAGTTGGAGGAAACGAACATTTTGGTCAGTTGCGTGCATCCGGGAGGCATACGCACCGGTATCGCCGCGCACGCGCGGCGCGCCGCCACGGTCGATCCGGCGCTGGCTGCCGCATCGGTCGCGCACTTCGACACGCTGGCGCGCACGACGCCCGAGCAGGCTGCGGCGCGCATCCTGCGCGGCGTGGAGGACGGGGAATCGCGGATCGTGGTCGGGCCGGATGCGCGTCTGTTCGACTGGCTGCAGCGCCTGATGCCCGTCGGCTACTGGTCAATACTGACGCGGCTCGTGAAACGCCCGCAGGCAGCGACATGAGCGCCATCCGTACGCTGGACGATCTTCCCGGTCCCCGCGGGATACCGATATTCGGCAATGCGCGGCAGGTCAATCCGATTCAGTTTCACCTGAGCCTGGAGCGCTGGGCACAGGAGTTCGGTCCGTTGTGCAAGGTGCGGTTTGGGCGCAAGCGGATGCTGATCGTCTCGGACCCCGTCATGATCGGCAGCATGCTGCGCGACCGGCCGGATGCCTTTCGTCGCTCCTCGCACTCTTCGCGCATCGCGGCCGAGCTGCTGACCACGGGTGTCTTCGGTTCCGAAGGCGAGGACTGGAAGCGGCAGCGCAAGCTGGTCATGCGCGCACTGACGCCCGAAGTGGTGCGCAATTTCTTCCCCACGCTGATCCTGCTGACGGAGCGATTGCAGCAGCGCTGGAAGGCCGCCGCCGCCGCCGGCCGGCGCGTGGATGTGCTGCGCGACCTCAAGGCGTGGACCCTGGACGTGACCATCTGGCTGGCGATGGGCCAGGACATCAACACGCTGGAGCATCCGGACAATCGCCTGCAGAGTGACATCGAGCAGATCTTCCATCGCGTCGCGCGGCGCATCACCGCGCCGTTTCCGCACTGGCGCTATGTCAAGCTGCCCGCCGACCGTGCCGCCGACGCCAGCTCCGCGCGGATCCATGCGGCGGTGGCGGGGTTCGTCGCCGAGACGCGCAAGCGCATCGAAGCCAATCCCGGTCTGCGCGCGAAGCCGACCAATCTGCTCGAGGCCTTTGTCGCCGCGCGGGACGAGGCCGGCTCCGAATTCACCGACCGGCACGTCATCGGCAACGCGATCACCATGGTGTTCGCAGGCGAGGACACGACCTCCAACACCATGGCCTGGTTGATGAACTTCGTTGCCCGAGATCCGGCGGTCGCTGCGCGCCTGACCGCCGAGGCCGACGAGGTGCTGGGCGGAGCCCCGGTGCTGCAGGCGTTCGGCGGGCTGGATCGCTTTGCGTATACCGACGCCTGCGTGGACGAGGCGATGCGCCTCAAGCCCGTGGCCCCGTTCCTCGGACTGGAGACGAACGTCGAGGCCGTGGTCGGAGACGTGCGGCTCGAGGCCCGCACGCCGATCATGGTGATCACCCGTCTGGCCGGACGCTCGGAGGCCGATTTTCCGCAGGCCGAATCGTTCCGGCCCGAGCGCTGGCTGCAGGACAAAGGCACGGCGGTCGGCGGCGACCCCGGGCGGAAACTGTTCCCCTTCGGTGGCGGACCTCGCTTCTGCCCCGGTCGCTACCTGGCGATGGCCGAGATCAAGATGGTCATGGCCATGGTGGCGAAGAACTTTGTGCTTGGAATCGACAAGGACGCCGCACCCGTGGAGGAATTGTTTACCTTCACGATGACGCCGAGCGCCTTGTCGGTGCACCTTGAGGCGCGTCCGTCGCAGGCATGATTCTTTGAAATTAAATTTCCCGGAATGCCTTCCCATGCGGCTTCCAGGGTAGTTTGTGTATCGATACCGGAACAGCCCCGCATGAACAACGCATACGACACGAGTACCCGCCTGCCATGAAGATCACCGACCTCACGCTCACGTTGTTTGCCTGGAACGACATTCCCGCCACGAGCTATGGTGCGCACAGCGGCAGGTTTTCCGGCCGCAGCCAGCTCGGGCTGCTCGCCATTTCCACCGATGCCGGGATCACCGGCCACGCCTTCCTGGGTTCGGCCTTTCACCCGGCCGACATCGACGGCGCGGGCCTGATCCGGTTCCTGAAGCCGCTGGTCATGGGGCAGGATCCGCTGGACCGCGAGCGTCTGAACCAGATGCTATGGAAACGGGTACGGACCACCACGGTGCGCTCGATCGGCGCAGTCGACGTCGCGCTCTGGGACATCGCGGGCAAGGCCGCAAATCAGCCGATCCACCGGCTGCTCGGCACCTACCGCGACAAGGTGCCGGTGTATGCGAGCTCTGCGGTGCTGGCCTCGCCGGCGGCCTACGCCGAGGAGGCGGCAAGGCTTCAAGGACGGCGACTGGCCGCCTACAAGATCCATCCGCCGCACGCGTGGAGCGAGGACATCAAGGTCTGCGAGGCGGTGCGCAAGGCGGTCGGCGACATACACGATGATGCTCGATTCGACCTGGAGCTACGATTTCACCCAGCGCCATGCGCGTCGGCCGCGCCGTCGAGGAGATGGGCTTCTACTGGTACGAGGATCCGCTCGCCGACCAGGACATCTACAACTACGTGAAGCTGAAGCAGAAGCTCGTCGATCCCGATCATGGCCACCGAGTATCCGCAGACCGGTCTCGATTCCTACGCGCCCTGGATCATGCAGCAGGCGACCGACTACCTGCGCGGCGACGTGGCGGTGAAGGGCGGCATCACCACGCTGGTGAAGACCGCGCACCTGGCCGAGGCCTTCCGCATGAACTACGAGGTCCACCACGGCGGCAACTCGCTGAACAACGTGGCCAACCTGCATGTCATCGCCTCGATCCGCAACACCGAGTTCTTCGAGGTGCTGCTGCCGGATGCGGCGCAGAAGTACGGCCTGGTGAACGATATCGCCATGGACGCCGAGGGTTACGTCCACGCGCCCACGGCGCCGGGGCTGGGGGCCGAGATTGATTTCGCGTTGATAGAGAGAAACAGGCTGGCGGTGCTGGCATAGGAACGCGCTGCGACGCTCTACAATTGATCACTCTATACGGGACGGGAACACGACAATGAAAACCCAGGTCAGCGAGATGCTCGGCATCAAGTACCCCATCATCCAGGGCGGCATGCAGTGGGTCGGCACCGCCGAGCTCGCGTCCGCGGTCTCGAACGCCGGTGGCCTGGGCATCCTCACCGCGCTGACCCAGCCGACACCCGGGGACCTCGGGAAGGAGATTGCACGCTGCCGCACGATGACCAACAAGCCTTTCGGCGTGAACCTGACGATCCTGCCCTCGATCACGCCGCCGCCGTACGCGGAATACATCCAGGTGATCATCGACAGCGGCATCAGGATTGTCGAAACCGCGGGCAACAACCCCAGGGACTACGCGCCGAAATTCAAGGCCGCCGGGATCAAGGTCGTGCACAAGTGCACCTCGGTGCGGCACGCGATCTCGGCGGAACGCCACGGCGTGGACATCGTCAGCATCGACGGATTCGAGTGTGCCGGCCACCCCGGCGAGGATGACGTGACCAACCTGATCCTGATCCCCGCGGCGGTCCGGGCGCTGAAGATTCCGGTCATCGCCTCGGGCGGCATCGGCGACGGGCGCGGCATGGCTGCGGCAATGGTGCTGGGCGCCCAGGGCATCAACATGGGCACGCGCTTCATGTGCACTGTGGAGGCGCCGATCCATCCCGACGTCAAGGCGGCGCTGGTGAAGGCGAGCGAACGCGACACCAACCTGATCTTCCGCACCATGCACAACACCTCGCGCGTGCTGAAGAACGCGGTGTCCGACGAGGTGGTGGCGATGGAAAAGAGCGGCGCGAAATTCGAGGAAGTGCGGCACCTCGTGGCCGGCGCACGCGGCAAGGTCGCGATCAGGAGCGGCGACGTGAACGGCGGGATCGTGAGCGCGGGGATGGTGGTCGGACTGATCGACGACATCCCGACCTGTGCCGAACTGCTCGAACGGATCGTGCGCGACTGCCGCGAGAGTCTCGCGGCAGCCATCCGGATGGCTGCCGCCTGACTACTTGAACACGTTGACCACCAGGAGATTCGGCAACCAGGTCGCAAGATCCGGGAAGTAAACCACCGCCAGCAGCACCAGCGCGTCCGTCAGGAAGAAGGGCACCGCGCCCCGGACGACCTCGGATACCGGAATCTTCGATACGCCGCTCACGGCAAACAGGTTGAGGCCGACCGGCGGCGTCACCAGGCTCATTTCGACGGTCAGCGTGAGCAGGACCCCGAGATGCACCGGATCGATCTTGAGTGCATAGGCCACCGGGAACAGCACCGGCACGGTCAGCAGGATCATTGCCACGCCGTCGACGAAACAGCCGAGGATCATTTCGATCAGGATGAACGCCAAGATGAAGCCCATCGGTGTCAGCCCCCAGCCGGTCACGATCTTGGTGATCGTCTGCGGCCAGTAGAGGTTGGACGCGAGGAACTGGAACACCCCCACGCTGCCGACCAGAAACAGGACCACTGCGGTCAGGCTGAGGGCGCGCATGGTGGTGGGCAGCAATTCCTTCAGAAACGCCATCCGCCCGGTCAGCGCGCCGTAGATGAGGGCGTAACCGCAGGCCGCTGCCGCCGCTTCGGTCGGCGTGAAGAGGCCGCCATACAGGCCGCCGAGTATGACCACCGGCATGCCGAAACCCGGCAGCGCAGCAATGGTCGCGGGCAGGAGCTTCGCCCCGTCGAAACTTGCCGCGCGGCAATTTCAGGTAGAACGCCAGGGCGATGATCGTGGCAATGTTCGCAATCGCGAGCAGCAGACCCGGAATGACGCCGGCGAAGAACAGGCGCACCACCGAAGTCTCGGTCACGACACCGTACAGGATCAGAGGGATGCTCGGCGGAATGAGGATCGCGATTCCGCCGCTGGTGGCGACCAGGCCGGCCGCAACCCAGGGCGGATAGCCGCGCTTGATCATTTCGGGCACCGCGATCACGCTCATCGCAGCGGCCATCGCGACGCTCGAACCCGAGATCGCAGCGAACAGCACGCAGGCGAGTACCGTCGCGATCCCGAAGCCGCCCGGCAGCCATCCGACCAGCGCATCGGCGAAACGGAACAACTGTGCGATCAGCCCGGTGCTTTTCCATCAGGATACCCGGCGTAGATGAACAGCGGGATCGCCATCAGCGAATAGCGGTTGATGAAATTGAAAAATGCGCGAAAGATGACCTCGGGCTCGAGCAGCGGGTCGATCAACATGTAGGCGGCAGCCGAGGCGCTGAGCGCAATGCCGATCGGCACGCTCAGCACGAGCAGCAAAAGAACCACGGGTCCGACGATCCACATACCTTATTCTCCTACCTGTTTTGACTGCGCCTCGGCGCAGGAGATCAGTGCAGCGCGCCCTCTTCCGGCTCGAACAGCACATCGCGTCCGCGCAGTTTCTGCACACCGCGATAGACCTGGAATACCAGCGAAATCGCCATGATCGCGAATCCGAGGAGCAGCGCCGCAAGGAACGGCCACATCGGGAATGCAAGGCTCTCGCTGCGGCTGCCGTATTGCATGCTGTCCTCGATCTCGGGTATTCCCCACCAAACCACGGCAAGGATGAACACGCAGCGAAAAGATCGTCACCAGGACCTTGAGCACTGTCCACCGCGCGCAGACCCGGCGCCCCGAACGCCGCCAGCACGCTGAACAGCAGGGTGACGTTCAGATGCGCGCCGTGGCGCTGTGCGATGCCGAAGTAGAGAAACACCGTGGACAGAATGAACAGGGTCACCGCGTCCTGCTGCCACTCGAAGGACACGCCGAACACATAGCGCCGGACCACCTCGACCACTGCGAGCAGCGTGCAACCAAGCAAGACGATAGCCGCGGCGCGCGCCAGGATCTTGTCCTGGAACGCGCGCCAGATTCGTAGGCCTTTTCCATGCCGGGTCCCGGTGCCTTGTCGGCTACTTGATGACGATCTTCGAGGCGTACTTCTGGCAGTCGATCTTCTCGATCCAGGAGGAGCCCGGCGGATTCGCCTTGGACAGTTCGCGCGATTCCTTCACGAACGTGTCCACCCAGGGCTTGGCGTCGGCCGGCACCTTGGTTTTCACGTAGTCGGCCGAGGCGCTGCCCACTGCGCTGACCATCTTGTCGACCTCTTCCGGCGTCATCCAGTACACGCCGGGCTTGGACGGATCCTTGGTGCCGTACTTGGCGTAGGTCAGGCGGTCGACGCACCAGTTGTATTCCTTCTGCACCTTGATGGTTTCGGCAATCAGACCCTCGAGCGCCTTCTGCGTCGGGGGCGTCAGGCGATCCCACCAGCGCCGGCTCGCGGTCACCATGTAGTAGTCGCCGGTGAAGGCGCCCGCGCCGCCGGTGGTGTAGAACGGCGCCTGCTCGCGCACCGCGTTCCAGCCGCCGATGCTGGTCATCAGGCCGTCGATGACGCCCGGATTCGAGCGCCGTCGGCACTTCGCCGAAGGCCATGACCACGGGGTTGGCCTTCCAGGCGGAGAGCGAGGCGTTCTCGACCGGGCCCATGCTGCGCACCTTGCGGCCGGAATAATCGGCCGGCGACAGATAGCGCTTCTTGCCGCCGACGCCCATGCCGAAACTCATGTGGCCGATGCCGAACACCTTGATCGCCTGCTTGCTGGCGAGCCGCTCGACCATCATCTGGTAGGTCTTGGTCTTCTCGAACGAATCGACCGCGCCCACCGTGGTCATGTTGCCCGGCCCGACCATCGTCATCATCCAGGGCTCGACCGGCGCCGCCTTGCCGACCTGCAGCCAGGTCATTTCCAGGTTGCCCTGGCGCATGGCTTCGAATGCCTCGGGGACCGTGTAGAGCGCGCCCGCGTAGTAGATGCGCGCCTCGCTGCCCGGGATGACCTGCGGCAGGCGCTCGGCGAAGTAGGCCATCGCCATGCCGGCCGGATGCGGCGGCGGCGAAAAGTCGGCGGCGAAGCGAAGTACGACGCGCTTGGGCTTGTCCTGGGCGTGCGCGGTGTCCGGCGTTGCTGGCGCCAAATGCGGCAAATGCGGCCATGAGCGATGCCGCGATGGCCTTGATCGATCGGTTTTTCGAGTGATTGAGTTTCATGATCCTCCTCCTCAGAAGGTAGATTGTGTCCCGGTCTGTCGCCGTTCGCTCCCGCCGGCATTTTATCCTTTTACAAACCCGCGCAGACCGTATCTCATCGTTCGCGTGCACGTCAAGCGATGTGGTCAAGCGCACGGAAATCGCGCACCATCAATGGGCGCCGCCAAGTGGCAGAGGGTCATTCGCGAATCCGGCTTTCACGAAAGCGTGGAAGCGAGTAGATTTCCGCAAAAGACAATTAAAGGAGGATGACCATGAAACTGATATTTGCTGCGGTAACCGTTGCCTTTCTCGCGGGCTGCGCGACCACGCCGACCGAACCGCTGCGCGCAACCGCGCAGTTGAAGCCGACCAAGGGCAGCAAGACGGTCGGCGAAGTGACCTTCGAGCAGGTCGGCGACAAGGTGCATGTGTTGGCCAACGTGAAGGGCCTCAAGCCAGGGCAGGAACACGGGTTTCACATTCACGAGGTGGGCGACTGCAGCTCCGCTGACGCGATGAGCGCCAAGGGCCATTTCAATCCCTTCGGCAAGCCGCATGGCATGCCGGGCAGCGGCCACGCGGGCGATCTTCCTTCGCTGGGCGTCGGGGACAAGACGGGCAGCGCAAAGCTTGAACGTCGAGGTCGCAGGCCTCACCGTGGCCGCCGGGCCGGGCAGCATCGTCGGCCGCAGCATCATCGTCCATGCAGGACCGGATGATCACAAGACGCAGCCGACCGGAAACTCGGGTGCACGTCTGGCCTGCGGCGTCATCCAGAAAGAGTGACGGCGTTTCCCGATGACTGAGGTCCGGCTGCGCACCACGTGCCGGGCCCGTCATGCCTGACCCCGTATTTGCCCATTCCCTCTGGGCGAGCACCGCGCCCGTTGCACCGCAGACGCGCGCACTCGAAGGGGAAGTGAAAGCCGACGTCGCGATCATCGGAGGCGGCTATACCGGCCTGTCCTGCGCGCTTGCCGTTGCGCAGGGCGGCGGCAGCGCGGTGGTGCTCGAGGCCGATGTGATCGGCCATGGCGCCTCGGGTCGCAACAACGGGCAGGTGATCCCCACACTTTCGCGCATCGATCCGGACGATGTGCCTGGGCGGATCGCGGCCGAGGCAGGCGGCCCTGAGAAGGGTGAGCAGCTCGTCCAGCTGGTTGCCGATTCGGCAAGATTCACCTTCGATCTCATCCGTCGCCACAACATCGATTGCGAAGCGGTGCAGAACGGCTGGGTCCAGCCAATGCATACGCCCGGGCGCATGAAGCTCGCGGAAAAGCGCGTCAAGGCGTGGGCCAGACGTGGTGCACCGGTCGAACTGCTCGATCGGGCGGGCACGGAGGCAATCACCGGTTCGAAGTTCTGGTACGGTGGCTGGGAGAACGCCACCGGCGGAAAGCTCAATCCGCTCGCCTACGTGCGCGGTCTGGCGCGCGCGGCGATTGCCGCCGGGGCGACGGTGCATACGCAAAGCGCAGTGCACTCGATCGAGCGCGCGGGTGGCGCCTGGCGGATCAGGACTGCGCGCGGCGCAGTGCTTGCCGACAAGGTCGTGATTGCTACGCATGCCTACGGTGATGCCTACTCCGGTTCGCTCTGGCCGAAGCTCATGCAGACGGTGTTTCCGGTGCGCAGCCACCAGATGGCGACCCAGGTCTACCCGGAGGCTGTACGTGCAACGGTGCTGCCGGAAGATCATGCGTGCTCGGATTCCCAGGGCGACCTGCATTTCTTTCGCTGGGACGCGAACGGTCGCCTCGTGACTGGCGCCGCGCTCGCGGTCGCGTTCGGCTGGAGGACGCGGGCTGCCGCGCGCGCCGCCGAGCGGGTGCAGAGGGTGTTTCCGCAACTTGGCCGTCCGCGATTCGACTACGTATGGCATGGCTTCGTAGGGATCACCTGGGACAAGCTGCCCCATTGCCATGAACTGGCGCCCGGCGTGCTGGCTTTCGTCGGTTGCAACGGCCGCGGTGTGGCGCTGGCGACCTCGATCGGCACGGAACTCGCGAAGGCGATTCTCGGCGCCAGGACCAGCGATCTGCCGATGCCGTTCACGCCGCTCGATCCGTTTCCGGCGCATGGCATCGCGCGCAGGTTCACCTCGTTTCCGATCCTCCTCTACCGCCACCGCGACGCCCAAGAGATCCGTTGAGGGACGGGCAGGCAGCTATAATCCGCCCCCGATGTGGGAAGCAATCGCCCTCTTGCTGCTGGCCGCCGTGACGTTCCTGTGGATAGACACGCTCCGTGCGCGCGAGGCGGCGCTGGCAGCTGGCCGGACGGCCTGCGAGCGATATGGCCTGTTGCTTCTGGACGACACGGTGGCCGTCACCCGGACGCGCATGGCGCGCAATGCGGATGGGCGCCTGCGGCTGGCGCGAACGTACGGGTTCGAATTCAGCGACACCGGCAACAACCGGCGCCATGGGCAGATTTTCCTGATCGGTGGCGAAGCCGAGGACATCGTCTTCGAACCGTACGCCACGCCGGGGCGGGCCGTCACCGGATGAAACCGCTTGAATGAGACCGAACGAATGACCACGCCCTGGCTTGAAGGAACCGTAGCCGGCCAGACTTGCTGGACTCCGCGGCTGCTGAGCCTGAAAGTCGCGGCCCGGAACGATGCGGGCCTGCCATGTTTCGAGGCGGGTCAGTTTGCCAAGCTCGCGCTCGACGTTGACGGAGAGCGCATCGCGCGCCCATATTCGTTCGTCAATCCCCCGGGCGCCGGGCTGCTTGAGTTCTACTACGCAGTGGTCCCCGAAGGCCCGCTTTCTCCGCGGCTGGCCGCGTTGGTCGAAGGGGATCGGGTCTACCTGTCGGCAAGCCCGACAGGTTTTCTCGTGCTGTCCGAGGTCCCGGATGCGCAGACGCTCTGGCTGATCTCGACCGGGACGGGCATCGGCCCCTTCCTTTCCATCCTGCGCACCGAAGCACCATGGCGGCGCTACGAGAAGGTGGTGCTGGTGCATGCCGCGCGCTATCCGGCCGAATGGGTTTACGCAGACGTGGTCAACGGGATCTCCCGGGCGCGTGGTGCGCAGTTCGCAAGCGTTCGCATCGCCAGCAGGGAGGCGTCGGGCGATGCGCTCTCTGGGCGCATCCCGGCCCTGCTGCAGGATGGCGGACTCGAATCGCGCGTCGCCCGAGCCCTGTCCGCGGAGACTTCGCAGGTCATGCTGTGCGGCAACCCGGACATGGTCAGGGACGTCACGGCGATGCTCGTCGCGCGTGGTATGAAAAAACACCGCCGGCGCAGTCCCGGACAGATCACTGTCGAGAACTATTGGTGAATCGCGGCTGCCCGTTGCGACTGTTTCGCCTGTTGCTGGTCGCAGGCCTGCTTGCGGTGCTGTGCGCCTGCAGCGCATTGCAGCTCGGCTACAACCACGCGGACACCATGATCCAGTGGCGGGCCGGGAAGTATTTCGATTTTGAAGGAGCTCAGAAGACCGAATTCGAGCGCAGGGTGCAGCAGTTCATGGCCTGGCACCGGCGCACGGCCCTGCCGCAATATGCGCGCCTCGCCCACGAAATGGGCGATCGGGTCGCGCGCGGCCTTTCGCACCCGGATCTGGTTTGGGGTTACGATTCCTTTCAGGCCCAATTGCGCCAGAGCATCCAGTCGGGAAGCTCGCAGATGGGCGATCTGCTCGATGCGCTTTCGCCGGGTCAGGCCGAGCGATTCCGTGCCCGGCTCGAGGAGGAGAACCGCGAGCGCGCCAGGGAATATGGATTGGACGACCCTCCGGAAGAGCGGCGAGAAAAACGCGTGAAGCGCAACGTGGAGAGGCTTGAGGACTGGTTCGGACCCCTGAGCGAAAAGCAGGTCGAGCGGGTCAGGCTGTACAGCGCCAGAGCGCCACTCGACGGAATGTTGCGCGATCTGGACAGGAAACGCCTGCAGCGCGAATTGCTGGCGATGATCCGCGACAGGCAGGCGCGTGCGCGACTGGTGCAATGGGCGGTCGCCTGGGACCGGAACCGCGACCCCGCGTATTCAGCGGCGCTCGAGGCGAACCTTCAGGAGTACTTTCGCATGCTGCTCGACCTGGACAAGATGCTGAGTCCCGTGCAACGCGACCGGGCAGTGCAAAGACTGCGTGGGTTCGCGGGGGATTTCACTGCACTCGCCGCGCTGGAAGGCGGCGTGCGCTGAAATGAACGACCGCGAGTCGATTCCGGGTGCCGGGGACGCGGTGCCTGTGGCAGCCTACGCAGGCCAGACTCGTTACACGCTGCTCGAGTACGAGGCGGCGCTTGCAAATGCATCGATCGGCATTGCCTTCACCCGTGACCGGAAATTCTTCCTCTGCAATCCGAAATTCGCAGAGATTTTCGGCTGGGCAGCGGACGAGCTGATCGGGCAGCCGGGCGAGGCCGTCTATCCCAGCCGGGAATCCTATGCGGCGCTCGGCGCGATCGCCGTGCCGACGCTGTCGAAAGGGGGGCAGCTCGATCTCGAATGGGAAATGAAGCGCAAGGACGGCTCGACCTTCCTCGCGCGCATGATTGCCAAGACCATCAATCGAGACAACCCGGCGCAGGGGACGGTCTGGATCGTCGAGGACATCACCGAGCGCAAACGCGCGACCGATGAGCTGAACCGGCTGCTGCGCGAGCAGGAGGCGATCCTCCAGACGGCCTCCGTGGGAATCTCGTTCGTGAAGGACCGGCGCATCATGAGATGCACGCGGCGGTTCGAGGAAATGTACGGCTACGACCCGGGCGAACTGATCGGCGAAGCCACGCTGGTGCTGTATCCGGACGCGCAGCATTTCCAGAGGATCGGAGAGGGATACCCGGAGATGGCGAGGGGCCTGACGTTCACGCATTCGACCCTGGTGCGTCGCAAGGACGGCACCACGTTCTGGGCGCGCATCACAGGGCGCGCAGCCGATCCGACGCAACCACTGCAGGGTTCGGTCTGGCTGACCGAAGACATTACCGAGCAGCGGCGTGCCGACGAGGAAATACAGCGTCTGGTTCTGGAGCAGCAGGCCTTGCTCGACAACGTGGTCGTCGGGATCACGATCGTGCGCGATCGCAAGGTCCTGCGCTGCAACCGAAGGTTCGAGGAACTGTTCGGCATGGCCCCGGGCGAGGGCGTCGCCAGTTCGACGCGAAGCATGTATTTCACCGACGAAGAGTTCGAGCGCGGCGGACAGAACTATGCGCGCATCGATGACGAAGGCTCGCACGCGCGGGAACACTGGATGCGTCGCAAGGACGGTTCCGGTTTCTGGTGCAGGATGTCGGGCCGCGCGGTCGAGCCGGGGACGCCGGCCAAGGGCTATGTCTGGCTGTTCGAGGACATTACGGACGACAAGGCCGCAAGCGACCGCATCCGCGAGCTGGCCGAAGAGCAGGAACTGATCCTGCAGAACGCGACAGTCGGTATCGCGTTTGTGAGAAATCGAATCATCCAGCGCTCGAACCGCTATCTTGAGCAGATGACCGGGCACGAGCCCGGCACACTGGTCGGACAATCGACCGCGGTCCTGTTTGCCGACCGGGAAGAATGGGAAACGAGCGTTGCGCAGGCGTACGCCGGCACGGCCCCGGGCCAGACCTGGGTAAGCGAGGTGCACTTCAGGCGCACGGACGGCACCGGCTTTCTGTGCAGAAATGTCGGCCGGCGGATTGATTCCGGCGAGGACGAGCAGGAATGGATCTGGAGTTTCGATGACGTTTCCGCCGAACGCGCAACGCGCGAATCGCTGGAGCGCTCGGTGGCCGAGCGGACCGCGGAACTGCAGGCGGCGAACCTTCTGCTCGAGGCGGAAATCGGCGAGCGCAAGCAGGCCGAACTGCGTGCCCGGCATCTGGCCGACCACGATGCGCTCACTGGCCTGCCGAACCGGCGCATACTTGAAGACCGCCTGACGCAGGCGCTGGCGTTAAGCCATCGCAACCGCAAGTTTTCGGCGGTGATGTTCATCGACCTCGACCGGTTCAAGGCGATCAACGATTCGCTGGGTCACGCGGTTGGCGACGAGCTGCTCAAGGAGGTGGCGCAGCGCCTTGTCGGACAGTTGAGGGTCGGCGACACGGTCTGTCGCATCGGTGGCGACGAATTCGTCGTTGTGCTGCCCGAGATTACGCGTGGCGCCGATGCGGCGCAGGTCGCGCAGAAAATCATGGACACGCTCTCCGAGCCCATCGTGCTGGACGGGCGCGACGTGGCGGTCACGCCTTCGATCGGCATCAGCGTGTTTCCAGACGATGGTGCGGACGCGGAAACGCTGATACGCAACGCCGACGCGGCGATGTATCACGCCAAGCAGATCGGGCGCTGCAACTACCAGTTCTTTACCGAGCAGATGAACCTTGCGACAAGCCGCAGGGTGACCATGGAGAACGAACTGCGCGGCGCCGTCCATAACGGTGAGCTGGTCGTCTACTACCAGCCAATCGTTGAATTGAAGACAGGCCGTACCGTCATGAACGAGGCACTGCTGCGCTGGCACCACCCCTCCAGGGGCGTGGTCGAGCCGCTGGACTTCATCCAGCTCGCCGAAGACACCGGATTGATCCTGAAGATCGGCGCGCAGGTGCTGCGCGACGCCTGTGCCTGGGCAGGGAAGCAGGACATTGAAAAGCGCATGCCGGTGGCGGTGAATATTTCGGCGCGCCAGTTCAATGATCCCAGGCTGTTTGAAATGGTGGTGCGCACGCTGAGGGAAACCGGACTGCCCGCGAAGATGCTCGAGCTCGAGATCACCGAATCAACACTCATGCAGCAGACAGACTCCACGCTGTTGATGCTAGGCGAGCTCAGGGAACTCGGGGTGTCTCTTGCGATTGACGATTTCGGCACGGGCTATTCGAGCCTTGCCTACCTCAAGCGCTTTCCGGTCGACAAGCTGAAGATCGACAGAACCTTCCTGACGGATGTTCCGGAGAGTCACGATCACAATGCAATCATCACGGCGATCATCGGGCTCGCACGCGCACTGGGTCTGCGCGTCGTGGCCGAGGGCGTGGAGACCGAGGCGCAGAAGACATTTCTGGCCGACGCGGGCTGCGACCTGATCCAGGGCTATCTTTCCGGCGGTCCGGCCTATCCTGGCAGGACTGCCGTAGACAACGCCCGCAGCGACAAACCGGGGGATGTCTGAGGAGGGGCGGGGAGGTTTGAGGAGGGGCGGAGCCCCTCTTCTCGTCTAGCCTTCCGTCTTCTCGTCTTCTAGTCAGACTACTTGTCCTCCTTCTCCATCAGCTTCTCCACGAGCCCCGCCGGCACTTCGGCGTAGTGGGCAAACTCCATCGTGAAGGTGCCGCGACCGCTGGTAGCCGACCTCAGGAAGTTGATGTAGCCGAACATCTCGGCCAGCGGCACGAAGCCCTGGATGAAGGCGCTGGGTCCCTTCTGGCCCTGGTCGGTCACCTGGCCGCGGCGGCGGTTCATGTCACCGATCACATCCCCAAGATAATCCGCTTCGGTCACGACCTCGACACCCATGATCGGCTCGAGCAGCTTCGGACGGCTTGCCTTGTGGCATTCCCTAAAGCACGCGCGGCCGGCGATTTCGAACGCGAGCGCCGAAGAGTCGACGTCGTGGTACTTGCCGTCGATCAGGCGGGCCTTGAAGTCGACGACTTCGTAGCCGGCGATCTGGCCCTTCTTGCTCTCGGTCATGATCGCGTGCTGCACGGCCGGGATGAATTCGCGCGGGATGCGCCCGCCGGTCACCTCGTCGGACCACTCGATGCCGCTGCCGTAGGGGAGCGGTTCGAACACCATCTTGACCTCGGCGAACTGGCCCGAGCCGCCCGATTGCTTCTTGTGCGTGTAGATGTGCTCGATGGTGCCGCCAAAGGCTTCGCGAAAGCTCACCTTGGGCTTGCCCATCACGGCTTCGACGCCGAGTTCGGTGCGCATCCGGTCGATGGTGATCTCGAGGTGCAGCTCACCCATGCCTTTCAAAACGGTCTGCCCGGTTTCCTGGTCGACCGACAACCGCAACGACGGATCGGCACGGACCATCTTGTACAGTGCGGTGGACATTTTCTCGATGTCGGCGCGGGTCTTGGGCTCGACCGATACGCTGATCACGGGGTCCGGGAAGCGCATGCGCTCGAGCAGCGCCGGGTGGGCCGGGTCGCTGAGCGAATCGCCGGTCTCGGTGTCCTTCATTGAAACGAACGCGCAGATGTCTCCGGCGCGCGCCTCGTCGATGTCCTTGGTGACGTTGGCCTGGATTTCCACCATGCGTCCGATGCGTTCCTTCTTGTCGCGCGTGACGTTCACCAGGGTGTCGCCCTTCTTGATCACGCCGGAGTACACGCGCACGAAAGTGAGTGTGCCGAACTGGTCGTTGATCACCTTGAAGGCCAGCGCACGCGCCGGGGCGTCGTCACGGACTTCCTGTTCGCCGATGACCTTGCCGTCCGGGTCCACCATGTGGATGCCGCCGTTCTCGCCGGGATAGGGCATGTAGTCGACCACGCCGTCGAGCAGCTGTTGCACGCCCTTGTTCTTGAACGACGAGCCGCAGAACACCGGCACCAGCTTGCCCTGCACCGTGCCCTTGCGGATGCATTCCTTGACCTTTGCGACGTCGAACGTGCCGTTTTCGACGAACTCCATGAATGCGTCGTCGTCCAGCGCAAGCGCAGTCTCGAGCGCCTCGCGGCGGAGATCCAACAGCTGGTCCATCCACTGGTTGTCGCGCGTGCTGGCAAACGTGAAGCGGCCTTTCATCTCCTCGATGGGGATCGTTTCCCAGGGCGAATCCTTGTCCTCTTCCTTCCAGACATAGCCGCAGCCGGCGATGAGGTCGACCATGCCCTTGAATTCGTCGTGGCTGCCGATGGGGATCTGGCACAGCACCACGGTCGCGCCCAGGCGCTCCTTGATGCCGGTGATCGCCTTCTCGAAGTTGGCGCCCATCCGGTCCATCTTGTTGATGTAGCACATGCGCGGCACGTTGTACTGGTTCGCCAGGCGCCAGTTGGTCTCGGTCTGCGGTTCCACGCCGGCCACGCCGTCAAAGACCACAACCGCGCCGTCGAGGACGCGCAGGCTGCGGTTCACCTCGATGGTGAAGTCCACGTGGCCCGGGGTGTCGATGATGTTGACCTGGTGCCCCTTCCATTCGGTGGAGACGGCAGCGGACTGGATCGTGATGCCGCGCTTTTTCTCCTGCTCGAGGTAGTCGGTGGTCGTGCTGGTCTTGCCGTCCTTGGTGTCATGGACGTCGATGATCTGGTGCTTCTTGCCGGTGTAGTACAGCACCCGCTCCGTAGTGGTGGTCTTGCCCGCGTCGATGTGGGCGATGATCCCGATGTTGCGGTAGAGCTTGAGTGCTTTCTGCCTGGCCATGATGTTGCGTTCCTGTTGAGATGATGCGGGTGAGTGTTAACCTGTGAACCTGTAGTCCCGGCCGCGGCAGCTGGCGCGCGTCCGGGAAGGCATGCGTTGTCGATTCCGCCCACCGGCCCGGTGGTCGGAGGTCCGGAAAACCCGCCATTTTACATCATGCGAGACCCGGCGGGATCGCCCCTGCTAGACTCCGCCCATGCGCCGCCCGGTGCTCCATTTCTCCCACGCCAACGGCTTTCCCGCGCCCACCTATTGCGCAATGCTCGGGTTGCTGGAGGGCGCGTTTCGCGTCAGCGCGGTTCCGGCGCTGGGCATGGATCCACGGCACCCGCCGACCGAAGGCTGGCCGCACCTGGTCGAGCAGGTCATCCAGGCGATCGAACGCAGCCATTCCCGGCCGGTGGTCGGGGTTGGCCATTCGCTCGGGGGTTACCTGACCTTCATGGCGGCAGCCCGGCGTCCCGAGCTGTTTCGCGCGATCGTGCTGCTTGATGCGCCGATCATCGGGCCGATCAAGGGCCGCCTGCTCGCAGCGACCAAGCGCTTCGGGATCGTCGATCGGGTCACACCGGCGGGTGCGACGCGCGAACGGCGCGCGGTGTGGGATAGCCTGGCCCAGGCCGAGCGGCACTTCCGGGCCAAGAAGCTGTTTCGGGACTTTGCGCCCGGCGCACTGCGTGATTACGTGCGCTACGGTTTGGTCGACGGGGACTCCGGCCTGCGCCTGATGATCGACCCGGCGATCGAGTATCAGATCTACCGCACCGTGCCTCACGATCTGCACCGTCTGCTGCCGAAGTTCGCGGTGCCGGCCGGTTTCATCGGCGGTGCCGCCTCCGACGTGGTCCGGCGGGTCGGCCTGTCGACCATGCGGCGCGCGAGTTTCGCATTGCGCCGTGTGCCTGGCGGGCATCTGTTTCCGTTCGAGCACCCTCGCGCCGCGGCCGATGCGATCCTGGAGATGACCGCCCGGCTCGGTGCCTGCTAAGCTGCGGCCGCCGTTTTTCCAACCGCAACACGACAAGGAACCGCAATGGCAAAGATGCACATCATCCGCGTCGACCCGCTCCGGGCGGCGATCAAGGCCCTCGTCCGAGGCTTCGGCAGCGAACCGCGCGAAGTCGACCTGGTCACCGAAAACCTGATCCAGGCGAACCTCACGGGCCACGACTCGCACGGCATCGGCATGTTGCCGCGCTACTCCGAGGCCTATGTCGAAGGCGGGCTCAAGTCGAATGCGCATATCCGCACGCTGATGGACGGTGGCGCGATGTTGCGAATCGACGGGCAGGCGGGATTCGGGCAGGTCGTCGGCCATGAGACCATGGAACTGGGGATCGCACGTGCCAAGCAGTTCGGCAGCTGCATCGTGGCGCTGGGAAACGCGCACCATCTGTGCCGGATCGGCGCCTGGGCCGAGATGGCGGTGGCCGAGGGTCTCATTTCGTTGCACTTCGTCAACGTGATCTCTCGCCCGATCGTCGCGCCTTTCGGCGGCGGCGACGCACGATTCGGCACCAACCCGGTCACGGTCGGCATCCCGGTGCCTGGCCGCGACCCGATCCTGCTCGATTTCGCGACCTCGGTGATGGCGCAGGGCAAGGCCCGCGTGGCCTACAACAAGGGCGAGCAGATGCCGGCTGGACGCCTGATCGACAACAAGGGACAGCCGACCACCGACCCGAAGTTCGCCGTGGTCGAACCGCATGGCGCGATCGTGACCTTCGGCGAGCACAAGGGCTTCGGACTTGCGGTGATCTGCGAGCTGCTGGGCGGTGCGCTTTCGGCGGGGATGGCCTGTAGTGGACCCGCGACAGGTGCAAAGCGCGTGCTGAACGGCATGCTCACGATCCTGTTCGATCCGGCCAGATTGTCGGAAGGGGCAATGTTCGGCGACGAGATGAAGGGCTTTCTCGATTGGGTGAAGGCCTCGCCGCCGCAACCGGGTTTCGACCGCGTGCGCCTCGCGGGGGAGCCCGAGCGTGAGCACCGCGCAAAGCGCCTGGCCGAAGGCATCCCCGTGGATGAGACGACCTGGGGCGATATCCTCAAAGCCGCCGAGCGCCTGAAAGTGAACCCGGCCGAGATCAACAAGCTGGCCGGAATTTCCTAGAATCAGTCCACGATAAAGAGCTTCGCACCGCCCGCGGTTCGCGAGCGGTGCGGCTCGGCCCCGTCGGCAACCTGGTAACTCATCCCGGGCTTGAGCACGAATTTTCTGCCGTCGGCGAGCTCGGTTTCGAGCTCGCCGTCGATGCAGAGCAGGATGTGCCCCTTGGAACACCAGTGGTCGGCCAGGTAGCCGGGCGTGTACTCAACCATGCGCACGCGGATCGCACCGAAATCCCGTGTCCGCCAGTATGCGACTCCGCTGTCGCCCTTGTGCTCCGTACGTTCGACGGCAGACCAGTCGGTGGTGCCGAACGGGATGTCGTGCATGTTCATGTTCAGTCGTCCGCGATCGTGTTTCTGAGTACGCCGACCCTGCCGACTTCGACCTCGACCACGTCACCGGGTTTCATCCACACCGGCGGTTCGCGTCGCCCGCCCACACCGGCCGGCGTGCCGCTGACGATGACGTCGCCAGGCTCGAGCGGCACCCAGATCGAAAGGTGCGCGATCAGCTGCGGAATGTTGTGCACCATCAGCGCGGTCGTGGTGCGCTGCATTTCGACGCCGTTCAGCCGCGTGACCAGGCTCAGTTCGGTACCGCCAGGGATTTCGTCAGCAGTCACGATCCAGGGGCCGAAGCCGCCGGTGGCCACAAAATTCTTGCCGGCGGTCCATTGCGTGGTGGCCCACTGCCAGTCGCGCACGGATCCGTCGTTGTAGCAGCTGTAACCGGCGACGTAGTCCCAGGTGTCCTTTTCGGGAATCCGGCGGCCCGACTTGCCGATGATTACCGCGATTTCGCCTTCGAAATCGAGCTTGGTCGATTCGCGCGGCCGCAGGAGCGGCTGATCGTGGCCGACCTGTGATTCGGGAAATCGCACGAATACTGCGGGGGCCTCGGTTTTTTCGCGCTTGGTTTCCTTGCGGTGATCCTCGTAGTTGAGCCCGATGCAGAAGATCTTGCCCGGGTTGGGGATCGGCGGCAGAAGCCTGACCGCGGACATCTTCAGATCCGCCGGCTGCCCGGCGGACTTGCGCGCTTCGGAAAGGCCGTCGTGCGAAAGCAATGTGCGGATATCCGGATAGCGGGCGCCGATGCGGCGGGTGAGGTCGATGATGCCATCGCCTTCGACGATGCCGTAACCGGCGGCGTTCTGATGTACAAAGCTGACAAGTTTCACTGGCGTTTCCCTGCAAGGAAAGGGTGCCAGCATACAATGACTCGATGTCCGGACACAGCATCGCAGACGACGAATCGCTCATGGCCGGCGCGCGCGCGGGCTTGCCTGTCGTGCTCGGTTATCTCGGCATCGGCCTTGCCGCAGGCGTAGTGGAACGGGCCGCCGGCCTGTCCTATGCCGAGATCCTGCTGCTCTCGCTGGTGCTGTATGCGGGTTCGGCACAGTTCGTCGTGACCAGCATGCTGGCCCTGGCCAGTCCGCTGTCGGCGGTGGTGCTGACGGTGTTTTTCGTGAACCTGCGTCACCTGCTTCTGTCCGCCGCGCTCGCGCCGTATTTCCGCGCACTGCCGGCGTGGAAGAATTTTCTGCTCGGGCTGCAGCTGACCGACGAGACCTTTGTCGTCGCGGCGGGACGCTTTGCAAGGCAAGTGCCGAGCGGCGCCGCGTGGATGGCGGGGCTCAATCTCGCGGCGTATTCAACGTGGGCCGCGGCCAACCTCGCCGGGGCAGTCTTTTCGGCACAGTTCGCCGGCTCGGCGTTGGCCACGAAAGTCCTTGGCTACGCCCTGCCGTGCATGTTCGCCGGCCTGCTGGTTCTGCAGCTTGCGGCGCGACAGCGCCTTGGTGTCGGTCTGTGCGTTGCCGGGGTGACTGCGGTGCTGGGCGTCACGGTGCAGTCCGCGCACCCGGGCCCGTGGGCAGTGATCCTTGCCACGCTTCTAGGCGCGACGCTTGGATTGGCGTTGGATCGATGGACGTCCGGCCCGAAATCCTCGCGCTGATCCTCGCCTGTGCAGCGGTCACGGCGGTGCCGCGGGTGCTGCCGCTGCTGGTCCTGTCGAGGATCCGGCTGCCCGGGTGGTTGCTCGATTGGTTGTCCTATGTGCCCGTGGCGGTGCTCGCCGCATTGCTCGCGATCGAAGTGCTCGTGGTCGACGGAAAGCCCGCCTTGTCCGCCACCAATCCTGCGCTGCTCGCGATCGCTCCCGCGCTTGCGGTTGCCGGGTTTACGCGCAGCCTGATCGGCACGGTCATCGCCGGTGTCGGAATCTACTGGCTGCTGCTCAGATAGTGCGTCGCAGTTTGGCGCGCTGCAGTTCTTCGATTGCGCGGATGCTGGCCTCCACGCCCTCCATGTTCGGATTCACTCCCAACGCGCGGCGAAAATAGGCGAGGGACTTGTCGAGTTCTTCCAGGCGCAGGTAGATCTGCCCGTAACCGGAGAGCGCGCCGAAGTGCTGTGGATTGCGCTTCATTACTTCGTCGCAGTCGAACAGAGATTTCTGCAATTCTCCGGCGAGAAAGTAAGCCGTAGCTCGCTTGTTCCAGCCTTCGGCAAACCCTGGTTTGCGCTTGATTATCGCGGTGAAGGTTTCGATCGCCTGGACGAGGTCGCCGCCCTGCATTTGCGCGGTCCCTTCAATCAGCAACTGGTCGATCCGGGCGTCGCCAGATCGGCTCCAGACCAGCCAGACGTTCTGCTCTGCCAGTTCGCGCACGAGCGGGTTCTCGTCCATCAGGCGTTTGATCAGCAGGGGGCCGTCTACGGCCAGGCCGGTGCGACCGAGGTAAGCTACAGCCGCGACGCGTACGCGCGCGTCTTCCTTTTCGAGCGCGGCGAGGGCAGCCTTGCGTGTGTCGATGGAGGGGAATACGGGCTGGGCGAACCCTGTTACTACAAACAGGGCGGCGAGCAGGCCGGTCAGCAGAGCCGCCAGACGCGGTTGCAGCAAATTACCAAGGGAGCACCACATGAACGTTTTCTCCAGGCAGGCAGTGATGGTAGCGCTGTTCCTCGCGGCGGTCGCGGGTGGCGCTTTCGCGGCAGGCGGCGATTCCGGAAATACTGAGGCATGGCCGAAGGATGAACTGAGCGATCAGTTCAAGACGCTCTCCGATAAAGGCGACTGGCGTGGCGCGGCTGCACTGATGAAGGAAGCGATCGCAAAAACGCCCGGAAAAGCCGATTACCACAACCTTTATGCGTACGCAGTCCGCAAGGGACCGAGTCCGGACATGAACCTGGTGTTCAGGGAATATGGCGAGGCGCTGCGTCTCGAACCCAAGCATCGCGGGGCGCACGAATACATCGGAGAGGCGTACCTGATGACGGGAAACCTTGCAAAGGCGAAGGCGCACCTGGCGACACTCGACGGCCTGTGCATGCTGGGCTGCGAGGAGTACACGAAGCTCAAGCAAGCCGTGGCCGCCTACGAAGCAAGGAAGAAGTAATCGCGCGTGCAGGATGCGTCATTCATGGCGACAGACTCCTTTATGATCGAAGTTGGTCATAAATCCGATACGATCGCGGCATGAAATCCAACTTCGTCTTCATCCTCGCCGACGACCTCGGCTACGCGGATCTTGGCTGCTATGGCGGCCGCGCGGATCCTTCGTGCTCGCCCCATCTCGACCAGATGGCGGCTGACGGCCTGCGGTTCACCGATGGGTATGCCAACTCTTCGGTCTGCTCGCCCTCGCGGTTTGCCCTGATCACGGGGCGCTGGCAGTACCGGCTGCGCGGCGGCGCCGACGAACCGGTGGCGACGCGTGTGCGCGGCAATCCCGTGCTCGGCCTGCCGCCCGCGCATCCGACCCTGCCCTCCTTGCTGGCGGGTGGCGGTTACTCGACCGCGCTGGTCGGAAAATGGCATCTTGGTTTCCCGCCGCACTTCGGACCGTTGCAGAGCGGTTACCAGGAGTTTTTCGGCGTCATGAGTGGCGGTGTCGATTACTTCACTCATTGCGACTCGGCCGGCGTACACGACCTGTGTGAAGGGGAGGTCGAGGTAGACAAGCCCGGGTATCTGACTGACCTTATCTCCGACCGCGCGGTCGACTACATCGCCCGGCAAGACGCGAAGACGCCGTTCCTGCTCTCGGTGCACTACACGGCCCCGCACTGGCCGTGGGAAACGCGCGACGATGAGGCGGAGGCGCGCGCGATCGAGAAAATCATCCATACCGACGGCGGCTCGGTCCCGACCTACCTGCGGATGATCCAGCACATGGACGAGGGCATCGGGCGGATCCTCGCGGCGCTCAAGGCCACCGGCGCCGCAGAGAACACGATCGTAGTCTTTACCAGCGACAACGGCGGTGAGCGGTTTTCGGATACCTGGCCGCTCATGGGCAAGAAGATGGACCTGCTTGAGGGCGGGATCCGCGTGCCCTACATCGTGCGCTGGCCGGCCGCGATTCCTGCGGGCAGCCGGAGCGCGCAGATGGCGATCACGATGGACTGGATGCCAACATTTCTCGATGCGGCCGGCGTGGCACCGCATCCGGACTATCCGCTGGATGGGATAAGCCTACTGCCGGTGCTGAAAGATCCCAGACATCTGATCGAGCGTGACCTCTTCTGGCGCATGAAATTCCGCGGTCAGAAAGCGGCGCGTTCGGGCGACTGGAAGTATTTCGTCAACGATGACGGTGAGTTTCTGTTCGAACTGTCGAAGGACCAGCGCGAGCGTGCCAACCTCGCCAGGCGTGCCCCTGCGCAGCTGGAGGCGATGCGCGCCAAATTCGCGGCCTGGGAACGCAGCATCCCGCCGATCCCGGAGGATGCGAAGTTCTCGATTCCCTACACCCGGGCCGACCTGGCCCACCCTAGCTGAAGCGGTCGAGTACCCGGTCGTAGTACGAGGGCGCAGTGTGGAACTTCAGCAGCGAGAGTCGTTTTGCGGCTCGTGCCCGAGCTGCATCATCGGTCTGGGCATCGCGCAGAACGCATCGCTCGAGTTCGGCGATCCCCTTGATCTGCTCCACCTCGGGCGGAACGCAGCCGGCATTTTTCAGGATCCGGTAGGCCATGCGCAGGTCCTCGGGCACCAGTCGGTCCTCCTCGAGATCGAGCGGTCGTCCTGCGCCCGGAAGCCTGTCCAGCTCGCCACGGGCAAGCGCTTCTGAAATCTTTCGCTCTGCGAGAAGGTCGAAGGCGGTCATTCGCGTATTCTAGCGCCCTCCAAAACGCTCACGGAAAGACGCTCAGTGGACACTCAGGGAAGCAACCGCGCCTATCGGGTCACCTCGACCGAACACACCACCTTCTTTCCGCGCCTGTTCGGAACGCACGGCGCGGTCGCCGCAAGCCACCATCTCGCGGTCAACGCCGGCGTGGATGTGCTCAAGGCCGGCGGCAACGCGATCGACGCGGCCGTCGCGGCCAGCCTGGTCGAAGGCCTGGTCGATCCGCAGATGAACAGCATCGGCGGCGAGTGCCCGATGCTGATCCGGCTGGCAGGCAGCGACCGCGTGATCTCGGTCAACGGCAATATGGCGGCGCCGGGGCGTGCAACGCCCGAGGAATTTCGTCGCCGCGGCCTGGACCACGTGCCGGACGAAGACATCCTGGCCGCCGGAGTGCCGGCCACATTCAGTGCCCTGATCACTGCGCTCACGCACTACGGCACGCTGAGCTTCGCCGACGCGGTCGCACCGGCGCTCGCGCTGGCATCCAATGGTTTTCCCGTGTCGCATGGGCTGGTCAATCAGCACAAGTTCGGGCTCAAGGCGCTGGCCGGAAAATTCGAGGGCTGGCCGGGGAGCAAGGATTTATATGTGCCGGGCGGTCGTGTGCCCGAGGTCGGTTCGCTGTTGAAGAACCCGAAGCTCGCGCACATGTACGACCATCTCTCGAACGCCGAGCGCAGCGCGGGCGGCGATCGCGCCGCCAAACTGCAGGCGGCGCACGACGCGTTCTATCTCGGCGAGGTGGCCGAGGAGATCGTGAAGTATTCGAAGGCGCACGACGGACTGCTCGAGCGCAGCGATTTCGAGCGCTTTCGCACCCTCATCGAGGAACCGACGCGGCTGAACTACGGGAACGCCACGATCTACAAGTGCGGGTTCTGGACCCAGGGCCCGGCGATGCTGCAGTCGCTGTCGATCCTTTCCCGGTTCGACCTCAAGTCGATGGGACACAACAGCGCGGACTACCTGCATCACCTGATCGAGGCGATCAAACTGGCGTTTGCCGACCGCGAGCAATATTACGGTGATCCGGGTCAGGCGCTGGTGCCGGCCGAGGTGTTGCTGTCTGCAGAGTACGGCAGGCAGCGCGCGGCGCTGATCGATCCGCGCCGCGCGAACGACGAACTCAGGCCGGGGGACGCGTGGAAGAACGCGGGGCTGCTGCCAGCCGACGAGCGCTTCACGCCGCAGCCCTGGGGCGCCGGCACGGTTCACGTCGATGCCATGGACGCGGCGGGCAACATGGCCTCCTTCACGCCGAGCGGTGCCTGGCTCGCCTCGGCCCCAGTCATCCCCGCGCTCGGATTCCCATTGTCCTCCCGCATGATGACCTTCTACCTGGCACCCGAAAACCATCCGAACGTCGTGGCGCCTTTCAAGCGCCCGCGCACCACGCTGACGCCCTCGCTTGCATTCCGCGACGGGAAACCCTGGATGACCTTCGGCACCATGGGCGGGGACCAGCAGGAGCAGTGGTCGCTGCAGTTGATCCTCAACCGGGAGGCGTTCGGCATGACGCTGCAGGAGGCGATCGAGGCGCCGAAGCTCTCATCGGACCATTTCCCCGGCTTCTTCGCGCCGCACAACCACTTTCCGCAGCACGTGCGGATCGAGGAACGGGTGGGCAGTAAGGTGTTCGACGAACTGCGCCGGCGCGGTCATCTGGTCGACGTCGCGCCCGACTGGAGCGAAGGCTTCCTGTCCGGCACCGAAGTGAATTCGCAGACCGGCGTCATGGAAGCCGGCTGCGACCCGCGCGGTTCGAAATCCGAAGTCTTTCCCGCGTTCGCCTACGCCTGGTAGGTAAGTGGGGTCAGAGTCGACTAAATCGCCGTGGCGCGAAAAGTCGACTCTGACCCCGGTTTTACTTGACCCCGGTTTTACTTGTAGCGCTTGCGAGCCATGGCGGCGCCGGCGGCGAGTGCCTTCAGTTTGGCGATTGCGATTTCCCTGTCCATCGGCGCCATGCCGCAGTTGGTGCAGGGAAACAGGCGCTTCTTCGGCACGTACTTCAGCGCGCGGCCGATGGTGGCCGCGACTTCCGCAGGTGTTTCGATCCGATCCGAGGCGACGTCGATCACGCCGACCAGCACGTCCTTGCCTTTCAGGAGCGCCATGAGCTCGATCGGCACCTTGGAGTGGATGCATTCGAGCGACACCTGGTCGATGCTGCTCTTTGCCAGCACCGGAAAGATCTCGGCGTACTGCCGCCATTCGGTGCCCAGGGTCTGTTTCCAGTCGGTGTTCGCCTTGATGCCGTAGCCGTAGCAGATGTGCACCGCCGTCTTGCACTTGAGCCCCCTGGCGGCGCGCTCCAGGGCCTTCACGCCCCAGGTCTTGACCTCCGACATGTAGACATTGAACGCCGGCTCGTCGAACTGGATGATGTCGACGCCGTCCTTTTCCAGCGCGCGGGCTTCCTGGTTCAGCAGGGCGGCGAAGGCCATCGCCAGCTTCACCTTGTCGCCGTAGTACGCGTCGGCGATCGTGTCGACGATGGTCATCGGCCCGGGCATGGTGATCTTGAGTTTCTTCTTCGTGTGCGCCCGCGCGAGCCTGGCCTCGATCTGGTGAACCCGGCCTTTGAGCTTCAGCGGGCCGACGACCTTCGGCACCATCGCGTCGTAGCGGTTGTTGCGGATGCCCATCCTGACCTTGTGTTCGAAGTCGATGCCTTCGACGAATTCGAGGAAGCCGTGCACGAAATGCTGTCGCGACTGCTCGCCCTCGGTGACGATGTCAATGCCCGCATCCTCGAGTTCCTTCAGCCAGAGCAGCGTCGCGTCGCGTTTGGCGTGGGCGAGTTCCCCGCCTTTGGACTTCCACTGCGGCCAGAGCTTCTGCGGCTCGGCCAGCCACTCGGGTTTGGGCAGGCTGCCTGCGATCGTGGTTTCAAACATGGTGTCGCCTCGCGTTTGGTTGATTGCTGCCAATTTTTGACAGAAACCCGCTCTGGGAGCCGTAAAGCGGGCAGATTGCTGCCATCTTCTGTTTTCAGAAAGGATGCCGTCGGACGGTTCCTGTCAGGCCCTGACCGGTGCTTCGTTCGGATTGAGCGGTGTCCAGCCCGTCAGCCGGCCCACCTCGCCCTTCACGTAATTCGTGATCGCGATCCGGTCGGAGGTCAGCATCACCATGTTGAAGCCCTGATCGATGTAGCGCTGCGTGTACTTCGAGCTCATCGTGTGCATCGCGGCCATGACCTTGTGCTTGCGGCAGGTCTCGAGGATCTTGTTCACCGTGGCGACGTGTTTCGGGTCGTCGTTGTCCATCACCGGCGGCAGCCCGAGCGCGAGCGCGAGGTCGGTCGGGCCGATGTAGACCGCGTCCAGGCCCGGGGTCGAGATGATCTCGTCCATCTTCTCGATGCCTTCGGCGGTCTCGATCATCGCGATGCAGAGCATCTCGCGGTCTGCGTTCTTCTGGTAGTCCGGTCCCCCGTAGAGCAGGGCGCGGTTCGGACCGTTGCTGCGAATGCCGACCGGCGGATAACGGCAGGCGGACACCGCACGTTCGGCCTCGGCGCGATTGCTTACCATCGGCACGATCACACCGTAGGCACCGGCATCGAGCACCTTCATGATCATCGAGGGCTCGTTCCAGGGCACCCGCACGATCGGGGTGACTGCGGTGGTCGAGATCGCCGTCAGCATGGTGACCGCGTCCGAATAATCGATGCAGCCGTGCTGCATGTCCACGCACAGCCAGTCGATACCCGTATGCGCCATCTGCTCCGCGGCGAGACTGTGGGGGATGGAGACAAACGCGCCGATGGCAGGTTTGTTGTCACGCCAGAGTTGCTTGATGCGATTCATGCGCATGGTGGTTTCCTGGTTTGGGTGGCTGCGCGGTTGCGCGCGACCTTGGACTGCGAGGGTACGCCGGGCGGGTGGCCCGCGAAAGGGCCTGTTTCGCCCGGGGGCGGTCAGACCGATGCCTTGCCGGCCTCCGGTTCCTTTTGCATCGTCGCCACGCAAGCCCATGCGAGAAACTGCGCCACCCCGAGGATCGCGAAGGCCGCAGCGTAGCCCTCTGCAGGGTAGCGCCCGTCGACCGCCGGATAAAACTTCAGCAGCATGCCGGTTCCGATCTGGACGATGAACGCGCAGACGAACATCGAGACGTTGAGCGCGGTGTTGAGGCGCCCGGTAACCGCCAGCGGAAAGTGCCGCGACAGGATCGGGTAGCAGAGTACGGGCGCCACCACGCCCATCGCGTAGGCGAGCAGCAAGGGGAGCCTGGGCAGACCGGTGCCGAACACGAGCGCGAAGTACGCGGCAACGCCGAGCGCCGTTCCCCATTGGAGCAAGCGGATGCGCGGCAGGCCGCGGCGAGCGAGCGCATCGGAGCCCTGGCCAAAGAAGAGCGACGCGAATGCGTACGTCACGGCTGCCCACATCAGCCAGCGTGCGGCCTCGCCGCGTGCCAGGCCCTGGGTGTCTATCAGCCATGGAATCAGCCACAGCCCGAACAGTCCCTGATAGACGCCCTGCAGGATGATCATCGGCAGGCCCAGGCGCCAGAACGCCGTGACACTGAAGATGGCGGCGATCTTGCCGAGTTGTTCACCCCAGCGCTCCGTCGCGCCGGGCACGGGCTTTTCAGGCACAAGGAACAAGATCGCCATGCCCGCAAGCAAAGTGAGTACGGCAAGTACGCCGAACATTGCGCGCCAGCCGATCTGGCTGACGGCGAACTCCATCGGCGCGGTGGCGGCGACCGCGCCGATCGCGCCCGCGGCCAGCGTCCAGCCGTTGAGCGTTGCAAGGCGCTCGAGCGGGAACCACATCGTGTAGGCCTTCATCGAGCCCATCAGGCAGGCTGACACACCGGCCCCGATCAGCGCACGGCCGAGCGTCAGCGTGCCCAATCCGCCGGCAACTGAGAATGTGCCGACGCCGATGGCCGCCAGAACCAGCAGTCCTGAAGTGACGCGCCGTGGGCCGTAGCGGTCTAGAAATACGCCCACTGGCATCTGCATCGCGGCAAACGCCAGCAGATACGCGCCGGTCAGCAGGCCGAGTTCGGACGAGGAGAGCGCGAACTCGGTCGCAAGGTCCTTGGAGATGACTGCGTTGGCGTTGCGCAGCAGGAAGGAAAGAAAAAAGCCGGCCGCAAAGGGGAGGAAGACGATGCCCAGAAGGCGCGCTGGCAGGGGAAGCGTTGCGGTGGATGCAGTCACGCACGCATTCTAGAGCCCCGCCGAGCCGCCGTGCCCTATTCGGTCGCTGCGGTTTGCGCAGCAGAACCCTTGTCCCAGAACACGATGCGGCTGTGCAGCACACGGATTGCAGTGCTTCCGGCAACGCCCATGGCAGCCAGACTGATCAGGGCCGCGAACATGGTGTTGGTCTCGAGATTGACGGCGGCCGCGCTGATCAGGTAGCCCAGCCCGCGCGTGGAGGAGACGAATTCGGCGACCACCGCACCGATCAGGCCGAGCACGATCGCGATCTGCAATCCGGCGAAGATGTGACCGGCCGCCGAGGGAATCTTGATGCGCGTGAGGACATGCCAGCGCGAGGCCGAGAACGCGTGCATCAGATCGATCAGCGCCGGATTGGTCTGCTTGAGTCCCACGGCGGTGTTGATGAACATCGGGAAGAAACACACCAGTGCCACCATCACGATCTTGGATTCCATCCCGAAACCGAACCAGACGATTATCAGGGGCGCGAGGGCGACTTTCGGCATCGACTGCAGCGCGACGACGAAGGGCAGAAAGGTCTGCTCGACCGCGCGCAGTTCGGCAAACAGGCAGCCGAGGATGAACGCGAGCGTGCAGCCCAGCAGGTAGCCGAACACCATGGATTGCAGCGTGAACAGGAAGTGCTGCCAGAAGAGTCCCTCGATGTAGCCGCGCTGCAGGGCCTCGAGAACCGCATACGGCGTCGGAAGGATGAAGTTGGGGACTTTGAGCACCCTGATCGAAACATGCCATACCGCAATGAGCAGGACGAATGCCACCAGCGGAAACACGACGCTGCGGATTTTCTCGTTCATCTGCCGTTCCTCATGCCGGAATCAATCGAATTTGACCAGTTCGCTGAACAGCGCGCGCAGGGAATTGCAGTGCTCTGCGAATGCCTTGTTGGCCATGGTGTCGAGCGTCCTCGGACGCGGCAGGTCCACGACGACCTCGCGGATCGTGCGACCCGGGCGCGCGGACAGGACCACGATCCGGTCGGACAGGAACACTGCCTCCGGAATCGAGTGGGTGATGAAAATCACCGACTTCCCCGCTGCCATCCAGATGCGCTGCAGCTCCATCATCATGTGCTCGCGCGTCATCGCGTCAAGGGCTGCGAAGGGCTCGTCCATCAGGAGCAGGGTCGGGTCGTGGATCAACCCCCGGGCGATTCCGACCCGTTGCTGCATTCCACCGGACAGTTCGCCCGGATAGTGGTTTGCGAATTTGTCCAGGCCGACCAGTTTCAGCATCGCACGGGCGCGATCCCGCCCTTCGCCGAGGTTCATCCCCAGTGTCCTGACCGGCAGCAGCACGTTGTCCAGCGCCGTCTGCCAGGGGAGCAGGGTCGGCTGCTGAAACACGATGCCGACGTCGGCGCGCGGCCCGGTGATCGGCGCGCCGCCCAGCATCACCGTGCCGGAAGTGGGTTTGAGCAGGCCCGCGACAACCTTAAGCAGCGTCGACTTGCCGCAGCCCGAAGGGCCGAGCACCGAGAGGAATTCGCCCTCACCCAGCCTTGCTTCGAGGTTCTCGAGCGCCTTGACGGGACCGCGGGAGGAGGCATAGGTGACGGCGAGATTGCTCGCCTGAAACAGCGCGTCCCCGCCGGTTTTCGGCACCGGACCGGCAGGGCTGGGCGGAGAACTCACTTCGCCTGCAGGCCCAGTTGCTTTGCCAGTGCGCTGAAGTTCGCGATGTCCTTCTGGATCGCGGCGGCAAACGCTTCAGGCGTGCTCCCCACCGGCTGCAGGCTGCGCGCGGCGAACGCCTTCTTGCCCGCCTCGCTCTGCACGTACTTTGCGGTTTCCGCCTGGATCCGGTCCACGATCGCCCTGGGTGTGCCTGCCGGCGCCACCAGGCCATACCAGAACGTGGTGTCGAAATCGCGCAGGCCGACCGAGGCGCCTGCCTCGGCAAACAGCGGTACCGAGGGCATGGACGGTGTCGCAGACGTTACCGCGAAGGCTTTCAGGCGGCCGGAAGCCACCAGCGGGGTGGACGCGCCGGGATTGTCGAGCATGAGCGACACCTGGTTGCCGAACAGATCTGGGTAGACCTGCGAGGACCCCTTGTAACCGATGTCCACCATCTGTGTTCCACTCATGGCCTTCAGTTGCTGGGTGAGCAGGAATCCGAGAGTCGAGGCGCCGACGTTGGCGATATTGAGCTTGCCCGGATTGGCCTTCGCGTAAGCGATGAGCTCGGCGAGCGTGGTGGCCGGCAACGCGGCGCTGCCGATCAGCACATACGAGGTGTTGCCGATCATCGTGATCGGCGCAAAGCTTTTCAGCGGGTCGTAGGGCACGTTCTTCTGCAGCACGAGCGCGCCCGGATGGGTGCTCGAGGTCGCGATGCCGATCGTATAGCCGTCCGGTTCGGCCTTTGCCACGGTCTCGGACCCGATCATTCCGCCGGCGCCGCCGCGGTTTTCCACCACGACCGGCTGGCCGAGCACGTCGGCGAGGTTGGCAGCCACCAGCCGCGCCGTGATGTCCGTCCCGCCGCCGGGCGGGAAGGGCACGATGAACTTGATCGCATGGGCAGGCCAGGCCTGCGCAAGAGCGCTGCCTGCGACGAACAGCGTGGCAAGCAGGCCGGCACGCAAAGTCCGGTGCAGCGTCCGGCGCAGCGCTCCATCGGGCGCGCTCATTTCGTCACCTTGGGGTACATGACTGCATCTCCGTGTCGGTACATTTCTTCCATCTCCTCTCTGGATATTCGATCCACCGTGGTCCCGCTGAGAGCGGCCAGCTGTTCGGCAATGATGTTGCGCTTCACCTCGGCGGCGAGGATGTTCACCCGTCCGTAGCATTCGGACACGGTGCGGCCGAGCACCGTGATGCCATGCCGCTTCATGAGCACGCAATTGGTGTCCCTGATGAAAGTCTTGATCGGCGCAACGTCGTCCTCGACATTGATGTGCGCAGGCAGGTAGTGCACCGGCTTTTGCATGAGATACGAAAACGTGAGACCGACCGGACGGATTTCCTCCCGTCCTGCGGCGAGGTAGGCAATCGTTTCGTCGTGATGCAGGTGGATCACGCAATGCACGTCGGGGCGCAGGCGCAGCATTTCGCGGTTCATCTGGTGGCCGACCGTGGTCGCGCGCTCGCCGTGGAGGATGCGGCCGCAGGGCACGTCGGTGATGACCAGGTCCCCGATCTCCATTTCCTCCAGCGAGACGCCCTGGCTCTTCACGTAGCACAACCCGTCCGGGTAGTCGGGGTGCGGCACGCGCATCACCATGTTGCCGACCGCAGCCTGCACGTAACCACGGGCGGCCAGGCGGTGCGCGTAGAGAACGTACTGTTCGGCGATCGCGCGATCGAATTTCACCGCGGGATCGGGCGTCATCTGGTTGACCTTGAAACGCGGTTCACGGGCGTTCATGCGGGCTTCTCCTTCTCGCGGGGCGTAGAGGGGCGGCTAAGGCAGTTTCTTCGCGTCTTCCAGTACGGCGGTACGGTCGAAATTGTTCATCGCAGTGACGAGCTCATTGGTGTACAGGCTGCCGAGGTCGATCGCCGTGGTCTGGATCTGGCCGCCGTCGGCCATGACCTGGACCAGATTCTTCCAGGCGCCTTCCGGATAGTCGCCCCAGCGGGGTACTTCGCCCTTGGGAAATGCGAGGTACTTGCCGTAGCGCGCATTCAGTTGCGCCACGCTGCTGGCGAGCGACTTCGCCTCGTCGCCGCCCGGCGGTTTGAGCGACGGCTGCTCCTTCCATGCCGCCCTGACGCAGCCGGCACGGTTGACATTGCAAGCCAGCGTCGCCTTGGCCAGCGCGCGTCCGAACGCCACCAGCAGTCTAGGGTTCTCGCGGATCGTGTCCTGGTGGGCGACGATGCCGTTGGAGAACAGGTCGAGGTATTTCTGGGGCATATTCAGGCGCCGCAACGCGGTGCCCTGCAGTTCCAGCTGCGTATGCATGGTCTCGAACAGGTTGAGCGCGTCCACCCGCCCATCCTTGAGCGCGAGGAATGCGGGTGCGCCAAGGCCGGTCGGCACCAGTTCGACGTCGCGTCCGACCTCGAGGCCCATTTCCCTGAACATTGCGCGCGTGAGGGGAATGTTGCCGAAGGTCAGCGCGCCCACGCCGATTTTGCGGCCCTTCAGTTCAGCCAGAGTCCGCACGGGCGAACCCGCGAGCACCGCGAACTCCCAGACGTTCTCGCGGATCACGTTGTAGAAGAACTTGAGCGGCAGGGGATCCTTGCCCGGCTGGCGGGAAATAACCAGCGGGTCCGGGTTCGGGAAACCGACCGTAACGCGTTTGGCGACGATCTGCGGCAGCAGCACCGCGCTCCCGTTGAACACGACGGTCTCGACCTCGATGCCCTCTTCGGCGAGGTAGCCGAGGTGTTTGGCGACCAGCAGCTGGCCATTCACGACGGTCAGCGGGCTGACCAGCCCGAATACGACTTTCTGCTGCGCGCCCGCGAACGCGCACCACAGCGCAAGGCATGCGCAGGCGAGGATCCGCAGGCCGCGGGCTCTCATTGCGCCGCTTTTGCGCGCGCCACGATCGCGGCCGTATCGAACTTGTTCATTTCCGGCACCAGCGCGTTGGTGTAGCAGGTTTCCACGGGAATATTGCTGGTCGACAACTGGCCGCCGGCGTGCAGGGCAACCGCGAAGTCCTTCCACGACTGCGCCGGGAATTCGCCCCAATGCCGGTTCTTCTGGTCATCGAAAGCGAGGTACTTGTTGAAACGCGCGTCCATGATCTTGATGGCTTTGCTGATGTTGGTGGCCTCGTCGCCGCTGGTGGGCTTCTGGTTCGGGTAGAGGGTCCAGAATGCCTTCACGCACGCGGCGCGGTTCACTTCGCAGAACACCGATGTCTTCGCGATCGCGCGCCCGAACGCGACCAGCGATTTCGGATCGTCGCGGAGCATGTCTTCGTGGGCCACGAACCCGTTGGAGAAGAGGTCCGAGTACTTCTTCGGCATCGGCAGCCGGCGGATTGCGGTGCCCTGAACCTCCAGTGTGGCGTGCTGCGAGTCGAACAGGTTGAGGGCGTCGATCTTCTTCTCGCGGAACGCGAGGAACGCCGGCGCGCCGACTCCGACAGGGAGGAGATCCAGGTCGCGGCCGGTCTCCAGGCCCAGCTCCTTGAACATGGCCTTGGTGATCGGGATGTTGCCGAAGGTCAGGGCGCCGACGCCGAGCTTCTTGCCTTTGAGGTCCTTGAGCTCACGGATCGGCGAGTCCGCCAGCACGACGAACTCCCAGGCCGATTCGCGGGTTGCGTTATAGAAGTACTTGAGCGGCAGCGGGTCTTTCCCGGGCTGGCGTGAAATCATCAGCGCGTCCGGATTGGGGTAGCCCACATGCACCCGTTTTGCGGTCATCTGCGGCAACAGGGTTCCCGTTCCATTGAATTCGACGATCTCCACGTCGAGGCCTTCCTCCTTGTAGAAGCCCAGCGCCTTGGCGGCGACGATGGTGGCCTGGGAGAGGGTGACCGAAGTGACGTTTCCGTACACGAGCTTCGTCTGGGCAGATGCGTGCGATAGCGTGGCGGCCATCGAGACGGCGATCATTCCGCGGAGGATTTGTTTCATGAGCTTCCCTTGAATGGTGGATGTCGTAACGCGACTGATGTAGCAGGTATCGGTTCGGCCGGATTTCCTCGGACGACCTAGTGCGTGAATTGTGCGGGGGCTTTGAACTTCGCGTACTCTCGCTCGAGAATCTTCGCGAACCCTATCGTGCTGCGGTCGCCCAGATACGGCCCGAGGATCTGTACCGAAAGCGGCAGCCCCGCCTTGGTGCGCCCGATCGGGGCGATGGTCGCGGGCAGATAGCTGACCGTGGCAATGCCCTGCCAGAATCCCTGCGCGTTGTACGGAACCGCGCGACCGTCGATGTCGAGCACGCGCGAATCGCGCGCGCCGGATTCGTCGATCGGAAACGCGGGAACAGGCGTGCCCGGCATGAGCAACAGGTCATGGTCGCGAAAATAGTCGGCCCACTGCGCGCGCAGCTGGCTGCGCGCCTCATGCGCCGCGCACCAGTCGCGGTGATATTGGGTCAGGCCGCGCAGGGTCTGCGCCGCCGGGCTGCGGTCGTCTGCGGAATGCTTCGCTGCGTCAGCCAGCGTCTGCTGGAAGGCGGCGTCGTTCATGCGCGCGGCGCCGACTGCACGCACGAACTGCATGAAGAGCGCCTGGTGACGGGGCGCTTCGATCGGCAGTGCGGCGCGGGTCACGATCGCGCCCTGTTCGCCCAGCCATTTCGCGAGCGCTTCGAGTGACTCACGCACCGAAGCGGCGAGCGGGCTCATTTCGACGTCGGTAAGCAGGCCGATGCGCAGGCCGCGCAGTTTCGTGGCACGCGAGGCCGGCAGCCTGAGGGTCCAGGCTGCCGCGTCGTCCTCGAGCGGTCCTGCGGTTGCCAAAAGCAGCGGCTCAAGGTCGCGCGCGCTGCGCGCGATGGGGCCCAGCACCGAAATGTCGGGCAGCGATAGCGCCGGGGCGAGTCCGTGGCCGCGCGTGGGCACCACACCGAAACTGGGTTTGTGGCCGTAGAGCCCGCAGAAGCTGGCCGGGACCCGGACCGAACCTGCAAGGTCGCTGCCGAATTCCGCAGCCGCCAATCCCGCCGCGACCGCTGCCGCGCCGCCGCCCGAGGAGCCGCCGGGCGTGCGCGTCAGGTCATAGGGGTTTTTCGTGGTGCCGTAGATCACGTTGTAGGACTGCAGGTCCTGCAGCAAGAGGGGCACGTTGGTCTTGCCGAAGACGATGGCGCCCGCGGCCTGCAGGCGCTCGATGGCGACGGCCGTGTAGTTGGCCACATTGTCCTTGAACGCGGGATTGCCCCAGGTGGTCTTCAGGCCCGCGACGTTGAACGATTCCTTCACCGTCATCGGCAGGCCGTGCAGGGCGCCAAGCGCTTCGCCCCTGCTGCGTTTCTGGTCTGCGGCCTTCGCATGCTCCCTCGCGCGGTCGAAGTCGCGCACCACCACGGCGTTCAGCGCCGGGTCGTGGCGTTCGACGCGCGCGATATAGTGGTCGAGCAGTTCGAGCGAGGAGATTTTCCCCGAGCGCAACTTTGCCGCCTGCGCGGCGGCCGATGAAAACGCGATGTCCTTCGCCATGCGAGCCTCAGCCAGTCTGGGGGGAGTAGGTGCCGCGACCCACCGCGACGAGTTTGCCGTCGGGGCCGAACACGTCGATGTCGACCACGGCCGTGGACCGGCCCGCGCGCCGCACGATCGCAGTGGCGTCGATGTAATCGCCTATCGATGGCCGCAGATAGTCGATCCGCAGGTTGATCGTCGGTACGCCGCCGCCTACCAGCATGCCGATGGCGTAATCGCCCACCGTGTCGATGAACGAGGCGACCGGCCCGCCGTGGAACTGCTTTGATCCCGGGCGTCGCTCAAGTTCGGCGCGCAGCGGCATGCGTGCCGAGAACGTGCTCTTTTCGTGATCGAGGCCCAGTACCTTCAGGCCGAGGAAGCCGATGAACGGCGAGCGATCGAAAGTCGCCTGAATGTCGGCGGCTTCGAGCTTTTTCACTTCGGCAGCATCAGCCTTGCCTTGCTTTTCGCTCATGGCTTCACCACGACCTTGCCGAACACCTCGCGGTCTTCCAGCATGCGGAACGCCTCGTTCGCCTCCGACAGCTTGTATTCCTTGTCGATCACGGGCTTCAGTGTTCCGGTCTTGATCATGTCGAGCAGGGTGAACAGGTCTTCCCGCATCCAGCCGTTCGAGCCCAGCACCTGCAATTCGAAAGTCCAGATGAAGCGGATGTCCTCCTGGGGATCGTACCCTGCAGTAGCACCGCAGGTCAGCAGCCGGCCGCCACGATGCAAAACACGCATGGACTTGACCCAGGTGTCTCCACCGGTGAAGTTCACGACCACGTCCACGCCGTCGGCGAATTTGCGCCGGTGCGGTTTGCCGAACTTTTCGAACACCCACTTCATGAAGTCGTGCTTCTTGTAGTCGAGCAGATGGTCTGCGCCGAGTTCGCCCAGGCGGCGCAATTTGTCCTCGTTCGATGCCGCGGCGATCACTTCGGCGCCGGCCATCTTGGCCAGCTGCACGCAGCAGGTACCCACGCCGCCCGAGGCACCGAGGATCAGGACTTTCTCTTTTGCCTGGATCTTGCCGATGGTGACCATCATGCGCAGTGCGGTCCCGTAGGCAACCGGCAGGCAGGCGGCGGCTTCATAGGAGACTTCATCGGGCAATTTGACCAGATGGTGGTCGGGAACGGCGCAGAATTCGGCCAGTCCGCCCGGGCGCATCTCGCCGAGCAGCCCGCCATGCCCTTTTCGGTCGACCGGGTCGACCATCACGCGGTCGCCCACCTTCCACTCCTTGACCGCGGCGCCGACTTCGATGATTTCGCCGGCGAAGTCCAGTCCCGGGATGCAGGGCATCGGCACCTTGATGCCGGGCATGCCCTTGCGGGTGAACACGTCGTGGTAGTTGAGTGTCGCCGCGCCGACTTTCATCACGACCTCGTCGGCTGAGGGTTTCGGGTCCGGGTAGGCCGTCTCGTATTTGATGGATCCGGGGCCGCCATGTTCATAGATCACTGCTGCTTTCATGCTTGTGTCTCCGCTTGCACAAATTGAATCGCCGCGCCGCAGGCGTCCTCCGGCGCAACCCACAGGCTGGCTGGCGCGCCGCCTTTCATTCCGGCGTGCACCGTCACGCCTTTCGATTCGAGGTACTGCCGCGTTGCCTCAAGAGATTCCACGCGGATGCCAAAACCTGCAGGCGACGGCGGTGGCGGCACGAAACTGCCGGGGGCCCGGCTGCGCCAGTGCGCCTCGTCGGTGAGCCACAGCGTACCGCGATCTAGTGTGAGTTTCACCACCCCCGGGAAGCGCTCGATCCGGTCGGAAAACAGGGGCGCGAATTTTTGCGCCGTGGCCTCCGGGTCGGGGACCACGAAATAGACCGCGTCAATTCCCAGCGCGCCGTTCGGGTGAGTCAGCAGATGGGGCTGCCACAGGACGTCGCGGGTCAGGTGCTCGATGAAAATGAACCGGCCCTCGGTGAACTTCTGCCGGTCGACATACATGTTGCGGAACCTGGCCCGGCGGGTTTCCCGGTTTCCGGGTCCGAAGGCCGCGTCGCGCTCCAGTGCACGTGGTGCCTCGACTGGCGCGCCCGATTTCGCGAACTCGGCATGAGCCTCGTCCGCACTCCCACAGCCGATGGCGACGATGTGCAGGCCTTCGTAGCGATTCACCATGTCCTTCACCGAGCTGTACATGTTCGGATCGGTCAGGCCGAGGATCTCGAGGTAGCCCTCGCGAAACATCGCGCAGTGGTTGCCCGAGCCCCAGGGTTCCACCGGCGCGCCGGTGGCGCGCGAACCAGAGTGAAAGCTGCGCGCGGTCAGCTGGAACCCCAGCCGTGTGTAGACGTCAAGGCCGCGGTCCAGGTTTCTGATACCCACCCCGACATGGTCGAGTTCGCGTTTCATTGAAAAGTCCTCATTCGCAAATTTGCAGGACGAAACCACCGGTTTCACCGGGTCCGACAAACCAGTGTTGTCCCGAGCGCCGAACCGGAACCCCATTGTCCTCCATCGTCTTCGCGGCATGCGCGCGGCTTGCGAACCGGACTCTGACGCCAGCGAAACAGGCAGGCGCAGGCGGCGCCCACCCATAGGCGGACGCGAAGTCCTCCGCGCCATGTACGTATATCGACCCGCCGCCGGGCGGCGAGAAGGCCGGCACACCGTCCGGGCCTTCGACTCCCGGTTGCCCCAGGATCGCCCCGATCCGTGCGCGCTGCGCGGGAAGATCGCTCGCGCAGAGCATGACCGCTTCAAGTGCCAGGGCCCCGTTCGGATGGGACAGGTAGCGCGGCTGCCAGAGGTACTCCGGCGTCTGGTGCTCGAGAATGATGTAACGGCCTTCGGGATAGTGTTCGTCGCGGCTGAAGATGTTGCGAAAGGCCATCGTTCGCTCGACACCGTCCACGTCGAGTTTCCGCGCACGCTGCACCGGCGGATTCAGGCTCTTTCGCAAGGCGGCGCTGCGTGCCGAAAATTCGGCGTAAGCAGCATCGGCATCCGGTACACGCAGCGCGAGCAGATGCAGTCCTTCAAAACGGGAGAGGAATCCTTCCCACGGGTTGAAGCACGCTTCGTCCACAATGCCGATGAGTTCCAGATACCCTTGCGCGAAGATCGCACAGCGATTGGCAGTCGCCCACGGACCTTCTTCCTCCCGGTCCGGCATCCTGCCTCGCTGGCGGCTGCGTGGTGAAAGTGCGAAGCCGAGTTTTTCCCAACGCGCGGCACCGGCCGCGAGGTCGCGCACGATCGCACCGGCGTGGTCGAGCGAAAGTCGGACCGGCGAGGCCATTCAGCCGCCGGCGCCGGGCGGTTCGCGCCAGAGTTCTTTCGCGCGCGCCTTGAGCAATTTACGGTCGATCTTGTTGGGTCCGGCCAGCGGAAGCGCTTCCATGAATTCGACCTGGCGCGGGTGCTGGTAGGCCGGGGCATGGGCGAGCGCGTACTGCTTTACGGCGGCTTCGTCGAGGGCAGTGCCCGGACGCCGCACGATGAACGCGAACGGCTTTTCGCCCTTGAGCTCATCGGGTACCGGAACCACGCAGGACTGTGCAATGTCCGGGTGGCGTTCGAGCACGTGCTCGACTTCGCCCGGATAGATGTTTTCCCCGCCGCAATTGAACATGTCGTCCGCGCGGCCGATGAAGTAGTAGGCGCCATCCGCGTCGCGGCGAAACACGTCACCGGACACGTACCAGCCTTCCGGGGTCAGTGCTTCGCGCGACTTTTCCGGCAGGTTCAGGTAGCCGGTCATGGTGGCCGGCGTGTGATGCACCAGCACGCCCTCGTCGGTGTCCCGCCCCTCGGCGTCGACCAGGCGTACCTGCACGTCGGGCAGCGGCCAGCCGAGTGCCATGTCGGGTCGCTTGCGTCCGTCGGGATGCGGACCGAACACGACCGGTCCCGCCTCGGTGGTTCCATAGGCATTCATCACGGTGGCGTTCGGGAACAGATGGCGCAGGTCGTCGATCAGCTTCTGTGTGGTCGGTGCCGAGCCCATGCGCACGATGCGCACCGAACCGAGGTCGGTTCTCGCGAGCGTTTCCTTCTCGCGCACCATCATTGCCAGCATGGTCGGCACGGAGGTCAGCCAGGTCACGCCGTAGCGCCCCACCGCTTCGATATATCGGCGCGCGTCGAACTGCGGCAGCAGAACCATGCTGGCGTGCGCGGCGAATACGAACTTCGAGGTGCCGAGGGCATTCATGTGGAACAGGGGTGCGGCGACGATCAACCGATGCTCACCCGGTGGGACCGTTTTCAGTCGCGACTCCACTGCCCAGAGATGGCCCGCGTGCGAAAGGGGCACGCCCTTCGGTCGGCCCGTCGAGCCTGAGGTGTAGAGAACCATCGCGATTTCGCCCGCGCCAGGCAGCACCGTTTCGAAGCTGCCCGGATCGAGCAGCGCATCGAACGCCTGGCCGAACTCCACGACGGGGAGGCCCGCCATGACGGCAGGCCGACGCTCCGCGTCGCAGAGCACCAGCTTGACGTTCGAATCGCGCATCACGAAATCAATCGTGTCGCGCGGGAATTTGTGGTTCACCGGTACCGCCACCAGCCCGGCGCGCATGATGCCGAAATAGGCGATCACGAACTCGGCCCGGTTTGCAGAGAGGATCGCCACCGCGTCGCCGCGCGCGAGCCCGCGCTTGAGCAGTCCCCTTGCGCACGCATCCGCGAGAGCATCGACCTCCCCGTGGGTGTATTCGCGGGGGTGCGCCCAGTCGAGGCAGTCGATCAGCGCGGTTTTTCCGGGGTCTTTGTTGCGATCCTGAAGATCGCCGAGATTTGTCAGCATGATGGTGTCGAAGATAGCGGAAACGGCCCGGCGCGTCCGCACTGGTTGCGAACCGGCACGGTCTGGATCTACGCGCCGGAAAGAATGCGGTTGACTCCTTCGGCAATCCGCGCCTGCGGTGCGCCGTAGATGTGCAGCGACATGGCAAACCCTCCGGAGCGGTTTGCGAGTCGGTGCACGAATCGCCCGTCGCTCGAATCACAGCAGGTCTGCCCGGGACGCAGCGCACGCGTCGCTACCAGTGCACCGGGTGCCGTCTGTCCATCCTCCCAGGGCTCGAACGTATCCTCTTCCAGCGTGCCGTTGTGCAGGCCGAGCGCACACCAGGTTAAATGTGCGTGAATCGGCGTGAGGCCACCGGGCGGCCAGACGAGGCCGAGCACGCAGAAGCGGCCGGCCGGATCGGCGTGCAGCAACACCCTGCTATAGCCGGCGCAGCGCATGACATAACGCATGCCATCGAGCAGGCCGGTGTTTCCGATGTGCCGGTCGATGACTGCACGGGCTGCCAGGGCGGACCCCGCCCAGTCGGCCGGCGGCACACAGGCGAAGTTGTCCTCCAGGTCTCCCACGAACGAGCCGAAGGCGTCGGGCAGGGTGCCGGTGTGCCAGTTCTCCACGCCGGATGCGGAATCCGGTGTGTAGGAAAGTGCGGAATGCATGTCGGGTCCTTGCTGGAAAGGTAAGGCGGCGCGCACAGCAATAAAAATTAAATTCTATAAATTGGCTTATTCTTGGTAAGAAAATACCATAAAATTAATTTTACGTGGTACAGGATATACAAAAAGGCGGGCGCAGCTCATGGACGCGATCGACAAGAAGATTCTTTCCCTGTTGCAGGAAGACGCCACGCTGACCGTAAACGAACTCGCGCGCCGAGTCGGGCTCTCGCCGAATCCGTGCTGGCGGCGCGTGCAGCGGCTGGAGTCCGACGGCGTGATCCGAAAACGCGTTACGCTCCTGAATGCTGCCGCGCTGAACGCCGGCGTCACGGTGTTCGTGGCGATCAAAACCAGCCAGCATAGCGCGGCGTGGTTCAAGGGGTTCGCCAGGAACGTCAACGCGATTCCCGAGGTGATGGAGTTTTACCGCATGAGCGGGGATGTGGACTATCTTCTGCGGGTGGTGGTGCCGGACATCGCGGCCTACGATGCGGTTTACAAGCAGTTGATCCGTACCCCGGGGCTGTCCGACGTGAGTTCGAGTTTCGCGATGGAGCAGATCAAGTACACGACCGCGCTGCCTCTGCAGTTCATCGACTGAGCGCAGGCCGCACTTCAAAGGAGCGTATATGCAGGGCAGATCGGTTTTTTCGTCCACCTACGTCGAGGCGCGGGGCAAGTTCCTCGACGCCGCACGCGCTGCGGGCGCACGCATTGAACATCATGCGCATCCTGCTGTCACGGGGCCGCAGGGCGAGGCCCTGTATCTGGACGTCGCCGTTCTCGGCCGCCCCGACGCGCCGAACGTCATGCTCGTGGGTTGCGGGACACACGGCATCGAAGGCTACTCCGGGTCGGCGGCGCAGACCGCATGGATGCAGGGCGGGGGTGCGCAGCGGATCGGCTCAGACTCGAACGTGGTGTTTTTCCACGCGCACAATCCCTGGGGCTTTGCCCATGGCCAGCGAGTGACCGAGGAAAACGTCGATCTGAACCGCAATTTCGTCGACCATTCGAAACCCTATCCGGTGAATCCCGGGTACGCGGATCTTCATCCGGGGATTACACCGACCCGCTGGGACGCGGATGCGGTGCGCGGGGTTTTTTCCGCGCTCGATGCATTCCGACAGAAAAACGGCGAACAGGCCTTTTCAGACGCCTACAACGGCGGCCAGTACAGCCATTCGGACGGCGTGTTCTTTGGCGGGCATCGCGCGCAGTGGGCGAATGGCGCGTTTCGCGAGGCGGTGCGCAGGCACGCCGGACACGCACGCCGTGCTGCGCTGATCGATCTGCACACGGGGATAGGACCCTACCTTGACCATGTGTTCCTGTGCTTTCATCCGCCCGGATCTCCCGCGTACGAGCGCGCGCGGGCGTGGTGGGGAGAGCGGGCGGTCAATCGACAGGGTTCGACGCACAAGGCGGTCGCCGAGTACAAGGGTCTGCTGGTGGACGCGTTCCAGTCCGAACTGGCGCAAGCGGAGACGACCGCGGTCGTGATCGAGTTCGGCACCCGCTCGCGGCAGGAGATGCAGCGCGCCAATCTTGCGCTACGCTGGTTGCGGTGCCACGGAGGCGACGATCCGGCGCTGGCGCAGGCCGTCCATGCAGACTACGTCGAGGCTTTTTACCCGAGCGCACCGGAATGGCGCGACGCCGTGCTCGAGCAGTCGCGTGTGTTTCTCGATCAGGCTGTGGCCGGCATCTCGCGCTGATCGGCCTAGGGTTTTGCCAGAAACCCGTCCAAGGCCTTGTTGAACGCTTCAGGCTGCTCAATGTTCGAGATGTGCGCTGCGGGCGACAGGACGGTGAGTTTCGAGCCGGGCGCGTTTTCGTGGATTTCCCTTGCCATGGCAAGCGGGGTGCCCATGTCCTGTTCGCCGACGATGACGAGGATCGGGCAGGTGATTTCTTTCAGCCGATGGGTCAGGTTGATTTTCGGGATCGCCTGGCAGCAACCCGCATATCCGGCCACCGGGGTTGCCGCGATCTGGGCGGCGATCGTGGCCACGGTGGCGGCTTGCTGCTTGCGGAACGGTTCGGTAAACCAGCGCGCCAGCGTCGGCTCGACCAAGGCTTGCATGCCCTGCGTCTGCGCGATCTTGATACGGTCGGCCCACAGGGCGGCGCCTTCTGCAGGGTAACGGCTGGTGGTGTCGGCCAGCGTCAGGCTCTGGAATACGCCGGGATGCTTCAGCGCGTAGGTCTGGCCGATCATGCCTCCCATCGACAGGCCGCAGTAGTGCGTCTTCTCGATATGCAGGAGTTTCAGCAGTCCATCGAGATCGTCCGCAAGCTGTTCCAGCGTGTAGGCGCCCTCTAGAGCATCGCTCTGTCCGTGGCCGCGGGTATCGAAGGCCAGCACACGAAATCGTTTGCTGAATTCGGCGATCTGCGGCGCCCACATCGCGCTGCTGCAGGCAAGGGAGTGGCTGAACGTCAGCCACGGCCCCTGGGTTCCGTGGACTTCGTAGTGGATTCCCGTTCCGTTGACGGTCGCTTTCATTCTCTTGTCTCCTTTTCAGATGCTCGCGTATGCAAGGGGGATGAACATTTCGTCGGCGGACATCCCGCCATGGTTCCCGATGTGAAGGTGGCGGGGCTCGCCCGGTAGCCAGTCCTTGACCGTGTAGGTGTCGCGCATCATCAGCACGAAATCGCCTGCGCGCTCTGCGATGTGCGGATGCAAGTCTCCGGTACCGAACCAGGCCTCATCCAGTGGAACGTGCCCGGCGATGACCACGGCCTTGCCCTCAAGCCATTCGGCGGCGCGGGCCGCAAACTCCCTTTTTCTTCCCTCGCGCACGTGGCAGAAGGCGATGCGCCGCTCGCCGGTGAGGGGGTGGGCCAGAAGATCCCCGAGCCCCGGGCAGGCTGACAGGTCGATCGCATTTTCGGCTGGACAGTCGACAAAGCCGTGGTCGGCTGTCAGGACCAGGGCCGTGTCCGTTCCCGAAAGACGCTGCACGAGATCGGCGTAGGCTGCATCGATAGCCGAAAACACGGCTGCGGTTTGCGGGCTGTCCACACCATGATGGTGCGCACTGGCATCGAATTCCGGATAGTAGGCATAGATGAATTTCCTGCCGCTGCCTGATTTGACTGCCACTTCTGTCTGGTCAACCAGACCCGCGAGATCATCATAGGCAAGCCGCGTGGCGCGACCGCAGAAATTGCGGTTGTAGATCGAATCGACGATCGGTCGATACGAGACCACGAAAGACGCCGTGTCCAGCGCATCGAACAGTGGCAGGCCACGATATATCGAGGCCGGGGCGATACCGCGCTGCTCGAGTGACTCGCCCGCGCCGCGCGGCTTGAACGGCAAGGGGGCGGCGATGGTTCCGGCTTCCGGAAACCAGGTGAACCAGCCGGTCAGCCCGTGCTCGGCGGGCGAGAGGCCGGTGAACGAGGTGGTGATCGCGCTTGCCGTGGTCGACGGGAATACCGATGTCATCCTGCTGCGTACCCGTGCGGCGATCGCGCTTCCGGCGCCGTGGCTTTCGAGATAGTTGTATCCCAGCCCGTCAATCAGCAGAAGAACGACATTGCGGGCGGAGTGAAGCTCATCGGCTGGAAGTGCATCTAGCTCCGGATGGGATGGATTTGCGCCCCGCGCATGCGCGCAACTCGCAATCAGATTGAGCAGTCCGCCACCGCGATAATCAGGATAGATACGCGGTTCGATGCGTGGAGGTGTACGGGGAAACGTCATGGGAGAAATTCAGGCCGGCGCCCATGCTAACCGAAATCCGCTTCCCGCCATCAATGGGCGCAACGGCGACGGCGTAACACCGTCGCTGTGCGCTGCAACTCAGTGCAGGACGACTGGATTGGTCAGCAGTGCGTCGTAGTTTTCGAGGAACTCGTCCACGGATTCAACCGTCGGGCTGTCGGAAAACAGATGCAGCATCCGGGCACGCAAATTTTCCGCGACGTCGCCCTCGAAGAAGCCGCCACGACCGGCGGATTTGTCCACCAGTTCGATGCCTGCCCGATCCGGGAATTCGGCCATGTAGAAGTGCGTGCTGTCATAGAGAACGTTCATTGCGTCCATTGCTGACTCCTTTCGGTTCCTTGACTCTTCCGCCGCCCGGCAGGGCCGCTGTGCAGGGATGCAAGCAATGTTTGTGCCGATCAGCCTCAATTCAAGTGCTTGCACCGTGTTCCATGACAAAACGGTCTCGCCTCGGTCGAGGTTGACAGGCACGGCCCCAATAGGTGGCATGTTAGAATCCGCCTCCCTCCCTCCATCTCCGAGGAACACAGCCATGCGGATGGAAGTTCACGTCCATGCAGACATTCCGATACTCGAAGGCGTCGCGCGCAAGCAGTTGGAAATGGCGCTTTCGCCCTGGCTCGACTATCTGGATGCCGACAGCATGGACGACGTGAAGAGCCTCGAACCGGAAGAGCCCGGCATCGAGTATGACGAGCCCAACCGGATGCTCTATTTCTGCTGGACCGGCGAGATCGGGCGCAGTTTCCAGAAGGTGCTTGAGTCGGCGCTTGAGACGCTCGGACCCTATGCCGAAGAGGCGGTCGAGGTCGATGTGACCGTGTATCAGGACAGTGGCGAGCAGGAGGGACAACTCTTGTTCGTCGGGCCGACCGCGCAGGCAATCCACGAGGCGCAGCGTCGCTGCATGGTGGAGGATGTTTCCGCGATGCTGAGCCGACAGTTCGACAAGTCGCGTGTCGATGAAGCGCTTGCCGTGGTCAACGACCTGTTCGACCGCGACTGGAAGGAAAAGGCGCTCCAGCCTAAGAAGGCAGAGCGCGCGTTCGAAACCTACATGCGCACGCCGAACCGCAAGAACCTGCACTGAAAAGGCTCGCTTTCGACGCCCCCTGTGCCGGGGGCGTTTGCGTTTGGGGACATCCCGTTCAGGAGATTCGATGGCTGGCCCGAAGTATCCCGGTTTTGACACCCTTTCCCTGCATGCCGGCCAGTCGCCCGATCCGACGACCGGCAGCCGTGCTGTCCCGATCTACCAGACCACGTCGTACGTGTTCCGGGATTCCGAGCACGCCGCGTCCCTGTTCAACATGGAGCGCGCCGGTCACGTCTATTCGCGCATTTCCAACCCAACGGTTGCCGTCCTGGAAGAGCGTGTGGCCGCGCTGGAGGGCGGGGTAGGCGCCATCGCCGTCGCCAGCGGACAGGCCGCCCTGCACCTTGCCGTCGCGACGCTGCTCGACGCCGGTCACCATGTCGTCGCGTCGAACTCCCTCTATGGCGGCTCGCACAACCTGCTTGGGTACACGCTGAAGCGGTTCGGCATCGAGACGACATTTATTGATCCACGCGACCTTGATGCGTGGAAGTCGGCGGTCCGACCGGATACGCGCCTGTTTTTCGGCGAGACGCTGGGCAATCCGGGGCTGGACGTGCTGGATATTCCCGCGGTTTCGGCAATTGCCCATGAGAACAGGGTTCCGCTTCTGGTCGACTCGACCTTCACGACGCCCTATCTGATGCAGCCGTTCACACTCGGCGCAGACCTCCTTTACCACTCAGCCACCAAGTTTCTCGGTGGGCACGGAATCGCAATCGGCGGCGTACTGGTTGATTCGGGCCGCTTCGACTGGGAGGCTTCCGGCAAGTTCGCGCAGTTGACTGCGCCCTATGCGGGATTCCACAACATGGACTTCGAGGAGGAGTCCGGCACGCGCGCCTTCCTGCTGCGTGCGCGGCGTGAAGGTCTGCGCGATTTCGGTGCGTGCATGGCGCCGATGAACGCGTTCCAGATCCTGCAGGGTATCGAGACACTGCATCTGCGCATGCCGAGGCATGTCGACAACACGCGCAAGGTCGTGCGCTTTCTTGCACAGAATGCCATGGTCGAATCGGTCGGGTACCCGGAACTGGATAGCCATCCCGATCATGCGCTGGCTGCGAAGTTGCTGCCAAAGGGGTGTGGCGCGGTGTTCTCTTTCAACATGAAAGGTGGCCGGGAGGCAGGCAAACGCTTTATCGAGAGCCTGAGGATTTTTTCGCATCTGGCGAACGTTGGCGATGCCAAGTCCCTTGTCATCCATCCGGCTTCGACGACGCATTACCGGATGGACGATGCGGCGCTTGCAAAGGCGGGCATCACCGCTGGCACGGTGCGCCTGTCGGTCGGGCTGGAAGATGCCGACGATCTCGTCGAAGACCTGTCGCGCGCGCTGAAAGATGCGCAGCGCGCGATGAAATAGGCGGCTGCAATGGACTTCATCGTAGAGGGGAAGAAGGCGTACGCATATACCGCGGCGCACGAGATCGATCCGGACAAACCGACCATCGCCTTTGTGCACGGTGCGGGTCTGGACCACAGTTGGTGGGGGCTGCAGAGCCGCTATTTCGGCTATCACGGCTGGAATGTCCTGGCCTGCGATCTGCCGGGCCATGGGCGCTCGGAGGGTCCGCCACTGGGAAGCGTCGGCGACGCGGCCGACTGGGTCATGCGCTTGCTCGATGCGGCAGGGCTGAATGATGCATGCGTGGTCGGGCACAGCATGGGCTCGTTGATCGCGCTCGAATCCGCGGCACGCTCGCCGGCCCGGGTGCGAAAGATCGCGCTGCTAGGTACGGCCGTACCGATGAACGTGTCAGATGCGTTTCTGGACGCTGCGCGCAACAACGAGCAGGGCGCATTCGACATGGAGACGATCTGGGGTCATGCGCCACAGGTTCCGCTGGGAGCAAATCCAAATCCCGGTATGTGGATGTATGGGGATACCCTTGCGCGGCTCGGGCGCCTGGCACCCGGTGTCCTCTTCAATGACCTGAAAGCCTGCAAGGACTATTCGGCCGGCCTTGAGAGCGCGGCAAAAGTCGCCTGTCCTGCCCTGGTGGTGATCGGCGGGCGGGACATGATGACTCCACCAAAGGCCGTAGCGCCGTTGCTGAAGGCGCTGAGTTCGGCGCCTGGCGGTGCCGCGTCGGTCACCCTCAAGTTCTCCGGGCACTCGATGATGGCCGAGGCACCGGACGCGACTCTTGACGCCTTGATCGAATTCCTGCGCGACTGAACCGCCCGGCTTTGCCGGTATGGATCGTCGTGAACCGCAGGTGCTAGGCTTCAAGCGATTGATAAATTGTGAATTTTTTCGCAATTCCTCAAATCAGTAACGGGGATTGAGCGATAATTCCGTCGTGTGTCCCATGGTGTTTCGGGACGCGTTCGGGAGCGCCTTGCAAGATGGCCGTCAATCAGCCGCAGATCGCGGGAGCGTCGGGGCCCAAGGGGGGCGCTGCGCCACCGGTTTTGCCAGACGTTCCGAAAATCCGCCAGGACATCAAGCTCTTCCCCGGTCCACAGCATCGCGACGGTTCGCCAAGCTGGCGGATCCTCGACCCGGTACGCAACCGTTTCTTCGAGATCGGCTGGCTCGAGTTCGAGATGCTTTCGCGCTGGGCCGATCACACCAAGGTCGAGGCGCTGATTGCGCATGTCTCCGCCGAGACGCCATTGAGGCCGACCGAGGACGAAGTCGTCGGTTTCATCCAGTTCCTGGCAACAAACCAGCTGGTCGTGCCCGGCAACAAGGAAGCGCTCGGCCAACTGCGCAGTCGCTGGATTCGCGGGGTGAAGCCCTGGTATGAGCAGCTTTTTCACAACTACCTTTTCTTTCGCATCCCGCTGGTACGTCCAGACAAGTTTCTCGAGCGGACTCTTCCGTTTGCGGAGATCTTTTTCACGCGAAGCTTCCTTACGATCGTACTGGCGGTCTTTTTTGTCGACCTGTACCTGATTCAGCGCGAATGGGATGAACTGCGACGGACATTCGCGTACTTCTTTAATCTGCAGGGCGGACTGTACTTTGCCATTGCCGCGACCTTTTCGAAAGTGCTCCACGAGCTTGGGCATGCCTACGCCGCGAAGCGCTACGGCACCCGCGTACCGGCGATGGGCGTGGCGTTTCTGGTCATGTGGCCTTTTCTTTACACCGATACCGGCGAGACCTGGAAACTTGCCGATCGCAAAAAGCAGATCGTCATCGCATCGGCGGGGATGGCGACCGAACTCGCACTCGCCTGTTTTGCCACGCTTCTCTGGACGATTACGCCGGAAGGTCCCACCAAGCATGTGTTGTTCATTCTGGCCACCACGACCTGGGTCATGACACTGGCGGTCAATGCCAGCCCGTTCATGCGTTTCGACGGGTATTTCGTCGTTTCCGACGCGCTCGACTTCCCGAACCTGCACGAGCGCAGCGGCGCGTGCGCGCGCTGGTGGATTCGACGCAGGTTTTTCGGCCTGCGCGAGCCGCTGCCGGAACCTACGTTCACGGTCTGGCAGCGGGTGGGGCTGGTTGTATTTGCGGGGATCACATGGACCTACCGGCTGGTCGTTTTCTTTGGCATTGCTCTGATGGTCTATCACCTGTTTTTCAAGATCCTCGGCATCGTCATGATGATGATGGAACTGGTCTGGTTCATTTTCCGGCCGGTATGGGCGGAATTCGCTTACTTGTGGGGCAAGCGGGCATTGGTAAAACTGCAGATCACGCCGATATCGGCGGTGTTCGGACTGTTGCTTCTGCTGATCTGGATGGTGCCCGTGACCAACCAGATGACTGCCCCGGCGGTGCTACGCGCTGGTCAGGAACAGCCTGTATACGCGCCACTGGCGGCGCAGATCAGGTCGATCGAGGTGAAGCGTGGGCAGGTCGTCGAGCCTGGACAGGTGCTGGTCCAGCTCTACGTTCCTGATCTTGCTGTTCGCGCCCAGAAGGCGGCAATCCTGCTGGCGAGTGCGCGTGCGGAATCGCTGACCTCGGCGGCGAGCGGAAAGCTGCAGGAAAACCGGTTGGTTTTTCTGGAGCAGATCGCAGAGGCGCTCGCGGAGCAGAAATCCGTCGAGGAGGAAGCCGAACGGCTGACGGTCAGGGCGACCATACATGGCGTGGTGCGTGACATGCCGAATTCCATGGTCCCTGGGCGTACGATCGGTACCCGGGAACTGATGATGCGGGTCACGGCATCGGCGCCGGCGATGATCGAAGCCTACATCGGCGAGGCGGCGATCGATGCGGTCAAGCTGGGGCAGGACGTGAAATTCATTTCTTCCCGTGCGGACACGCCGGAAGTGCGCGGCGTTGTCATTTCAATCGACAGCACCGGAAGCAAGCAGATCGGCCGCGCCTTGCTCGTCGCGCCGCATGGCGGCGATATTGCTGCGGTGATCGATCACCGCGGCGGGGCGCAGGCGCAGGACCCGCTCTACCGGGTGCTGATCGAGCCCACAAATCAGATGCGGCCGGTGACGTCGATTGAACGCGGAACAGTGCGAATCGAGACCAGCCTGGTTCTGGTTGCGCAGAACTTCGCAACGCGTGCGCTGTCTATCCTCGTCAGGGAAAGCGGTTTCTGACTATTGCTCCGGCAGATCTGGCTCGGCCTCGCCTTGCGTGAAATTCAGGTCCGGCGAACAAGCCACTTTTCCCCACGATGTTTCCCTGACGATGTTTTGCGATTGCATGCCAATAATGCCCTCGGAAAGAGGGTTTTCCGCTTTCACATGTTGATTGCACTGACTAAGATCAAAAGTGTCCCGGGAAATTCGAGTTAAGTTACTGATCGCTAAGTGCATTTACACCGTTTTCGAAACTGGTAGCCTGCCATGAGCAAAGACGACAAATCGCGTCATCCCGACGCGGGGGGCGACAAGCCTGCCCGCAAGACCAAGCGCACCCGTAAAACCTT
>CAWJNP010000024.1:0-229873 GCA_963844255.1 uncultured beta proteobacterium
TCGCTTAACGCTCGCGTGGTGTGGCGGGACCCTCGCGGAGCGCGCGAAACGACGAAGGCCCCGGCGTGAACGCGGAGCCTTCGGAGAGAAAATCGTCGCGCTGGCCTCCCGCCATCAGCGGCAGGCGAGGCTCACGTCGGGATCCTTTCGCCGCGGATAGTCGAACGTGACGCCGTACGGGAACGCTCCGCCCTTCACGTCGAACGCGATCGTGCCGTCGAGGTATCCCGACCCCGAGGTGTCGAGGTAACGGATCTCCCACTTGGTGATCGCGAGCGTCTGGCCGAGGTCGGCGCGTTCGCCGCGCACGCCGACGAGCGACATGTCGAGCGGAGTGCCGGACGCGAACCGACCGAGGGTGACCTCGCTCTTCGAGGCCATGTCGTAGACGAAGAGGGACTTACCCTGCTTGTCGTCCACGTGCGTCTTCGCGGTCATGAGGATCTCGCCGATCGCGGCTTTCACCTTCTCGAAATCGAACGAGACGCTCGCCGTCCCGCTCGCGGCGGCGCCGAGACCGAGCAGCTCGTAACCGGGGCCGGGCTCGCCGAACGAGGCTTCGACCTTGGAAGACATGAACATATTCCTGCGGTTTTTCTGCGCCGCTGCACTCGGCGCAGGGCTCGTCGCGGTCGCCCCCACGGCGTCTGCACAGAAGTTCCCGTCCAAGCCGGTGCACCTGATCATTCCCTATCCGGCCGGCGGCATCGTCGACCTGCTCGGCCGCGCGGTCACCGAGAAAATCGCCGCAGGCTGGGGCGAACCGATACTCGTGGAGGTCAAGCCGGGCGCGAGCAGCAACATCGGCACGGATTTCGTGGCCAAGAGCGCGCCCGACGGCTACACCTGGCTGATGACCGGCCCGGCAATCCTGTCGAACCCCGGCATCTACGGCAACCTGCCCTGGGACCCGCTGCGCGATTTCCAGGGTGTCGGTGTCGCGGTCTGGAACCTCAACGTCGCGGTGATCCCGGCAACGCTGCCGGTGAATACGCTGGCCGAATTCGTGGCCTACGCCAAGGCGCGCCCCGGCGAGCTGAATTTCGGCAACCCCGGGACCGGTTCGTCGAACCACCTGTCCACCGAACTGTTCCAGCAGGTCGCGGGCATCAAGATGGTGAACGTCGGCTACAAGGGACAGCCCCCGGCGATCCCGGACCTGATCAACGGCCGGCTGCAGTTCAAGATCGTGGCGCTCGGCCTTGCGACGCCGCACATCAAGAGCGGCAAGCTGAAAGCGCTCGCAGTGTTCAGCCCCGAGCGCCTGAAGCAGTTGCCGGAGGTGCCCACGGTGGCGGAAGCGGGTTTTCCGGAGGCCGGCCTCGTGCCGTGGTACGGCATCTATGTGCCCAAGGGAACACCGAAGGAACTGGTGGCGCAGATCAACGCGGAGATCAATAAATCGCTGTCTTCGCCCGAAGTGCAGGCGCGGATCGAAAAGCTCGGCAGCCTGCCCGGCCCGACCAAGTCGCCGGATGAAATCCAGGCCATGATGAAGTCCGATTTCGAGCGCTGGAGCAAGGTCGTGCGCGCCGCGGGAATCAAGCCGCAGTAACGGGCGCAAAGGCGGACATGCTTCGCACCGCACTGTGTGAAAGGCTGGGGATCGCGGTCCCGATCTTCGGCTTTTCGCATTCGATCGCGGTCACCATCGCGCTGGCCGAAGCCGGGGGATTTCCGGTCTTCGGCGCCGCGCGCGAAACGCCCGAGCGCATCGCGGCGGACATCGCGCTGCTGAAGGCGCGCCTGGGATCGAAGCCCTTCGGCGTCGACCTCATGTATCCGAAACTCGCGGGCGACGAATCCAGTCGCGACGAGGCAAAGAAGAAACTCCCCGCCGAGCACCTGGCGTTCGTTGCGCGCCTGAAGGAAAAGTATTCGATCCCGGAACCGGTCAAGGCGAATTTCTTCGCCGACCAGATCCGCAACCAGGCCTTCTTCGACGCGCAGACGGAAGCCGTGCTCGAGTCCGGCGTGCCCGCGGTGGTCACCGCGGTCGGACTTCCGAAAAAGGTGGTGCAGGCGGCAAAGGCGAAGGGCAAGACCACCTTTGCGATGGTCGGCGCGGCGCGCCACGTGGCGGCCGCGCGCGATGCAGGCATCGATGTGCTGGTTGCGCAGGGCTACGACGCCGGCGGCCACACGGGCCCCGTGGGCACGTTCACGCTCGTGCCGCAGGTGGTGGAAGCTGCGGGCGGCCTGCCGGTGCTGGCTGCGGGCGGTATCGGCCACGGCCGCCAGATCGCCGCGGCGTTTGCACTCGGTGCCCAGGGCGCGTGGCTGGGCACGGCGTGGCTCGCCACGCGCGAATACGAAACGCCGCCGGTCTTGCTGAAGAAAATCCTTGCCGCCAGGAGCGAGGACACCGTGATCACGCGCGCACACAGCGGCAAGCCCTGCCGCGTGGTGAAGAGCGGCTGGTCCGACGAATGGGATGCCGAGGGCGCGCCCAAACCGCTGCCCATGCCCTACCAGCACGTGCTCACCGGCGAATTGCTTGCGGCGATCGAAGAACACCAGGTCGAGCCGCTGGTCTACGAGGCCGCCGGACAGAGCGTGGCGTGGTTCAACGAGTTGACGAGCGTGCGCGAGATCGTGGAGCGCTTGACGTCGGAAACACAGGATGCGATAGATGCAATGAAGCGACACCTTCGAAGTTGAACGCTTGAAGAGGAGAAGGACCACATGAAAACCGTCCGCATCGCCGCCGCCGCCGTGATCGCCATGATCGCCTTGCTGTTTTCAGGCGTCGGTCTCGCCCAGGGAATGAAGACTGTGAATGTCGGGATGCAACCGATCGTCAACGGTCCGCTCTACATCGCGATCAAGGAGAAGTATTTCGAGCAGATGGGCCTCAACCTGAATCTCATCAAGTTCACCTCCGGTCCCGCGCAGTTCGCGGCAATCGCGGGCGGCCAGATCGATCTCGCGTGGGGAGGCATGGGCGCGTTCCTGCTTGCGAAAGCCAATGGCCAGAACCTGAACTTCTTTGCAGTATTCATGGATTACAACCCGCTTGAAGGCGTGGCTGTCGCGGCCGGCAGCAAGGCCACGACGATCAAGGACCTGGCGGGCAAGAAGGTCGCGCTGGTGCAGGGGTCGGACGCGCACTATGGAATGCTCAAGGCACTGCGCAAGAGCGGCATGGACAAGTCAGCGCTGCAGATCCTGGGCATGGCACCGCCGCAGCAGGTGGCGGCATTGCAGTCCGGGGACGTCGATGCAATTTTTTCCTGGGAACCCTTCCTCACGCCGCTCACGCAGCAGGGCGCACGCGTGATCTTCAGGAACAACGAGCTCCACCCGGGACCCGCCTTCCTCGGCTGGGCGGGCAAGCGCGAATGGCTCGCCGCCAACCAGGATGTGGTGGTGAAGATTCTCAAAGGCTGGAACATGGGCCTGAAGAAAATGCGCGAGAACCCCGAGGTCGCGATAAAGTACTCGATGGAATGGGCCGGCATGAGTGAAGCGCAGGCACGCGCGATCCACAAGCAGCTCGTCTACTTTGATGCAACCGCCGCGCTTGACCCGAGCCAGGCGCCTTACTGGGCCAAGGGATCGAAGCTCAACCTGCTGCTCCATGATTTTCTCGCCTTCGGCAAGGAATACAACCTCGTCAAGGGCGACGCGGACGTCGACAACTACGTGATGACGGGTTTCATGCAGGCAGTGCGGGACGCCAAGTAGGTCCCGAGGCGATTCCCGCGTGACACCGTCTGGCGCCGGTCGCTATCGCCTGATCAGCGCGCTTGCCGTCGGCGGTGCGCTCGCAGCCTGGCTTGCGGCGAGCTTCATGGGGGTACTCGACCCAAACAAGCTCCCGCCGGCGCAGGTGCTTTGGGAGACGCTTGTCGACCTCCTGCAAAATGGTTATGCGTCCACGCCGTTCTGGAAGCAGATTCTTGCGTCGCTGGCCCGCGCCCTCGCCGGATTCACGCTGGCCGTGCTGGTCGGGGTGCCATTCGGCATCTGGGCGGGCACGCACCGAATGTTCGATGCGATCGTCACGCCGTTTCTGACCTTCCTCCGGCCGATTCCGCCGATCGCACTGGTGCCGCTGTTCATCTTTTACTTCGGCATCGGCGAGACCTCAAAGGTGGCGCTCATCTTTCTCACAGCCTTTTTGTACATCACGGTCAGCACCTCGTCGGGAGTGAAGTCGGTGCCGCAGGACCTCATTCTTGCCTCGCGATCCCTCGGCCTGTCCGCGCATCAGATCTTCTTCCATGTGACGATTCCCGCCGCTTCGGCCTCGATCATCACCGGCATGCGCGTCGCGATGACGCTGTCCTGGGCACTCGTGGTGGCCGCCGAGTTGATCGCGGCCCAGGTGGGGCTGGGTTACATGATCATGGACGCAACAACGTTTTACCGCATCCCGATCGTGTTTATCGGCATCATCACAATCGGCCTGATCGGCCTGGTACTGGAAGGCTTGCTGCTCCTGCTCGAGCGACGTGTATTGCACTGGCGGGGGAAACAATGAGCCGGGCCGAAGCGCTGGACATCCGCTCCGTTTCCAAGAGCTTTGTTGCACCGGACGGCGCGCAGGTGGACGCGCTCGATTCCGTCTCCCTCACTGCGCAGCCAGCGGAGATCGTATCGATCGTCGGCCCGAGTGGCTGTGGCAAGTCCACACTCATGCGCATGGTGGCCGGTTTCGATTTTCCCAGCACGGGGCAGATGCTGCTTGGCCACACCGTCATAGAGAAACCCGGCGCGGACCGCGGCATCGTATTCCAGCAGCCGCAGCTCTATCCGTGGCTGAGCGTGTTCGACAATGTCGTGTTCGGACCCCGCATGCGCGGCATGCCGCGCGAGGCCTACAGCGAATCAGCCAACCGCTACATCCGCTCGGTCGGACTGTCGGGGTTCGAGAAAAACTATCCCTACCAGCTGTCTGGCGGCATGAAGCAGCGCGTTCAGATCGCCCGGGTGCTGATTAACGAGCCGCGCGTGCTGCTGATGGACGAGCCCTTCGGGGCGCTCGATTACCAGAACCGCCTGGTCATGCAACGCCTGCTGCTCGATCTGGCGGAGCAATATCGGCCGACGGTGCTGTTCATCACACACGACGTGGAGGAAGCCATCTTCCTGTCCGATCGCGTGTATGTGATGAGCGCAAGGCCGGGCCGCATCGTCGAGACCATAGAAGTCGGACTTCCACGGCCGCGCAACTACGAGGACGTGTCCGGGCTGGAAAAGTTTGTCCAACTGAAGATCCATATCCTGAAAGTTTTGCGTCACTGAAAGGAGGATGCAATGAGTGCAGTCGTGCAAGCCAACGCGGGAATACCGAAGCTTCAGCCTCACCCAGCAGTGCGGCGCAGGTGGCGCCGAGATCGGCGGACTCGACCTGTCCAAGCCCCTGCCCGAGGACACGCTGGCCGAACTGCGCCGGGCACTGGCCGACCAGTGCGTGCTGTTCTTTCGCGACCAGACGCTCGAACCCGGACAGCAGAAGGCCTTTGCGCGCCAGTTCGGGCCGCTGGCCGAAACGCCCTTCATCAAGCCGCTCGAGGGCCATCCGGAAATGATGCGCATCGTGCGCGAGGCCGACGAAACGAAGAAGCTCAACTTCGGCGGACGCTGGCATTCGGACATGACCTTCCACCCCGAGCCGGTGCTCGGCACGGTGCTCTACAGCCGCGTCTCGCCTGCAGTCGGCGGAGACACCCTCTGGACCAACCAGATGCAGGCCTTCGATGCGCTCTCACCGGGAATGCAGCGGATGCTCGAGAAACTCACCGTGATGCACAGTGCCAAACGTTCCTACGGGCCGCAGGGGACGTATGCGGACGACGACCTGAAGAGCATGCGGGTCAATGCAAGCGAACTTGCGCTGAAGGAGACGCCGCACCCCTGTGTGCGCACCCATCCGGTCAACGGCCGCAAGATTCTTTTCATCAACTGGGTGTATGCGATCCGCTTCGCAGACATGACCGAAGAGGAAAGCGCGCCGCTGCTCGAGTTCCTCAACCGCCACAGCCAGCGGCCGGAATTCCAGATCCGGTTTCGCTGGCGCGCGGGTTCACTCGCGTTCTGGGACAACCGCTCGACCCAGCACCTCGCGGTCAACGACTACGCCGGCCAGCGGCGCGTCATGGACCGCGTAACAATCGCCGGCGACAAACCGTTTTTCCGAGCTTAGGGAAGGCCCCTCGCTCCATCATTCAGCTTTTATACCCGCCTTCCGGATCACCTCTCCCCAGCGCGGCGTGTCGTTGCGGATCACGTCGGCGAACTCGGCCGGCGTGGTGCCGGTCGCGAGCAGGCCCATCTGCAGCATGCGTTCACGCCCATCGCTCGACTGGACGATCTTGTTGATCTCGGCGCTCATGCGCTCGACGATCGCCTTCGGTGTTCCCGCCGGCGCCATGATCCCGTTCCATCCCGCGATATCGAGCGGCTGACCGAGTTCGGCAAATGTCTGCAGGTCCGAAAATGCCGGCCAGCGCTTCGGCCCGGTGACGGCAAGCGCAATCAGCCTGCCCGAGCGCACGTGCGGGCCGACGGCGGCCAGGTCCTGGATCGCCATCTGCGCGTGTCCGGCGATCACATCCTGCACCGCGGGTCCGGCACCCTTGTACGGCACGTGCACCATGTCGATCCCGGCCGAGCCCTTGAGCATCTCGCCGTAGATATGCGAGGTGGAACCCGCACCGAACGAGGCGAAGCTGACCTTGCCCGGATTGGCCTTCACGTAGGTGATGAATTCGGCCAGCGTCTTCGGGCCGAGCGCGGCGGGCACCACCATGGCCAGCACCGACAGCCCGATCTGCGTCACCGGCGCGAAATCGCGCAGCGCCTCATAGGGCAGCTTGAGGTGCACATGCGGGTTGATCGAGATGTTCGACACGTTGACGTACACGAATGTGTAGCCGTCAGGCGGCGAGTTCTTTACCGCCTCCAGGCCCACGATCCCTTGCGCGCCGGCCTTGTTCTCGACGATCACGGTCTGCCCCAGGACCGGACTCAGCCGGTCGGCGAGGAAGCGCGAAACGATGTCGGTCTGCCCGCCCGGCGGATACGGCGCAACCAGCCGCACCGGCTTGGACGGCCAGGCCTGTGCCTGCGCGAAGGTGGAAAACAGGAGTGATGCAAGTGCGAATGAAAACAGGCGTACTGCGAGGCGTACTGCGCTCATCGAGGACTCTCCAATAGCGTTTTTGTTATGAAAAAACTCGGAGAGGAGTCTACCAGCAGAGCACGCCGCCCCTGCGGCCGGGCCACCGGGGAAGCAATTTGCTTGGGCCGGTCGGGGGACCGCAGGGCGCTGGCGCAAGACCAACATACGCCTCTCGCGTGACATCTGCATGACGAATGTCTGACTTTAGGTTGATACTGCGCCGCACCACGGATTGCGCGCTGCACAATCCGCCACTCAATCGGCCCGGACGTTGGCCGCCTTCACCACCGCGCCCCAGCGCGCGATCTCGCTGTGCAGAAACCGGTCGGCGGCTTCGGGCGAGTTGCCGATGACCTCGGAGCCGCCGTCGACGAGGCGCTGGCGGATCTCGGGAATGGCGAGAACCTTCACGACCTCGGCGTTAAGACGCGCCACGATGTCCTTCGGTGTCCCGGGCGGGGCGAGAAAGCCGAACCAGGCCACGGCTTCGAAATTCTTCACGCCGGCTTCGGAGAGCGAGGGCACGTCGGGCAGCAGCGGATGGCGCTTCAGGCTCGACACCGCGAGCGGGCGCAGTTTTCCGGATTTGAAGTGCGGCATCAGCGCCACGATGTTGTCGAACATCACCTGGATCTGCCCGCCCATGAGGTCGACGTGCGCCGGGACCGGAACCTTTGTAGGGGACATGCACCATGTCGATGCCGGCATCCAGCTTGAGCTTCTCGCCGGTCAGGTGATGCGAGGTCCCCACGCCCAGCGAACCGAAATTGACCTTTCCCGGGTTCGCCTTGGCGTAGTCGATGAACTCGCGCACGGTTTTCGGCGGAAACGCGGGATTCGCAGCGAATCCCAGCGGCGAATGGGTCAGCACCACGATGGAGGAAAACGCGGCCGTGTCGTACTTGAGGTTGCGGTACACCGACGCAGAGATCGGTGTCGCGGCGGTCGACAGCAGGATGGTATAGCCGTCGGGCGGCGCCTTGGCGACGAACTCGGACCCGATCGTGCCACCGGCGCCCGGGCGGTTGTCGACAATGAACGGCTGGCCCGTCGCTGCGCTCAGCCGGTCGGAAATCATCCGCGCCACGATATCCGAGGTTGCGCCGGTGCCGAAGGGAACGACCACCTTGACGACTTTGTTCGGGTAGGTCTGCGCGGATGCGACGCCTGCGGCCAGTCCTGCGATTGCAAACAGCAGACGCGCGCCGACGCGCATCAGATGACGCTTCATGGAGGGTTCCTTTGGGGCTATGAGGGTTGAGGGGGGAACGACGAAGAGGAGTTCAAGCGTTGGCGCGCACGGCGTTGCGCTCCAGCGTGGTGGTGCGGCGCAGGTCGCGTCGCAGCGACAGGTCGTAGCGTTTCCCGCGATGCAGGGTGGAGCGGTTGTCCCACATGACGACATCGCCGGCGCGCCACTGGTGCGTATAGACGAACTCAGGCTGTGTCGCATGCTCGAGCAGTTCCGCAACCAGCAGCCGTCCCTCGGGCACCGAGAGGCCGCTTACGCGATCGACATGCACGCTCGGGTAGAGCACCTTGCGCCCCGAGCCCGGGTGCACGTGCACCAGCGGCCGCTCCACCGGCGGAAAACGCGCGAGCTGTTCGGCGGTATAGACATCGTCACCGAGTCCGAGCCGCGAGTGGAACGCCGAGTGCCGCGCAGTCCGGCCCTCGACATGCCTGCGGGTCTTCTCAGGCAGCGCATCCCAGGCAGCGCGCAGGTCCGCCCATTGCGTCTGCCCGCCTTCGTCGGGCACCACGACCGCGGAAAGCATGGAGTACTTGACCGGCACGTCCTGGAAGGTGCTGTCGGCATGCCAGAGCTGGTTGGCGAGCTGGCCGATCAGCTTGCGGTTGTCCGGGGCGGCGACCGCCCCGTCGATGGCCACGTTGCCGATGTCGATCAGCTCGTCGTACTGGAAGCGGGTCGGCGCGCCGGTGGCCTTGCGCAGGCCCGCATCCAGCGGTCCGAACTGCTTGGAGAACGCGATCTGCTGCGCCTGGTCCAGCGGCTGGTTGCGAAACACGAGCACCGCGTACCTGTCGATGGCCGCATCGATCGCCGCGACCGTCGCGGCATCGAGCGGTCGCGCGAGGTCCACGCCGCTCGCCTCGGCAGCGAACAGGGGATGCAGCGGTTTGCAGCTGAAGTTCATGACAGACGCGTCCTTTGCACGGGCTGCGCAAAATATAGCATCGCGGCCCGGAAAAACACGCCCGATTCAGGCCGTGGAATGCCCCGGTTGCGAAACCGTCGCCGCAGACGACGCCGGCGCCGCCTCGCGCCGCGGCAGGTACAGGACCGCGGACAGCCCACCGCCCTCGCGCGCTTCCAACCGCAGCTCGCCGCCGCCGGCACGCGCAATCGCGCGTGCGATCGCGAGTCCCAGGCCGGTGCCGCCGGTGTGCTTGGCGCGTGAGGATTCGAGGCGCACATAGGGTTCGAACACGCGCTCGCGATCGACCTCCGCGATGCCCGGTCCGCGATCCTCGACGCGAACTTCCACACCCGAAGTGCTGTCGGTGACCCGCATGTCGATGTCCGCGCCGCCGTAGCGAAACGCATTGTCGAGCAGGTTGGCGAGGCAACGCCGCAGCGCCTGCGGCTGGGCGAGGATCGGCACCCCCGCACTGCCTTCGATGCGCACGCGCGCGCCCAGGGCCTGCATGTCCTCGGCCACGCCCTCGAGCAGCGCGTCGAGATTCAGGCGCACCGGTTTTTCGGCGTCCGACCCCGCGCGCAGGAAATCGAGCGTGCTGCCGATCATCGCGTCCATCTCGGCGAGGTCATCCTCGATCCGGGCGCGCAGTTCGCCTTCGGGCAGGCGTTCGATGCGCAATCGCAGACGTGTGAGCGGCAGGCGCAGGTCGTGCGACACGCCCGCCAGCGCCTGCGCGCGGGTCTCGAGCAGGCGCTTCAGGTCGCGCTGCATCGCGTTGAATGCCTCGGCGACACGTGCAACCTCCAGCGGACCGGTTTCCGGCAACGGCGGACGGTTGAGGTCGCGCGCCAGTCCCGAAGCTGCGTCGGCAAGCGAGGCCAGCGGGCGCGTCACCTTGCGCAGGGCCCAGCCCGCGACGCCGGCGACGAACAGGCCCAGCACGGTCAGCAGGACCAGGGTGCGCAGCGGCCAGTTGGCGCCGGCGGCGGCACCGCACGACGGAAGGTCAGCACCGCGCCGTCTCCGAGGCGCGCCTGCGCGACGACAACATGGAAGGGGCCGTGCGGCATCATCCTGCTCCTTCCGGGTTCCGCTCCACGCGGCTCCGCCCGCACGCGGCTCCGCCCGCGCCTGCAGGGCGGGCTGCAGGTCCCGGACTTCTCCGACGGACAGCACCTGCAAGGCGCGCGCCTGCTCGAGTTCCTTCAGCACGCGCGCAACGAAGGCCTTCGCCTCCTCCGATCCGTCGACCCCGCCCTGCTGCCAGGGCTCGTCCATCGTATAGCGGGTCAGCCGCCCGCTCAGCCCCTGGACCATGCGTCCGCGCTCGGCGGGCGCGGCCGCATCGAGGATGGTGATGACGTTGGCCACCCGCTGCGCCACGTACTCGCCGAGCAGGCGGTCGCCGAAACGCGCGCGATCCTCGAGCATCAGCCAGACGCCCACCGCCTGTACCGCGAGCAGGCCGCAGAACATCGCAACGAGTATCCGGCCGAACAGCGTGCGCGGCAGCCACCTCACGCCGCGCGCTCCACTTTTGCGGCCAGCAGGTAGCCGCCGTTGCGCACGGTCTTGATCAGCGCCGGCTCGCGCGCATCGTCCCCGAGGCGGCGCCTGAGGCGGCTCACCATCACGTCGATGGTCCGGTCGAACGGACCCGACTCGCGCCCGGCCAGGCTTTCCATGAGCTGGTCGCGCGACATCACCCGGTTGCCGTTCTCGACCAGGGTCTTGAGCAGGCGAAATTCGCCGGTCGACAGCGGCACGACCACACCGCCGGCATCGATCAGGTTGTGCGCGCCCACGTCGAGCGTCCAGCCGGCAAAGCGGAATGCGCGCGAGGGCTGCACGGCATCCGTATCGTGCGCCCGGCGCAGGATGCTCTTGATCCGCGCCAGCAGCTCGCGCGGGCTGAAGGGCTTGGGCAGGTAGTCGTCGGCGCCCATCTCGAGGCCGACGATGCGATCGGTTTCCTCGCCGCGCGCGGTCAGCATCAGGATCGGGATCGAGGAGCGGCTGCGCAGTCCGCGGCACAGCGACAATCCATCCTCCCCGGGAAGCATCAGGTCGAGGATCACCATGTCGACGGGCGGCTTGTCGATCTCCGCCCACATGGCCGGGCCGTCCGCAGCGACGCGCACCACATACCCGTTTTCAGTCAGGTAGTCGTGCACCAGCTGCCGCAGTTGCGGGTCGTCGTCGACAACGAGGAGGGTTTTTCCATTCATGTGACAAGCATATCCCGCTGCGTACGGGCTGCGGCAAAGTGTGACGCGTCCGGAACAATTCTCTACAAGCCGTTAACATTTCCCGGGGCTGCGCGGGCGCATGATGCTGTCCATCGGCGCGGGAAAACGTCCAGCGCCAACCCTCAATCAGAGATGGAGTTCACCATGACCAAGACCAAAGCAGGATTCCCGGGCGTGTTGACTGCGATTGCGTTCGTACTCGCAGCCGCCGCAATACCGGCGACCTACGCCGCCACCGCCGACGAGACCGCGGCACGCCAGCAACAGCACATGCAGAAGTTTCAGGAGCACATGAAGGCACGGCTCGACAGGATGGCCGCGCGCCTGGAGATCAAGGCCTCCCAGCAGGCGGCCTGGGCCGACTACGTCAAGGCGCGCGAGACGATGATGGGCAACCACCCGGTGCGCCCGGCAGCGGATGCCGACGCCGCGACCATCATGCGCAGTCGCGCAGAGTTTGCCGCGGGCATGGCGCAGAAGCTCGCGCTGATGTCGGATGCAACGGCGAAACTGCAGGCGGTGCTCGACGAAAACCAGCAGAAGACGCTCAACCAGATGGCGCGGCGCGGCGGCCACCGTGGAGGACACGGCCACCACGGGGACGCCGGGATGCACGGTCGGGGCGAGTCCGGGATGCACGGTCGGGGCTCGGACGAGCAGCACGGTCAGCACGGTCAGCACGGGCCGGCATCGCGCTAGTCTCTTCAAGGAAAGACGTGCGGGGGAACCGCGTGTTCCCCCGCCGATCTACTTCCCCGTGAACCGCGGCTTTCTCTTTTCGCCGAAAGCCCGGATCGCTTCCTTGTGGTCCTCGGTCCGGAAGGTCGCCATCTCGAGGGCGAAAGACGCATCCATGATCAGGTTGAGCTTGTCCTTGATCGACTTGTTGACCGCAAGCTTGGTCCAGCGGATCGCCCAGGTCGGCCCGTCGGCCAGTTCCTGCGCGATTTCTCGCGCCTTCGCGAGCACCTCCGCCTGCGGCAGCGCGTAGTTCACCAGGCCCATGCGCGCGGCGTCGGCGCCTTTGATCAGGCTGCCGCGCATCAGAAACTCCTTGGCCCGGTTGGGGCCCACCAGCATCGGCCAGATCACTGCGCCGCCGTCGCCTGCCACGAGGCCGATTTTCACGTGCGGATCGGCGATTCTCGCCTCCTCCGCGCAGACCGTGATGTCGCAGAACAGCGCCACGGTGGCGGCCAGGCCCATGCAATCGCCGTTGATCGCGCACACGATGGGGATTTCGCAGTCGAGGATGTTCTGCACGATCTTGCGCGCGCTCCTCGGCTCGATCATCTCGCCCTCGGCGAACACATCGCCGCCCGGGCGATCGAGCATGCCTTTCACGTTGCCGCCGACGCTGAAGTACTTGCCCGCGCCGGTCAGCAGGATCGCGTTGATGTCGGCGTCCTCGGCAAGGTCGCGCCATACGTCCTGCAGCTCGTGGTGGAACTGCCGGTCAATCTGATTGCGCGTCTCGGGACGATTCAGCGTCACGTCGCGAGCTTGCCTTCCTTCTCGATCTTCAGGCATTCGTACTTGGTGTAGTCGGCGTGGTCGGGCATTTCGAATCCTCGGCTTGACAGGGTGTCGGGTGGCTGGAATATAATTGGTTCAACCATTGAAATCAAGCCATCACAACCCAGGGGAGCACTGATTGAACGGTCCGCTGCACGGCATACGCGTCATCGACTTCTCCGCCATGATTGCGGGGCCGTACTGCTCGCGGCTGCTCTCGGACCTGGGCGCCGAGGTCATCAAGATCGAGCCGCCCGAGGGCGACATGATGCGCGGCCGCCCGCCGGAAAGGGACGGCGAGAGCCTCTACTTCGGCGCCCTGAACTGCGGCAAGCGGAGCGTCTCACTGGACCTCAAGCACCCGCGCGGCGTGGCGCTTGCGCGCGATCTCGTCGCACGCGCCGACGTGGTGCTCGAGAACTTCAGGCCCGGCGTAATGAAGCGGCTGGGCCTGGACTACGCGACCCTGTCCGCGCTCCACCCGCGCCTGGTCTACTGCTCGATCTCGGGCTACGGCCAGAGCGGCGCGCACTCGGGGCTGCCCGCCTACGCGCCGATTGTGCAGGCCGCGAGCGGCTATGACCTCGCCAACCTCGGTTACCAGAAGGGCGCCGGAAAGCCACTCAACACGGGAATATTCACCGCGGACTATCTCGCCGGCGTGCATGCCTTCGGCGCGATTTCGGCCGCCCTGGTCAAACGCGCGACGAGCGGCCGGGGCTCGCACATCGACTGCGCCCTGATGGACGCCATGCTCGGCATGCTGGCCTACGAAGTGGGCGAGGCGCAGGCGCCGGTGGGCCGCGAGCGCCTGCTCTACGAGGCCACCCGCGCGAAGGACGGCTTCTTTATCGTCGCACCGATCTCGCAGGCCAACTTCGCGGCGCTGGCCGAGGCCACCGGCAATCCGGGCTGGATGAACGACCCGCGCTATGCGACCCGTGCCGCGCGCAGCGATGCCCGCAACTGGAATGCGATGCTCGCGGAGCTCGATGCCTGGGCCGCCGACAAGACCGTGGCCGAGTGCGAGGCGCGCATGACCGGGTGCGGCGTGCCGTTCGGACGCTACCAGGGCGTGCGCGAAGCCATGGATTCGCCCTACGCCGCCGAACGCGGGGTGTTTGCGACCGTGACCTCGGGCGAGACATCCTTTCGCACACCGCTGCCGCCGTTCCGCATGGAAGGCATCGCGGCCGGCACGCAGGTACCGCAACGCGGCGAGCATGGCGCACAGGTGCTCGCCGAACTGCTCGGGCTGAGCGCCGATGCGATCGAAGGCCTGCGGGCCGATCACGTGTTGCGCTGAGCCGTTTCAACCGCTGTTTCCACAGGAGTCCACGCATGCCCTACTTCACCGAAACCCAGCTCGCGATGCGCGAAGGCATCCGCCGCATGGTGGACAAGGAGATCCGGCCGATTGCGGCCGAGATCGACACGACCGACAAGATTCCCGAGCGCATCTTCCACCTGTTCGGCGACATGGGCCTGATGCAGCTCTGGGTGCCCGAGGAATACGGCGGCCCGGGCGGGGACCTCACCTCGGTGTGCATGGCGAGGGAGGAAATCTCGCGCGTGTCGGAAGCCTGCGCACTGATCGCGGGCATGAATTCGATCGGCATGATCCTGCCGCTGCTGCATTTCGGCACCGAGGAACAGAGGAAACGCTGGCTGCCGCTGGTCGCCAAGGGGCGCACGTGGACCGCGGTGGCGATGACCGAACCCGAATCAGGGTCGGATGTCGCCTCGATGAAGACCAATGCAAAGAAGGATGGCGACAGCTGGGTGTTGAACGGCCAGAAGTGCTACATCACCTGGGGCAACATGGCGCACTACATCCTGGTGTTTGCGCGCACCAGTGGGGAGAAAGGCTTCAAGGGCATCAGCTGCTTTCTGCTCGACACGAAGACCGCAGGCTTCCGGGTGGGAAAAAACGAACGCAAGATGGGCCTGAACGGCGTGCCCAATGTGCAGATCTTCTTCGACAACGTGCGCATCCCGGGGGACTGCCTGGTCGGCGAGGAGGGCCGGGGCTTCATCGCCTGCATGCGCATCCTCGACATGAACCGCCCGACCGTGGGGGCGGCCGCGGTCGGCGTAGCGCAGGGTGCGCTCGACGCAGCCCTGGAGTATGCAAAGACACGCAAACAGTTCGGCCGCGCGATCTCGGAGTTCCAGGGCCTGCAGTGGATGCTCGCCGACATGGCGATGCAGACCGAGGCGGCGCGTGCGCTGGTCTACGAATGCGCGCGGCTGGTGGATGCCGGAGATTTTTCACGGCTCTCGGAGATGTCCTCGATGGCCAAATGCTACGCCTCGGACACCGCGATGAAGGTCACCACCGACGCGGTGCAGATCTTCGGCGGCGCAGGCTACATGAAGGACTATCCGGTGGAGCGCATGATGCGCGACGCCAAGATCAACCAGATCTTCGAGGGCACCAACCAGATCCAGCGGATCGTGATCTCGCGCCATCTGCTTGGTATGCACTGAGATGCCGCAGTCGCGCACCGTCCGACGGACATCCGCGGACCCGGCCTTCCGCCCGGTCGCAGGCAAGCGCGCGTTCGAGGAAATCGCCGAGCAGATCCGCGCGCAGCTGGCGAAGCAGTCGCTGCGCGTCGGCGACCGGCTGCCGGCAGAGCGGCAGTTGGCCGAGCAGTTCCACGTCAGCCGCAATACCCTGCGCGAGGCGTTGAGGTCCCTTGAGATCGCGGGGCTGCTGGAGCTGAAGAAGGGCGCGACCGGCGGCGCCTTCATCCGCGAGGGCGGCGGCGGCGCGGCGGTCGCGGGCCTCGCCGACCTGTACCACATGGGCGCCATCCGTCCGCAGCACCTGACCGAGGCGCGGATCCTGATCGGCACCGAGGTCGCGCGCCTGGCCTGCGCGCGGCGCACCGCAGACGATCTGGCGGCGCTGACCGCGAACGTCGACGCCGCCGAAGTGGCGACCGCGGCCGGAGACGTCGAGCGCCGGGCGCAGATCAACTACGCATTCCACAGCCTGCTCGCGCGCGCGGCGAAAAATCCCGTGCTGATCATCCTCACCGATGCGCTCATGGAAATGACCCGCCACTTCGTCGAGAAGGTCGGCTACATGCCCAACCGCTACGTGATGCCCTCGCGGCGACGCCTGCTGGCGCACCTCGCGGCCAAGGACGGCGAGGCGGCGGCCACCGAAATGAAGAGCCTGCTGCAGCGACTGCAGCGCTTCCATCTGGCGGCTTACGAGAAAAAACAATGAACGTACTTCAACGAGGAGAGGCAATGTCCCGATTTCTGGCAAGGGCGGCGGGTTTCGCCGTCGCGTGCGCAGCGCTGCAGGCGGCTGCACAGGGGTTTCCGGCGAAACCGATCCACATCGTCGTGCCCTACCCGGCTGGCGGCACGACCGACATCATGGCGCGTGCGCTGCAGGAGCCGATGCAGAAGACGCTCGGCCAGCCGGTGATCGTGGACAACAAGGCGGGCGCCGGCGGCGCGATCGCCGCGCGCGAAGTGGCCCGCTCGCCCGCCGACGGCTACACCCTGCTGTTCTCCAACAACGGTCCGAGCAGCACCGTGCCGCTGCTGCAGAAGGACGCGGGCTACGATTCGTTGAAGAGCTTCACCCCGGTGTCGCTGGTCTCCACCGCACCGATGTTCGTGGTCGTGAACGGCGCCGTGCCGGTGGCAAACCTGCGGCAGTTCATCGCATGGGCGAAGGCGCAGCCGGATCCGGTGCAGTACGCCACCGCCGGCGTCGGCTCGATGGGCCACCTGTCGAGCGCGCTGTTTGCGCGTGCAGCGGGGATCCCCATGACCCACATCCCCTACAAGGGACAGGCGCCGACGACCAACGCCGTTCTGAGCGGCGAAGTGAAGGTGCTGATCACCACCGCCTCGGCAGCGATGAACGGCTACCTGACTGCCGGCCGCCTGAAACTGCTCGGCGTCTCGAGCGCCGAGGCCTCGCCGCTGGCCCCGCCCGGCACGCCGCTGGTGAAGGACACCCTGCCCGGCTACGTGGTCGACATCTGGTTCGGCCTGCTCGGGCCTGCCGGCATGCCGGCCGACGTGGTCGCGAAGCTCAACGAGGCGGTCGGCGCCGCGCTCGCGCAGCCCGAACTGCAGACCCGCTTTCGCGGCTTCGGGGTGATCGCCACGGCCAGCACCCCGGCACGCCTGCGCGACATGATCGCGGAGGAAGTGCCGCGCTGGACGCAGGTCGTGCGCGAGGCCGGGATCAAACCGGAGTAGGCCGGGATCAAACCGGAGTAGGCCGGCCGCCTTTTCCCGTCGCCATCCACCAGATTCGCCCGGCTCTGTCGCCGGGCGGGACGGCTTTCCCGATGGAAAGAACGCGACAAATTCTGAAAGAATGTTTCAGGAAGATTAAGCTCTGGAGCGGCTTCCAGGTCAGTTGAAGTATCGGTATCGATACAGCAGACCGCTGGAACGGCCGGTCGCAGCCGTTACGCCGCCCCGCGGGCCGACGAGGCCCGAATTGCTTGATATGCATCAAACTCAGCGCGGCCTGCCCCGCGCACGCTCCGTCCTCAGAAGGTATTGCGACATTTCCTATGAGCCAAGGAGCAGCGTCATGAGAAAGATCATCCAGCGGACCGCGGTCCACGCAGCCGGCCTCGCGGCATTGCAGTTCGCCGTCGGTCTGGCCTTTGCGCAGCCCACCCAGCCCGGGCGTGCGCCGGTCAGCGAGCCCGAGATCCGCTATCAGGCGGGCGGTTCCCCCCTCGCGACCGAGGAGATGCACCAGAACATCGACCCGAAGGCACCGCCGATGACCAAGGCGGAGTTCGACAAGGGCCGCAAGATCTATTTCGAGCGCTGCGCCGGTTGCCACGGCGTGCTGCGCAAGGGCGCCACCGGCAAGCCGCTGACCCCGGACCTGACCATGGCCAAGGGCACCGAGATCCTCAAGGTGTTCATCAAGTACGGCTCGCCCGCCGGCATGCCGAACTGGGGCACCTCGGGCGAACTGACCGATGCCGAAGTCGATCTGATGGCGCGATACGTCCAGCAGGTGCCGCCCATCCCGCCCGAATTCGGCATGGCGGAAATGAAGAAGACCTGGAAGGTCATCATCCCGCCGGATCAGCGGCCGAAGAAGAAGGATGAACAGCTACAACATCGCCAACATCTTCTCGACCACCCTGCGCGATACGGGCGAGGTGGCGCTGATCGACGGCGACACCAAGAAGATCATCAACATCGTCAAGACCGGCTACGCGGTGCATATCACGCGCGTGTCGGCCTCCGGACGCTACCTCTTCGTGATCGGGCGCGACGCCAAGATCAACATGATCGACCTGTGGATGGCGAAACCGGACAACGTCGCCGAGATCCGCGTCGGCCTCGAAGCGCGCTCGGTGGATACCTCCAAGTACAAGGGTTACGAAGACAAACTCGCGATCGCCGGTGCCTACTGGCCGCCGCAGTACACCATCATGAACGGCGACACGCTGGAGCCGCTCAAGATCATGTCCACCCGCGGCATGACGGTGGGCGACCAGGAGTATCCACCCGGAGCCGCGCGTGGCCTCGATCGTGGCCTCGCACTTCAAGCCGGAGTTCGTGGTCAGCGTGAAGGAGACCGGCAAGATCCTGATGGTCAACTACAAGGACCTCAAGAACATCACCGTGACCGAGATCGGTGCCGCCAAGTTCCTGCATGACGGCGGCTGGGATTCGACCAAGCGCTACTTCATGGTGGCGGCCAACCAGTCGAACAAGATCGCCGTGATCGACGCCAAGGAAGGCAAGCTGACCAGGCTCGTCGATGTGGACAAGATCCCGCACCCGGGGCGCGGCGCCAATTTCATCCATCCGAAATTCGGGCCGGTGTGGGCCACGGGCCACCTGGGCAGCGAGAAGATCGCGCTGATCGGCACCGATCCGATCAAGCATAAGGACAACGCCTGGAAAGTGGTGCAGATGCTCGACGGCCAGGGCGGGGGGAACCTCTTCATCAAGACCCACCCGAAGTCGAAGAACCTCTGGGTCGACACGCCGCTCAACCCGGACTCCAAGATCGCCCAGTCGATCGCGGTGTACGACATCAACGACCTCGGCAAGAAGCCCGAGATCCTGCCGATCGCCGAGTGGGCAAAACTGGGCGAGGGTGCCAAGCGCGTAGTCCAGCCCGAATACAACAAGGCCGGCGACGAGGTGTGGTTCGCGGTGTGGAGCGCGAAGAACCAGGAGTCCGCGCTGGTGGTGGTGGACGACAAGACGAGGAAGCTCAAGGCCGTGATCAAGGATCCGCTGATCATCACGCCGACCGGGCACTTCAACGTCTACAACACCCAGCACGACGTCTACTAGGAGACGCACGATGAAACTGCACTACGCTCTGCTTGCCGCCACACTCGCGGTCTCATTCCTCGCCTCGCCCGCCCGGGCGAACGAGGAACTGGCGAAGAAACACCAGTGCCTCGCCTGCCACCAGATCGACAAGAAACTGGTCGGGCCGGCCTACAAGGACGTGGCGAAGAAGTACAAGGGCCAGGCCGATGCGGCCGCGACCCTTGCGGCAAAGATCCAGAAGGGCAGCAACGGCGTCTGGGGTCCGATCCCGATGCCGCCGAACACCAAGGTGCCCGACGCCGATGCGAAGGCCCTCGCCGAGTGGGTGCTCAAGCAGGGCTGAGAAGCCTGATTCGCGAAAGTACGGTGTTGGGGGATACGGGGGCCGGTCGGCCCCCGTTTCATTTCCGGACTCAGGTGCCGAAGGTGCGCAGCCGCTCGACGTCGAGGATGTGCACGCTCTTGCCTTCAACTGAAATCAGTCCCGCCACAGACAGGTCGTGCAGCACGCGGGAGAAGTGCTCGGGGGTCATGTTCAGCCGGGAGGCGAGTACCCCTTTCCCGGAGATGAGCTGTACGGGTGGCCGGGGCTTGCCCGGCGCAGTGTCGTCGTTGTCCTCACGCAGCAGGTAGCCGATGACCCGCTCGGCGCTCGAGCGCAGCGAGTAGGCCTCGACGTCGCGCACCAGGCCGTGCAGCCTCAGCGCCAGGCCCGACAGCATCTTGCGGGCGAACACCGGGTCGCGGGCCAGCTCGTCGAACACCACGTGCTTGGCGACGTGCAGCAGCATGGTGTCGGCCAGCGCATGTGCCGACACGATGTACGGCCGCTCGAGGAACATCAGCGCCTCGCCGAAGCTCTGCCCGGGACCGACGATCTCGACCACCTTCTCGCCGCCCTGTGGCGAAGTGAAGCCGAGCTTCGCCTGGCCGTAGACCACGATGTGGAACCCGGTGCAGGGGTCGCCCTGGTGGAATATGCGTTCGCCCTTCTCCACGCGCAGCGTCTGCGTGCCGGCCGCGATCCGGCCGATTTCCCCGACGCTCATCTCGCTGAACAGCGGCAGCTTGGCGAGGAAGGCTTCCACCTTGACGGTCGGCCTGCGCGCGGCGCGCGGGCTCGGCGCCGCCTTGTCCGCACCATCCGGATTTCCGTTCTGCATCCCCGCCCTCCCCACGCTTAGTGGCTGGTTCCGTCCGAGCGCGTGATCTTGTTGTGCACGTTGTACTTGCCCGAGGGCTTGTTGGCCGGCAGGCGCTTGACGATCTCGAACGTCGCCGCATCATAAACGATCACCTCGCCGTCGTTTTCCCAGATGCTGACCAGCGCGTATCGGCCATCCATCGTGAACTCCACGTGCGCGGCTGTCTTGCCGGGCGCCGGTCGAAGGTCGCGCACCACTTCCAGCGTGCGCTTGTCGATGATCTGCAGCGTGTCCTTGCGCGGGCTGTTGAATGCGTCGACCCAGGCATAGGGCGTGTTCTCGTGGCTGCGCATGAAGAATCCGGGCCCGTTGGTCGGGATCTGCCTGATCACCTTCCAGTTCTTCGTGTCGATGACGGTGACCTGCGCGTCCTTGAGGTTGGGTGAGGCCATGACCGGGCGGCCCTGCCAGTCCCAGATGATGCCGGAACCCAGGTGCGGCAGGCCCGGAAGGGCGATGGTTTCGATGCGCCGCTTCACGTGCAGGTTCACGACCTGGCCGTTCTTCGCGTCGCGCGCCGAACCGAGCAGGTTGGAATAGCTGCGGTCGAAGAAAAAGTCATCGAGATAGTCGTCGACCTCGATGTGCCGCACCGGAAAGGGACCGGGCTCGGCGATCGCCTCCTTCATCTTGTAGTCGTGCACGAGGCCCGCGTAGACCGGTTCGGCGTCGGCACCATAGGGAATCTCCCAGATCTCCTTCACGTCCTTGAGCGCAGCGATGAAGCTCTTGCGCGGCGCGGCGTCGTAAACGGCCGAAACGCGCGAGCTGTGACCCGCGCGGTCCCGCGCCGCGATCACCTTGACCGGCTGCAGCGTCTGCGCGTCGAATGCGACCAGCGTGTGCGGAAGGTAGTTCGCCACCATCACCCAGCGTCCATCGGAGGACACTGCGGCATTGCGCGTGTTGATGCCGGCACGCACCTCGGCGACCATGCGCAGGTTGTGCAGGTCGTACTTCGAGATCCATCCGTCGCGCGATGCAAAGTAGACGAACCGTCCGTCGGGGGAGAACTTCGGCCCGCCGTGCAGCGCGTAGCGGGTCGGGAAGCGCGCGATGCGCTCGAACGTGTCTCCGTCGAGGATGCTGGCGTGATGGTCGCCCGTCTCGACCAGCACAAACAGGTTCATCGGGTTTGCATGGTGCACGGGCTGATCGGAATCAGGGCGCTCCGGCTTGAATTCGGTGCGCGAGGCGCGGATCTCGTCCATCCCCCAGACCGGCACGACCGCGGGGGGCGTATAGATCAGGGTCGCGAGCGCTTCGATGTCGCCCGCGCTCAGCTTGTCTGCAAAACCCGCCATCTGCGTCGCGACCCGGCCCTTGCCGATCACCTGCACGGCGGCCGGGCGGCGCAGGCGCGCGAGGTTCTCGGGCAGCAGCGCCGGGCCGAGGCCGCCGAGACGCGCGACACCGTGGCAGCTCGCGCAATGCTCGGCATACAACCGGGCCGCGTCCTGCGCCTGCACGGGTGCGGAGAAGATAGCTGCCGCGAACGCCAGCAGCGTCAGCTGTGCAAGGCGCACCGGGCGCCCTACGCGGATCGCAACCACGTCACGCCTTTGCCCGTATAGGGTTTGACCGGCACCCGGCCCTCCGACACGACGCCGATTTCGGCGTCATCGAGGTAGCAGCCGGGATCCTCTTCCCAGGCATCGCCCGTGAGGCTGCGCGCACGCACCCGCGAACTGCCGTTGCACAGGTCGAAGTGCATGCAGCCGGCACAGCGCCCCTTGATGCTGCGCGGCGAGGCCTTGAGGCCGGCCATGACCGGGTCGCTGGTGTCGGTCCAGATCTGGGAAAAGGGTCGCTCGCGCACATTGCCGAGGTTGTAGTCCCACCACATGGTGTCGGGGTGCACGTTGCCGAGGTTGTCGATGTTGGCAACGTTGACACCGGAGGAATTGCCGCCCCATTCGGCGAGCTTTGCGCGGATGTGCGCCGCGCGCCCGGGAAACCGCGCCTGCACCCACGAGAGGAAATAAGGCCCGTCGGCGTCGTTGTTGCCGGTGACGAACTCGCGCACGAGGCCTCTCTCCTGAAAACCCCACGCGGTATCGAACACCAGGTCCATCGCGCGGCGCGTGGTCTGGAAGTGTGCGTCCGACCCCCGGTTCTTGTTGCCCCGTCCCGCGTAATTGAGGTGCGAGAGGTAGAACTTGTCGATGCCCTCCTCTTCGACCAGCGCAAGCAGCCCAGGAAGATCGGCCGCGTTCTCCTGTGCGATCGTGAAGCGCACGCCGACCTTTACACCCCGGTCGCGGCACAGCCGCAACGCGGCGAGCGACGCGTCGAACGCACCCTCCTTGCGGCGGAACTTGTCATGCGTGGCACCCAGTCCGTCGAGGCTGATCCCCACATAATCGAACCCGGTCGCGGCGATCCGGTCGGCCATGGGCGCGTCGATCAGCGTGCCGTTGGTCGACAGTCCCGTATAGAACCCCATCGCCCTGGAGCGTTCGGCGATCTCGAACAGGTCCGGACGCAGCAGCGGCTCGCCACCCGAGAGGATCAGCACCGGCACGCGAAAGCGCTTGAGTTCGTCCATGACCGCGAACACCTCGGCCGTGTCCAGCTCGCCGGCAAAATCCACGTCCGCGGAAATCGAATAGCAATGCACGCAGGTCAGGTTGCAGCGACGGATCAGGTTCCAGATCACCACGGGACCGGGCGGGTGCACCCTGCCCGTCAGCGGCGTGGGATGTGCCAGCTCCTGCATGAAACGCGTGATTCTGAACACGGGGTTGCCCCTCCTTTTTAGTGCACTCATGCTAGCCCGCACGACGCTCGCGGGATTGATGTGGGTCAACCCCTTGCGCCCGGCCTTTGCCTCCCGCACAGGCCTTTTCTTGAGACAGATCAAGTGCACCCGGCCCGGTCGGGTAGATCGTTACGCACATCAACTGTTCGAGGCGCAATGACTACGCACACCGTGCGGCTGGACGTCCGGCCGATTCTCGCGAGCGGACGCGATCCGCTCTCCGAGATCATGCGGGTCGCGCAGGACGTGCCGCGCGATGGCACACTGGTGGTGGTGGCGCCGTTCGATCCGATCCCCCTTCGCGAAGTGCTCGGCCGGAGCGGATTCACATCCACGGTCGCAGCGCGCGGTCCACGGGAATGGGAGATCACCTTCTGCCGCAACGGCACGGCAGCTCCCACGCCACAGCACGTGAACGCGGCAACAGACACGGTGCAGGCGCACACATGGATCGACGAGGACGGGACTCACGTCGATGCGCGTGGAATGGTCTCGGACCAGGCGCTTCTGGCCATTCTTGCTGCACTTGACGCAGCAGGTCGTGGCAAGACGCTGGTGGTCCACCTCGATAGAAACATCGACGCGCTCTACCCGGAACTCGCGCGACGCGACTGCGAAGCGGTATTCGTGCCGGGCAATCTCGCCGAGGTCAGGCTGGAAATCTCCACGCCCGGGTAAGCGGGTTCAGGAGAAGCGCAGCCCGGTCTTCTTCAGTATGCGCACGCTGTAGAGCACCTCGTGCGCCACGCAGGCCCCGCCCAGCACCGCTGCGATCCGCGCCACCTTGGCTTCCACTTCGTCGCGCGTGCGCGCATGGACCATCGCGAACAGGTTGTAGCGCCAGGCCGGCAATCGTCTCGGGCGCCGGTAGCAGTGCGTGACGAAATCGAGTTGCCCCACCTGTGGCCCCAGCGTCGCAAGCGCCTCGTCCTCCACATCCCAGACCGACATCCCGTTTGCACGTATGCCCAGCGCATAGTGGTTGGGCACCACGCCGATGCGCCGGATCCGACCGTCCGCAAGCATGGCTTCGACGCGCGCCATGACCTCGCCCTTGCTCGCGCCCACCCTGGCGGCCACCGCCGCCCAGGGCCGCAGCACCAGGGGCAGGCCCGCCTGGGTTGCGCGCACGATGCCGCGATCGAGAGTGTCATTCACGGCGGCGTTCATACGGTGAGCGTCATCTCGATGAAGTATTCCTCGAGCTTCGGGAAATCGAGGACCTGCAGGCCGGTGGCCTGTTCGATCTCGGCGATCAGCGGTGCGATCCCTTCGGGCGTATCGCTCGCGAGGACAAACCACATGTTGAGCCGGTGGGCGCGCTCGTAGTTGTGCGCGACCTGGGGAAATCCGTTGACGATCTGCGCGACGCGCTCGAACTCCTCGCCCGGCACCTGCATCGCGCAGAGCGTGAACGCGCCGCCCATGCGGTCGGCGTTGAACAGCGGCCCGAAACGGCTGAGCACCCCGTCGCCCAGCAGGTGCGCAATCGCGGCGAGCAGGTCGTCCTCGCTGGCACCGACCGCCTGCGCCGCGGCCGCAAACGGCCGCTCCACCACGGGGAAACCGCCCTGCAGCGCGTTGATGATGCGCCGGTCGAGTTCATCCATGCCCTGCGCCTCAGGCTGCGCGTGCATAGCGCGCGCCTCGCTGCCTGAAGCAGCGGGTCGAAAACAGCACCTCGCACGGGATATCGGAAAAATCCGGCCGCTGCCGCAACGCCGCAAGTGTCGCCAGCACGGCGTCCCTGTCCCGCCCGTGGAACATGCAGAACAGGTTGTAGGGCCAACCCTTGCCATGGCGCGGCCGGCGATAACAGAGCGTGACCTCGGGATGCGCGGCCAGCGCCTGCGCAATGCGCGGCAGCGCGTCGTCCGCCACATCCCACACCACCATCGCGTTTGCCACATAACCGAGCGACCGGTGTCTGACCACCACACCGATCCGGCGCGCAACGCCCCCGGCGAGCCAGCCATCGAATGTGCTCAGCACGTCTGCCTCGCTGCACCCTGCGCGGCGCGCAACCGCCGCCCATGGCTGCGGCTCGATCGGCAGGCCGGCCTGCACCGCAGCCAGGATGCGCCTGTCCTGGGCGGTCAAATGTACTTCTCCGTTTACCGGTGCCGCGCTGCGCGGTTTCTGCGCGCCCGACCCGGCGTCGAGGTCGAAGCCCAGGTCGATGTGGTATTCCTCCAGCAACGGCAGCGCGAGCACCGGCAGGTGCGCTGCCCGCTCGATGCGCGCGATCGCCGCGTCCAGCCCAAGCCGTGTCGGTGCGGTGAGCACGAACCACAGGTTCAGGCGATGTTCGCGCTCGTAGTTGTGGTTGGTTTCGGGTTGCGCGTTGACGATCGCGGCCACCTCCTCGACACGCGCAGGCGGAACGGCCATCGCCGCCAGCGTGCTCGCACCCACGGCGTTCGGGGCGAACACCACGCCAACCCGGCTGATCGCACCGTCTTCAATCAGGTGCGCATAGCGTGCCAGCACCTCGGATTCGGCGATGCCGAGCTGCCTGCCGATGGCCATGAACGGCCGCTCGACCAGCGGAAAGTCGCGCTGGAATTCGTTCAGCAGGCGCCGGTCCAGCAGGTCCAGGGTGGTCATCTCAGAACCCCATGCTGAACGCGCGGCTGGTCAGGAAGATGCCGCTTGGATGATCGACGGTGAATTGCGCAAGCGCTGAAAAGCCGGCCGTGTCGTATACCGTGACGCGGTTGTCGTCGCGCGACGAAACCCACACCTGCTCGCCGCGCGGGGTGAACTCCATGTGCAACACGGCGCGCCCGGGCTTGAGTTCGTGGATCACCCGCCGCGAGGGAATGTCGATCACCTGCACCGTGTCGTTGTTCGGAAACGCGAAGTTGACCCAGGCGTAGCGTCCGCCCGGTTGCACGATGACGAACACCGGCTGGCCGTGCACGGCCACGCGGCCCGCCTCGGCCCAGGTTTCGGTGTTCACGAACAGCACTTCGTTGCGCCCTACCGCCGGCAGCAGTGCGAGTCCGCCCGCCACCGCCCAGCCGCGCAGATGCGGCATCTTGTAGACGGGCAGCTTCTCCTCGCCGCGCCCGTAGCCGGGCAGGATGCGGCGCACGCCCGCATCCGGATTCCACAGGTCGAGCAGCGCGAGGCCGTCTTCGCCGAACAGGCCCGCGATGTAGAAACGGCCGCCCGGCGTGATCAGCCCGTCGTACGGCTCCTTGCCGACGGCGGTGTACTTGCGCACCTGCGGGTGCCGCGCGTCGGCCGCGTCGGCGACCCAGATCTCGCCGGCTTCGAACAGGCTGAACACGAAGCGGTTGCCGGGCGCATCGGCGATGCCCACGACTTTCGCACGCCGTGTCCCGTCGCCCCATGAGGTCGGGATTTCGGAGAGAAATTCGAGCGTGGCCGCATCGAAGATCTTCACTCCGCCCGGCTCGTAGTTGGCCACCGCGATCAGGCGGCCGTCCTGGGAGATCGCCCCGCCGATCGAATTGCCGCCCTGGACCACGCGCGCGACCACGCGCGCTTCGAGCAGGTCTACCTTGGACAGCCCACCGTCGCGGCCGAAGACGTAGGCATAGCGCGTGTCGCGCGAATACACCACCGAGGCGTGCGAGAGGTCGCCCAGACCCGCGACCCTGCCCAGCACGCTGCGCCCGCTGGTTTCGATCAGCGTGAGATGCCCGGTCTCGCGTTCGATGATCACGCCGAGGTCCCCGGTGCCGCGCGCCGTACTTGCGCGCGGACTTGCAGCCGCGCCTGCAGGGGCCTGCGGATGCGTCGCGCAGGCACCCAGGGCGAGCGCCGCGATAATCACCAGCAGTTGCGCGCGTCTCATTGCTGCGCCCTCTCCGGCAAACCTTTCTTGAGCGTGTCCACGATCCACAGGGCTTCGTCTTCGCGCATGAACGGCCGCCAGGGCGGCATGGCGGTGCCTCGGCGTCCGTCGAGGATCGTGTATTGCAGAGACACCCGGTCCTTGTCATGGAGCGCCGCCGGCAGCAGCGACGGTCCGAGCCCGCCCTTGAGCGTGAGCCCATGGCAGGCCCCGCAATCCTGACGGACGATCTCCACGAGCTGCGCACGGCGCTCGGGCGCCGGCTCGGAGGCAAACGCACCGGATACAAGGGCGGTCGCGGCCGAAGCAAATACAACACGAATGGCGGAACGGATCATGTGCCAGAGGATGCACAAGTTCGCTCCGGACAAACTTAATCTGGATCAAAGCCGCAGCCCTGTGCGACTCATAGTCTGGGGTCACAGGCCGATTCCAACCGGCCGGGACAGTCTCAGATGACACTCACGCACCGTATTGCACCGACCGCCGACCGCGCGCAACTGCCGCTGGCAAGTCCGATCCCCGGATACGCCCTGGCTTTCGGGCGCAAACTGAGCGGGCTGCTCAAGTCGCTGGTGACCTCGGCTTCCGACCGGCTGGACGCGTTGCGGCACGAACTGGAGTCGGTCGCAGACGCCGAACCTTCTTCGGGAATCGTCTATCTCGTCGGCGGGGGGCCGGGCAATCCGGAACTGCTGACACTGCGCGCGCTGCGCGTCATGCGACGGGCCGACGTGGTTCTCTATGATCACCTGGTCGCGCCGGCGATCGTGGACCGGGTCCGGCGCCACGCCAAACGCGTCTACGTCGGCAAGAAATCGGGCAATCACGCCCTGCCACAGCAGGACATCAACGCCCTGATGGTCAGGCTCGCCCGCCAGGGCAAACGGGTCGTGCGGCTCAAGGGCGGCGATCCCTTCGTCTTCGGTCGAGGCGGCGAGGAAATCGAAACCCTTGCGGCGCACGGCATCCCGTTTGAAATCGTTCCCGGCATTACAGCGGCCTGCGGTGCGGGCGCATTTGCCGGCATCCCCCTGACCCACCGCGACCATGCGCACTCCTGCGTGTTCGTGACGGGCCACCTCAAGGACGGATCCATCGACCTCGACTGGCAGGCGCTGGCGCGCCCGAAGCAGACCGTCGTGATCTACATGGGCGTGCACGGCCTCGCGGTGCTGGCCGAGCGCCTCGCTGCGCACGGCCTTCCTACCGACACCCCGGCAGGGCTGGTCGAAAACGCGACCCTGCCGACACAGCGCGTGGTGACCGGCACCCTTGCCACGATCACGGAACTCGCCGTGCGCGAGAACATCTCGCCGCCGGCACTGCTGATCGTCGGAGAAGTGGTCGCGCTGCGCGACAAGCTCGCGTGGTATCAGCCGGGCCGGGAAAAGGAGGCCAGTCCGGCCTAGCCTGGCGCCTGGCGTTCCGGGTTGCCCGTCGGAACGAACGCATCCGAGAAGCACACGTCCCCGGCCAGGCCCTGGGACAGCAAGGCCGGGATCGCCGTGTCCATCATCTTCACCGATCCGCAGAGGTACACCTCGTAGCCCTGCAGGTCGGGGAAATCCTCCAGCATCGCGGCATGGACCAGTCCGGTGCGGCCGGCCCAGGCATCCCCTGGATCGGGTTCGGACACCACCGGCACCACCCTGAAGTTGGGATGCGCCCGCTGCCAGCCCTCGGCGAGATCGAGCAGATACAGGTCCGCGCCGTGCCTCACGCCCCAGTAGAGGAACATGTCGCGCCGGATGCCGCGATGGAACGCATCCTCGAGGATGCTCTTGATCGGCGCAAAACCGGTCGCACCCGCCACGAACAGGATCGGCGAGGCGCTCTCGTGCAGGGCAAAGGTGCCCAGCGGGCCCTCGAAGACGAGCGGGTCACCCACCTGCATCGCAGTAAACACATGGGTCGTGAAGCGCCCGCCCGGAATCAAGCGCACATGCAGCTCAATGAGCGCATTGTCGTGCGGCGGATTGGCAAACGAAAACGCGCGCCGCTGTCCGTCCTCGAGCACGATGTTGATGTACTGTCCGGCGACAAAATCGATCCTCTGCGCCTCGGGCAGCGACACCATGAGCCGGATCACTTCGCCCGAAAGACGTTCGATGCTGTCGACCCGTCCGGTATAGAGCGGCAACGGTGCATGCACCGGACGGACCGCCGGGTCCAGCGCGACCTCCAGGTCAGACAGCGGCGTGGCGCAGCACAGCAGCGCTTCGCCGCGCGCGCGCAGCGCATCGGGCAGTGCACTGGGCTGGTAGGCGCCGTAATCCACGCTGCCTTGAAGGATGCTGCAGCGGCAGACGCCGCAGCCGCCGTTGCGGCATTCGTAGGGCAGCTCGATTCCGGCGCGCAGGCCGGCCTCGAGCAGCGTCTCGCCCGGCCGCACCACAAGTTGCTCGGCGCCGGGCTGGATCCGCACCTTGAACTCACCCGTCGCGCGTCTGCCGAAGCGCAATGGCAGCCAGGGCAGTGCCGCCAGCAGCAGCGTGGCGCCCGCCAGCAGCGCCCACACCCAGGACAAGGGCCAGGCATAGAACAATGGAAACAAGGGCAGATAGAACCAGTCGAGCGCAAGTGTACTCACCGCGACGCCCAGGTCGGCGGCGCCGCCCTGGCTCAGCACCGGTTTCGCCAGCGCCAGCACCAGCATCGTGATCAGCAGTCCGACCATGACCGGCCGCGCGGGGTTGGTGTTGGCCTTGGGCACGCGCTGCACGTGGATCCACATCAGGAGCAGCACCAGGAGAGGTATCCCGATATGCATGAACGCCAGCAGAGAAAACAGGCGGTCGTTGACGCTGTCGGCGTAGATGAAATTGCGCATCAGCGTGCCACCGAAGCTCGGCAGCCAGTCGAGCCACTCGAAGCTCGCGACGATCACGAACTGGGCCAGGCGATCCCATACGAGGATGTAGCCGTTGATCCCCGACACATAGACCAGCCAGACCAGCGCCACGCCGGTGACCCAGGAGAACCAGCGGAATCCGCGCAGCCGGTCGAACGCAAAATGGCGCGCGAGATGCAGCAGCATGACCAGGACCAGTGCATCCGAAGCGTAGCGGTGGACGCTGCGCAGGATGCCGCCCGCATACCACTGTCCGTGCGTCAGCGCCTCAACCGAATCGTAGGCCCCGGTGACGCTGGTCTCGTAGAACGCGTACAGGTACAGCCCGCTGCCGGCGACGATCCAGAAGAGGAAATAGCAGATGGCGCCCAACTGGTAGAGCGGATTGAGCCGGTCGCCGAAGGCCGCGTTGAACAGCGCCTCGACCCGCATGAACATCCAGCGCAGAACCGCCTGCATGCGCCCGATCATGCATTCGACCGCGTTGTGAAGTGCGAGCCTTCCGTACGGCGCATCGCAGAAATGACGATGACGACGAACAGCAGGCCGCCGGCGACGGCGATCAGTCCGCCCAGGCCCATGAGCCCCATGCCCGCGATCTCGCCGCCGGTGCGCAGGACCTGGTCGGCCCCCGCCACCTTGCGCTGCACGCCATAGCCGCCGGACCAGACCAGCCCGACGATATGCATCAGTTGGCCGGTACCGTAGAGCACCGGCTGCAGCGTGGCGAGCCTCGCGGATGGTGCGCGATACCCGAACTGCGGCAGGAGGTGATACACCAGCCCCATGAGGGCGAGGGTCACGCCGACGATGCAGCCGTGATAGTGCGCCGGGATGCGCACGTTGCTGCCGTTGATGAAGATGCCGATCACGCCGCCCGCGGCAAACAGCAGCACAGAGGATACGAGCGCCGCGCGCAAAGGCCGTGCCCCGGGTGGCATGGTGGAACCCTTCGGCAATGACCACAGGGCCAGCAGAACAGCGAGCGTGATCGGGAAGATCGACACCCCCCCGCCCAGGCGCATCGCCCAGGTCAGCAGGTTGCGATGCTCCACCGACGCGACCTCGTGCGCCAGATAGGCATAGGGCGTCACGAACACGCTCGCCAGGGCGAGCACGAACATGAGGAGCGCGATCCGCGGACTCAGCGGAATCCGCGCGCCGCTTGCGCTCGCCAGCCACAGCCAGGCAACCAGCATGAGCAGCGTCCAGGTGAACTGCAGCGCATGCCCGCCGCCCCAGAACAGGATTTCGTAGTAGGCCTTGCCGGAGAGCGTGCCGGGTACGGCGACACACGACCAGCCGAACGCGATCAACGCAACGGCCGCGGACACTGCGCAGGCATTCAGCCCGAACTGGAGCGCGCTGCGGCCGTCGATGCCGGGGCTCAGCCGGGGCGCGGTCAGCATGCTGCGCAGGACCAGCAGCGCCACACCGCCTGCAAACACGAGCAGCCCGGCGATGAACATCGGCCCGTTCAGTACCGGAATGTAGTTCGCCATGACGGGCTGGCCGCTGCCAAGGAAAGGCGCAAGCGACATCAGCCCGGCACCGGCCGCACACAGGCCCAGCGCCGACCAGCCCCAGCGCATGCCCCACGCCGACCCGTTGAGGCTCCAGAGCATGCCGGCCAGCGCCATGAACCAGACCAGCACCGAGAGATCCACATGCACCACGAGCGCGACACGAAAGAAGTCCGCGACCGGCAGCCATTGGGATACGTAGGGCGTGCGCGACACGACCAGCAGCACCGAGAACAATCCAGCGCCGATCAGCGCGGCGAGGCCGAGCCAGAGCCAGGCACGGGCCAGCCTGAGGCGTGCGCCGTCGGGCACGGCGAGCGCATACGCGTGGCGCGGGGCATCGGCACGCGATACCGGGAGTCCAAAGGCGCTCGAGAGTGTTTTCATCGCAGTGTGATCCCGCCTTTTTCGGCGTCGAAGTCGATCACCAGCACCTGCGCCGGCTTGAGCGTCACCGATGCATCCCGCGAATAGTCGAACGCGGCCGCGCCCGGGCTGTCTTTCAGGCGCACCGAGATGCGGTGCTCTCCTGCCCCCACCGCAAGTCGCTGGTAGACCGAAGAGGCGCCATCCCTGGAGAGTCCCGAAGGCGGTGCCGAACGCCGAAGCATGCGCTTGCCGTCGATGTCCAGTTCCACCACCACCGGGACGCGCTCGCGCGGGCACTGCATCGGCGCGCGCATGTTCGGTGGCAGCCTGGCGAGCTCCGCCGCGGACATCGGCCTGCATTCGCTGACGCGCTTGCCATGATGCGTGAAGCTCAGCTTGATCAGCGCCTCGTCGGGGGCCAGATGCCGATAGGTCGGCCAGCCGGAGAAGATTCCGATGACGAGCGCGAACAGCGCGTAGAGCGCCCCCTGGCCCGCCCATGCAAGCAGACGTGTGGCCGGCTCAATCATGCCGGCGCCTCAGCCCATCGAGCACGGCCGCAAGCGCGTGCGTGTCGCCTGCGGGCAGCCATGCCGTCGAGACCTTCTCGCGCTGCACGGAGGCGCGCAAATGCGGCTCGCGCTCGCCCCGCAGGCGCTCCCCGGTCCAGCGCGTGCCGAGGCGGTAGGCGCACGCACCCTCCACGCATCCGGTCACCAGCACGTGCGAGGCACCGCCGCGCAGCGCATATTCGACGAAGGACGGCGGGAGCATCCCGCTGCAGATCAGGCTCAGCGTGGTGACCTCGGGGCCCGCGAGCGTGTCGACCTTCGAACACTGATCACAGCCGATGACCACGATCTTGCGCGCGCCCTTGAGCGCGGCCAACCCGTCTTCCAGGCGCCGCCGCAGCACATCGATCGGCAGCTGCGGCATGTCGATCCCCGTCAGCAGTTGCACCCCGCTGCGAAACGGCGTGGATGAGGGACAGGATCCGACGCAAATCCCGCAACTCGCGCACAGATCGGCATCCACGACCGCCAGTTGCCGCCCGGCCTTGCCGTTGGGGTGCGGCTGCATGGTGATGGCGGCATAAGGACAGTCCTCGAAGCAGCGGCGGCAGCCATTGCAGTTGTCCGGATCCACCTTTGCGACCGCAGCGGGCGCAGGCCGGGGCAGAAAGGGCAGCACAACAAGGAAAGCGAACGCCGCACAGAACAGCGCCCAGACCAGCCCCGCCGAGGTGGCATTGGCGAGTGGGTGCACGAACAGCAGGAACCAGTCGACCGGCAGCGCGCCGGGGTCGACGGCCAGATCGGCCGGTGGCTGGCTCATCACGGGCGCGGCAATCGCAACCGCCAGCAGGGCCGCCGTGCTGCCCGTGACCAGGGCGCGCGGCGGAAACACATCTGCGCGCGCAATCCGCTGGATATGGAACCAGAGCCCGAAAAGCAACAGCAGCGGCACACCGAGGTGGACGAAGACGAACAGCGAAAACAGCCGGTCGGAAACACTCGACGCATCAAGGAAGTTGCGGGTCAGCGGCGAGGCGAAGAACGGCAGCCAGTCGAGGAACTCCGCCGTGGCCAGCGCGGAGAACTGCCCGAGCCGGTCCCAGTTCAGCCAGAACCCGCCGATGCCGCAGGCGAATACGAACAACGGCAGGGGCACCCCGGTCAGCCACGAATAGCGGCGAAATCCGTCGTAGCGGCCGAGCAGGAACTCGCGCACGAGGTGCAGCAGCGTAACCACCATGAACGCATCGGCCGAGTAGCGGTGCAGGCTGCGCAGGATCCCGCCGAAGGCCCATTGTTCGCGCGACAGGGTGTCGATCGAGACCCAGGCGTTTTCGACCGAGGTATCGAGTACCGCGTAAAGGTAGACCCCGCTGATTGCGAGCCACCAGAAGAACATGAAGCCGAGCGCGCCGAGATGGCGCAGGGGATTGCCGGCGCTGCCGAACGCGACGTCGAACACGCCCTCGACGGCTTCGAATGCCGCCAGCGCGCGGCTACGCAGAAAGCCGGGCCGATTCATGCGCTTTCGGCGCCGACCGGCGGCGCGCACGCCGCTGGGTGCGCCACTCCTGCAGGAAAAACCACGCCATCGTCAGCGCAAACGTGACACCGCCGGCAACCATGATGGCAAGCCCATAGTCGACCCGGTAGGTCCCCGTGGCCGGGTCGTAGACCGAACACAGGATGCGTACCCGGTCGATGAGGCCCGTCAGGCCCGCGTCTTCGGCAAGGGGAGCGCCGGTGAGCAACTGCTTCAGCGGTTCGCCCAGTTGCCGGGCATCGAGCAGGTCGCCATAGACCTGGCGCACGATGCGGCCCTCGCCATCCAGAATGCTGAGTTGCAGCAGGTGGTCGAAACCCGCGGCGGTGGGTGTGTAACTGAAACCGAAATCGCGCGTGAGTGCGGCGACGATCGACGCATTCGGACTGAGGAACTCCCAGTTGGGCAGGGTGATGCGGTTCTGTCCCGCGAACGCCTTGAGCGCCTGCGGCGAATCGGCCGGCTGATTGAATCCGATGCTGATCACATTGAACTGGCTCGCGCCGAACCGGCTTTGCAGGGCCGTCACCGCATCATTGAGCAATCGCGTGCTGGTCGGGCAAACGGCGAAGCAACCGGTATAGACAAAACTCACCAGCAGGGGCTTGCCGCGATAGATGGACAGACGCACCGGGCGGCCTTCCCGGTCAAGCAGGGTGTAGTCGCCCGGCTGGCTACCGAGGACCGCCTGGCTTGCACGCAGTGCCGCGCCCTGCTCCAGAGCAGGTCTGGATGCAGGCCCGGATGCAGATTCGGCCGCCAGGCCCGCAAAGACATGCCCGAGCCCCGCGACCAGCGCGGCGAGCGCAATCCGGCGCAGGTTCACCGCAATACACCGTCAACGCTCGCGGCCGCCAGCAACAGGCTGAGTTGCACGAGCGATGCGAAAAAGGAGGCCATCGCGGTGCCGCGTCCGGGGGCGCACGCAAGCCGCCATGCCTTGTGGACGAAATACAGCCCGCCCGAGAGCGCGCCCACGAGGTAGACCGGGCCGGCGCCGAAGAACACCGGCAGGATCGAGGCCACGAACAGCGCCACTGCACTCCAGAAAACGACGCGTGCAGCACGCGCTTCACCAACCACCACCGGCAACATCGGCACGCCTGCGGCGGCGTAGTCCGCGTGGTTGGCGATCGCAAGGCTCCAGAAATGCGGCGGGGTCCAGAGGAAGAGGACGAGTGCCAGCAGCAGGGGCAGCGCGCCGAGCGCAGGGTCCGCCGCGGCGGCGCCCGCGAGCACCGCGAAGCTGCCGGCCAGCCCGCCGACCACGATGTTGAGCCAGGTACGCCGCTTGAGCCACACCGTGTACACCACGGCATAGAAGAACGCGCCGAAGAACACGAACAGTGCGGACACCGCATTCAGCGCAAGCCAGGCCGCGCCCACCGAGACAGCCAGCAGCGCCCCGATCAGGACCAGCCAGGCCGGCGTATGCGGCAGGGCACCGGTGACAAAGGCCCGTGTGCGGGTGCGCGCCATCAGGCGATCGGTGTCGTACTCGACGTACTGGTTGAACGCGCCCGCGCTGGCCGAGGAAACGAACACCGACAGCGCGAGTACCGTCCACTGGAACAGGCTCAGCGCGGGGCCCGGCGTCACCGCCAGACCCACCAGCGCCGTGATCATGATCATCACGCCGATGCGCAGTTTGAACACGCCGAGCACCTCGCGGGCGAGGTGCCGCGCAGACCGGCCGGGGAGTGTCGTGGCGTTCATCGCATTCACCGAGGCGCTCGCCGGCCGCCGCTCAGCTCAGTCCCCAGAGCGTGGACAGATACTTCCAGTTGATGAAGTAATACAGCACGAAGGCGACGAGGAACACCATTGCCAGCGCGAAGGTTCCGGGGGCGGCAAAGCCCATCGAACCGTAACTCTGCACCACCGCAGAGGGCGCAGTCGGCGGGATCGGGGTGAATTTCGCACTCTCGGCGCCCTTGTCCAGGCGCTTGCCCCACAGGATCGACCCGACGGTGATGTAGATGTAGATCGCGCCGCCCACGATCGCCGCGATGCCCGCGATGCCGACCAGCCCCATCATCAGGTACGCCGCGCCCGGCCACTCGTAGGCCATCGGCGAACCGCTGAAGGCCATGTCCCAGTGACGCCGTGAGACGCCCAGCGTGCCAGCGCCCATCATCACCAGGCAGAAGAAGTACATCGAAAAACCGAAGAGATACGGCTGCCACCTGGCCAGTCCCGGGTTGATCATCTCGCGTCTGAAGAGGACCGGGATCAGGAAGTAGGTCAGCGCCATGAACGACAGCGTCGTGCCCACGACCACCGTCGCATGGAAGTGCCCCGGCACGTAGATCGTGTTGTGGATGATCATGTTCAACTGCTCGGTGCCCATCATCACGCCGGAGATGCCGCCGAGGAACCCGAAGCCGATGAGCGAAATGAACATCCCCGAGAACACCGGGTTGCCCCACGGCGCCTTCCTCAGCCACTCGAACAGGCCCTTGGTGTAGCCCTTCTGGCGCTGCGCCACTTCGATCGCACCCGGGATGGTCAGTCCGTGGATCATCGAGGCCAGCACGGCGAAGTACATGAAGTAGCTGGTGTTGACGACTTTCCACGCGGTGGAGAGGCCGGGGTCGGCGAGCAGGTGGTGCGCGCTCGCCAGCTGCAGAAACAGGATGTAAAGCAGGAACGCCCCGCGGCTCACACGCTCCGACATCGGTTTGGCGCCGAACGCGATCGCCGCGATCGCATACCAGATCGAGATGTGCGCGGCGACGTTGATCTGCTGCGACGAGTGCCCGAAGGCCCACCAGATCGTGCGGTAGACGAGCGGGTCGACTTCCTTGACGACGCCCACCGACATCAGGAACGTCGGGATCAGGATGATCGCGCCCGAGGTGATGGTGAACACCGCGATGATGCACGCGACGACCGCGCCGAAGGTGACCAGTGGTACCGAGCCCTGGTAGGTCTTGTCGCGCTTGGCGACGACCAGCGTTCCGAGGAAAACGAAGCAGCCGATCAGGGCGCCCACCGCGAACAGGATCAGCCCCAGGTAGAACGCGGGCGCCGCCATCATCGGCACGTAGGAGGTCATCATCACGCTCGAACTTCCCTGGTACACCGCGACGTTGTTGGTCACGGCACCGATCAGCATCAGCGCATACCCGAGCCAGGCCATGCGTGGCGTGGCCAGCCGGCAGCGCAGGAGCGTCGAGGCGCAGAAGTAGAGGACAGCGATCTCGAAGAAGATGATCCAGAAGATCAGCATGTCGATGCCGTGCGCGGTCAGCACCTGGTAGAAGGTGTCCGCCGCCAGCCAGTGGATCGCCGGCCAGCGCGTGAGCACCACGCCCACGGCGAGGATGCCGCCGAGCAGCAGGAACACGACCGCGGTGACCGCATTCGCAATCATCAGCTTCTCGGCCTGGTCCTCGAACTGCAGCCCCGACCGGGGGCAGGTCCGGTAAGTCGTTGTAGTGGACATTTTTTTCGCCCCCCCTTATTTCACGTAGAGACGGCTGACCATCGTGTGATGGTTGATGCCGCAGTACTCGTTGCACACGATGGAAAAACTTCCCGACTGGTTCGGGGTCACGGTCACCACGTGCTCGTAACCCGGTACCACCTGGATGTTGATGTTGGCCGGCTGCAGCGAAAACCCGTGGTTGTAATCCATCGAGGTGAGATGCAGGCGGTAGGTCTTGCCCTTCTCGAGCTCGAGGATCGGCCACCAGCTCCACAGGCGCGCGATCAGGTACACGTCGGACCCTTCGGGCGGATGCACCACCGGAATCTTGTCGTCGGTCTCGGTGCGCACCGTGTACTTGTCCACCACGGCCTGCGCCTTGGCGGCGAACATGTCCGGCTTGGTTCGGTAGGTTTCGGTGGAAAGGTTCTGCTTTCCGTAGATGTGCCAGCCGACCATCATGGCGAACATGATCAGGCACCACACCAGGGCGATTGCGATCCAGGTGCCCTCGACGCGGTCCAGCGGATGCTTCCACCAGAGTCGTTCGGCAGGCGGCAGTATTGCGCTCATGGGTTCATCCCCCTACCTGGCCAGCGGAACGGTGAGGATGTCGTACACGCCCCAGACGGTGTAGAGCACCATCGGAATCATCACGCCGAGAAACAGCAGCAGGAACGGGTTGTCCAGCAGTTGCTGCATCCAGGGAATGGGTTGGTTTTCCTCGCTGATCTGGCTCATGGTGCCTCCTCGGTGTGTTCCGGCGTATGCGCGTGGTTTGCGCAGGCCGGCCCATCTTTGAGCGCGCAGGGGTCTGTTTCCTTGCTTTACATCAAAAAAATCGGGGCTCGGACGCGGCAGTGCCCTCGACACCGCTTGATTCACATCAAGGGCCACACAACCCGGCGACCGCACCATTGCGCCCATCGCATCGAGGAAAAGACGTGGTCGCGTCCGTGTATTCATCCAGCCCGCGCCAGGTCGCCTGGTGGCTCATTGCCTGTGCCGCACTGGTATTTGCAATCATCGTGATCGGAGGCGCGACCCGGCTCACGCATTCGGGACTGTCGATCGTCGAATGGCAACCCCTCGTCGGCACGATTCCCCCTCTGTCGCAGGCCGACTGGGAGGCGTCCTTTGCCGGCTATCGGGCGACGCCGGAATTCCGGCTGGTCAATTTCGACATCGACCTCGAGGGCTACAAACGCATCTTCTGGCTGGAGTATTTCCACCGCCTGCTCGGCCGCCTGACCGGGATGGTGTTCCTGCTGCCCCTCATCTGGTTCATCGTTCGCGGCATGGTCCGTGGCGCGCTTGCGTGGCGCCTCGCGGGGATCTTCCTGCTCGGCGCGCTGCAGGGCGCGATGGGCTGGTACATGGTGAAGAGCGGCCTGGTGGACGACCCGCGCGTGAGCCACTTCCGGTTGACCGCGCACCTGGGGCTGGCATTCGTGATTTTCGCCGCGCAACTCTGGACCGCGCTCGACCTGCTTTCCCCGTCGCGCACCGGCGCCCTTCCGGCGTCGCATGCACGCCTGCGATCATTTGCGCGTTCGGTCTGTGTCGTGGTCTTCGCGATGGTGCTCAGCGGCGGAATGGTGGCCGGAATCCGTGCCGGCTACGCCTACAACACCTTTCCCCTGATGAACGGACAACTCGTGCCGTCCGAAATCCTGCTGATCGATCCCTGGTACCTGAACTTCTTCTACAACATGGCCACGGTGCAGTTCGTGCATCGTTCGATCGCCTGGCTGCTGATGCTGCTGGTCCCGCTCCTGTGGTGGCAGGCCCGCAGCGCGGCGGCGACCCGGCGTTCCGCGCATGTGCTGCTGTGGGCGCTCGGCGTGCAGGTGGCGCTGGGCATCACCACGCTCCTGATGCATGTCCCGATCCCGCTCGCCTCTGCCCACCAGGCCGGCGCGGTCCTCGTATTCGCCGCTTCCCTGTGGGTGGCGCATGAAGCCTGAAAACCGCTGGATTGTGCGCCTGGCCCTTGCCGGCTTTGTGCTGGTCCTCACGATCGTCGCCTCGAGCGCCTTCATCCGGCTGAGCGCGGGGGTACCGGAAGCCTCCGTGGCGGCGATCGAAGCCGCGCGCATTGCACACCGGGTTTCGGCTTCGATCGCGGGGATCCTCGTGCTGCTGGTCGCCGGACTGGTGCTGACGCGCGACCGCATCCGCCTCCCGGACGGCGCGCTCGCCGTCGTAACGCTCGTCGTGATGCTCGCGCTCGCATGGATCGGACGTTACTCGGGACCCGATGCGCCCGCTGCGGTCCTGGTATCGAACCTGATCGGCGGCCTCACGCTGTCGAGCCTGCTGTGGGCGGTCGCGGCACGGCAGTCGACCGCAGACGCACCGGCCGCCCCCGCACCCCGCGCCGCGCTCGCCTTCGTCACGCTGTTCGTAGTGACGCTGCAGGCGACGACCGGGGCCATGGCGGTGACCGAATTCGCCAAAATCGGGCCTGTACATCATTGGACGGGAATCGTCGCGTTTGCCTTGTGCGCATGGCTCGGTACGCGGCTGGCGCGCTCGCCTGCGATGCGGCTTACCGGCTGCGCGATTCTCGTACTGGCCGTGTCCCAGGCCGCCCTCGGCATTTCGGCGCTCGCACTGTCGCTGCCGCTGTGGCTGGTGCTTGCGCACAACGTGGGCGCCGCATTGTTGCTCGCGGCACTGGTGCAGTCCGTGGTCACGGCCGGAACACCCGCCTAGGACGAACGCTGCGCGACCCGCTGCCCGCGCAGCACGGCGACAATCATCGTGACGATGAATACCGCGATCGCGATCGCATTCCCCGCACCGCTGAGTTGCCGCCCTTCGACAAATCCGGACAGATCGACCGTCACGCGCCAGGCGAGGCTGGCGTGCAGCAGCGTGAGCGGGGCGTAGAAGACCGGATGGTAGGGCAGCGCACGCCGAAAACCGCGGGCACGATGATCGGCGCATGCCCGAACACCATCGAAAACACGAAACCGAGGAACACCGCGTGCAGTGCGGCGTCATACGCGAGGCGTCCAGGCTGCATCTCGACGCCGGCAAGAATGATCACCGACGCGATCGCCAGCCACGCGTATCCGCAGAGCAGGCAGGCGGCGATATACCGCGTCAGCCCGCTGCCGCGTATCGTGCGCAGCGCCACATCCTGCCGCGCGAGCCAGAGCGAGAGCGCCAGCAGGGCGGCACCGCTCGCCCACCAGCCCAGTACCGGCGCGACGACAAGGCCTGCCATGATCGCCACGAAGATCCGCCGTGCGACGGGCGAGGGCGGCATGAAACGTGACAGTTCGAGGCGCTCGCCGGCGATCGTCAGAACGAGAAAACCGATCCACCAGGGCGTCACCGAAAACAGTGGATGGCCTGCTGCAATCAACAGGATGCCGGCCAACCAGCTCGCCGCGCCCAGGGCCAGGCAGGCAGTGTGCGTCTGAGGCTGACGCCTCATCACGACGCAGGAGGCGACGAGAAAGATCGCGCTCCCCGCCAACATCAACAGGATCGCTGTCCCGCTGGCGCCCGCAACCATGGTCAGCCCGCCGGCCCCCGCAGCAAGCGGTGCGAGGTAGGCCCATGTCCTGCCCAGGGCGACTGCGCGCTCCAGGCTGATGACCGTGCCGAAGAAGGCGCAGGCCATCAGCGGCCCGTGCCATGCCGCCAGTCCGTCTCCGGGCAGGTCGAGGTTCCAGCCGAGCCGCGCCAGGCCGGCGGCCACCCCGAACACGAGACTGACGAATCCGGCGGCCAGCAGGGGCACGCGTGCTGCGGGCCTCATCGCCGGCTGCTCACTGGAAGCGGCTCATCGCCAACCGAAGAAGTTGCGCGCCTCTTCGGACATCATCTCGGGGGTCCACATCGGCTCCCAGACCAGTTCGATGTCGACCTGCCCCACCCGCGGATGCGCGCGCAGGATGGCGCGCCGTGCCTCCTCCATGATCATGTCGCCCATCGGGCAGGCGGCCGAAGTCATGGTCATGCGCACGTGGATGCGACCGGGCTGCACTTCAATGTCATAGACGAGCCCGAGTTCGACAATGTCCATCCCGGCCTCGGGGTCATCCACCGTCTTCAGCGCCGCGCGAACGCTGTCCGGCGTGGGCGTGTCTTCCGCTTCTGCACTCATACGCCGAAGGTTAATTCCGGCGCGAAGCCGACGGCTTGATCCAGCGCAATGCGGGTCGAGTGGCCTTCGATGCCGCTATTGCTCCCATCCCTTCCTGGCGTCGTCGGGATCGAGACCTTCCAGAAGATCTCGCTCCTCGACTCGGTTCACAGCGGGCGCGGCCGCAGAAGAAATCTGCCGTACACGAGTGCGAACAGACCGAAAGCCCCGCTCCAGGCCGCACCCGCGGCCCAGGTCAGGTTCATCGCGTCCGCCCCAGCCAGCGGCGCAGCCAGGCGTAGCAGCGCGGCCAGGGTGACCAGCGCATAGATGGCCTGCGTACCGCGCCCCGCGACGAGCGCCTGCCCGCTGTGCCCGAGGGTGGCGCGGGTCATCACGGCGAGCGTCATCGTTCCGATTGCACCGGCGGTCAGCGCATGCAGGGCCGTGGTGGATGGCAGGAGCGGATGCAGGCCGTTGAAGCCGAGCAGCAGCAGGCCCAGCGCAAGCCAGCCGTAGCCCAGATGCAGGATGAACACCAGCGGCTCGCGCAGCGTCGCCAGCCCGCACCAGCGCGAGAGTCGCATGGCGGCGGCCGTGCCCGCGGCGAGTACGAACCAGGGCGTGGCGCTGCCTGCAGGGGCGATCATCCAGGCCGCAAGGCCCGCCGCCGTGACCAGCAGGGCCGCGAGGTCGAAGCGTCCGATCGGCGCCGGCAGGCGGCCCTTTGGACGCACTTTGGCGAGCCAGTTGCGCGTAAAGCTGGGGACGATGCGGCCGCCGACCAGGGCAATCAGCATCAGGATCGTGGCCAGTCCCAGCCGGTTGCCGAGCTCCGCCGTCGACGCCATTCCGAGGATCTGGAGATGGACCAGCAGGTTGCCCGCAAACAGGAACGCGAGCGCAACCAGCATTGGCAGGTTCTTCCAGTTGCGTCCGGCGATCAGTTCCCGCGCGACGACACCGGCAAATGCGAGCGGAAACGCGAGGTCGACAAGCGCCGCCGTGGTCGCGCCGAGCGTGCCCGAAAAAAGTACCGCGGCGCGCCCCGCCAGCCAGAGGCCGGCGAGCATCGCGAGCGGCGCGCCGCGCACGGGCAGGCGGCCGGTCCAGTTCGGGATCGCTGTCAGAAGGAATCCGGCAACCGTCGCGGCCGCATAGCCGTAGATCATCTCGTGCACGTGCCAGACCACCGGCGGAAGTGCGCTCGGCAACACGACCTGCCCGGTATAGACGCACAACCAGACCGGGAGCGCGAGCGCCGACCAGAGCGCGGAGAGCAGGAAGAACGGCCGGAACCCGGCGGAAAACAGTGTCAACCCGGGGCTGGGCGCCGGCTTTGCGGAGTGGTCCACGATCGTAGTGAGCGCCATGGGCTTGTCCTTCAGCCGAGCAACCCGAACGCACCGGCCGGCGTGCGCAGGACGGCGACCGAAACAATATAGGCGAAGGTTGCAAGCGCCAGCACGAACGCCACCGCGCGCACCCGCCGCGTGCGCCCGCGCGAGAGCGCGACGCTGCCGAGCGCGATGTAGGCGAACAGCGCGAGTACCTTGGCCGTCAGCCAGGACTGCACGAACGGAACCTGGGCCGAGCGCCAGGCCAGCAGCAGCGCACTGGCGAGCAGGACCGTGTCGACCACGTGCGGCGCGATGCGCACGAAACGCGCACGCAGCAGCGGCGAATCGCCGAGCATCAGCGTGCCGCGCGCAACGAAGCCGGCGATGCTCAGCATCGCGCATCCGACGTGGATCGCTTTCAGTATCGCGTAGTCTGCACCCATAGATTCTTTAACTTTCTCCTGGCGAAGTCACCGTCTGGAGCGGCCTTCAGGTCAACTTGTGTATCGATACAGATACACAACAGAGGATCGGGCGTTACTTTTTCGCGTCCTCCATCTCCTGCAGCTTGCGCCAGAACACCTTGCCGGTGCCGGTCTTCGGGCAGCGCTTCGACGAGTTCGACGACGCGAGGATACTTGTACGCCGCCATGCGCTCCTTCGCCCAGGCGATGATGTCCCTCGGGCGTTACCCTGCCGCGCGCGGCGGCCTTCAGCACCACCACGGCCTTCACGGTCTCGCCGCGGTAGGCATCGCGCGAGGCGATGATGCAGGCCTCCTGGATGTCCGGATTGCGCATACAGCATCGCCTCGACCTCGGCCGGCCAGACCTTGAATCCGGACGCATTGATCATGCGCTTGAGCCGGTCGGTGATGAAGAAGTACCCGTCCTCGTCGTAGTAACCCAGGTCGCCGGTGCGGAAGAACCGCTCTCCGTCGAATTCGATGAAGCGTCTCTTCGGTCGCCTTGCGGCTGCTTCCAGTAGCCGCGAAAAATCTGCGGCCCGCGGCTGATGATTTCGCCCACCTGGTTGGGGCCGAGCTCCACCCGCTTGTCCGTGTCGATCACGCGCGCATCGGTGTCGAAGAAGGGAATCCCGGCACACTGCTTTTTCGGCCGGTGCACCGGATTCACGTGGGTGGGCGCGGCGGTTTCGGTGAGTCCGTAGCCCTCAAGGTAGGGCAGGCCGATCACGTCCTGCAGCTTCTGCGCGACCGCCTCGGGCATCGACGCGCCGCCGCCACCGATGCGGGTCAGGCTCGACAGGTCGTACTCGTGCGAGCTTCGGATTGGCGAGGAAATCGATCAGCATGGCGGTGATGTTGGTCCAGCCGGTGACGCGCATGCCGCTGGATCAGTTCGCGCCGCGCAGTCGCGGTCCCAGCGCGTCATCATGACCACAGTCGCCCCGAGAATGATCGGCGTGTTCATGTTCCCCTGCATGCCGGTCACATGGAACATCGGCAGCACGCCGAGCACCACCGCGTCGCTGGTGCCGTTCGCCCAGGCCGCACCGCCCATCGCGGTGCACATGATGGTCGAGTGCGGATGGATGCAGCCCTTGGGCTTGCCGGTCGTGCCCGAGGTGTACGGCAGCACCGCAAGGTCGTCGGGGCCCGCCGTGTGCTCACCCGGGACGAAAGCCCGCGGCGAGCGCATCGGTCCACAGCGCAACGCCTTCGGCCTGGATCGCGGAACGCGGCGCGCGCACAAAGTCCGGCAGCGGCAGGTCGGTGGCCGGATCGATGTAGTCGGAGTACGCGCCGAGGACGCATTGCGCCAGGCCGGCACCGAGCAGCGGCTCGATCTCCGCCCACAACTCCTGCCCGGCAATGATCACCGAGGCCCCGCTGTCCTCGACGTAGTGACGCAGCTCCTCGGTGCGGTTCATCGGATTGACCGGCACGACGGCCGCGTCGGCGCGCAGGATCGCGTAGTAGCCGATCACGAACTGCGGGCTGTTCTGCACGTAGAGCAGCACCCGGTCGCCCTTCTTCACGCCGCAGTGCGCGAGGTACCCGGCCAGCGCGCAGACTTCGGCGTCGAGCCGCGCGTAGGACAGGTCGGCGCCGTAATAGTGGATCGCGGGTTTTGCGGGATAGCGCCTGGCGCTGACCTGCAGGTTGAAGTACAGGCTCGTCTGTGGAATCGCGAGGGACTTGGGCAGGCCCGGCGGCCAGTGCGGGTGGTGACGGGTGAACATGCGCGTCATCTGCTGCGCACCTCAGGCGGCGTATTTCTTGACGGCCTTCTCGTCCCACACCATGCCGACCCCCGGGGTAGTCGGCGTGATCACGCAGCTGTCCTTCACGGTGATCGGTTCGCGCAGGATCGGCGCCGCCCAGTCGACGTACTCAAGCCAGTGGCAGGTCGGCGTGACCGAGAGCAGATGGCAGCTGAACTCGGGAAACAGGTGCGAAGACATCTCCATCCCGGCCGCCTGCGCCAGCGCGGCGGCGCGCATCCAGCCGGTCACCCCGCCGATGCGCTGCGCGTCCGGCATCACGTAATCGCAGGCGCCAGCGGCCAGCGCCTGCGCCATCTGTTCCGGGCCCATGAAGTTCTCGCCGATCTGCACCGGGGTTTCGAGCTCGTCCGCGATCCGCCCGTTGCCCGTCGAAGTCGTCCGCGCGCGTCGGCTCCTCGATCCAGGTCAGCGCCGCCTTCATCGTCGAGCATGCGGCCGCGCAGGATCGCGTCGTTGACGCTGAGGGCCTGGTTGAAATCGCACATCAGGGTGATCTTCGGGGCCGATCGCCTTCTTGACCGCACGCAGCGCCGCCACGTCGTCGGCTGCATCCGGGCGGCCGAGACGCAGCTTGACCGCGGAAAAACCCTCCTTCACCAGCGCGTCGGCTTCCTTCGCCAGCGGCTTCAGCGGCATGATGCCCAGACCCTTGGAGTTGTAGGCCTTGACCGGGCGCGGCGTCCCGCCGAGCACGGTGACCAGCGGCTGGCCGAGACTCTGCGCGCAGGCATCCCAGGCCGCCATGTCGATGCCGGCCATCGCGAACAGGATGATGTTGTGCACGCCCAGCAGCGTATGTTTCTTGCGCAGCTTCTTCTCGATCTCGAAGGGCGCGACCGGATCGCCGATGATCATCTCGCCCATGGACTCGCACACCGCAACGATCGACTTGAGGTGCTGGCGGCCGATCGCGAACAGGTACGACCGGCCGGTGATGCCGGCCGTCGTTTCGAGGTCGATCAGGACCAGCGGCGCAATGCTGACCGCACCGGTGCTGGTCTGCAGCGGCAGGCGCATCGGCACCAGCACCGGCCGCACGCGCAGGGCGCGGATGTTCAGTTTCGAGTTTTTCAACGGCGTTCCTTCGATTGAGTATTCGACGGCGCGGTTCAGCGTCCGCGAAACCGCGGCTTGCGCTTTTCCATGTAGGCCTTGCGGCCCTCGGCGTAGTCCTCGCTGGTGGCACAACGTTCGATCGCCGCCTTGCCTTTCGCAATGTCCGGGGCGAAGTCCGGACGCACGAATTCTTCGATCATCGTCTTGGCGGCAGCGATCGTCAGCGGCGCATTGTCCGCAATCCCGCCGGCGGTCTCGCGTACAAACGCTTCCAGGCCGGCGACCGGCAGCACCCGGTGCACAAGGCCCATGCTCAACGCCTCGGCGGCCGGATAGCGCCGGCCGGTGAGGAAGATTTCCCTGGCCCACGCGTGGCCGACCGTTTCGACCAGCCGCTTGGTGCCTTCCATGCCGTACGCCAGGCTCAGCCTCGCGGCGGGAATTGCGAATTGCGCGTCGTCCGCGCAATAGCGCAGGTCGCAGGCCAGCGAGATTTCCACGCCACCGCCGAAGCAGTACCCGCGGATCATCGCGATCACCGGTTTGGATGAACCCTGCAGCGCGTGCAGCGCGCGGTCGAGCATGTCGTCGTACTCGAAGACCTGACCCGTCGCGGCGCGCGTTTTCTCGAATTCGGAAATGTCGGCCCCTGCCGCGAACGCTTTCTCACCCTCGCCGCGCACGATCACAACGCGAATTTCCGGATCCGCATCGAAGTCCTTCATCGCGACCGGAAAACCGCGCCACATGTCGCCCGTGATCGCGTTCAGGCGCTCCGGATGATCGAGCACGAGCCAGCCGATCGCGCCGTCCTTTTCCGCCCTCAGTCGGCCGGCCATCTCAGGGTTTCCCCGTGGGGCCGAAGATCGACGTAAGCGCGGCGCGCGGATCGCGCGCACCCCAGCGCCCCGCCTCGACCTGGTGCAGGAACTCGTCCAGCAACTGGTTGAACAGCGCCGGCTCCTCGAGGTTGATGCCGTGCCCGCTCTTGGGCAGGATCGCGAGCCCCGCCTTGGGGATCGCGCGCTTCAGCATGATCGAGGGCTCGAGGCAGGCTTCGTCCTCGTCGCCGGTCATCACCAGCGCGGGGACGTCGATGGCCGCGATCTTGTCCGTCATCTCGTAGATGCACGGCCGGCGGCCCTGGTAGCCCTCAGACGTGCGTGCCGAGCCCTCCGCCGAGTGTTCGGCGAGCTGGCTCGCAAACTCCGCAAATCCGCGCGGGTCCTTGTTCTGGAACTGGATGCGCGTCGGGCCATGGCCGTAGGTTGCGGCCATCTCGCCCATGCCGTTCTTGCGGATCCGCTCGGCCAGCGCCACGGCATCGGCCTGGAACTGCTTGTATACGGTCGGGTGCGCGCCCGAGCCGCAGCCCGCGATCGTCAGCGAGAGCGCCTCCGCGGGCATGCCTTTCCTGCAGTATTCCATCCCGAAATGCAGGGTCGCGAAGCCGCCCATCGACAGGCCGACGATATGCGGCGTCGGGAGTTTCAGCGCGCCGATCACCGCGCGGACGTCGTCGCGCCAGCGTTCCTGCGAATAGCGCTCGATGCCCTCCGGAACGTCGGACGGCGGGTAACCGCGCGCGTTGTAGGTGATGCAGCGGTAGCGGCGCGAGAAGTAGCGCACCTGCGGCTCCCAGCTGCGGTGGTCGCCGGCGAACTCGTGCACGAACACGATCGGCGTGCCGCTGCCGGTCTCCTCGTAGTAAAGCTTTACACCGTCATCCGTGGTCAGGTGGGGCATGGGATCTCGCTTTGTGGATGCGCCCGACACGGGTAGAGTGTCCGGCGCGTGTTAAAGACTGCACAGCAGGAACAACGCGGCAAGCCTACCAAAATACTGCGATACGTCGAGAGGAGTTTCATGGATCTGAAGCTGAAGGGAAAACGCGCGCTGGTCACCGGCGGCTCGAAGGGCATCGGCAAGTCCTGCGCACAGGTGCTGGCCGAGGAAGGCTGCGTCGTGACCATCGCCTCGCGCGATGCGGCGGCGCTCGCCGCTGCGCGATGGACATCAAGGCGAAAACCGGGGTCGACGTGGCATGGAAGGCCGCCGACCTGTCGCAGCGCGGCGTGGCCGAGGAACTGGCGGCGTCCGTGGGCGAACTCGACATCCTCGTCAACAACGCCGGCGCGATCCCGGGCGGCGACCTGCTGTCGGTCGACGAGGACACCTGGCGCAAGTCCTGGGACCTCAAGGTGTTCGGCTACATCAACCTCACGCGCGCGGTGTACGCGCAGATGAAGGCGAAGAAACGCGGCGTGATCGTCAACGTGCTCGGCAACGCGGGCGAGAAGCTCAACGCGGCCTACATCGCCGGCAGCACCGCGAATGCCGGGCTCATGGCCTTCACGCGCGCGCTCGGCGGCGTGGCGCCTGCGGACGGCATCCGCGTCCTCGGCGTGAGCCCGGGCCCGGTGGCGACCGACCGGCTGCTGTCGCTCTACAAGCAGATGGCGGCGACGAAGCTCGGGGATGCGAACCGCTACGAGGAACTGTTTGCGGGCATGGCCTTCGGTCGGCCGGCGAGCCCCGAGGAAATCGCCTGGACCGTGGCGTTCACGGCCTCCGAGCGTTCGTCCTACACGAGCGGGATCTACATCACCATCGACGGCGGTCTCGCGGCGCACTCATGAAAAAACGAATCGCAATTGTCGGCACCGGCGCGCTCGGTGGCTATGTGGGCGGGTCGCTGGCCCATCTCGGACACGATGTGACCCTGATCGATTTCTGGCCGGAAAACATCGAAACCATCCGCAAGCGCGGACTGGAACTCGACGGCATGACGCCCGAAGAACGCTTCACGGTCACCAGCGCAAAGACCATGCACCTGACCGAGGTCCAGTCGCTTGCAAAGACCCCGATCGACATTGCCATGGTCGCGGTCAAGTCCTACGACACGGCCTGGGCAACGGCATTGATCAAGCCCTATCTGTCGGCGCAGGGCTTCGTCGTCTCGCTGCAGAACTGCCAGAACGAGGAAACCATCGCCGGCATCGTAGGCTGGGGACGCACGGTCGGCGTGATCGCCTCGCTGATCTCGGTGGACCTCCACGAGGCCGGCCGCATCCGCCGCACGATCGCCAAGGGCGGGGACAAGCACACGGTGTTCCGTGTCGGCGAACCCCACGGCCGGATTACGCAACGTGTTTCTGAGCTCGCCGAATGGTTCAGCGCCATCGACAGCTCCAAGGTGACCAGCAACCTCTGGGGCGAGCGCTGGACCAAGCTGGTGCAGAACGGCATGGGCAACGGTGTAAGCGCCGCGACCGGGCTGAGCTCGGGCGACTGCAGCCGCAACCAGACCATCCGCCGCTTCCAGATCAAGCTGGCCGGCGAAGCGATCCGGGTCGGGCAGTCACTGGGTTACCAGCTGGAAAAGATCCGTGGCATCGATCCGGAGCGCTTTGCGCTGGCGGCGGAAGGCAACGCGGCGGCACTTGCGGAAATCGAGCCGCTGTTGATACCGAAAGGCGAGGCGAACCCGCGTGCCGACATCCAGCGCCCGTCGATGGCGCAGGACATCCTGAAGGGCCGGCGCACGGAGATCGATGCGATGAACGGGGCGATCGCAACAAAGGGAGCCGAGGTCGGCGTGCCGGCGCCGAGCCACGCGAAGCTGACCGGGATCGTCACCCGTGTGGAGCGCGGCGAGATTCCGCCCTCTCCGGCGTTGCTCGGGGCCTGAGCCCTTCCGACCGTTAGTCGATTCGCGCGCCCGAGGCGCGGATCACCGGCGCCCAGCGCGCGGTGTCTTCGCGGATGAAGGCGGCAAATTGTTGCGGCGACATCGAGGTCGCCTTGGAGCCGCCCTTGGCAAAGCTGGCCTGCAATTCAGGCGTCGCCAGACCGCGCTGGATGGCGGCCGCGAGCTTGTCCACGATCCCCGGCGGCGTATTGGCCGGAAAGGCCACACCATGCCAGGACATTGCAAAAAAACCGGGAACGGTTTCCGCAATCGTCGGGATCTCGGGCGCGGTGAACCAGCGCTCGGAGGAGGTCACGGCAATCGCGCGCACCTTGCCGCCCTTCGCCTGCCCGAGCACCGTGGGCATGTTCCCGAAGGTCATGCTCACCTGCCCGCCGATCACGTCCTGCAGGGCCGGCCCGCCGCCCTTGTACGGGATGTGGATCATGTCGGTACCGGTCATGACCTTGAACATCTCTCCGGACAGATGCAGGGAGGTGCCCTGACCGGAGGAAGCAAAGGTGTATTTGCCCGGATTCTTCTTCAGCAGAGCGATCAGTTCCGGCACGTTGCTTGCCGGCACGTCCTTGTTGACTACCAGCAGATTCGGGAACGTGCCGACCATCGACACCGGCGCGAAGTCCTTGATGTGGTCGAACGGAAGCTTTGCGTACAGGGTCGGATTGATCGCGTGCGAGGCCACCGTGATCCAGCCCAGTGTATGGCCGTCCGGCGCACTGCGCGCGAGTTCGGCCACGCCGATATTGCTCCCGGCACCGGGCTTGTACTCGATGAAGAACTGCTGGTTGAAGTGGCGGGTAAGCCAGTCGGTCAGCAGGCGGCCCTGGAAATCGGTGCTGCCCCCGGGCGAAAAGGGAATGATCAGTTTGACCGGCTTGGCCGGCCAGGATGCCGCGGCATCCTCGGCCCGCGATGACGCCGGCGCAGACAGGCAGGCGAACAGCACGGTCGCAAGGACCGAGGCACCCAGACGCATCGCAGTCAGCCTGTTCATGCGCGCCAGCTTAAATCAATTCCGGGCAGCGTGGTGTTTCCGCCTCAGCTCTTGCGCTCCATCAACATGGAAACGATCGCCTTGATCGAATCCTCGGCCTTCTTGCGCAGTGCGGCGTCATCGTCATTGGCCACGGGATGGCCGATCACGACAAACGGGTACCCGGGCAGACCGTTCACTTCTCCAACGACCTCGGCGCTGCGGATGAAGCGCTCGGTAATCACCGCAACCGCCGGGATGCCGAGCCGTTCCGCTTCAATGGCGTCGTGCAGACTGCACGACGAGCAGCTCCCTCAGTCGCCGATCGCGGCGAGCATCGCGTCGGCACCACTGAGCTCGGCGAGCATCTGCGGGGGCACGGGGCGCGAGGAGTCGGGCTTTCTGCGCCGGATGACTTCGCGTACGCCGTAGTCCTTGCGCAGGATTTCTTCAATGAAATCGAAGTAGCGTGCGGTGCCGATCTTGGCATTGTCGATCATGCCGATCAGCGCGCCGTTGAGTGATGCAAGCGGCGGGGCGAGGCGCAGTGCCTCCCCATCGGCCTCGAGACGCGGATCCAGAACTCTGAGTGTCATGCGTGTTTCTCCTCTATGGGCATCGTGATTGCCAGGGACTTCTTTCCGTACCAGGGCGGTACGATTGCTGCAAATCCGCCCGCAGGCCCACCGGCGGCGACCACCAGAAGGTCGTCCGGCGTGCGCAGGGCGCGGTAGATTTCGTTCTCGTCCTTGCGCCCGGCCACCGCGGACTTTCCGACCGTGCGCCATTCGCCGCGCGTGACCTTGGCCGCCTCGAACGTGGCCTCGCGGATCTGTTTCTTCTGCCAGCCCGCCTCGCTGAAAATTTCGCGGTGCTGCTTTGGAATCACGATCGCGTAGTTACCCGCCCAGATCGAGTAGGTCAGCATGTTGCTGCGGATCGCCGAGGCATAGGTCTCGACGATCTCCTTCGGATCGTGCGTCCACTCGTTCATGATCTGGTGCGGCGATTCCACGCACAGCACGGTCACCGCCGAGGTGCCCGCAGGCATGCCGCGCTCGACCGAGAGCGGAATCCAGGGGCTGTCTTCCTCGTCTTCGGCGACACAGAAAGTGAACTTGCCCGGATGGCCGAGCGTCGAACGGTCGAGCTGTCCGGGTACCCCGCCCAGCACGTTCAGCAGGAACAGCCGCACCGTGCGGCCGATGCTGGCGTTGGCGCGACTCGCGTTGGCGAGCGCATTGTGGGTCGAATTCATCCCCAGCAGGGTGCGGATCGGCCCGTTCACCACGATGAAGGGCGCGCTGCCACCGGTGCTCGCCGTGCTGCCGTGCAGTCCGAGTTCGGGCTTGCACATCGCCTTGACGATCGCGATCACGACCGGCATGTACTCGGGCAGGCAGCCGGCCATCAGGGCGGCAATCGCAACCTTCTCCGCGCTGATCCGGCGACGGCGTACCGGTTCGGTGCCGACCACGTCGTCAGGCTTGAGTCCCGCGGCGGCGAGAAAGCGCGCCACGCCCGCCTCAGTCGGCGGGACGATGGGCAGACCATCGGTCCAGCCGTTCTTCTGGAACAGCTCGTTGGCTTCGAACGCGTCCTCGACTTCCAGAACCGCGCTCGACATTCCCGTTGCGTCGCTCATTGCAGTTGGTCCCTCCAGTGGATTCATATGATGCCATCGTCCCTCAGCTGCCGTAACTCGGAAGCCGACAGCTCTGCGAAACGGGCAAAGACTTCCTCGCTGTGCGCGCCCGGCACCGGCGCCGGCGTGTCGTACCCGGCCGGGGTACGGCTGAACTTGATCGGAAACCCCGGGCCCATCGCGGCCGCGGCTGCTCCGGTCAGCGGATTGACGAGGCGCACAATCATTTCGCGCTCAAGCAGCTGCGGCCAGCGCATCACATCGTCCGCCGTACGCACCAGGCTGCACGCGACGCCGGCGCGCGTGAGCGCATCCACGATCTCCTGCCCGGAGCGCTCTGCAGTCCACCGGTTCACCACTACTTCGACTGCCGCGTTGTTCACGATCCGCCAGCCGACGTTCATCATGTCCGGATCGTCCTTCAGCTCCGCGCGTCCCATGACATCGATCAGGGACAACCATTCTGCATGGGTCGCGGCGCCGATCGCAACCCAGCCGTCCTGCGCCTTGAAAATGTTGAACGGCGAAAACCGCATGATCCGGTTGCCCTGCCGGGGTGCAAGGTTCAGGCGTTCGTAGCAATCGATCGGCTCGTCGAACAGCAGCGAAAACAGGCAATCGCTCATCGCGACGTCGATCGCCTGACCTTCGCCGGTGCGCTCGCGATGCAGCAGGGCTGCGACCACGCCGTGCGAGGCAAACACGCCGGAGATCGCATCCGACAGCGCCGATCCGGCCTTGGACGGCGGCGCGCCGGGCTCCCCCGTCATGCTCATGAGTCCGGTTGCCGCCTGCACCATGAGGTCGTAGGCCTTGTCGTCCTTCGCCGGGCCGGTGGATCCGTACCCGGTCAGGGCGCAGTAGATGATCGCGGGGTTGACCGCGCGCAGGGCCTCGTAATCGATGCCGAGGCGCGCAGCCACCCCGGTGCGGAAATTTTCGACGACCACGTCGGCCTTGGCCACCATGGCGAGGAAGATCGCCAGGCCCCGGGGCGATTTGAGATCGAGCGTGGTCGATTTTTTCCCGCGCATCCGCTTCAAGTAGGCGAGCCCCATGTCCGAGTCGGACTTTTTCTCGAGCGAAATGCCTTCCGGGCCGTCGAACGGCGGGGCGAAAGCGGTCGGATCGCCGCCCTTCGGGTCGTCGATCTTGATGACCTCCGCGCCCATGCCGGCAAGCAGCAGCGTGCCGTGCGGGCCGGAAAAGAAGCGCGTCAGGTCCAGCACGACGATGCCGTCGAGAATCTTCTTCATGTGTTCCCTGTCAGGGAGGTTGCTTGCCCACCCGGGATTGCGAGGCTATCCGATTCATTCCATACGAACCAATACGCGTTGGCGATGGCGGCATAGGCGAATGGTATCCCCTGCGTTCGCCCTCGTGGCTCTCTTTCCCGGAAGAGCGTGGCGCAGCGGTATGAGACACTCCCTCGATGGAGTTTCGCCAGCTACGTTACTTTGTGCGGATCGTCGAGCTCGGCAGCTTTTCGCGCGCGGCGGCCGATCTGTTCATAGCGCAGCCTGCGCTCAGTCAGCAAATCGCCCACTTGGAATCCGAGCTGGGCGTGCGCCTGCTTTCCCGTTCGGTGCGTGGGGTTGCGGCCACCGAAGCCGGGCAGATGTTCTATCGTCATGCGCAGTCGGTGTTGCGTCTGATGGAGAACATGCGCTCGGACGTACAACGCCTGGGCGCCAACCCCTCCGGCGACGTATCGATCGGCATGCCAACCAGCGTAGCGAACATCCTTGCCGCACCGCTTGTGACTGCGATGCAGGAACGCCATCCGACGATACGCCTGCAGATCGTGGAGAGTCTGAGCGGACACCTGGAAGAACTCGTCGTGAACGGCCGCATAGAGATGGCGCTCCTCTTTGACGGACAGCGGCCGGCTGTTGGGTCGAAGAAGGGTGCGGGATTTCAACCTTCGCACATGCAGGTACGAACGCTTCTGACAGAGGATTTGTTCCTGCTCAGTGCCGGACAGGCTAAATTTGACGAACCCCTGACCATTGCTCAGGCCGCCGAGCTGCGCTACATCCTTCCCGGGCGCGCCAACACGACACGCCAGATAGTGGAGGATGCGTTTGCATCCGCCGGCCACACGCCTGAAGTGATTGCGGAACTCGATTCGCTGGCGACGATCAAGTCGCTTGTGGCAGACGGTATCGGCGCCACGATTCTGTCCGCGTCGGCCATGGGGGGCGCTTCGCACGCCGAAGGGCTGACGGCAAGGCGAATTTCAGACGTGGCTCTGACCCGGCGGCTGTCTCTTTGCACTTATGACATCGTTGCGCTGAGTGCTGCTGCCGAGTGCGTCGTCGAACTGGTAGAGAGGGTGAGTCAGGGGCTGGTACGCGATGGAAAGTGGTTTGGCGCATCTCTTACGACATCCGCGGGCGCGACCCGGGCCTAGTCCGGACAGATGGGTGCCGTACCCCCACCGCACCCATAGGCGTGCCCTATGCCGACAGTCTCGATCACTATCGCCCTTTCGCACTCGCGACACGCGTCACATTTAGCGCATGGCACAATCGCAATATGAATCGCCAAACACACCGCGCGCGGCAGAACTTGAAATTGTCGCGGCCGCATCCATGACGCGCAGCGGACGCGCCTCTTTGCCCTCGGTCGATGCACTGCTGGGATCCACCGAGGTCGCGCGGCTCGCCAAATGCCACGGGCACACGATTACGGTAGAGGCAGTGCGCGCGGTACTCGCAAGGCACCGCGCGGCAATGTCGCCTTCGTCCGACGACGCCAGCCTGGACCTGTCCGGACTCGCCGCAGAGTGCGCGGCGTGGATCACGGCCCTGCTGCGCCCGTCTATTCGGCCGGTATTCAACCTCTCGGGCACGGTACTGCACACCAACCTCGGCCGTGCGCTTTATCCGCAGTCCGCAATCGACGCCGCCGTCGGCGCGATGGCGAGCCCGGTCAACCTCGAGTACGACATCGCCGGCGCGGCGCGCGGGGAGCGTGACAGCCACGTGGAATCCTGGCTCACGCGCCTGACCGGGGCGGAAGCAGCCGTTGTCGTCAACAACAACGCGGCAGCGGTCTATCTCTGCCTGAATACGCTGGCCCGGCGCAAGGAGGTCATCGTTTCGCGCGGCGAGCTGGTCGAGATCGGCGGATCGTTCCGCATCCCGGACATCATGGCGAGTTCGGGCTGCAGGCTGCGCGAAGTGGGCACGACCAACCGCACCCATCCGCACGATTTCGTGAACGCGATCGGCACGGCCAGCGGCGCGATCATGAAGGTGCACGCAAGCAACTATGCGATCCACGGATTCACAGCCTCGGTGCCGGAGGCCGAGCTGGCCGCGATCGCAAAAGCGCATGGCCTGCCGCTGATCAACGACCTGGGCTGCGGCATGCTGGTCAATCTCGAGGATTACGGCCTGCCGCACGAGCCGACGCCGCGCGAGGCGCTCGCGCACGGGGCCGACATCGTCACCTTCAGCGGCGACAAGCTGCTCGGCGGGCCGCAATGCGGGCTGATTGTCGGCCGCCGCGACCTGATCGCGAAGATCCGCAAGAACCCGATGAAGCGGGCGCTTCGACTGGACAAGGTGCGGCTAGCTGCGCTTGAGGCCACGCTGCGGCTGTACGCCAACCCGGAACGCCTGCGCGAGGAACTGCCGGTGTTGCGCCTGCTGACCCGTGCGCAAAGCGAAATCCAGGCCCTCGCGGAACGCCTGCTGCCCGCCATTGCGCAGGCCGTCGCAGGCCTGGCAGACGCGCGCGTCGTCACCTGTGCCAGCCAGATCGGCAGCGGCGCATTGCCGGTGGAAACCTTGCCGAGCGCGGGGATTGCGCTGATTCCACGCGGCAAACGCAGAAGCGGCGCGGCCGATGCGCTCGCCGATGCGTTCCGCGCCCTGCCGGTGCCGGTGATCGGCCACATCAGAGAAGGCGAACTGATCCTCGATCTGCGCTGCCTGGAGAACGAGGCCGGGTTCGCCGCACAACTCGGCAGCTTGGTGCTGCCGGCCGTCAGAATGCCATGATCGTCGCGACCGCAGGCCATATCGACCACGGGAAGACCACCCTCGTGAAAGCGCTGACCGGGGTGGACACCGATCGCCTGCCCGAAGAGAAGAAGCGCGGCATTTCCATCGACCTGGGCTTTGCCTACTGGAAGATTCCGCAGTCGGACCTGACAATAGGATTCGTCGACGTGCCCGGCCACGAGCGTTTCGTGCGCAACATGCTCGCCGGCGTGTGCGGAATCGACTACGTGATGCTGATCGTGGCGGCCGACGACGGCGTCATGCCGCAAACCGTCGAACACCTGCACATCGTCGAACTGCTGTCGGTGAAGCGCGGCATCGCAGTAATTACCAAGACCGACCGGGTTCCCGCCGAGCGCGTGGCCGAAGTCACTTCGTCCGTGAAGGCGCTGCTCGCAACGACCGGGCTGGCCGATATCCCCGTGCTGCCTGGTTCGGCCATCGCAGGCACGGGGCTCGCGCCCTTGCGTGCGGCCTTGACGGATGCCGCGAAGCACCTGCGTCACGCCGGACAGGAAGGACGTCATCTGCGCTTTGCCATCGATCGTGTGTTCAGCGTGGCCGGAAGCGGCACCGTGGTCACCGGTACCGTCTTCAGCGGCGCGGTCGCGGCGGGCGACAGGCTGATCGTCTCGCCGGCCGGCATCGAAGTGCGCGTGCGCAGCATCCAGAAGGACGCCAAAGTGGCGGCGCAGGCGGTGGCGGGCGAGCGCTGTGCGCTGAACCTCACCGGCGTGGAAGTGGCCGACCTCGCGCGCGGCGACTGGGTGCTGTCGCCCGCCCTGCACGCGCCCACGCAGCGCCTCGACGTGCGCCTGCGCCTTCTTGATTCTGAAACCAAACCGCTCAAGCACTGGACCCCGGTCCATCTGCATCACGGCGCGCGCGATGTCACCGCGCGGGTCTCGATCCGCCGCGGCGCAGAGATACGGCCTGGCGAATCCGGCCTCGCCCAGCTGATCGTCGACCAGCCCGTCGCGGCGCTGAACGGCGACCGTTTCATCCTGCGCGATCAGTCCGCATTGCGCACGATCGGCGGCGGAATCGTCATCGACCCCTGGGCGCCGCGCCAGCGCCGCAATGCCGAGCGGCGCGCCACGCAACTCGCCGCCCTGGAGAGTGCCGATGCCGGGGTCGCGCTCGCCGCGTTGGCGCCCTGTACTCCTTCGGGCATCGATCTCGCCTGGTTTGGCCGCAACTACAACCTCGACGAAGCGCGCCTCGCTCCGCTGGTGGAACGCAACGGTCTGGTTGTGATCGGCAAGGAGCCGCCCATCGCCATCCCGCGCGTCACAATCGACACGATCAAGACAACGGTGCGGCAGACACTGGAGCGTTTTCACGCTGAAAAGCCGCAGGCGCTCGGTATCGAGATTCCCGTGCTCAGGAAACAGTGCGCCCCCGAGCAATCCGCTGCCGTGTTTGCAGTGCTCCTGCGGCTGCTCGCCGACGACAAGAAGATCGAACTCGCGGGCGCGGTCGCGCGGCTGCCGCGGCACGTGGCGACCGACAATCCGGCCGACCAGAAGATGTGGCAGAGCGTGCAGCCGGTGCTCGGGGCCGCCGGATTCGCAAGCCTGACGCTCGCCGAACTGGCGGCCGCAACATCGATCAAGGCGCCACTGCTCAAGGATTTCATGCATCGCAAGGCGAAGACCGGGGAACTGGTGCGCGTCACACCCGAGCGCTTCTACCTGCGCGGCACGCTTGCGCAGTTCGCCGCAATCGCCGTGGCGGTCGCGAAGTCCGTCCCGGGCGGAAAGTTCAGCGCAGCACAGGTGCGCGACCACACCGACATCGGCCGCACCCGGGTGATCGAAATCCTCGAGTGCCTCGACCGGCTGGGCATCACGCAGCGCATCGGCGATCAGCGCACGATGCGCAAGGACTACGAACCCATCCTCGGCCCGGCTGCACAGGCCGGGCCATAGTCACGAACCTCATGGAAACGCACCCATGCAACAGTACGATCTGATTGTCATCGGCACCGGCGTCACCGGTCTTGCCGCCGCCCGGCAGGCGGCACAGGAAGGGCTTGCCACGGCCATGCTGGAGACCCTGTTCTTCGGCGGCCTGGTAACCAACATCAATGCACTGGACGGGGAAATCGGGGGCTCCGGAAGCGACGTGGCCGCCGGCATGATGATGGAAGCGAGCAAGCTCGGCGCAAAGAACATCACGGCATCGGCCAGCGGTATCGCACGCGACGGGGACGTCCTCGTGGTGAGCAGCGACGCGGGCGATCATCGGGCGCGCGCAGTGATCATCGCCACGGGCGCACGCTTGAAGCGACTGGGCGTCCCGGGTGAGGCCGAGTTCGAGGAGAACGGCGTCTCGCACTGCGCCGATTGCGACGGGCCTTTCTACAAGGGACAGGATGTTGTCGTGGTCGGCGGTGGCGACTCGGCCCTTCAGGAAGCGCTGGTCCTGACCGAATTCGCCAGGCAGGTGCACCTGATCCATCGCGGCGGCGGATTCACCGCACGCCAGCACTACGTAGACCAGGTCGCGGGCCATGCAAACATCGTCGTCCATCTGAACTCGCAGGTCGACGCGATCCTTGGCGAGCAATCCATACGGGCCGTGCGGGTGAAAAACGTCGGCGACGACATGGCGATCGAGATTGCCTGCAGTGGCGTTTTTCCCTATATCGGCCTTGAGCCCGTCGGCGAGTTCGCGCCAGCGGAAATCCAGCGCGATGCCGGCGGACATCTCATGACCGATGCCGGCCTGCAGTCGGCGATGCCCGGTGTATTCGCGGCCGGCGCAGTGCGCGCAGGCTACGGCGGCATGCTCTCGCACGCACTTTCGGAGGGCATCGCCGCGGCAAACGCCGCTGCGGCGGCGATCCGTGCCTGAACGCAATGGCATGATGCAGGCAGGTACTTGCACGGGATAAACTGTCGCAGCGCAGTGTTTCAAGGGAAGGGAATCGCTCCCGGTGGGGCGGCCGGACTTCAAACCCGGTGTGGGCCGTCTGACGGTCCTGTGTGGGTTCGACTCCCACTCTCTTCCGCCAATTCGCGTGCTCGCGCTAGTCGCCGTCCCGCGACGACCCTATTTCGTGACAATCATGTTCAGGCTGATCGGATAACCATAGGGCGCGAAGTCGCTGGTGTCCTTGAAGATGCCGAACTTCTGCACCCGGACTGCCGCGGTAAAACCCGCCATCCCGAGAAAATGCATCATGAACGCCTCGTTCCAGCCGAAATAGTGGATATCGTCGTCGTCGACCTGTCCACCGAACATCATCCGCATGAGGTGGATCCGGGTGTCCAGTGGTGCGTCGGGCTCGATCATGGCGCGGCAGAGGATGTCCATGTCGGGCACCGACACATACATGTTTCCGCCATCGGCCAGCACGCGGTGCAAGCCCTTGAGCGTATCGAGCACCCTGGACTGCCGCACGTGCTCGAGTACGTGGCTCGCGTAGATCTGCTTGATCGACTTGTCGCCAAACTGGCTGAGGTCGCTGATATCCCCGACGAAATCCACCCCCGGTCCGGCCTGGATATTGAGGATCTTCCAGCCGAACCTGGTCTGCTTTCCGCCGATGTGCAGCTTCATGGGTTCAGCCCGTCGCGGTCAGCATCCCGAGCGCGGACTCGATTGCTGCGTCCGCGATCTGATCCAGCTCTTCCGCGGTGCGGTTCTGTATCGGATGGGGCACATAGACGATTGCTGGCTCGAATCCGATGGCCTGCGAATGCGCAGCGACGGCATCCGTAAAGCCGGTCGTGACGATGGAAACACCGGGGATGCCGCGCGAATCGAGGTTCATGAGGTCGTGCAGACTGCACGACGTGCATGAGCCTCAGTCGGAAAGCGCAATCAGGACGACGTCGGCTTCGGCCGCGACCTTCTGCAGGTTCTCCGGTGTGGCGACCTTGGCGTTGGTCGGCTTGCCGAAACGCGCTGTCTTGATCTTGCGCTCGTGCAGGCGCTGCTCGACCCGATCGAGGAACTCCTTGGTGCGCGTCTTGCCGATGTCGAACAGTCCCACGGTCAGTCCTTCGAGCGAGCGCGGCGGCGCCAGGCGCGGCCGCTTGAGCGGCGACGTCCCCGGGGTCGGATCGCGCATTGAGAGCATGCCATTCATGTTTTGATCTCCTTGGTCACGGGTTGCAGTTCCATGCGGTTGCGCCCGGCCAGCCAGCCGGGCAGGATTGCGGAAAACAGGCCGGCCGGACCACCGGCACGCACGATCATGAGCCCGCCTTCGTAGAATTTCGGCAGCGACTCGCCAGCCTGCGCGGCAGGTATGCCCTCGCCGACGCCCTGCGCCCCGGCAACCAGGTCCTTCCCCGGGCGCACGGTCGCCGCATTGATTGCGGCTTCGATTCTCCTGCGATCCCAGTTTGCCGCCGCAAATATCGCATAGTGCTCGGGCGACAGCACGAGGATCGCGCGCTGAGAAAGCACCGTCTTCGGGTGCCCGATCGCATTCAGGCCCATGGCGAGCGAGCGAGCCAGATCCTCGGGCGAGCGGGATTTCTGGTCGACGAATCCCTGCACGCCCTCGCCCTGGAACAGCGTGACCGTCGACGCGCCGCGCGCAAAACCACGCGACACCGACAAGGGCTCCCAGCCCGGATCGGACTCGTCCTCCGCAAAGCAGAAGGTGTACTTGCCAGGCCCGCCCAGTGTGGCACGGTCGGCTTCCCCGGGCCGTCCGCCACCCACGTTGCGCACGATGAGTTGCAGTGCGCGCCCGATGGTCGCGTTGGCGCGATTTCCCTGGCCCAGGGCATTGAGGCCGGAATTCATGCCGATGCGCTTTGCAACCGGACCGTTGACGATGATGATCGGCGAAGAAAAATACGTCGTCGCCAACAGGCCGTGCAATGTGAATACGGGTTCGAGCGCCGCTTCTATGGCCGCAAGCAGTACCGGCATGTATTCAGGCTTGCAACCAGCCATCACCGCATTGATCGCGACTTTTTCCACGGTGCATTCTGCGAGATTCGGTGGAATGGCGCCCACGACCTCGCCGGGGGCGCGCGATGTTCCCTGCAGCATGCGCAGCACGCGTACGTCGGTCGGTGGCACGACCGGCAGGCCGTCGCTCCAGCCACGCTCGAAACACACTTCGACCGGATCGTCGTATTCGCCGAACTCGATCTTCCGCGAGGCCAGCCCCGGATCTCCGAACCTGACCTGAAGATACTCCGCCAAGCCGGGCTCTACGCTCTTCGAGCCGCAGCCGGGCCGCAGCGCCGGCAGGCCTTCGCCAAGCCCCGCAATTCCAGTCACCCTGCGCCACTCGCTCACGTCCCAACCCTCGGTACGCGTGACTTCACGACCTTCTTCGAAACGAATCAGCGTGGGAACGATCTCGATCCCGTGCCGGAACGACGCGCTCAGTTCGCGGTCGTCCACTACCTCGCGCAGGTCTTCGGGGAAACCGGGGTCGTCCTGGGAATAGACTGAAATCGCGGCATCGCTTGTCGACAGCGTACGCACGATCGGCGCGACCAGCTGGCAGGTCGGGCAATCGCGCTTCAAAAAAACGGAAAACGAAGGTTCGTTTGGCATCGGATCCTGGCGTGCGTAGAGCGGCGGCGGGCGTGCAATCCGCTACTCTAAGCTATCATCACCTTTCCCCAGGCTCAACCTGTGAAACGAACATGAAAGCTGTGCTCTGCAAGGCGTTCGGCCCGCCCGATACGCTGGTCTACGAAGAGGTCCCCTCGCCCGTCCCCGCAAAGGGCGAAGTAGTCGTCACAGTGAAGGCGGCGAGCGTCAATTTTCCCGACGTGCTGATCATCGAAAACAAGTACCAGATGAAACCGGCCCTGCCGTTTTCACCCGGCAGCGAACTGGCCGGCGTGATCAAGTCGGTTGGCGAAGGCGTCACGCGCTTCAAACCTGGCGACAAGGTGATTGCATTCACGGGCGCGGGCGCGTTCGCTGAAGAGGCAAAAACCGAGGAAGACCGTCTGATTCCGATGCCCGAGGGCATGGATTTCAAGACCGCTGCCTCGTTCATCCTCACCTACGGGACCTCAGATCACGCACTGCGCGACCGTGGCGCTCTGAAGGCGGGGGAGACCCTGCTGGTGCTTGGGGCAGCCGGTGGCGTGGGAATTTCGGCGATCGAGATCGGCAAGGCGCTCGGCGCGAAGGTCATCGCCTGCGCGTCGAGCGCAGAGAAGCTCGCGGTCTGCAAACAGCACGGTGCTGACGAGCTCATCAATTACGCGACCGAGGATATGCGCGAGCGCATCAAGGCAATCACCGGCGGCCGTGGCGTGGACGTCGTCTACGATCCGGTCGGCGGCAAGTTTACGGAACTCGCGCTGCGCTCGACGGCCTGGCGCGGCCGCCTGCTGGTCATCGGCTTCGCGGCGGGCGACATCCCGAAGATTCCTCTCAACCTCACGCTGCTCAAGGGCTGCTCGATCGTCGGCGTGTTCTGGGGCGATTACACCAAGCGCGAGCCGAAGGCCTTTGTGGACAGCGTAATGCAACTGGGCACGTGGTTTCGCGAAGGCAAGCTCAAGCCCCACATCACCGCCACGTTCCCGCTGGAAAAGGCGGCAGACGCGCTGAAGATGATGGCCGCGCGGCAGGTCAAGGGAAAAGTCGTCATCCTCACCGGCGATGCCTGAGGCTGGTTCGGCCCCGCGGGTCCTTGTCATTGGGGCCGGAGCGATCGGCGCGTTCTATGGCGGGGTGCTGTCCCGCGCCGGCTGTGATGTTTCTGCCGTGGTGCGCTCCGACTTCGAGGCAATTTCCGCAGGCGGGTTCCGGATCGAAAGCCATCTGGGTGACCTGTCCTGGCGGCCCGCGCAGCTGCTGCACCCGGGCGACAAATACCGCGGCGAACCCGACATCCTCCTGGTCTGCCTCAAGCTCACCGCGAGCACCGATCCGGTCGCGTTGATCGGCCCGGCACTCGGCGCGCATACCGCCATCGTGCTTGTCGCCAATGGAATCGAAATCGAGGCCCCCGTCGCGGCTGCGTTCCCGGACAACGAGCTTGTTTCCGGGATCGCCTATGCCGCGGTCAGCCGCGAGGCTGGCGGCATCGTGAAACATCATTCGGAGTTCACCCGCCTCGTGCTGGGCCGGTATCCGAAAGGCGCTTCCGACATCGCACAGCAGATAGCTGGTCTGCTGAAGAAAGGCGGTTCGAGCGGTGCCGTCAGTGAGGATATCGTCGGCGCACGCTGGCTGAAATGCGCCTGGAACACGGTGCTCAACCCGGTGTCTGCGCTCGGCGGCGGACTGGGCACCCGTGACATGCTCGGCAGCGAAGAAACGGCCCGCTTCGTGCGCGAGGCGATCAGCGAATTCGCCACCGTCGCCGCCGCGGACGGCCATCCTCTGCCGGCGGATACGATCGACAAGCTGATCGCCGGCACGCTCAGACTGCCGAATTACGTATCCAGCATGGGGCAGGATTTTCTCGCCGGGCGTCCGATGGAAACCGAGGCTCTTCTTGGCAACGTGGTCCGGATTGCGCGGCGGCACGCGCTCGAAGTGCCCCGCTTGGGCGCGCTCTATGCGTTGCTGAAGATGACCGAGCAGCGCAGCGAGATCTCAAGCGCGCACTGATTCATCCCGTGACGGGATCGCCCGCAGGCTTGCTGCCGTCACCCGGCCCCAGCGGTCGCTGCATGGTCACGGTGTCGACCCAGCGGCCGAACTTGAAACCTGACGAGCGCAGCAGGCCGGCCCGGATGAATCCGAGGCTCGCGTGCAGGCCGATCGAGCCTGCGTTGCCGCTGTCGCCGATGACCGCGATCATCTGCCGGTAGCCCAGCGCGGCAGAGGTTTCAATCATCGCACTCAGCAAGGCCCGTCCGATTCCCTTGCCCTGCATGCCGTGCTTCACGTAGATCGAATCTTCAAGGCAGTAGCGATAGGCTGATCGCTCGCGGTACAGCGCGCAATAGCCATAGCCGAGCACTTTCCCCGCTGGCGCGCTGCCTGTCGCCGCGACGAGGTAGGGCAGGCCGCGCCCGGTCACCCCGAGGAAGCGCCGGCACATTTCCTCCAGTCCCGGCGGCACCTCCTCAAACGTGGCGAGGCCATTGAGCACGTGATGCGCATAAATGTCCTGGATGGCAGGCAGATCGTCCTCTGTCGCCGGACGGATCAGGGGACTAGCTGGAATAGTCGGGCTCCTCGCGATCGAGAATGCGCTTCAGGGCGCCAAAATGCGCATCAGCATATAGGGTGGTCTGCTCCTGCAGCATTGCGTAGGTATTGCGGGCAACCGCGTCGCGTACCGGACGCAGCCCGGTGCCCATCGACAACGCAAGGACCTGCAACCGGCAGGCACGCTCCAGGTAATACATCAGGTCGAACGCCTCGGCGACGGTCTTGCCGACTACGATTACGCCATGGTTCGCAAGAAACATGACGCGTTTCTCGCCGAGCGCACTCGCCAGCCGGTCGCCCTCGGCATTGTCCACCACCAGCCCGTTGTATTCGTCGTCGTAGGCGATGTCGTCGACAAACCGCAGCGCGTTCTGTTCGACCATCTGGAGCCGGCCGGGAATGGTGAGAGTCAGCGCCGTCGCGTAAGGCATGTGCGTATGCAGCACGCAGGTCGCGTTCGGGTTGGCGAGGTGGATCCGCGAATGAATATAGAACGCCGTCTTCTCGAACGCGCCTTCGCCTTCCAGTATTTTTCCCTCGGCATCGAGCGCCAACAGGTTGGAGGCGGTCACTTCACTCCAGTGAAGGCCGAAGCGGTTCAGAAGGAACCGGTCGGTGCCGCCGGGCAGCATCAGCGAAAGGTGGTTGCAGACCCCTTCATGCATGTCCAGGCGCACTGCAAGTCGAAACGCGGCGGCGAGATCGATCCGCGCGGCGCGTTCCACGGCTGCTTTTGTCTGGAACTCCCCAACCTTGCCCATATCCGGTCTCCACGGTCACTGTCGCGGGGGCTATAGTAGAGCCTCATGATGAAATTCGCCATCCGGCTCATTGCCGTTCTTGCCTTCGCAGTCGTGCTCACAGCCTGCGGAAAGGTCACGCCCGAGAACTACGAACGCATCAAGGAGGGGATGAGCGAGTCCGAAGTCATCGCGATCCTCGGGTCGCCGACGGATACCTCGGCAGTCGCGATTCTCGGACTGACCGGGAGCAGCAGCACGTGGGTCGGGAGCGAATACCGGATCATGCTGCAGTTCGTGAATGGCAAGGTGCGCGTGCGCAGCCTGGGCCGTACCGACATCCGCTAGCACCGCCCTTCTGGAAAAGAAAAAAGGCAGCTTTCGCTGCCCTTTTTCCGGTCACCCGCGGTATTTCTCTACTCCCCCGCGCTGGCTTCCTCGACCGGCGATTCCTCGGCAGGAGCGAACTCCTGGGGCACCGGTTCGGCAGCCTGCTGCTTTCTCATATTGTGGTACGCCATGCCGGTACCCGCGGGAATCAGGCGGCCGACAATGACGTTCTCCTTCAGGCCGCGCAGGGTGTCCTTCTTGCCCATGATTGCCGCTTCGGTCAGCACCCGCGTGGTCTCCTGGAACGAGGCCGCGGAGATGAACGAATCGGTCGACAGCGAAGCCTTGGTGATGCCGAGCAGCATGTACGAGAACGTGGCGGGTTTCTTGCCGTCCCTCGCCGCCCTGTCGTTCTTGTCCAGGATCTCGGCGCGCTCCGCCTGCTCTCCGGTGATGAACCCGGCTTCGCCCGGATCCTCGACCTGACAGCGGCGCAGCATCTGCCGCACGATCACTTCGATGTGCTTGTCGTTGATCTTCACGCCCTGCAGACGGTAGACGTCCTGCACCTCGTCGATGATGTAACGCGCGAGCGCTTCCACCCCCAGCAGGCGCAACAGGTCGTGCGGATCCACCGGGCCGTCGACGATCATCTCGCCCTTGTTTACCACCTGGCCGTCGTGCACCAGCACGTGCTTGTCTTTCGGGATCAGGTACTCATGCTGCACGCCTTCGAGGTCGGTGATCACCAGGCGCTGCTTGCCCTTGGTGTCCTTGCCGAACGAAACCGTTCCCGTGATCTCTGCCAACATGCCGGCGTCCTTCGGCGCACGAGCCTCAAACAGCTCGGCCACGCGCGGCAGACCGCCGGTGATGTCGCGGGTCTTGGAGGATTCCTGCGGAATCCGCGCCAGAACCTCGCCGACCTGCACGGTCTGGCCATCGCGCACCGCGATCACCGCACCCACCTGGAAGGTGATGCTGACTGCGTGGTCGGTACCGGCAATGCGCACGTCTTCACCAGCCTCGTTGATCAGCCGGACCTGCGGACGCACACCCTTGGCGGTCGTGCTCGAGCGCCGCTTGGCGTCGATGACCACGAGCGTGGAAAGCCCCGTGACCTCGTCCACCTGCTTGGCGACCGTGACGCCGTCCTCGACGTTCTCGAAGCGCACCGTACCGGCGTACTCGGTGATGATCGGGCGTGTATGCGGATCCCAGCTCGCCATCAGGACGCCTGCCTTGACAACCTTGCCGTCGGTGGCGAGCAGCAGGGCGCCGTACGGCACCTTGTGGCGCTCGCGTTCGCGGCCGCTGTCGTCGACGATCATGACTTCGCCCGAACGGGAGATGACGACCTTGTCACCCTTGGCGTTGGTGACGTAGCGCATCAGCGGGGTGAACCGCACCGTACCGTTGGACTTTGCTTCGACGTTGCTCTGCACCGCGGTACGCGATGCCGCACCACCGATGTGGAAGGTGCGCATCGTCAGCTGCGTGCCCGGCTCGCCGATCGACTGCGCGGCAATCACACCCACCGCTTCGCCTACGTTGACGAGCGAACCGCGGCCCAGGTCGCGGCCGTAGCACCTGGAGCACAGGCCCCACCGCGTATCGCAGGTCAGCGGCGTACGCACCTTGACTTCGTCAATGCCGAGCTCGTCGATCCGGTCTACGTGCTCTTCCTGGATCAGCTCGCCCGCGTGGAACAGCGTGTCCTGCGTCTCGGGATGCGGCAGATCGATGGCCAGAACCCGGCCGAGGATCCGCTCACGCAGCGCCTCGACGACTTCACCACCCTCAACCAGCGCCTTCATCGAAACACCATTGCTCGTGCCGCAGTCTTCCTCGATGACAACCAGATCCTGGGTAACATCGACCAGGCGCCGTGTCAGGTACCCGGAGTTCGCGGTCTTCAGCGCCGTGTCGGCCAGACCCTTGCGGGCGCCGTGCGTGGAGATGAAGTACTGCAACACGTTCAGGCCTTCGCGGAAGTTCGCCGTGATCGGCGTCTCGATGATCGAGCCGTCCGGCTTGGCCATCAGTCCGCGCATGCCGGCAAGCTGGCGGATCTGCGCCGCAGAACCGCGCGCACCGGAATCCGCCATCATGTAGATGGAGTTGAACGACTCCTGCGAAGTCTTCTTGCCGTTGTGGTCGGTGACAGGCTCGGTACCGAGTTCGTCCATCATCGCCTTGCCGACCTGCTCGCCGCAGCGCGACCAGATATCCACCACCTTGTTGTAGCGCTCACCCAGGGTCACGAGGCCTGAGGTGTACTGGCTCTCGATTTCCTTGACCTCGGCCTCAGCACCTTCGAGCAGGGTCTTCTTCTTCTCGGGAATCAGCATGTCCTTCACGCCGAACGAAATGCCCGCCCGGGTTGCCGTGGTGAAACCGGCCTGCATGAGCTTGTCGGCGAAGATCACGGTCTCGCGCAGACCGCAGCGGCGGAACGACGCGTTGATGAGCTTGGAGATCTCCTTCTTCTTCAGCGCCTTGTTGATCAGCGGGAACGGCAGACCGGGCGGAAGAATTTCAGAAAGGAGCGCGCGACCGACCGTGGTCTCGTAGCGCGTGGTCTTTTCGGTCTTCGTGCCGTCCTCGGCCACGTCGTATTCCTTGATCCGTACCCAGACGCGGGCAAGCAGGTCGACCTGACGGCCCTCGTAGGCACGCGACACCTCGGCGAGGTTCGCAAAAGCCATGCCCTCGCCCTTCGCGTTCACCCGCATGCGGGTGCCGTAGTACAGCCCCAGCACGATGTCCTGCGACGGAACGATGATCGGCTCGCCGTTGGCAGGCGAGAGCACGTTGTTCGAAGCGAGCATCAGCGTGCGTGCCTCCATCTGCGCCTCGAGCGACAGCGGCACGTGGACGGCCATCTGGTCGCCGTCGAAGTCGGCGTTGAACGCCGCGCAGACCAGCGGGTGCAGCTGGATTGCCTTGCCCTCGATCAGGACCGGCTCGAACGACTGGATGCCCAGGCGGTGCAGCGTCGGCGCGCGGTTCAACATCACCGGGTGCTCGCGGATAACCTCTTCCAGAATGTCCCAGACTTCAGGGACTTCCTGCTCGACCAGGCGTTTGGCAGCCTTGATCGTGGTAGCGAGGCCCAGCAACTCGAGCTTGTTGAAGATGAACGGCTTGAACAGTTCGAGCGCCATCTTCTTCGGCAGGCCGCACTGATGCAGCTTGAGCTGCGGACCCACGACGATGACCGAACGGCCCGAATAGTCGACGCGCTTGCCGAGCAGGTTCTGGCGGAAGCGTCCGCCCTTGCCCTTGATCATGTCGGCGAGCGACTTCAGCGGGCGCTTGTTCGCACCCGTCATCGCCTTGCCGCGACGGCCGTTGTCGAGCAGCGAGTCGACGGCCTCCTGCAGCATGCGCTTTTCGTTGCGCACGATGATTTCCGGCGCTTTGAGTTCCAGCAGCCGCTTCAGGCGGTTGTTGCGGTTGATCACGCGGCGATACAGGTCGTTCAGGTCGGAGGTCGCAAAACGACCACCGTCCAGCGGCACCAACGGACGCAGTTCCGGCGGCAGTACCGGCAGAACCTCCATGACCATCCAGTCGGGCTTGATGTTGGAGTTCTTGAAGCCCTCCATCACCTTCAGCCGCTTGGCCAGTTTCTTGAGCTTGGCGTCCGACGTCGTCGCTTCGAGATCCTTGCGGATCTGCTCGATGTCATAGACAAGGTCGATCGAGCGCAGCAACTCGCGGATCCCCTCGGCGCCCATGGCCGCCGAAAAATCGTCGCCGAATTCCTCGACCTTGGCGAGGTAATCGTCTTCGGTCAGCAGCTGGCAGCGCTTGAGCGGCGTCATGCCCGGATCGGTCACAACGAAGGCTTCGAAGTAGAGCACGCGCTCGATGTCGCGCAGCGTCATGTCGAGCACGAGTCCGAGGCGCGAAGGCAGGCTCTTCAGGAACCAGATGTGCGCGGTCGGCGAGGCGAGCTCGATGTGCCCCATACGCTCGCGGCGCACCTTGGCCAGCGTCACTTCGACGCCGCACTTCTCGCAGATCACACCACGATGCTTGAGGCGCTTGTACTTGCCGCACAGGCACTCGTAGTCCTTGATCGGCCCGAAGATCTTGGCGCAGAACAGGCCGTCCCGCTCCGGCTTGAAGGTCCGGTAATTGATGGTCTCGGGCTTCTTGACCTCGCCGTACGACCACGAACGGATCTTCTCGGGCGATGCTAGCCCGATCTTGATCGCGTCAAATTCTTCGTCCTGCTGAACCTGCTTGAACAGTTCGAGTAGTGCTTTCATCGCGACTCCTCAGTCCTAATCTCAGTAACGCTCGAGGTCAATGTCGATACCCAACGACCGGATTTCCTTCACGAGCACATTGAACGATTCCGGCATGCCGGCCTCGATCTTGTGATCGCCCTTGACAATGTTTTCGTACACCTTGGTACGCCCGTTGATGTCGTCCGACTTGACGGTGAGCATCTCCTGCAGCGTGTACGCGGCGCCGTACGCTTCCAGCGCCCAGACTTCCATCTCGCCGAAACGCTGCCCGCCGAACTGCGCCTTGCCACCGAGCGGCTGCTGCGTGACCAGCGAGTACGGTCCGGTGGAACGCGCGTGCATCTTGTCGTCGACCAGGTGGTGCAGCTTCAGCACGTGCATGTAGCCGACCGTGACCTGGCGGTCGAATGCCTCGCCCGTGCGGCCGTCGAACAGGGTGACCTGTCCGGAGGTCGGCAGGCCGGCCATTTCGAGCATGCCGTTGATCTCGGTCTCGGACGCGCCGTCAAAGACCGGGGTAGCGAACGGCACTCCGCCCTTGAGGTTGTTCGCCAGCTGCACGACTTCCTCGTCCGAAAAGTGCTCGACGCCCTCTTCACGGCCGCTGGAGTTGTAGATCTTCTGCAGCATTTTCTTGATCTCGACGGCCTTCGCCTGCTGCTTGATCATCTCGCCAAGCTTCAGGCCCAGGCCCTTCGCGGCCCAGCCCAGGTGCGTCTCGAGGATCTGACCCACGTTCATCCGTGATGGCACGCCCAGCGGGTTGAGCACGATGTCCAGCGGCGTTCCGTCGGCCATGTGCGGCATGTCTTCGACCGGCGTGATCTTCGAGATCACACCCTTGTTGCCGTGGCGGCCGGCCATCTTGTCGCCGGGCTGCAGGCGGCGCTTGACCGCGACGTAGACCTTGACCATCTTCAGCACGCCCGGCGGCAGCTCGTCGCCCTGCGTCAGCTTCTTGCGCTTGGCTTCGAACGCCGCGTCGAACTCACGCCGCTTCTGCGCGATCGACTCTTTGAGCGATTCGACCTGTCCGGCCGACTCCTCGGTAGCGAGGCGGATGTCGAACCAGTCGTAGCGCTCGACGCTGTCCAGATAGGCCTTGGTGATCTTGGTGCCCTTGGCGAGCTTCTTCGGTCCGCCGTTGGCGGTCTTGCCGGTCAGCAGACGCTCGAGGCGTTCGAAGGTGTCCGTCTCGACGATACGCATCTGGTCCGCGAGGTCGGTCTTGTAGCGACGCAGTTCGTCTTCGATGATCTGCTGCGAACGCTTGTCGCGCTCGATGCCCTCGCGGGTGAATACCTGGACGTCGATCACTGTGCCCGAGATGCCCGAAGGCACGCGCAGGCTGGTGTCCTTCACGTCGGACGCCTTCTCGCCGAAGATCGCGCGCAGCAGCTTTTCTTCCGGCGTGAGCTGGGTTTCGCCCTTGGGCGTCACCTTGCCGACAAGCACGTCACCGGCCTCGACTTCAGCGCCGATGTAGACGATTCCCGACTCGTCCAGGCGCGCAAGCTGCCCTTCGGACAGGTTGGAAATGTCGCGCGTGATCTCTTCTGCACCGAGCTTGGTGTCGCGCGCCACGACCGTGAGTTCCTCGATATGGATCGACGTAAAGCGGTCTTCGGCAACGACGCGCTCGGAAATCAGGATCGAGTCTTCGAAGTTGTAGCCGTTCCAGGGCATGAACGCGACCAGCATGTTCTGGCCGAGCGCAAGCTCCCCCAGATCCGTCGAGGCACCGTCGGCAATCACGTCGCCCTTGGCGAGACGCTCGCCCTGCTTGACGATCGGACGTTGGTTGATGTTCGTGTTCTGGTTGGAACGGGTGTACTTGGTGAGCTTGTAGATGTCCACGCCCACGTCACCCTGCACCGTCTCGTCGTCGTTGACGCGGACCACGATACGGTTTGCATCGACGTAGTCCACGAGGCCACCGCGCAGGGCGACCACGCAGGTGCCGGAGTCGACCGCCGCGGTACGCTCCACCCCGGTGCCGACCAGAGGCTTTTCCGGGCGCAGGCACGGAACGGCCTGGCGCTGCATGTTCGAGCCCATCAGCGCGCGGTTGGCGTCGTCGTGCTCGAGGAACGGGATCAACGAGGCCGCTACCGAAACGATCTGGGCGGGTGCAATGTCCATGTATTCAACGCGATCGGGAGTCGACAGCGAGAATTCGTTCTTGTTGCGGCAGGACACCAGCGTGTCCACCAGCTTGCCCGACTTGTCGATCTGCGCGTTCGCCTGCGCGATCACGAAGTTGCCTTCCTCGATTGCGGAGAGGAAGTCGATGTGATCGGTGACCTTGGAATTGATCACCTTGCGGTAAGGCGTCTCGAGGAAGCCGTACTTGTTGGTGCGCGCGTACAGCGCGAGCGAATTGATCAGGCCGATGTTCGGGCCTTCCGGCGTCTCGATCGGGCAGACCCGGCCATAGTGCGTCGGGTGCACGTCGCGCACCTCGAAGCCTGCGCGCTCGCGCGTCAGGCCGCCCGGTCCAAGCGCCGAAACCCGGCGCTTGTGGGTGATCTCCGACAGCGGGTTGGTCTGGTCCATGAACTGCGACAGCTGGGATGAGCCGAAGAATTCCTTGATCGCGGCCGAAATCGGCTTTGCGTTGATCAGGTCGTGCGGCATCAGGTTGTCCGACTCCGCCTGCGAGAGCCGCTCCTTGACCGCGCGCTCCACGCGCACGAGGCCCGCGCGAAACTGGTTCTCGGCCAGCTCGCCGACCGAACGCACGCGCCGGTTTCCGAGGTGGTCGATGTCGTCGATCTCGCCACGGCCGTTGCGCAACTCGACCAGGATGCGAATGACTTCGACGATGTCCTTCGGCGACAACGTCAGGCGCTGCTCGATCTTGACATCGAGCTTCTGCTTGTCGACGCCCTTGGCTTTGAGGTCCTGGAACATCTTGTCCACAGCCTGCTGCGCTGCTTCCGGGCTGTCGATGCCTTCGAGACTGACCTTCGAAAGGTGCATTTCCGGCGGGTGGCCGAAATACTCGCGAACCGACTCTTCCGCATCCTTGGGAAGAGCCAGGTTCTTTAGACGCAGCTGCCAGCTGTACTCGCTCGGTGCCCCGACGCGGCGGTTGAACTTCATGCGGCCGACCGACGACAGGTCGTAGCGCTCTTCCGCAAAGAACAGGCCGTTGAACAGGGCCTCGACCGCGTCCTCCGTTGGCGGCTCCCCGGGACGCATCATCCGGTAGATCGCGATGCGCGCAGCGTTCATGTCGGTGGTTTCGTCGATGCGCAGGGTCTGCGAGATGTATCCACCCTGGTCGAGATCGTTGATGAACAGCGTCTGGATCTTCGAGACCTTCGATTCGCGCAACTGGGCGAGCAGGGTCTCGGTGATCTCGTCGTTGGCGTTGGCGACGATTTCGCCGTCTTCGCTCACGACGTTGTGCGACAGCGTCCGCCCGAGCAGGTACTCATCGGGCGCGTCGATCTTCTTGATGCCTGCGGCATCCATGTCGCGAATGTGCTTTACCGTGATCCGCTTGTCCTTGGCGACCAGTGTCTTGCCGGACTTGTCGATGATCTCGAAACGCGCCACTTCGCCGCGCAGCCGCTCGGGCACGAGGTCGAATCGCACATGCGAGGATTCGATATGGAATGTGTCGAACGCGAAAAACTCCTTCAGGATCCGCTCGGGCGTGTAGCCGAGCGCCTTGAGGAGAATGGTCACCGGCATCTTGCGGCGACGGTCGACGCGGAAATACACGTAGTCTTTCGGGTCGAACTCGAAGTCCAGCCACGACCCGCGGTAGGGAATCACGCGAGCAGAGAACAGGAGTTTGCCCGAGCTGTGGGTCTTGCCGCGGTCGTGCTCGAAAAACACGCCCGGGGAGCGGTGCAACTGGGACACGATGACGCGCTCTGTTCCGTTGATGACGAACGATCCGGTCGTCGTCATGAGCGGAATCTCGCCCATGTAGACTTCCTGCTCCTTCACTTCCTTGATCGTCGGCTTGGCCGCTTCCTTGTCGAGGATCGTGAGCCGCACCTTGGCCCGAGCGGGCTTGCGAACGTGAGGCCGCGCTGCTGACATTCCGTAACGTCGAACGGGGGCTCGCCCAGCGCATAGCTGACGAACTCCAGACGCGCGTTGCCCGAGTGGCTGCTGATCGGGAAAATCGACGTGAAGGCTGCCTGCAGCCCCTCGTTCTTCCGCGCCTCGCCCGGCACCATCGCCTGCAGAAATGCAGTGAAGGACTCGAGCTGGGTAGCCAGCAGAAAAGGCACGTCGAGCACGGCCGCCCGCTTGGCAAAGCTCTTGCGGATGCGCTTACGTTCGGTCAGGGAATAGGTCATGAATGCTCCCGGTCAGTGGAGGAGTACAGGGCAGGACCCCCGTGCTCCCTTGGTGCAGCAGAGGACAAAACAAACACGCGACTCGGACCCGGTTGGGCGGGTGGCGGGCCGGTTGGCGTCTTTGTTTTGCACTCTGAATGGTGTGGGTGAATGCAGCGGGCGGGCCCGGAAATTCTCCCGGGCCCGTCTGCCGGCAATGCTCTGTTACTTGACTTCGACCTTGCCGCCGGCGTCCGTGATCTTCTTCACGATGGCGTCCGCGTCGGCCTTGTTGATGCCTTCCTTGACAGGCTTCGGCGCACCGTCGACCAGGTCTTTGGCTTCCTTGAGGCCCAGGCCGGTGATTTCGCGCACTGCCTTGATGACGTTGACCTTGTTCTCTCCGCACGCGGTCAGCACGACGGTGAACTCGGTCTTCTCTTCCGCTGCGGCAGCAGCAGGACCGGCGGCCGGGCCGGCAACCGCAACTGCGGCAGCGGCCGACACGCCGAACTTCTCTTCCATGTCCTTGATGAGCTGCGAGAGCTCAAGGACGGTCATGTTCGATACTGCTTCTAGAATCTGTGCACGTTCCATTTTCTACTCCGAAAAAAGTTGTTCCTGAAGAATTGGTCAGCTACCGTAGCCGTAAATTCGGCGGTCAGGCAGCCTGCTTGTCTTTCTGGTCGCGGACTGCGGCGAGCGCGCGTACAAATCCGGTCGGCACCTCATTCAAGGTACGAACGAACTTGGCCACCGGCGCCTGCATCGTGCCGAGCAGCCTGGCAATGAGCTCATCGCGGCTCGGCATCGTTGCCAACGCCTTGATGTCCGCGACGGACATCAGGGAATTGGGCATCGCACCGCCCTTGATTACAAATCGCTCATTGTCCTTGGCGAACTCGGACAGTGCCTTGGCGCCTGCCACCGGGTCCTGCGCGATGCCGTACATCAGCGGACCGATCATCTGGTCGGCCAGCTTCTCGAACGGCGTACCGGTCACGGCACGTCGCGCAAGAGTATTTTTCAGCACCCGCAGGTAAACACCGGAGTTGCGCGCCTTGGCCCGCAGGTCCGTGATGCGCCCGACGTCCAGGCCGCGATATTCCGCGACGATCACTGCCTGGGCATTGCCCAATTTGGCAGCGACTTCCGAGACGACGGTCTGCTTCTGCTCCAGACTCATGCCCAAAGGTCTACCTCCTGGTCTAACTGTTACGTTTAGGCCGGTACTGCGCATCCGACCCACCATTTAGGGTGCGGGAGCCGAGGCTCCTGCATCCTTCGGCGACCGTTCTTCAGGACTTGCATCCTGTGCTCGGGTCCACCGTCTGCGTAGGGCGACTACTGCGTTTAAGCCCGGGGCAATCGTTCGCTCCGGACCCCTACGGTCTTAGACTGCAGCCCTTCTTTCGAAGGGCGGCGGCCCAAATTTCCCTTACTGCTGCTGTTGCTGTTGCGTCGAGACCGTGGCGATGTCGACCTTCACACCGACGCCCATCGTGCTCGAGACGGAAACTTTCCTCATGTAGACGCCCTTGGCGCTCGACGGCTTGGCGCGGTTCAGCGCGTCGACCAGCGCCACCAGGTTGTCGCGCAACTGTTCCGGCGTGAACGAGGCGCGTCCGATCGTGCACTGGACGATGCCGGCCTTGTCGGCACGAAACTGCACCTGGCCTGCCTTCGCGTTCTTCACGGCACCGGCAACGTCGGCCGTCACCGTCCCAACCTTCGGGTTCGGCATCAGACCGCGCGGGCCGAGAATCTGGCCCAGCTGGCCGACCACGCGCATCGTGTCCGGAGAGGCGATGACGACGTCGAAATCAAGCTTACCTGCCTTGATCTGCTCGGCGAGGTCCTCGAATCCGACAATGTCGGCACCCGCGGCTTTCGCGGCGGCGGCCTTGTCACCCTGCGCAAACACGGCAACACGCACGGTCTTTCCGGTACCGGCCGGGAGCACGACAGCGCCACGCACGTTCTGGTCCGATTTCTTGGCGTCGATGCCGAGGTTGACCGCAACGTCGACCGATTCGTCGAACTTGGCGGTCGCGGTGTCCTTGACGAGCTGAATTGCGTCGAGCGCAGCGTAGGTCTTGATGCGGTCGACCTTGCCGGCAAGGGCCTGGCGACGCTTGGATATCTTGGCCATGATTACATGCCCTCCACGACGATGCCCATCGAGCGCGCGCTGCCGGCGATGGTCTTCATTGCCGCCTCGAGGGACGCGGCATTGAGGTCGGGCATCTTTGCCTTCGCGATGTCCTCGACCTGTTGCTTGGTGATCTTGCCCACCTTGTCGGTGTGCGGGCGCGGGCTGCCTTTCTCGAGGCCGGCGGCCTTCTTGATCAGCACCGTCGCGGGCGGCGTCTTGATGATGAAGGTGAAACTCTTGTCCGCATACGCGGTGATCACCACCGGCAGCGGCAGGCCCGGTTCGACCTTCTGCGTCTGCGCGTTGAACGCCTTGCAGAATTCCATGATGTTGAGACCGCGCTGGCCGAGGGCGGGGCCGATGGGCGGCGAGGGGTTCGCCTTGCCCGCAGGCACTTGCAGCTTGACATAGCCGACGATTTTCTTTGCCACTTGATTCTCCTTGTGGGTTCGAACGAACACCGCATTGCGGCGCTCTCCCCGTGTAAATGAAACCTAACGCTTCAAACCACTGCCGAATGCTCAGGCCTTTTCGACCTGCCCGAATTCCAGCTCGACCGGGGTCGAGCGTCCAAATATGGTGACCGCCACACGCAGGCGGCTCTTCTCGTAGTTGACGTCCTCGACCGAGCCCTGGAAGTCGGTGAACGGGCCGTCCTTGACGCGCACCAGTTCGCCGACCTCGAACAGCACCTTGGGCTTGGGCTTCTCCACCCCCTCGCGCACCTGCTGCATGATCGCGTCAACCTCGCGCTGCGGAATCGGCGAGGGCTTGGTTGCCGTGCCGCCGACAAAACCGGTCACCTTGTTGGTGTTCTTCACGAGGTGCCAGGTATCGTCGTTCATTTCCATCTCGACGAGCACGTAGCCCGGGAAGAACTTGCGCTCGGACATGTGCTTCTGGCCGGACTTCATCTCGACCACCTCTTCGACAGGCACCAGGATCTGGCCGAACATGTCCTGCATGCCGGCGCGGGAGATGCGATCGACGAGCGCGCGCTGCACCGATTTCTCGAAGCCGGAGTAGGCGTGAACCACGTACCAGCGCTTGCTCGAACTCGCGAAGGTATTCGTACCTGCTGTCGTTGCCGTCATGTTTTCTTCCACCCCAGGATGATGTCGTAGAGAACCCACTCGAGGGTCTTGTCGCTCACCCAGAGAAACACCGCCATTACCACCACGAAAGCGAATACCGCCGCCGTCGTCTGTATCGTTTCCTTGCGCGTCGGCCAGACGACCTTCTTCGCTTCAACGACCGCTTCGCCCGCAAACGCAGCGAAACGCCGGCCGGGCGCCGTGAACCACGCTACCGCACCACCGGCCCCGATTCCCGCTATCACTGCGAGAATCTTCAGGATCTGCGCCGCCTCACCCAGTGCGTAAAAGCCGGCGATACCCGCCGCCACCAGCAACCCCGCCAACACCAGCTTGATCGTATCCGCCATCGCTTCAGCAGCCCATTTTTTTCAATGCCGCGCCGCCCGTTGCCGCGCGGCGCTTCTTGCGTGAATCAGGTGGCAGGCCAAGAGGGAATCGAACCCCCAACCTTCGGTTTTGGAGACCGACGCTCTGCCAGTTGAGCTATTGGCCTGCGGGACAACCCTACTCAAGTACCTTGGCGACGACGCCGGCGCCCACGGTCTTGCCGCCTTCACGGATGGCAAAGCGCAGTCCCTGCTCCATCGCGATCGGCGCAATCAGCGTCACCTCCATCTTGATGTTGTCCCCGGGCATCACCATCTCGGTCCCCGCCGGCAACACCACCGCACCCGTCACGTCCGTCGTCCGGAAGTAGAACTGCGGCCGGTAATTGTTGAAGAACGGCGTGTGACGCCCCCCCTCTTCCTTCGAGAGCACGTACACCTCGCACTCGAACTTCGTGTGCGGCATGATGCTCCCGGGCTTGGCCAGCACCTGACCGCGCTCGACCTCTTCGCGCTTCGTGCCGCGCAGCAGCACCCCGACGTTGTCCCCCGCCTGACCCTGGTCCAGCAGCTTCCTGAACATCTCCACGCCCGTGCACACCGTCTTCAGCGTCGCCTTCAGGCCCACAATCTCGATCTCGTCGCCGATCTTCACGATCCCGCGCTCGACCCGCCCCGTCACCACCGTGCCCCGACCCGAGATCGAGAACACGTCCTCCACCGGCATCAGGAACGCCCCGTCAATCGCCCGCTCCGGCGTCGGGATGTAGCTGTCCAGCGCCTCGGCCAGCTTCATGATCGCCCCTTCGCCCATCTCGCTCGTGTCACCCTCCAGCGCCTTCAGCGCCGAACCGATCACGATCGGCGTGTCATCCCCCGGAAACTCGTACTTCGACAGCAGCTCGCGCACTTCCATCTCCACCAGCTCCAGCAGCTCCTCGTCGTCAACCATGTCCGCCTTGTTCATGAACACGATGATGTACGGCACACCCACCTGACGCGCCAGCAGGATGTGCTCGCGCGTCTGCGGCATCGGGCCGTCGGCCGCCGACACCACCAGGATCGCGCCGTCCATCTGCGCCGCCCCGTGATCATGTTCTTGATGTAGTCCGCGTGCCCCGGGCAGTCCACGTGCGCGTAGTGACGGTTCGCCGTCTCGTACTCCACGTGCGCCGTGTTGATCGTGATCCCGCGCGCCTTCTCCTCCGGCGCCGCGTCGATCTGGTCGTACGCCTTCGCCTCGCCGCCAAACTTCTTCGACAGCACCGTCGTGATCGCCGCCGTCAGCGTCGTCTTCCCATGGTCCACGTGACCAATCGTCCCCACGTTCACGTGCGGCTTCGTACGTTCAAATTTGCCTTTTGCCATGATCTTCCCGAGTGGAGTTTCTGTTCGCTGTTAAAAAACCTGAATCGCTCGCTTCGTTTCTTCGTTCGGTTTCTCGTTCGGTTTCTTCGGTGAATCTTGTCCGGCCTGCCTTGCTGCAAAAATCCTGGTGCCCATGACGCGGATTGAACGCGTGACCTCTCCCTTACCAAGGGAGTGCTCTACCACTGAGCTACATGGGCCGCGACACTTCCCGGCAGCTCTGGAGCGGGTGAAGGGAATCGAACCCTCGTCGTAAGCTTGGAAGGCTTCTGCTCTACCATTGAGCTACACCCGCCCTGCAACCCCTGTCACCCGCCACTGCCGCCCTTCTGTACCCATTCCATCCAACAGTTGACCAGCCAAAAACTCACGTCGCGCCTTCCGCATGTTTCAGCCGCCTTTCTCAGGCGCCTTAGCCTGGTGGAGGAGGTTGGATTCGAACCAACGTAGGCGCAAGGCCAACAGATTTACAGTCTGCCCCCTTTAACCACTCGGGCACCCCTCCGGCGGAACCTGAAATTATGTTGGAATTCCGCCAGTTAGTCAACACACGTTGATTAACTCGTGCAGCACGGCGCTGCAGGGCGCGAATTAAAAGTGAGCGTGCGCTCACATACGATTTTGGTCACGTAGCATCTAAGTCCCGTAACGCACCTTCGAATTCATCAGCTTCAGCGCCGACAGCGCGCTGTAGCATGCCAGCCATGCGGTCTTGGGATTTTCCGGCGCAGGAACGTTCTCCAGCACGATCGTAATCGTCCCGCTCGCCCCGCGAATCCGGATGGTGTGCGTGTTGCGGGTCAGTGCGGGATCGGCGACCACGCGCAACTGCGTGCGATCGAATCCGATACCCGCCATCGCCAGCACGGCGGCGATGTTCACGTTCTGCGGAAAATGCGGCACCCCTTCGCGGGCCGAGCCTTCGAACAGGACCCGCGCTTCGCGCAATGCGTCCAGGTCCACACCGAGCGACTCGACATATTCGATCTTCTTCCACGCAGCGGGCGGTTTGGCCACCTGGATACTCGCTTCGTCGACACCGGCAATACAGGCCGCCTTGAGAGCGTCGAGCGCGCCTATGCCTCCCGATGGAACATACAGCAACGCGTCGTTATCGAGCGCCGCCTTTTCCGCCTCCGCGCGCAGTACGTCATCGACCAGCGCACCACCGGACAGAACAATCACGGCGATCCGGCTGGACAGCAGCCTGACCAGGTGTGCACGTATCGCATCGTGCGAGGCGGCTTCGACGACCACCTCCGGGCGGCTGTCGATCAGCGCCTGGACTCCGACGACGAACGGCGCGCCATACTCCCCGGCCAGGGCCCTTCCTGCCGAAGCTTCGCTGCGGCCACAGATCGCGGTCACCTCGATGTTGCCCAGGTCGCCGCGCCGGATGTGCTCGAGAAACAGGCGGGCGATGGTGCCGCCGCCGAGGATTGCGACTCGCATGGATGTGATCCTGACCGGAAAGCTGCGGATTCTGCCATACGCATTTCGGACCGCCCGCGAGGATGGCGCTTTATCGATGCGTCCATTGGGCTTATGATTCGTCAAAGAATGTAAAGTCCTCGGGCCGGAGACCCTCTTGCGAATCGCGATACTTGAAGACGACCCAGATCAACTGGCATTGCTCAAGCGCTGGCTGAGCGACGCGGGTCACGACGTTCACGCTTACATGAGCGGGCGCGACACCATGCGCCTTGCCGGACGCGAGAGCTTCGACATTTACGTTCTGGACTGGCAGGTTCCGGATGTGTCGGGCGCGGACGTGCTCAAGTGGATCAGAAGCAACGTGTCCAAACTGGTACCCGTCCTCTTCGTCACGGTCCGCGATTCGGAGGAAGACATTGTGTATGCACTGGAAGCCGGTGCAGATGACTACATGGTGAAGCCTGCGCGCCGACAGGAACTGCTCGCCCGGGTGCATGCGCTGCTCCGTCGTGCTTATCCGCAGCAGGAACAGAAGCACCTGAGCTTTCCTCCCTACGAGATCGACACGCAACGCGGAGAAATCCGCCAGAACGGTGCAGTCGTGGAACTGACGCCCAAGGAATTCGACCTCGCGGTGGTCCTGTTCAGGAACATGGGCCGGCTGCTGTCCCGCGGACATTTGCGCGAAGCGGTCTGGGGGCAGAGCGGGGATCTGGCCACCCGCACCGTCGACACACATGTCAGCCAGGTCCGCAAGAAGCTCGATCTGAGGCCGGAAACCGGGTATCGCGTCGTGCCGGTCTACAACTACGGTTATCGTCTCGAGCAGATCGACCCCGCAGGTGGCTGATCGGCTGCTGCGACCGATCTGCGCGCGCAGCCGGTTAAACTGCTCTGCTCTATTTCCATCTGAACTGAATATCCAGCGAGGTTCCGCATGGCCACTTTCGCGTCGCAAGCCGACCTGAAGCCGAAGAAGATCAAGTTCGAGAAGCTTTCGGCCAATGCCTACGCTTTCACTGCCGAAGGCGATCCGAACACCGGCGTGATCGTCGGCGACGACAGCGTGATGGTGATCGACGCGCAGGCGACACCGCTGATGGCGCGGGAAGTGATCAAGCGTATCCGCAAGGTCACGTCCAAGCCCATCAAGTACGTGGTGCTTTCCCACTACCACGCCGTCCGGGTGCTCGGCGCCTCGGCCTACAAGGCGCAGCAGATCATCGCCAGTCAGGCCACGCTGGAACTGATCCGGGAGCGCGGCAAACAGGACATGGCGAGCGAGATCGGCCGCTTCCCGCGGCTCTTCCGCGGCAAGGAGTCGATCCCTGGACTCACCTGGCCGACCATGGTGTTCTCGAGCGAAATGACCGTGATGATGGGGAGCCTGGAAGTGCGCATCATCCACGCGGGCTGCGGCCACACGGCAGGCGACTCGGTCGTCTGGATTCCCTCGCAGAAAGTGCTCTTCTCCGGGGATCTGGTCGAATACAAGGCCGGCATCTACACCGGCGACGCGCACCTTGAGGCATGGCCGGCGACGCTTGCGCGGCTGGCAGCGATGAAGCCTAAGGCGCTGGTGCCCGGTCGCGGCCCGGCCCTTAAGACTCCTGCCGAATCACAGCGCGCCATCAAGTTCACTCAGGATTTCGTGCGCGGGCTGCTCGACTCGGCACGCCGCGGCGTGAAGGCAGGGAAATCACTTCGCGACGTTTACCGCGCAACCAAGCGCAAGATGGATCCTGACTACGGTATCTATCCCATCTACGAGCACTGCATGCCCTTTGACGTCTCGCGCGCCTACGACGAGGCCAGCGGCATCTCCCATCCGCGTATCTGGACGGCTCGGCGGGATATCGAAATGTGGAAGTCCATCGCCTGACCGGATTTGCGCCGGCTGCACTGGGCCGGGCCGCCAATCGGTTCAACGCGTCCCCGCCCCGCGCGACGCGCGGGGCGGGACAAGTCCGCCGCAGCAAAGGAGGAGGAGGAGGAAGCTGCGGCGGTCGCGAGCGATGGGGTAACTCTTATTGGTGCTGATGCTGCCGATGCAGTTGCGTGGCACTGGCTGTTGCGGCGACCCCGCCCGCGTGAGCAAACAGGCGCCGTACGCCGCTAGCGACTTTCCTGATCGTGGACGCGATGTACTCGCTGCGCTCGCGCTTGGCCCGGGCCACCAGAAGATCCCGGTGCATCTGGTTGATCTCCAACTGCATTCCCACCGGTATTTGGGTCTCGATGGATTCGATTTCGGTCATGTTCACGGTAGTTTCCTGAGAGAAAATGTTGCGATGCGTCAAATGTAAGGGTTTGCCTTGAAATAGAGAATAAGCGGAAAATCCAAAACACTATTGCTAATATCGCAACAATATGTCCGACAATCTGCAGGAAATGGCGATATTCGTCCGGGTCGTGACCGCCGGCAGCCTGTCAGCGGCCGCGCGGGAAATGAGCCTGTCTACCGCCGTCGTCAGTCGCAAACTCGCCGCGCTTGAGACGCGCCTGGGCGTCCGTCTGATCAACCGGACGACACGACGCACCAGCCTGACCGACGAGGGCGCCAGCTACTACGAAAGCTGCGCCCGCATTCTTGCGGAGATCGACGAAGCCGACGCAACCATCTCTGCCGGCAGGATCGAACCGCATGGCGTACTGCGTGTCGCCATGTCCTCGGCCTTCGGGCACCAGCACATCACGCCGCTGGTGCCGACCTTCTCCGCCCTCTACCCGCAACTGCAGCTCGCATTGAGCCTATCCGACCGGCGCGTGAACCTGATCGAGGAAGGATTCGATGTCGCGATCCGCATCGCCCATCTCGAGGACTCGTCGCTTTCCGCGCGCAGGCTTGCGCCAAACCGGCGAGTGATCTGCGCGAGCCCCGACTACCTGCGCAAGCACGGTACGCCCCAGACACCCGCGGATCTGGCCGACCACAATTGCCTCATTGCGGAATGGGGCCAGGGATTCACCCAGACCTGGGAGTTCAGGGGCCCGGTGGGCAAGCGCGGCAAGGTGCGGGTCACGGGAAAATACGCTTGCGACAACTGGGAGGTACTGCGCGAATGGGCGCTTGCCGGCCTTGGCGTCGCGCTGAAATCCACCTGGGACGTGCGCCGCCACCTGGAGGACGGATCGCTGATACCGCTGTGCCCGGGCTATATCTTCGACAGTGATGTTGCGATTTACGCGGTCTACCCACACCGGCGGCACCTGCCCGCAAAGACCCGGGCGTTCATCGATTTTCTTGTCGAATCCTTCGGGCCGGAACCGTACTGGGACAAGCCGCTCGCGGCGAAATAAGTAGAATTGACGCCCGCGGCGCGCCGGCCGCACGAGCGATCCGCCGCGTTCAACCTGCAGACCGATTGTGCTAGTCTCAACGCAGCATGCGGCGGGACACGATTCCGGTGCGTGGACGGCGACCTGCCTGCGCAACCCTCGTGGGGCAACGCCCCCTCAAAAACACGATTTTTGTGGAGTCTTATCGATGAACGCACCGGTCTCACCCGCCGATCTCGCCAAGGTTTCTCTCGACGACAAGTACACGCTCGACTCGGGCCGCGTTTTCCTGACCGGCACCCAGGCGCTCGTGCGCCTGCCCATGATGCAGCGCGAGCGCGACGTTGCGGCGGGGCTGAACACCGCCGGCTTCGTCTCCGGATACCGCGGCTCGCCGCTCGGCGGCCTGGACCAGTCCTTGCCACGGCGCGAAGAAATTCCTCGAGCAGCATCACGTCAAGTTCCAGCCCGGCGTCAACGAAGACCTCGCCGCCACGGCGATCTGGGGCACGCAGCAGGTCAATCTGTTCCAGGGCGCGAAATACGACGGCGTGTTCTCGATGTGGTACGGCAAGGGCCCGGGCGTGGATCGCTGCGGCGACGTGTTCAAGCACGGCAACGCCGCCGGCAGCGCGAAGCATGGCGGCGTCCTCGTCCTCGCGGGCGACGACCACGCGGCCAAGTCCTCGACGCTTGCGCACCAGAGCGAGCACATCCTCAAGGCCTGCCTGATCCCGGTGCTGAATCCGTCCAACGTGCAGGAGTACCTCGACTACGGCCTGCACGGCTTCGCGATGAGCCGCTATTCGGGCTGCTGGGTCGGGTTCAAGTGCGTGACCGACGTGGTCGAGTCGGGCGCTTCGGTCGACATCGATCCGCACCGCGTGAAAGTCGTCATCCCGCAAGGACTTCGTGCTGCCCCCCGGCGGCCTCAACATCCGCTGGCCGGACGGCATCCTCGAGCAGGAGGCGCGACTGCTCGACTACAAGGTCTACGCAGCGCTCGCCTATGTGCGCGCCAACAAGCTCGACCGCATCGTCTGGGACTCGCCGCGTGCCCGGCTCGGAATCGTCACCACCGGCAAATCATTCGGCGACACCATGCAGGCGCTGGCGGATCTGGGCATCGACGAGAGCGTTGCGCGCGACATCGGCATTGCGCGTGTACAAGGTGGCGATGCCCTGGCCGCTCGAGCCGCAGGGCGCACGTCGCTTCGCGGAGGGACTGGAGGAAATCCTCGTCATCGAGGAAAAGCGCCAGCTGATCGAATACCAGATCAAGGAAGAGCTCTACACCTGGGAAGAAGGCAAGCGTGCGCCGCGCGTGGTCGGCAAATTCGACGACAACGGCGAGTGGAGCCAGTCAGCCGGGCAGCCCGCAGGCACGTGGCTTCTGCCGGCGCAGTACGAGCACTCGCCGGCGATCGTCGCGCGTGCGCTCGCCAAGCGATTTGCCAAGCTGGGCCTCGACAAGGTGCTGGGCGACCGCTATCGCGCCCGGCTTGCGTTTCTGGATGCGAAGGAAAAGGCGCTCGCGCGCCCGCGCGTGACCTCGGTGCGCCAGCCGTATTTCTGTTCGGGCTGCCCGCACAACACCTCGACGCGCGTGCCGGAAGGCAGCCGCGCCACCGCCGGCATCGGTTGCCATTTCATGGCGGTATGGATGGACCGGAATACCTCGACATTCACGCACATGGGCGGCGAAGGCGCGCCCTGGATCGGTCAGGCGCCGTTCTGCGATACGAAGCACATCTTCGCCAACCTCGGCGACGGCACCTATTACCACTCGGGCCTGATGGCGATCCGCGCGGCAGTGGCCGCCAAGGTCACCATGACCTACAAGATTCTCTTCAACGACGCGGTCGCGATGACCGGCGGGCAGAGCCACGACGGTCCGATCGATCCGCCCATGATTTCGCGCCAGATCGCGGCCGAAGGCGTGTCACGCCGATCATTGTCGTGACCGACGAGCCGGACAAGTACCCCGCGGGCACCAATTGGGCACCCGGTGTCACGATTCGCCATCGCGACGAACTCGACCAGGTACAGCGCGAACTGCGCGAGGTCGCCGGCGTTTCCGCCCTGATCTACGACCAGACCTGCGCCTCGGAAAAGCGCCGCCGCCGCAAGAGAAACGCCTATCCGGATCCCGCCAAGCGCGCGGTCATCAACGAGGCCGTGTGCGAAGGCTGCGGCGACTGCAGCGCAAAATCGAACTGCCTGTCGGTCGAACCGCTGGAAACCGAATTCGGCAGAAAGCGCCGCATCAACCAGTCGACCTGCAACAAGGACTTCTCCTGCGTGAAAGGCTTCTGCCCGAGCTTCGTCACAGTCGAGGGCGGCCAGTTGAAGCGTGGCAAGGGCGGGGCCAAATCCGCGGCGTCCGCAGACGACTTCCCTGCGCTCGCCAATCCGACCATCCCCTTGCTCGACGAACCCTGCAGCGTCCTCGTCACGGGCATCGGCGGAACCGGTGTGGTCACCATCGGCCAGATCCTCGCGATGGCCGGCCACCTCGAAGGCAAGGGCGTTTCGGTGCTCGACATGTCCGGCCTGGCGCAGAAGGGCGGTCCGGTGATGTCGCACGTGAAAATTGCCGCCACCCCCGGCGAACTGCATGCAGCGCGGATCGGCACCGGGGATGCGCGACTGGTCATCGGTTGCGACCTCGTGGTGACCGCGAGCACCGATGCGCTGGCCACGATGTCGCAGGACCGCACGCGCGCCGTCGTCAACGGAACCACCGCGCCGGTTGCCGAGTTCGTCAAGAACCCCAACTGGCAGTTGCCGGGCAGCGACCTGCGACACGATGTGCTCGAAGCCTGCGGCAAGGGGAACGCCGAGTTCGTCACGGCAGCTGAACTCGCGACCAACCTGATGGGCGACTCGATCGCGACCAACATGTTCATGCTCGGCTACGCATTCCAGAAAGGCTGGGTGCCGCTGTCGGGTGCGTCGATCGAACGCGCGGTGGAGATCAACGGCGTGGCCGTCGATTTCAACCTGCAGAGCTTCATCTGGGGGCGCCGTGCCGCGGTCGACCTCGAGCGCGTCCGCCGCGCCGCCACACCGGCCGACGTGATCCCGATCTCCCAGCATTTTTCGCGCTCGATGGACGAAATCGTCGAGCGCCGGGTGAAGATGCTGACCGACTATCAGGATGCCGCCTATGCCGCGCGCTACTCGACTCTGGTTGCGCGGGTACGCAAGGCTGAATCGGACACGGTCGGCGGCGAGAAGCTCTCCGAAGCGGTCGCGCGCGGATTCGCCAAACTGATGGCCTACAAGGACGAATACGAGGTCGCGCGGCTGTACACCGACGGGGAATTCAGGAAAAAGATCGCGACGATGTTCGAGGGAGATTACAAGCTCGTGTTCCACCTCGCCCCTCCGTTGCTTGCCAAGGCCGACCCGCAGACGGGCGAGCCGAAGAAGATGCAGTTCGGCCCGTGGATGATGGCCGCCTTCGGGGTTCTTGCAAAGTTCAAGGGCCTGCGGGGTGGCTTGTTCGATGTGTTCGGACGAACCGAGGAACGCAGGATGGAAAGACAGCTCATCGTCGATTACGAACGCACGATCGGTGAGCTGCTCGGCAGCCTGAACCGCGACAACCACGCGCTGGCCGTGGAAATCGCGGGCCTGCCGGAGACGATTCGCGGCTTCGGCCACATCAAGGCCAAGAGCGCTGCAGAAGCGCGGTCCGCGCTCGAGACATTGCTTGCGCGGTTCCGAACCCCGGCCGCGCCGGTTGCGCGCGCCGCCTGACAGTCCGCGCGCGGCGAACCTGCCTGGACATCGCGTGAGCTTGCGTCCGCGCCGGCGCTTCGCCACCGCCTGTGCAGCCGCGCTCCTGTTGTCGGTGGCTGCGGTCGCCGGTGCCCAGCCCCTTGCCGATCACAGTCTCGAGATCGCCGGTGAGACGCTGCATTTTTCAATCCGTGGCTTCCCGCCGAACGCACAGCATGTCGAGCCCGACGCGCCGCTGGAACCGACCAGTGCGCTGAACACGGCAAAACTCCTAAACCGATTCATGACCGCGGGCCGGATCGAGGATGCGGCACTGCTGTCGAACGCACCGCGGCGCCGATTCGAGGTGCTGCGCGAATATCGCCAGGCAGTTGGCGAAGAAGGGTTCAGACAAGTCTATGCGGAGTATTTCCTGCCCGAGAACCGCCTGGTTGCCGAGGTCACCATGGCCGGGCACAGCCTGCTCGTCTGGCACCTCAAGAGCAGGGACAGGTATGCCGGGCAGTACTATGTCCGGGTCGAAGGAAAGATGCTCATGGACGACACGCCCGGCGAAACGCGCACGCAGCTGGCACGCCTGCTCGATTCGATGCGCTCGGGCAAGCTGGCGATCCCGATCTCTCTGCAATAGTAATTTTAATATGCAATCTGACCGGAAGACCGCATCAGCCGGACTTCTATGAAAACAATTGTCGCGAATTAAGGTTTCAGGACGAACGGATTGAAATTCGTCCGCCGATCGTAGTAGTCCTCGTGCTCGGCCTTCTTGAGGGCATTCACGATCTTGTAGGTGACAGGGGTGAACAGGACTTCCACACCGACCTTGGTGACGAACTGGGCGAGCATCACCACCGGCAGCTTGTCGTCCGGAATGATTCCGGTGCCGTAGAAGGCCAGCGGATAGAAGAGCACCGAATCGACCGCCTCGCCGGCAATCGTCGATCCGATCGTGCGCGACCACAACCATCGCCCCTTGGTGAGGATCTTCATCTTCGCCAGCACGAAGGAATTCACGAACTCCCCGCAGAAGTAGGCAACCATCGACGCCAGCACGATCCGCCAGGTCGAGCCGAAAGCGATCTCGTAGGCCGCCTGGTTCTTCCAGAACGGGGCCGGCGGCAGGGCCACGACGACCGTCGCCATGATCGAAGCAAAAGCGAGTCCGGCAAATCCGGCCCAGATCACCTTGCGTGCGCGGTCATAACCGTACACTTCGGTCAGAACGTCCCCGAACACGTAGGAAATCGGAAAGAACAGCACCCCGGCGCCGAAGGTCACCGCACCAAGCAGAGGCAGTTCGAGTTGTGCGATCTTCGCCGGGCCGATCAGGTTCGAGCAGATCAGGATGACGACGAATGCCACCATGACCAGATCGAAGTAACGGTAGCTGCGCGGCTGCATGTCTCCCCCGGCGGGTCAGTCCAGTCGCGGCGCGTGGTCGCGGATATCCTCGTCCAGCGGCACGCGCAAGGCGTCGAGCACGCGCGCGACCATCGAATAGAACGCCGCAACCATCACGAGCTCCATCATTTCTTTCCGTTCGAACTGCGCCGCAGCCGCGTTCCAGGTCGCGTCATCCACCTTGCCAGCGGTCACGGCCTCCAGCATGCCAAGCGCAGCACGTTCCCTTGCATCGAATTCCCCGGAGTCTCGCCACGAGGCGAGCGCCGCGATCTGCGATTCCCGCACGCCGGCCTTGCGCGCCATGCGCAGGTGCTGCGCCCACTCGTATTCCGAGTGCTGGACCTGGCCGGAACGCAGGATCATGAGCTCGCGCAGGGCGCGCGGCGTGCTCGCGTCGGCACGGATCGACTGCGCGAACTCGGTCCAGGCGGCGGCGAGCGCCGGATGGTTTCCCAGCGAGCGGTACAGATTCACGGGGTTGCCCCAGAGTTCCTGGATGCGTTTTTTCAGGGCGGGCTCAAAATCGGCGAGCGGGACGCGTTGCATGGGGGTTTCGGCACTTGGGAAGGATGCATAATATCCCAATGGATCCCCGCACTCTTGCCCGAGAATTCCAGCTGACGCGGGTGCCCGCCGACTTCATCGACAATCCCTATCCTTACTACGCGGCGCTGCGCGAGCACGACCCGGTGCACGAGCTGGAAGGCGGTGGCGTGTTCCTCAGCCGCTATGACGATGCGCTGGCGATCTACCGCCACCCGCAGGCATCCTCGGACAAGAAGGCCGAATTCAGGCCGAAGCTCGGTGACGGGCTGCTCTACGAGCACCATACGACGAGCCTGGTGTTCAGCGACCCGCCACTTCACACGCGCGTGCGGCGATTGCTGATGGGGGCGCTCAACCAGCGTGCAATCGCCCGCATGGAAGCCGACGTGAACCGGCTGGTCGACCGGCTGCTCGAGAACCTCGCGATGCGCATGGCGGGCGGCGAACCGGTTGATCTGATCGATGCGTTCGCAGCGCAGATTCCGATCGAAGTCATCGGCAACCTGCTCGACGTTCCCCGCGAGGATCGCGAACCGCTGCGAGAGTGGTCGCTTGCAATCCTGTCGGGTCTCGAGCCTGCGCCGGGTCCGGACATCCTCGATCGCGGCAACCGTGCAGTCGGAGAGTTCGTCGACTATCTGCGCGTGCTGGTCGCCGAGCGGCGCGGAAAACCAGGTGATTTCGAAAGCGACGTCCTTACGCGGCTGATCCAGGGCGAGAGGGATGGCGAGCGGCTCAGCGAACCCGAGCTGCTGCACAACTGCATTTTCATGCTCAACGCGGGCCACGAAACAACCACCAATCTGATCGGCAATGGCACTTGGCTGCTGCTGACCCATCCAGCCGAATTCGCACGGCTGCAGGACGATCCTGGGCTGGTTGCGGGCGCCGTGGAGGAAATGCTGCGCTATGAGGGATCCATCCAGCTCAACAACCGCCGCATGCTCGCGCCGGTCGAACTGGGCGGCAAACACCTGCCTGAGGGCACCTTCGTAACGATCGGGATCGGCGCGGCAAATCGCGATCCGGTGCAGTTCCCCGATGCGGAGCGCTTCGACATCGGCCGACGACCGAACCGCCACATCGCGTTCGGCCAGGGGGACCACGCCTGCGCGGGCATGAACGTCGCGCGGCTGGAGGGGCGGATTGCGATCGGCAAGCTTGTCGCGCAGTTTCCGGGCCTGCAACTTGCCGGTACGCCGGAGCGCGACCGTCGTGTGCGCTTTCGCGGATTCAGGCGCCTTCCGGTACGAATCTGATAACAGCGACGGAGCGGGAGCCGTTTCCCGAGAAGCAATTTACCCAAGCAGGCCCGGGCTCCTTAAAATAGCGCCCATGCTGGTTTCCGCCTCGCTCGCCTTCGTCATCGCGCTCGTCTGCCTCCTGGTTCTGGTCTCGCCGCCCGTCCGTCACCTTGCGCTCGACCGCCCGAATGAACGCTCCCTGCACGCGGTTCCGGTGCCGCGAACCGGCGGCCTGTCGATCCTTGCGGGCGCTGCGGCATCACTGCCCTGGATCGAGGCAGGCAACCAGGGGCCATTGCTGATCGCGCTTGCCCTCGGAACGGTTTCGTTCGCCGATGATATGTTCGGCTTGCCCACGTTGATCCGCTTTCTTGCGCATCTGGCCGCGGCGGCGGCCGCGCTGCTCCTGATCCTTCCAAGCCGTGACCCGGTGCCGTTTCTGCTGCTGCTGCTTGGAATCGGCTGGCTCACGAATCTGTTCAATTTCATGGACGGCTCCGACGGACTCGCCGCCGGAATGGCGATTGCCGGTTTCGGCACATTCGCACTGACTGCGCACATGGCTGGCGAGACCTGGCTTGCCGCGGCCAGCGCTTCCATTGCCTCGGCATCGCTTGCGTTCCTGCTGTTCAATTTCCATCCGGCAAGAATTTTCATGGGCGACGTCGGTTCGATACCGCTCGGGTTCCTTGCCGGCGCACTGGGTGTTGCCGGTTGGCACAGCCAGGTCTGGCCGCTCTGGTTTCCGGTACTGGTTTTTTCGCCCTTCGTGGTGGACGCCACGCTGACACTGGCCAAACGACTATTTCGCGGTGAGAAGGTGTGGCAGGCACACCGCGAGCACTACTACCAGCGACTGGTTCGCATGCGGTTCGGGCACCGCAATACCGCGCTCGCGGAATACGCACTGATGGCCGTCTGTGCTGCCGCGGCGGTCACGGCGCGCGATGCCCCGCAGGCGGTCCAGATGGGCGTCCTGATGACCGCCACCCTGATTTTCGCAGCCATCGCCTTGTGGATCGACAGCCGCTGGGTTCGGTTCTCGGCAAACGAGGCGCGTTAGGCATGCAGAAATTCAGACCCGGAACGCGAAATGCACTTGCGTTCGTGCACGATCTGGTCGTCACGGCGCTGGCCTGGTGGATGGCGTTCTGGGTGCGTTTCAACCTGGAAATCCCGGATGACTTCCTTCACGCATTTGAAAGCAGTCTGCCGTGGGTGATCGGTTTGCATGCCCTGCTGTTCTGGCGGCTCGGCCTGTACCGCGGGCTCTGGCGCTATGCGAGCCTGCCCGACCTGCGCCGGATACTCGTCGCCGTCTCCGTCGGCGCGATTGCGACCCCCGCGTTCTTCACGTTCTCGGCCCTGCCGGGGATCGTGCCGCGTTCGGTTTATCTGATTTCGCCCCTGCTCCTGCTGCTGGCCATGGGTGGAAGCCGGCTCGCCTATCGTGCCTGGAAGGAACGCGGCCTCTCGTCCATCCGAGCGCCGGAGTCAGCTCCGGTCATCGTGCTGGGCGCCGGAAACGTTGCCGCCACGCTGCTCAAGGAGCTGGCCAGCAGCCGCCAATGGCGGGTCGTGGCGCTGCTGGACGACGATCCGCGCAATCGCGGCGGAGAGATCATGGGCGTGAAAGTGTTCGGGCCTCAGGATCAGGTGGCCGAAATTGCAGAGCGCTTCGGCGTGACACTGGCAATCATCGCGCTGCCGGAAGAATCGCACGCAGCCCGAAAGCGCGCGGTCGAGCTGTGCACAGCGAGCGGCCTGCGTGTCATGACGGTTCCCTCCTATGCGGATCTGGTGTCCGGCAAAGTCAGCGTTTCGGAGCTTCGCAACGTGGAACTCGACGATCTGCTCGGCCGGGATCCGGTACAGCTGGACGAAGCCGGATTGCGCGCCCTCATCGATGGCAGGCGGGTCTTGATCACCGGCGCGGGAGGCTCGATCGGCGCCGAGTTGTGCCGGCAGATCGCCCGGTTTGCGCCGGAGCGGGTCGTCCTGTTTGAGCTGTCCGAGTTCGCGCTGTATTCGATCGATGCTGAATTCCGCGACCGCTTTCCCGCGGTTCCGGTATCGGCCGTGATCGGCGACGTGAAGTCGGAAAAGACCATGCGCGACGTCATGGTGCGCTATCAACCCCATGTGGTGTTTCACGCGGCGGCGTACAAGCACGTGCCGCTGATGGAAAACGAGAACGCCTGGCAGGCCGTGCAGAACAACGTCCTCGGGACCCTGATCGCTGCGCGCGCCGCGACCCGGGCCGGGGTCGAAAAATTCGTGTTGATCTCGACCGACAAGGCGGTGAATCCGACCAACGTGATGGGCGCGACGAAGCGCCTCGCCGAACTGATCTGCCAAGCAGTCCAGGCCGAGGGCACGACCGGAACCCAGTTCGTCATCGTGCGCTTCGGCAATGTCCTGGGAAGCACCGGGAGCGTCATCCCGCGATTTCGCGAGCAGATCGCACGCGGCGGGCCGTTGACCGTCACGCATCCCGATATCCAGCGCTACTTCATGTCGATACCCGAAGCCGCACAGCTGGTTCTGCAGGCCGCACTGATGGGCGCGGCCGGACAGATCTTCGTGCTGGACATGGGCGAACCGGTGAAGATCGTCGATCTGGCGCGCAGCCTGATCCGCCTCTCCGGTGCTTCCGAGAGGGAGATCCGCATAGAGTTCACGGGTCTGCGTCCCGGAGAGAAGCTGTTCGAGGAACTGCTGACGGACGATGAGCACACCGTAAAGACGCCGCATCCGAAATTGCGCGTGGCGAATGTGCGCTCTCCGCAGATTTCCCGGCTCGCCGACGTAGTGCTGGCCTGGGTGGCCTCGGGCGAGGGAACCACGGAAGTCGAAGTCCGGGCCAAATTGCGTCACTGGATCCCTGAATACGGCGTATCGAGCGCGCCCGGTTCGCCAGACCCGATGCGCTAAACTCTCGCCCATGAAGAATGAAAAAACTGCACTGATCACGGGCATTACCGGCCAGGATGGCGCCTATCTCGCCAGCTTTCTTCTGGAAAAGGGTTATGTCGTCCACGGCATCAAGCGGCGCACCTCGCTGCTCAATACAGACCGGATCGATCACCTCTACCAGGATCCGCACGTCTCGGACCGCCGACTGGTCCTCCACTACGGGGACATGACCGATTCGAGCAGCCTGACGCGGATCATCCAGCAGACCCGGCCGGACGAAATCTACAATCTTGCCGCGCAGAGCCACGTTGCGGTTTCCTTCGAGGAGCCTGAATACACCGCGAACTCCGACGCGCTCGGCGCGCTGAGGGTCCTTGAGGCGATCAGAATCCTGGGGCTGGAAAAAACCACGCGCTTTTACCAGGCATCCACGTCCGAACTCTACGGCCTGGTGCAGGAGATCCCACAGAAGGAGACCACCCCTTTCCACCCGAGATCGCCCTATGGGGTAGCGAAACTGTATGCGTACTGGATCACGGTGAACTATCGCGAAGCCTACGGAATGTACGCGTGCAACGGGATTCTCTTCAATCATGAATCCCCGGTGCGCGGGGAGACATTCGTGACGCGCAAGATCACGCGTGCGCTCGCCCGCATCAAGCTCGGCCTGCAGGACTGCGTATACCTCGGCAACCTCGACGCCAAGCGGGACTGGGGGCATGCCCGGGACTTCGTCGAGGCGCAATGGCTCATGCTGCAGCAACCGCAAGCCGAAGATTTTGTGATCGCCACGGGGGAGCAGCACAGCGTGCGCGAGTTTGTCGAATGCGCGGCCGCCGAGATCGGAATCTCGGTCACCTGGACGGGTACCGGACTCGAGGAGCGCGGCATCGACGCCAGTGGAAAATGCGTGGTCGCGGTCGACCCACGCTATTTCCGGCCGGCCGAAGTGGCGTCCCTCCTGGGCGATGCAAGCAAGGCGCGCGCGAAACTCGGCTGGATGCCGCGCGTCGCCTTTCGTGACCTGGTCGCCGAAATGGTGCACTCGGATCTCAATGATGCCGAGCGCGACGAAGTGGCGCGCCGTCATGGCTACAAGACGTTCGAACCCCTGGAATAGCCGGAATGCTGCGGGACAGCCGTGACCTTCCGGTCGGACACGTACACCACAGTCGCAGGAGCCGCCCTTGCGCGTCCTGGTGACCGGCGCCGCTGGTTTCATAGGCGCGGCGCTCTCGGCTTCGCTGCTAGAACGTGGCGACCAGGTTGTCGGCATCGACAACCTGAATGCGTATTACGACGTCGGACTGAAGAGGGCGCGCCTTGAACGCCTGAGCGGGTATCCGCAGTTCACGTTCTCGCAGACCGATGTTTCATCGAGGGAAAGGATCGCCGGGCTGTTCTCCGGCCAGCGTTTTGACGTCGTTGCCCATCTCGCGGCCCAGGCCGGCGTCCGCTACTCGATCGACAATCCGCACGCCTACGCCGATGCCAACCTCGTCGGATTTCTCAACATCCTCGAGGGCTGCAGGCAGACCAGGGTCGGCCACCTGGTGTACGCCTCGTCGAGTTCGGTCTATGGGGCGAGCGTAAAACCGCCTTTTTCCGAAAACGACAACGTCGACCATCCGGTGTCACTGTATGCGGCGACCAAGAAGGCCAACGAACTGATGGCGCACAGCTACGCGCACCTGTATCGCCTGCCCTGCACCGGACTGCGCTTCTTCACCGTGTACGGCCCCTGGGGGCGTCCGGACATGGCTTACTACAAGTTCACCCGCGGGATCCTCGCCGGCGAACCGATTCCCGTCTTCAACCATGGCGACATGGTGCGCGACTTCACCTATATCGACGACATCGTGGGAGGCGTACTGCGCGTAATCGATCAGCCTGCGGCACCGGATCCGGCATGGGATCCGGGAGCGCCTTCCCCTGCGCGCAGCAGCGCCCCGTATCGCATCTACAACATCGGCAACAACCGGCCCGTGCCTCTGCTGCACTTCATCGCCGTGCTCGAAAAATGCCTGGACCGCAGGGCCGTCCTCGACATGCTGCCGATGCAGGCCGGCGACGTGCCCGCCACGGCCGCAAGCATCGACGCCCTGGAGGCGGCCACCGGATTCGCGCCCTCAACGCCGATCGAGACCGGCCTGGCCCGGTTCGTCGCATGGTACCGGACCTACTACAACGTCTGATCCGGGTTCAATATCCGACCTTATCTGCAGGAGGCACCATGGAAAAGAATCAGAATGTGAACAGCAAATCCAGCCTCGTCTATCAGAGCGGCTTTGGTAACGAATTCGCCAGCGAAGGCCTGCCAGGGTCGCTTCCGGTCGGACAGAACTCGCCGCAGCGCGTGCCCCATGGCCTGTACGCCGAGGTGATTTCGGGAACGGCATTTACGGCGCCGCGCGCGGAGAACCAGCGCACCTGGCTGTACAAGATTCGTCCCTCGGCCATGCACGCGCCGTTCAAACGCATTGGCAATGGCCTCGTGCGTTCCGGACCATTCGACGAAGTCGAGACGCCACCGAACCGGCTGCGCTGGGATCCGCTGCCGATCGGCGACGCGCCCGCGGATTTCATCGATGGCCTGGCGACGCTCGCGGGCTCGGGCGACGCTGCGGCGCAGGCCGGGATTGCCATCCACATTTATCGTGCGACGCGCTCCATGACCGACCGTTACTTCGTGAATGGCGACGGCGAGATGATGCTGGTACCGCAGCAGGGTGAACTGCTTGTCTTCGCCGAGACCGGCCGGCTGTCGGTCGCGCCAGGTGAGATCTGCGTGATCCCGCGTGGCATGAAGTTCAAGGTCGAACTGCCCGCGGGACCGGCGCGCGGCTATGTCTGCGAAAACTACGGAGCGCAGTTCAGGTTGCCCGAACTCGGCCCGATCGGTTCCAACGGCCTGGCCAACGCGCGCGACTTTCTTGCGCCCGTGGCCGCATGGGAGGACAGGGATGGAAAATGCGAGGTCGTGAGCAAGTTTCTCGGCGGCCTCTGGGCAGCCGAATGGACACACTCGCCGCTCGATACGGTCGCCTGGCACGGCAATCTCACCGCATACAAGTACGACCTCGCCCGGTTCATGGCGATCAACACGGTGAGCTTCGATCATTGCGATCCGTCGATCTTCACGGTCATGACCTCCCCATCGGGGCAACCCGGGGTCGCGAACGTCGATTTCGTCATTTTTCCGCCACGCTGGATGGTGGCCGAGCACTCCTTTCGCCCCCCTTGGTTCCATCGCAATTTCATGAGTGAACTGATGGGACTGGTGCACGGGGTCTACGACGCCAAGGCTGAAGGGTTTCTGCCGGGTGGCGTGTCTCTGCACAACTGCATGACGGCGCACGGCCCGGACGTGACCACGTTCGAGAACGCGTCGGGGGCGGAGTTGAAGCCGCACAAGATCGAAAATGCGCTCGCGTTCATGTTCGAGTCCCGCCACGTGTTCCGTCCCACGCGGTTCGCGATGGAAGCACCGCAGCGGCAAGGGAGCTACGACGGGGTATGGTCCGGGTTTCAGAAGCATTTCGAACCGCGCTAGGCGGGGGCCGGCACGACCGGCAGGCGGTGTGTCCCGAAGCGGGCGCATCGCTCCGAGGTCTGGGATAATCCCCTTCTTTTCGAACAACCCCACTCAATGAAACTCGCCTCCTTAAAGGACGGTACGCGCGACGGCTGCCTGCTGGTCGTTTCGCGCGACCTTGCCCATGCGCTGAAAGCCGACCACATCGCCCCGACGCTGCAGGCCGCGCTGGACGACTGGGACTACTGTGCCCCGCAGCTGGAACAGCTCTATAACGAAGTCAACGCCGCCCAGTCGACCCGGATCTTCGACCTGGATCACACCCAGCTGATGTCCCCGCTGCCACGCGCACACCAGTTTGCAGATGCATCGAGCTTCCTGATCCATGCCGAACTGATCCGCAAGTCGCGCGGGCAGGACCTCCCCGACGGGTGGAAAAAGGACCCCATGATGTACCAGGGATGTTCCGCCCCGCTGCTCGGGTGTCGCGACGATGTGATCGCAGTCAGCGAAGAGCACGGCATCGATCTGGAAATGGAAATCGCAGTGATTACGAGTGACGTTCCGATGGGCATCGAGCGCGACAAGGCGAGCCCCCACATCCGCCTGATCGCACTGCTCAACGACATCAGCCTGCGCAACCTGATCCCGGCGGAACTCGCCAAGGGGTTCGGATTTTTTCAGTCCAAACCGTCGTCCTCGCTTTCACCGGTGGCGGTGACACCGGACGAACTCGGTGAGGCATGGGATGGCCGTCGCGTGCACCTTGAGTGCTGCGCCTGGGTGAACGGCGAGCTACTCGGTCAGCCGAACGCAGGCAAGGACATGCAGTTCGATTTCCCCCGGCTGATTGCACACGCGGCCAAAACCCGTGCGCTTCCGGCCGGAACCATCATCGGCTCGGGCACCGTATCGAACCGCGATCGGTCGACCGGCGCAGGCTGCATCCTCGAGCGTCGCGCCGAGGAAATCATTGCGGACGGAGAGGCCAGGACGCCGTTCCTGAAGTTCGGCGACCGAATGAAGATCGACATGCTCGATGCCGAAGGCCGCTCGGTGTTCGGTGCAATCGACCAGGTCGTCGTGCCCTTGCACGCGCCGGTCGCCGCCGACTAGAACAGCCGCGCGCGCCGGCGTCGTTCAGGCGTGCTTCTTGATGAACGCCCGCATCCGCGGATAGATGGTCTCGCGATAGCGGCGCCCTGAAAAAATTCCGTAATGCCCCACGCTGGGCACGAGGAAGTGCTCGCGCTTGCCGGACGCAACCCCGGTGCACAGGCCATGCGCCGCCTCGGTTTGCCCGTTACCCGAGATGTCATCGTGCTCGCCCTCGATGGTGAACAGCGCAGTCTTGGTGATCTTGTCCGGGCGCACCCATTGCTCGCGCACGAACATGCGACCCTTGGGCAGCTGGAACTCCTGGAATACCCGGCGGATCGTATCCAGGTAGTACTCGGCCGGCATGTCGAGCACGGCGTTGTATTCGTTGTAAAAGCGCCGATGGGCATCGGCCGAATCGCCGTCGTTTTCCACCAGGTGGTTGTAGTAGTCCCAGTGCGCGCTCATGTGGCGGTCCGGGTTCATGGCCACGAATCCGAGATGCTGGAGGAAGCCGGGATAGACGCGGCGCATGAAGCCCGGATATTTCATCGGCACGCGCTGGATCAGGGTGCGCTCGAACCAGGAATAGGGTCGCTTGGTCGCCAGGTTGTTCACCGAGGTCGGGCTCTTGCGCGCGTCGATCGGCCCACCCATCATGATCATGGTCCTGGGAAGGTCCGGCTCGTTGTCGGCGGCCATCAGCGACATGGCAGCCAGTACCGGAACGGTGGGCTGACACACGGAGACCACGTTGAGGTCGGGCGACAGCAGGCGGATGAACTCGCGGACATAGTCGACGTAATCGTCGAGGTCGAACGTGCCGGCCTCGATCGGCACCATGCGCGCGTCGACCCAGTCGGTGACGTAGACGTCATTTTCCGGGAGCATCGTGCGTACGGTGTCCCGTAACAGCGTGGCGTGATGTCCGGAGAGCGGCGCGACCACGAGGATCTTCGGATCCGGTTTACCCGAACGCTTTCCCGCAGCGTCCGCACGCTTGAAATGGATCAGCTTGCAGAAGGGCTTGTCGAGCGCCACCTCCATCGCGACGGGCACCGCCTTGCCGCCCACCTTGGTGGAATCGAGCCCCCACGCAGGTTTCGAGTATCGGTCGGTCACCCGCAAAAACAGGTCGCTGCCTGCGGTAATTTCCTTGGCGAGCGGGGACAGGGCAAACGGGCTGAACGGATGACCGAACCAGTCACGCGACAGTTCGGCCATGAAGCGCATCGGCGCAAGCGCCGTGTGCTGTGCTTCGAAGAGGCTATAGAGCAATGTCATGCCCCAAAAAGGTGACAGTTTGAGGTTATACCAGCTTTGCGGCAGCGCCGCATTGGTGTGCGTCACATCGCCCGGTCATGGCCCCGGCAACCGGCAGCAGGTATCCTGCCGGCCATGCAACGGCTTGCGCGCTCCCTGGCGGCGCTGTCCCTCCTTCTGCTGCTTGTCGCCACGCTGCTCTGCGCGGCAGCCTACCTCTATTTGCGACAGTCGCTGCCGCAGCTGGAGGGCGAAGTACGCACTCCCGAACTACGCGCTCCGGTGGAGGTTCTGCGCGACGCCTATGGCATCCCCCACATCTATGCCGCGAACCAGACGGACGCCGTCTATGCGCTTGGCTACGTACACGCACAGGATCGCCTCTGGCAGATGGAAATGAATCGCAGAATCGGGGCCGGACGGCTGGCGGAGGTACTTGGCCCGGCCGCGCTGGACACCGATCGATTTCTACGCACCGTCGGAGTGCGTCGATCGGCACAGGCTAATCTGGCGCGACTGGACCAGGAAGCCCGGGAACTGCTCGCAGCCTACGCCTCAGGCGTGAATGCGTTTCTCGCCGGAAATCCGGTTTTGCCGGTGGAATTCCATTTGATGGGGATCCGTCCCGAGCCCTGGTCGCCGGTCGATTCCATCGTCTGGGTGAAGATGATGGCCTGGGATCTCGGCGGCAACTGGAGGAACGAGTTGCTGCGCATGCAACTGGCGAAAACCCTGCCGCTCGCTCGGATCCAGGAGTTCCTCCCGCCTTATCCGGGCGAATCACCGCTGCCCATTGCCGACCTGAAAGAACTCTACGGCGGCCTGGAAAAAGAATCCGTTCGCCTGGCGGGTGCCACAAATGATGCCCCCATGCCCGATCTGGCGCGCCTGCTGGCCGCCGCGCCGCCGGAGGCTCTCGAAGGCGCCGGCTCCAACAACTGGGCCGTGGCGGGCAACCGCAGCGCAACGGGAAAACCGCTGCTCGCGAACGATCCGCACCTGGGCCTGACGGCGCCGGCGCTCTGGTACTTCGCCCACCTCCACACACCGGAATCGAACGTCATCGGCGCCACGCTGCCCGGCGTGCCCGGCGTGATCCTCGGGCGCAACGACCGCATCGCCTGGGGCTTTACAAATACCGGACCCGACGTGCAGGACCTGTTCCTCGAGAAACTCGATTCCACCGGCAGATACCTTGCGCCGGACGGACCGAGGCCCTTCAGCGTCATCACGGAAACGATCAAGGTCAAGGGGGCTCCGGACGTACGCCTCGACGTGCGCCTGTCGCGCCATGGTCCCGTCATCTCGGATGTTGCCAAATCGGCCGCCGACGCAACACCCCGTGGCTATGCGCTCGCATTTTCCTGGACGGCATTGGCGGAAGACGACGAAACCATGCGCGCGGCCATCGACATGGGCCGCGCGAAGAACTGGCAGGATTTCCTCGCCGCCGTCAGCCACTTCAATGCGCCGCAGCAGAACATGCTCTACGCCGACGTGGAAGGAAACATCGGTTTCGTCGCTGCAGGCCGGGTTCCCGTGCGCAAAAAGGAAAACGACCTCCGAGGACTCGCTCCAGCGCCCGGCTGGCTCGCGCGCTACGACTGGGAAGGCTACATTCCCTTCAAAGAACTTCCGCAGAGTTACAACCCGGCCAGCGGGCGTCTGTGGACCGCGAACGAGCGGATCGCGCCGCCGGGTTACGCACACTTCATCACCAGTGAATGGCAGCCACCCTACCGCTCGGATCGGATCGACAGCCTGCTCGAAGCGACGCCGAAGCACGACCTCGCAAGTTTTGCGCGCATGCATTCGGACGCACTTTCACAGCCCATGCTCGACGCGCTGCCTGCCCTGCTCGCGACCGTCCCGCGCAGCGCGCCTGCGCGCCGGGCCCTTGAAATGCTCAGCCACTGGAAAGGCGAAATGCACAGGGACGCAGCCGAACCGCTGATCATTTCAGCATGGTGGCGCGAACTGACCCGGCTCGTCTATGCCGATGAACTGGGCGAGGTCTTCCAGGGCAACTGGCAACCCCGGATCCGGTTCATGCTCAACGTGCTTGCCGACCGCGACGGACAATCGCGCTGGTGCGACGACATACGCACGCCGGGGATTGAAGACTGTGCGCAGCAACTGGCACTGTCACTCGAATCCGCTCTCGCCGACCTGCGCCGGCGCTACGGGGAGGACATGACCGCCTGGCGCTGGGGCGAGGCACACCGGGCGCACCACGAGCACCGTCCGCTGGGCCGCCAGCCGCTGCTCGCACGCATCTTCGACATCAGCGTTCCCTCGGCGGGAGATGCCTACACGGTGAACGTGGGCCGCTCCCGCCTGAACGACGAGGCCGAACCCTTTGCCAGCCGGCATGCGCCCAGCCTGCGCGCGCTCTACGATCTTTCCGATCCGGAAAAATCACTGTTCATCCATTCGGGCGGCCAGTCGGGGAACCGGCTTTCGAAGCACTACGCCTCGTTTTCACGGGCGTGGGCGGACGGCGAGTATGTGCCGATGGTCACGGCACGCCGAACGATCGAATCTGCGCCGCACCAGGCGTTGCGCCTCGTTCCCGCGCGCTGACTAGGACGATCCGGCAGCCGGAGAGGGTGTTTTTCGACGCAGGTAGAGATTGTTCGCGGCAAGCGCGGCGATCACCACGGCCGCACCGGCAATCTCCACCGGCGCATAGGTGCGTCCCAGCCCCGCTTCAATCGCAAACACACCTACGGGTATCAGATTCAGCATCAGCATCGTGTTCAGTGCGCCGAGGTGCTTCACGCTGGCGTTGAAACTCAACACCCCCAGCACCACGCTGCCCGCGGCAAAGTAGATGATCTGCCACCACACGGTCCCGATGATGCCAATCGAAGGCGCATGGACCGCACCGGCCACAACGGCGGCGAGGTTTACAACCACCAGGCCGATGCCACCGGGAATGCAGGTCAGCGTGGTCATGCGCAGAGGCGACCAGCCGGCGAAACGCGCACCGGCCAGTGAATAGGAAACCCAGCAGATCGCGCCGAGCAGGATGATCGCGTCGCCAAGCAGCGACCCGCCCGCCGTCCCGTCGAATCCCGCGCGTGACAGATCGCCCCGCGTAACCACCAGTACGACGCCCCCGATCGCCACGGCGATGCATGCCACGGTGAACCGCGTGAGGCGCTGGCCGTACACGGCCCATACGGCCAGCGCGGTCAGCGGGGACTGCAGCGCCATCAGGATGCTCGCGTGTTCCGGGCGCGTGAAATTCAGTCCGTACCAGACCAGCGTGTTGAAGCCGGTGATCCCCACAAGGCCAAAGCCGATCGCCGGCCAGAGCCGCGCACCGTAATGGAATGCCTTGCGTCCCTCGACCGCCCAGAGCAGCGCCGCGAAGATCGGTATGCCAAGCGCATACCGCACCGTGCCGAGGGAAAACGCATCGATGTGCGCAAGACTGCGCTTGGCGATCGGAAACATCGGTGCCCAGCACAGGATGCAGACCGCGCACCAGGCGAAGCCCTTGAGGAGATTGGGCGGCGGAATGTCAGGCCTTCTTTTCGGCCGGCTTTTCGTCCCGAAGTGCCCTGCGCAGAATCTTGCCGACGTTGGTCTTGGGCAGCTCGGTGCGGAACTCCACATGCCTGGGCCGCTTGTAGCCGGTGAGCTGCTCCTTGCAGAAGGCGAGCACCGCAGCCTCCGTCAGCGCCGGGTCCTTCTTCACGATGAAGATCTTGGGCACTTCGCCGGAATGCTCGTCAGGCACGCCGATCGCGGCAACTTCGAGCACCCCCGGGTGCATCGCGACCACCTGTTCGATCTCGTTCGGATAAACGTTGAAGCCCGACACCAGGATCATGTCCTTCTTGCGATCGACAATCCTGACGAATCCCTTCTCGTCCATGATGCCGACGTCCCCGGTGTAGAGGAAGCCGTCCGGACCGAGCACATTCGCGGTCTCCTCCGGCCTTTGCCAGTAGCCCTTCATCACCTGCGGGCCGCTGATGCAGATCTCGCCCGATTCTCCCTGTTTGACATCCTTCTTGTCGTCGTCGCGAATCGCGATCACGGTCGATGACACCGGCAGCCCGATCGAACCACTGTACTCCTTGAGGTCCATCGGATTCATCGTCGCCACCGGGCTGGTCTCGGTCAGCCCGTAGCCTTCAAGCAGCGTGCTTCCGGTCATCTGCTTCCATTTGTCGGCAACGGCCTTCTGAACCGCCATGCCGCCGCCGCCGGTCACCTTGAGCGATGAGAAATCGAGCTCGGCGAATTCCGGGGTGTTGATCAGCGCATTGAACAACGTGTTCACGCCGGTGATCATGTTGTAGCGGTGCTTCGCGAGTTCCTTGACGAATCCGGGTATGTCGCGCGGATTGGTGATCAGCACGTTCATGCCGCCGACCTTGAGCATCAGGAGGCAATTCACCGTGAGAGAAAAGATGTGGTACAGCGGCAGGGCCGTGATGATCATCGGCACTTCACCCTTCAGCCCCGGAAGCAGCCAGGCTGCGCATTGCGCGATGTTGGCAAGGATATTCCGGTGCAGCAGCATCGCGCCCTTGGACACGCCGGTGGTGCCGCCGGTATATTGCAGGAAGGCGATGTCCTCATGGGTGGTCGCGACAGGCTTCAGGCGCATCCCTCCGCCCTCCGACAACATCGCATTGAAACGCACCGATCCAGGCAACTCGAACGCGGGCACCATTTTCTTCACGTTTCGCACGACGAAGTTGACGATCGCGCCCTTCAGCCCGAGTCTGTCGCCGAGCGAAGCGATCACCACATGCTTGACCGGCGTGCGCGCGACAACCTCCTGCAGTACCGAGGCGAAATTTTCGAGCACCACGATGACTTCGGCGCCCGAGTCTTTCAGCTGGTGCTCCAGCTCGCGCGCGGTGTAGAGGGGGTTGACGTTGACCACGGTACAGCCGGCACGCAGCGTGCCGTACAGGCAGACCGGATACTGCAGAACGTTGGGCATCATCAGCGCGACCCGTGCACCCTTGCCGAGACCCTTGGACTGGATCCACGCGCCGAACGCCGCGGACTGCTGATCAAGCTCGGCAAAACTGATGGTCTTGCCCATGCAATGGAACGCCGGGCGATCCGCGAACTCCTTCACGCATTTTTCGAACAAGTCCCCGACCGAGGCGAAATCGTTGTAGTCGATCTCCGCGGGAACACCGGGGGGATAGCTTTTCAGCCAGATCTTTTCCACGTTTGTCTCCTCTGCCTCAATGGGCGGTTCCGACTGATTGTATAGAGGGACCTTCCCGGCGGCTAGCGAGGGACGCTGAACTTGCGATCGGGTGCGCCGGGCGGGGCGCGCCCCGGCCTCAGTGCGCGGCGTCCGACCCGGATCTAGCGGTTCTTGAACACCGGCTTGCGCTTGGTGACGAACGCGTCCATGCCTTCCTTCTGGTCGGCCAGCGCAAAGCCGGAGTGGAACAAGCGCCGCTCGAACAGGATGCCCTCGGACAGCGAACTTTCATACGCCCGGTTGACCGACTCCTTCACCATCATTGCGACCGGAAGCGAATAGGCGGCGATCTTGTCGGCTACCGCCATCGCCTCCTCCATCAGCTTGTCGGTGGCGACGACGCGCGACACAAGGCCCGAACGCTCCGCCTCGGCTGCGTCCATCGTCCGCGCCGTGAGGCACATGTCCATGGCCTTGGCCTTGCCGACCGCGCGCGGCAGGCGCTGCGTGCCGCCGGCGCCGGGAATGATGCCCAGGTTGATCTCGGGCTGGCCGAACTTTGCGTTCTCCGCGGCAATGATGATGTCGCAGGCCATGGCGAGCTCGTTGCCACCGCCAAGTGCGTAGCCCGCAACCGCGGCGATCACCGGCTTCCTGATCCTGCGAATGTGCTCCCAGTCGCGCGTGATGTAATCCGACCGGAACACCTCGATGTAGTCCCAGTCCTTCATCGCGACGATGTCGGCGCCGGCGGCGAACGCCTTCTCATTGCCCGTGATCACGATCGCGCCGACACTGTCGTCCGCGTCGTACGCATACAGCGCCTTGCCGAGCTCCTGCATCAGCCCGGGATTGAGCGCGTTCATCTGCTTGGGGCGGTTGAGTGTAATCACGCCGACTTTGCCGCGTGTTTCCACGAGGATGAATTCATAGCTCATCGTTGTCTCCGTCATTGCGTTTTTTTCAGTTCAGAAAGAGGTATGGAGCCGGGTATTTCGATGCGCGCGCGCCCGGGCTCCGCCGCGGGCAGGGCATCCACCAGGCGCATGGTCTGGACGCTGCGCTGCGCGAGCTTCTGATACATCGCGGCATTGCGTCGCATCCAATCGACTTCCGTGTCCGACATCGTGCGCAGCACCTTCGCGGGCACGCCCGCGGCAAGGGCGCGTGGCGGAATCTTCGCTTCGGCCCGGACGAACGCCATTGCCGCGATCACTGCATCCTCGCCGACATCGGCGTTGTCGTTGACCACGCTGTTCATGCCGACCAGCGCGCCACGTCCGATGGTGCAGCCGTGCAGCACGGCACCGTGGCCGATGTTGGCGGCCCGGCCGACCACCGTGTCCTTTCCCGGGAATCCGTGCAGCACGCAGGTGTCCTGCACGTTGGCGCCGGCCTCGACCACGATGCGGCCGAAATCGCCACGCAGGCAGGCGCAGGGACCGATATACGCGCCCGGACCGACGATCACGTCGCCGATCAGCACCGCACTCGGGTGGACGAACGCGGAAGGATCGACGACCGGGGTGATCCCGTCAATGGCATAGACCTTGGGCATGGCCGCATTCTAGCGCCCCTGGTGTAAGCTTTCAGCGGTGAGGAGGAAACCGTGAAGACAAAATCTATGGTTCCGTTTTCGTCGGAACCGATCGAGCATGCCCCGCTGGAAGAACTGCGCGCGCTCCAGCTTGAACGGCTCAAATGGTCGCTTCAGCATGCGTACGACAATGTCGCGCACTACCGTAGAAAATTCGACGCGGCCGGCGCAAAACCTTCCGACATCCGGACGCTTGCGGACCTCGCGCGGTTCCCATTCACGACCAAGGCCGACCTGCGCGAGACCTATCCATTCGGCATGTTCGCCGTGCCCATGGACCGGGTGGTGCGACTGCACGCATCCTCCGGCACCACGGGAAAACCCACGGTCGTCGGCTACACCGCAAAGGACATCGACACCTGGACCAACTGCATGGCGCGCTCGATACGCGCCGCCGGTGCGCGCCCGGGCGACAAGGTGCACGTGGCCTATGGTTACGGCCTGTTCACGGGCGGCCTCGGCGCGCACTACGGCGCGGAACGACTGGGGCTGGTCACGATTCCCATGTCGGGCGGCATGACCGAGCGACAGGTACAGTTGATCACCGATTTCAAGCCTGAGATCATCATGGTGACGCCCTCCTACATGCTGGCGATCGCCGACGAGATGGAACGGCAGGGGATCAATCCGAAAACCTGCTCGCTGCGCCTGGGGATCTTCGGCGCCGAGCCCTGGACCAACGAACTGCGAAAGCAGATCGAAGCACGCCTGTCGATCGATGCAATCGACATCTACGGGCTGTCCGAGGTGATGGGTCCGGGCGTCGCGCAGGAATGCCTTGAGACCAAGGACGGACTGACCATCTGGGAAGATCACTTTTATCCCGAGATCGTCGACCCGGAAACCGGCCGGGTCCTGCCCGAGGGCGAGCAGGGCGAGCTGGTGTTCACCTCGCTCACGAAGGAGGCGCTGCCGGTGATCCGCTACCGCACGCGCGACCTGACCCGCCTGTTGCCCGGCACCGCGCGCACCATGCGACGGATGGAAAAAATCACCGGGCGATCGGACGACATGCTGATCATCCGCGGGGTCAATGTGTTTCCAACTCAGATCGAGGAGCTCATCCTGAAGCAGCCCGAGCTGTCACCGCACTATGTGCTGGAGCTCGGCAAGGACGGCCCGCTGGACCATCTGTCGGTGCTGGTCGAGATCCAGCCGGGGGCACAGGACGCGAAGTCGGCCGCAACGCTCGCGCACAACATCAAGTCATTGATCGGCATCACTGCGGACGTGAAGATCGTGCCGATCAGCACCATCGAACGCTCGATCGGCAAGGCCAAGCGCGTGGTCGACAAGCGACCGAAGCCCTGAGATCAGGGCCGCGCGCTCAAGGGGCGTCCAGTACCTCTTCAAGCGTGCGGCGCGAAGAGTGCGTGACTTCCTCGGTCGGATAGCCGAGGCGCAGAAGAACCTGTGGCGATCCGGCGTGCGCGAGCAGGCTCTGCAAGCGCGGTCGCTGCCCCGCCACCTGGATCGGCTGATTCAGGTATGACGCCTGAAGGCCCGCCTTGCAGGCCGTGAGCAGCACGCCCTGCAGCGCCTCGCCGGCGGCAAGCCAGTCCCGCGGCGTATCGCGTTCCGTGCCGAGCACCATCAGCAATGGCGAGGCATCGGCCAGTTCGCGATCCTTCGCAGCCTGTCCGTTGCCCATGTCGAAGCTGCGCACCACCGCATTGGCGAGTGGCCCCGGCAGCCCGGGAATCACCAGTCCGTCGCGCGAGCGGCTCGGATGCATCCAGAGCGCGAGCTCACGGCGCCAGCTCGGATCGGCCCACAGCATCCGGTCTGCCTCGGCGACCAGCTCGGCGACCGCGTGCTTGCCCTTTGCATCGGAAATGCACTCGGCCCAGGCGCCGCCCGCCTCGGCCACCGCCATCAGGCGCCGCTGCAGCACCGCAGGCACCGGCTTGGCATCGAAGCGCTTGCGGTAGGTCCGCCTGCGCGCGATCGCGTCGAACAGATCGCTTCCCGGCTGGGACGGGCCGGGGTTCTTTGACAGATGCACCAGGGCCAGCAGTTCCGGCTGCATGCGCTTGGGCAGATGCTCGATCGACTTCAGTCGGCCGAAGTGGCGCGCGGCTACGGTCAGATTCATCAGGGCGCAACCGCAGCTGATGGTCAGTTCCCGGTCATACGGATCGGTGACCGGCAGTGCACGCGCAGAATCGGCGCGCACTTCGATCGTGTCCTGCACAAGGCGAAAGCGCCAGGGTTGCGAATTGTGGCTGGAGGGGGCGAGGATCGCGTGCTCGACCAGCGCAAGCATCTTCTGAACCGCCGGGTTGATCGCCTCCGTCATGAGCCAATCATAGTACGAAGAAGAAACCACGGCCCGGACTTCTCCGCAAACAGTGCACCCGATCCATCAGCGGGCACTACCGTGACTGACGTCCGAGGGCGTCGACATTGCGATCCAGCTTCAGTACCAACGGCTCGCCCCCAGACGCAGACTGCGGGTGTGCGATCGGGCGATCTGCACTGACTTTGTCTGCTTGCAATCCTGATTTTTCCGCGACGGGGCCACGCGGACCGGCCATCAATCCCGCGGCGAACGCAACGGACAGCGCAACGGCGTAGAACGCGCCGCGCAAGTGCGGCCCCGGGTTTGCGCGCCGCAACCGCGCCAGGACGGACTGCCGCGCCGGTCCACCGGCCTTTGCCTGCCTCTGCGCTTGCGCCCTCGCCTCCCGCGCCAGCGCTGCGTTTCGTGCCGTCCCGGCGTGCAATTGAGCGAGCTGCAGCGCCTCGGCTTCGGCACGTGCCTGTGCTGCCTCCTCCGCTTCGCGTTCCGCCGCGAGGCGCAACGCATGCTGCACCTGTGACGCTTCCTCCGCCGCGCGCACGGCACGCGCCTGTTCCACGGCGGCAGACTCCGCCTTCTCGCGCCTAGCCGCCGCCTGCCTGAGCGCCTCTTCGCGCTGTTGCACTTCCTGCGAGGCACGGCCTGACGCGTCGGCGCGAAATTTGGCCGCTTTCTCGAGTTCCCTGTCGCGCGCCGCTTCGGCTTGCACTTGTACCGCCAGTGCCTTTTCCGCAGCAATGTTCTGCGAGGCCAACGCCTCGGCGTCCCGCTCGGATTTTTCGCGTGCCTTGGCCGCCTGCTCCGCTTCGCGTTCCGCCGCCATACGCGCCTCGTGTTCCTTCCTTGCCCTCGCCTCGGCGTCCTGCCTTTCGCGTGCTTTCAGCACGACTGCGTACTCCGCCCTCTCGCGCGCAGCCACCACCTGTCTGAGCGCCTCTTCGCGCTGGTGCAGTTCCTGCGCGGCATGGCTTGCCTCGTCGACGCGCAGCCTGGCCGCTTTCTCGAGTTCCCTGTCGCGCGCCGCTTCGGTATGCAGCTGCTCGGCCAGCTCTTTTTCCGCTGTGGCGTTCTGTGCGGCCAGCGCCCCGGCGTCCCGCTCGGCTTGTTCGCGTGCCCTGGCCGCCTGCTCCGCCTCGCGTTCCGCCGCCACGCGCGCCTCGTATTCCTTTCTCTCCGACGCTTCGGCGTTCGCTCTTTTCTGCGCCTGCTCTACGGCTGCGGTCTCCGCCTTCTCGCGCGCAGCCATCGCCTGCCTGAGCTCTTCTTCGCGTCGCTTGAGATCCTGCGCGGCCCGCAATGCCTCGTCGGCGCGCAGCTGCGCCGCCTTCCCGAGTTCTCTGTCGCGCTCCTCGCCGGCGCGCAGCTGTGCGGCCAGCTTCGCTTCGGCCGCGGCGTTCGCGGCCGCGAGCGCATTCGCTTCCTGTTCGGTCTGCTCGCGGGCCAGAGCCACCTGTTCCGCTTCGCGTTCCGCCGCCACGCGCGCCTCGTATTCCTTTCTCTCCGACGCTTCGGCGTTCGCTCTTTTCTGCGCCTGCTCTACGACTGCGGACTCCGCCTTCTCGCGCGCTGCCATCGCCTGCCTGAGCGCCTCTTCGCGTTGCTTGAGATCCTGCGCGGCCCGCAATGCCTCGTCGGCGCGCAGCTGCGCCGCCTTCCCGAGTTCTCTGTTGCGCTCCTCGCCGGCGCGCAGCTGTGCGGCCAGCTTCGCTTCGGCCTCGGCGTTCGCGGTCGCGAGCGCATTCGCTTCCTGTTCGGTCTGCTCGCGGGCCAGAGCCACCTGTTCCGCTTCGCGTTCCGCCGCCACGCGCGCCTCGTATTCCTTTCTCTCCGACGCTTCGGCGTTCGCTCTTTTCTGCGCCTGCTCTACGACTGCGGTCTCCGCCTTCTCGCGCGCAGCCATCGCCTGCCTGAGCTCTTCTTCGCGTCGCTTGAGATCCTGCGCGGCCCGCAATGCCTCGTCGGCGCACAGCTGCGCCGCCTTCCCGAGTTCTCTGTCGCGCTCCTCGCCGGCGCGCAGCTGTGCGGCCAGCTTCGCTTCGGCCGCGGCGTTCGCGGTCGCGAGCGCATTCGCTTCCTGTTCGGTCTGCTCGCGGGCCAGAGCCACCTGTTCCGCCTCGCGTTCCGCCGCCACGCGCGCCTCGTATTCCTTTCTCTCCGACGCTTCGGCGTTCGCTCTTTTTTGGATCTGCTCTGCGGCTGCGGTCTCCGCCTTCTCGCGCGCTGCCATCGCCTGCCTGAGCGCCTCTTCGCGCTGTTGCATCTCCTTCGCGGCCAGGGTCGCCGCGTCGGTGCGCAACTTTTCGGCCTGCTCCCGCGCCCTGTCGCGCCCGGTTTGCGCTTGCATCCTTGCGGCCAGCTTCGCTTCGGTCTCTGCGTTCGCGGCCGCGAGCATGGCCACCGCCTGTTCGGCCTGCGCGCGCGCCAGCGCAGCCTGTCCGGCTTCCTGCTCCGCCTTCAGACGCGCCTCGAACCGCACCAGCGCCTGTTCCTCTGACGCCATCCTGGCACGCGCCTGCTCTTCGGCCAGCGCGTCCGCCTTTTGTCGTTCCGCCTCGGCCGAAAGCAGGGCCTGCTCGCGCTCGCGCAGCCGGCTCGCCAGGCGTGTCGCTTCGTCGGCCCGCCTACCGGCCGCTTCGGCCCGTTCGCGTTCTCGTTCGGTTTGCGCCTGCAACCTCGCAGCCAGCGCCTTTTCCGCTGCGGCGGTCTGCGCGGCCAGTGCTTGCGCATTGCGCTCCGCCTGCTCGCTTGCAGCAGCCTGCAGCCGCGCGGCCTCGGCGACCGCAATGCGCGAATTCGCGGCATCCACAGCGTCGCGTTCGGCTCGCTCCCGCTCCAGCACCGCAGCGCGCAGCGCCTCTTCGCTTTCGTGCAGCCGCCGGGCGGCCGCGTCCTCTTCTGCAGCGCGCGCCCTGGCCGACTGCGCGCGTTCTGCATCGCGGTCGGCTTCGGATTGCAGCTGTGCTGCCAGCGTCGCTTCCATTTCCGTGTTGCGCGCAGCCTGCGCCAGCGCAAGTCCCTCGGCTGCTTCACGCGCCAGCAACGCTTTCTGCGCGGCCTCTGCCGCAGTGATTCGCGTTTGCGCGGCTTCGAGCGCTTCGCGTTCGGCGCGCTCGCGGCCGGCCGACGCCCGCGCAAGCGCTGCCTCGCGCTCGCGCAGTTGCTGCTCGCTGCGAGCCGCTTCCTCGGCACGTCGAACGGCCGCCTGCTCAAGCGCCGTCTCCCGCTCGGCGTCGGCACGCAGCCGCGCCGTCAGCACCGCTTCCGCTTCGGCGTTGCGCGCGATCGACTCGAGCGCTTCGCGTTCAGCCTGCGCACGCGACCGGGCCGCCTGCTCGGCCGCGCGTTCGGCGACAAGCCGTTCGTCATATTGTCTTTTCGCCGCGTCCTGGGCGGCACGTCTGGCGCCTGCCTGCTCGTCGGCTGCGCGTTCGGCCCGCTCGCGCGCTGCGATCGCCTTCGCCGGCACATTGCCCGCGCTGGACGCGCCTGCCGTCCGCCGGATCTCCGCTTTTGCTCGAGCAGGCGTTTCCTGCGCAACGGTCGGCGCATCGGGGGACTTCGGCGGCCGGGTTCCTTCCTGCCGCTCTCGGCGCAGCCGGTCTGCGTTCTTCAGATCCTTGAGGAGACGGCTCAATCCAGCTCCCTGCGCTCTTTCAGCGTTTGGACAACGATCGCCGCAGACAACGCCAAGCCTTCAACCCTGGTACCGGGGATGCCCGGCGTTGCGCAGCCACATGCGTATCAGCAGGCGTTTCTTCTGCGGTTCGGCATGGTCATCGAACGTGGTGCGCCGGTGGCAGGTCTCGAGGTTGTTGACGTACTGGATCTGGCCGCGCTCCATGACAAAGTCGAAGGACAGCGCGGGGTCGGTGAACACATTCCGCAAGGTCTCGATGGCATCCACGCCCGCCTGATCCATCGGCTGGTTCCTGAGGGTGTAACCGCCTTTCGCCTGATACAGGCCCAGACGCACACGCAGCCTGCCGTCATACGCAAATATCGGCGCCGAGATCACCTCGGACTCGCCCTCGAGATACTCCTTCTGCCGGTCGAACCAGAACGGCTCGTACAGGCGCGCGATGACCTCCCGGTGCTCGCGCAGCAGCGCGTTGTGCAGGCTGTAGAAGCTGATGACCTGGCTCACGCCGCCGGTCTTCGCGGGTCGCACGCAGAGCAACCCCACCACTTCCGGCTGGGTGGTGTTGTATGAATTGTCGTTGTGGAAAAACTGATCCATGTTGGTCTGGTCCGGACGCACGCCCGACCCGGGGGTGGTCTTCCGGCCGGTGTCGTGCACGTCGTACAGCACGGTGCCGGTCAGCTTTTGCTGCACGGGCCGCGCGATCAGGGAGGACAGGATCCAGTACAGCGCCTTGGCCTCCTCCATGCCGAGTTCGTCCAAGGGCAGGCGATCGAGCAGCGCAAAGCCCACGCCCTCATTGAGCGTCGCCTGCAGGCGACGCATGAGCTCGCGACAGGCCGGCATGTCGAAACGCGCGACATCGAGTTGCTCGACAGGCACCGGCTGGCTGCGCAATCCGGCGACGATCGCCCGAAGTTCGCCCAGGCACTCGGGCGTCAGGCTGAATTTCCAGTCCGCCGGTCGCACATCCGCGCGCAGCCATGCCTTCTTCCCGGCCACGATCCGGTCGATGATCTGCGGTCGCGACGGCTGGGAACCGGCTTCCTGCGAAACGGTCGCCATTCTCAATAACCCCGGGCCCGCTCCACCAGCGCATTGAGCGGTTCATCGCTGAGGAAGCGGCGCACGTTCTCGGTGAAAATTCCGGCGACGATTTCATCCCGCCCGGCAATCAGACCGCCGATGTGCGGCAGGACAGTGATCCCCTCGGTTCTCCAGAACGCGTGTTCCCTGGGCAGCGGCTCGGTGCGAAAAACATCGAGCACGGCGCCGGCGATGGTCTTGTTCTTCACCGCCGCCACGAGGTCCTCGTCCTTGATCAGTCCGCCGCGGCCGAAATTGAGCAGCCAGGCACCCGGCTTCATCCGGGACAGCGTTGTTGCATTGATGATGCAGTCGGTCTTTTCAGTCAAGGGCAGGAGCAGCAACACGAAGTCCGACTGCGCCAGCACCTCGTTGATCTGCTCCGGCGCATAGACCTTGTCGACACCGGCAATTGCGTCCGGCGAGCGCTTGGTGCCGATCACGCGCAATTCCAGTGCCGCCGCCTTCTTGGCGAGTTCCTGTCCGATCGTGCCGAGGCCGAGGATGCCGAGCGTCTTTCCCGCGAGCGGCTCCGACACATGCCGCACCCAGCGGCTTTCCTTCTGATCGATCGTCGCCTTCGCATAAGGCTTGGTGATGTGGAACAGCGCGCCGAGGATGTTCTCCGGCATCGCCACGCGGTGGCTGCCGCGCGCGCAGGTCAGCGCGATGCCCTCGCGCAGGTCGGCGCGCGCGAGCCAGTTGTCGATGCCCACGGTGATCGCCTGGATCCAGCGCAGTTTCGGCATCGTCGCCAGCACACCGGGCGGCACGTTCAGGGCAAGCAGGACCTCGGTCTGAGCGAGCTGCTCAGGGGTCGGCGCCTCGTCCATGCGCAGCGCCTGTATGCCCAGTCGCGCGGCCAGGCCGGCACGCTGCAGCGCCTGGTGATAGGCCTCGGTTTCGTTGAGCCAGAGCAGGGTTGGAATCATTGCGATCGATCCCTTGTTGTAGTTCACCGCATTATGACCCAGCGTGGAATAGTCCCGCCGGCCGCGGACCGCCGAGACTGTGCGCGATGCGCCCACGCGTTTCTCGCCACCGCATTGCTCGGCGCCCGTCGCTCCCTCAGTATGCGTCCATCGTGTACGCATGGATTCGTATTTGTACGCATTGCGCACAATGGAGGAGGTGAAATGACCCGACCGAGCGAAATCAAACCCCGCGAAGACAGTACCCCCGGAACGCCCTACGCCGCGTTCGATGTCGGCGCGGCCCTGGGCGAAACGCGCTTCACCATCACGCCGGCGATCTGCGAGGAGTATTTCGACGCCGTCGACGCCGAGCGCGCGCTGTATCGCGTCGACGGCCGGCAGGCGGCCGCGCCGAACGTGCTGCTCCCCTACATGACCTGCGCGATCTACCGCAAGTACCCGCCGATCCAGGGCATCGTCATGGCCGAACTCGACATGGCGCTGCACCACCCGATCTGGGCCGACGAATCCACCGAGGTGGTCGCCATCGGCAGCGGTGCTCGACAAGTTCGAGAAGAAAGGCCGCCGCTACATCCGCTGGTCCGCCGAGTTCCGCCGTAGCGACGGCCGGCTGCTCGCCAGCCTGACCAACACCTTCCACGTCCCGGAGTAGGCCCATGCAGCGCACCGTGCACATCGAACAGGAAATGATCGACCGTTACGGCCGCATCAACGGCGACAACGACATCATCCACTACGACCACGACTACGCGGTGAAGCGCGGATTCCGCGGCACCCTGCTGCACGGCCCGCACATGAGCGCGCTGGCGGCAGACCTCGGTGCGAAGAAATTCGGCCGCGACTGGCTCTACCACGGACGGCTGCACACCAAATGGATCGGCCCGGTGTGCCCGGGAGACGCGTTCGTCGCTGAACTGGCCGATGACGGCACGCTCGATGCGCGCGTCGCAGACCGCCTCGTGATGGTCGGCTCGGCCAGCCTGCGCGCGCATCCTGATGGCGGATTCCTCCCGCGTCGCCGTCATCGGCCCCGCCGGCTGGACCGACCGGCTCACCTATTCGCCGGCGGTGCGCGCGGGGAATCTGCTGTTCTTTTCGGGGATGACCGCAAGCGATCCCGACGGAAAGCTCGTCGGCGCCGGGGACATCGCGGCGCAGGCACGCTACATCTATGTCGAGAAACTGCTGCCGCTCCTGCGCGCCGCGGGGCGGGCTTTGCGCATGTCATCGAGACCGTCGACTACGTCACCACCTTCGAGCACTACAACCGACCGCGGCGGTGCGACGCGAGGTCTTCGGCGGGCCGCCCTACCCGGCCGCGACCGGCGTGAAGGTGGCCGGACTCATACGGGCGGACGCGCTGATCGAAATCCGCGCCACGGCGGTGCTGCCATGAAACGCGATCTCGACACCCGCAGCGTCGCCGATGCCTACCTGGAGCTGCTCGCCTCGCGCGGCATCGACTACCTGTTCGGCAACGCCGGCACCGATTTCCCGCCGATCATCGAAGCCTATGCGCGCGCGGCCGCGAGCGGCGCGCGGGTGCCCGCGCCCCTGCTCGTGCCGCACGAGAACGTCGCCGTCGGCATGGCCTACGGCTATGCGATGGTCACGGGCCGCATGCAGGCGGTCATGGTGCACGTGGGTCTGGGCACCGCCAACGCCTTGTGCGGCCTGTTCAACGCCGCGCGCCAGAACGTGCCGATGCTGTTCACCGCCGGGCGCACGCCGTGGACCGAGGGCGGGGTGCCGGGCGGGCGCAACAACTACATCAACTGGGCCCAGGAACAGTTCGACCAGGCGGGGATGGTGCGCGAGTTCATGAAATGGGACTACGAATTGCGCCACCCCGCGCAGCTCGAAGCGGTGCTCGACCGGGCGCTCGCGCTTGCCGACAGCGATCCCAAGGGGCCGGTCTACCTGACCCTGCCGCGCGAAGTGCTTGCCGCCGGTTTCACGCACCCGGTCGCGCCTACGCGAACATTGGCATCGACGAGCGCTGCGCACCCGGACCCGGCCGTGCTTGCGGAGGTGGCGAAACAGCTCGCCGCCGCGCGGTGTCCGGTGCTGATCACGGCCGACGCCGGGCGCACGCGCGCGGGCTGGGATGCCCTTGGCCGGTTCGCAGGACACTGCGGCGTGCCGGTCGTGCAGTACCGGCCGCGCTTCGCAAGCCTGCCCTCGGACCATCCCATGCATGCAGGCTACGACCCTGCGCCCTTTCTGGCGGATGCCGACCTCGTGCTGGTACTCGAATGCGACGTGCCCTGGATCCCGGACACCTGTGCGCCGCGCGCGGGCGTGCCCGTGATCCACCTTGGGCTGGATCCGCTGTATGCGCGCTATCCGATGCGCAGTTTTCGCGCCGACCACGCCGTCGTGGGCGCGCCGGAGGCGATCCTCGACGCGCTGGCCCGCGCGGTGGGCGAACGGGCAACGCGGAACTTTCCGAAACCTGCGGCGCGGCCCAGGCTTCGCCCCGGGCGTGATGTCGAACGCCTGGGTGACGCAGTGCATCGACGATGCGAAGGGCGCAGACGCGATCCTGATCAACGAATACCCGCTTGCACTCGACCGGTTGAGCCTCAGCCAGCACGGCCGGTACTTCTCCCACAGCCCCGCGGGCGGCCTGGGCTGGGCGATGGGCGCGGCGCTGGGCGCGAAGCTGGCACGCCCCGGGGCGACGGTCATCGCCGCGGTCGGCGACGGCACCTACATGTTCGGCAATCCGACGCCCTTTCATTTCGTCTCGCGCGCGCAGGACCTCCCGGTGCTGACGGTGGTGTTCAACAACCGCCGCTGGGGTGCCGTGCATCGCTCGACGCTGTCGCTCTATCCGGACGGGCACGCCGCCGGGGAAGCCGAACCGCCGTTCTCCACCCTCGAACCCTCGCCCGACTACGAAATGCTGGTCAGGGCGAGCGGCGGCCATGGCGAGCGCGTCGACGATCCCGCCGGGTTGCCCGCAGCACTCGAGCGCGCGCTCCACGCCGTGCAGGTCGAACACCGCCAGGCAGTCCTCAACATCATTACCGACATCGATTACTCACGTACCAGCTAGGAGGCAACCATGAAGCGCATGCTGAAGCTGCTGTTCCTCTGTACCGTCCTCGCGCCGTTCGGACTGGGGCTCGCCCAGGGTTTTCCGTCCAAGGCGATCACCTTCGTCGTGCCCTATGCACCGGGCGGCACCAACGACATCATTGCCCGCGTGGTCGCCGCGACGATGACGACCTCGGTCGGGCAACCGGTGCTGGTCGAGAACAAGCCCGGGGCGAGCGGCGGCATCGGCGCCGCGTTCGTTGCGCGCGCGGCGCCCGACGGCTACACGGTGCTGACTGCGCCGGTGAGCCTGCTCGCCATCAACAAGTGGGTCTACAAGAACCTGTCCTACGACCCGGACCGGGACTTCGTGCCGATCACCAATGCGGGCAGCGTGCCCAACATGCTGATCGCGCATCCTTCGGTGCCGGCCGGGAACGTCGCCGAACTGATCGCCTACGCGAAGGCCAATCCGGGCAAGGTGAACTTCGCCTCGATGGGCACCGGGACCACGGGACACCTGTCCGGGGAACTGTTCAAGCTGATGGCCGGGGTCGACATGGTCCATGTGCCCTACAAGGGAAGCGCGCCGGCGCTCGCGGACCTGGTCGGAGGACAGGTGCAGGTCATGTTCGACAACATGCCCACGGCGATCAAGTTGTCCCAGTCGGGCAAGGTCAAGGGCCTCGCGCTGACCAGCCTGAAGGAAAACGCGCTTGCCCCGGGCGTGCCTACGCTGGATGAGGCTGGACTCAAGGGCTTCAGCGTGACCGCATGGTTCGGCTTCGTCGCCCCGGCCGGCACCCCCGCACCGGTGATCGCGAAGCTGAACGACGAGATCGTCAAGGCGCTGCGCGACCCGAAGGTCTCGGAAAACCTGACGAGGCTCGGCGTGACGATCATCGCAGACGAGCCGGACGCGTTTGCCGCTTACATGGCGGCAGAATCGAGGAAATGGCGCGAGGTGGTCGAAAAATCGGGCGCGCGGGTGAACTGACCGCAAGCGCACGGCCGCGCATAATGGGCGGCATGGCACGAGACGGCAAGGCCGGAAACCCGGCGAGCGCAATCCGCGAAAGCCGCCACTTCGTCGGGTCGTTCGCCAAGGGACTCGCGGTGATGCGCGCCTTCGGCGACGGCGCGAGCCGGCTGACGCTCTCCGAAGTGGCAGAGCGCACCGGGCTGACCCGGGCCGGCGCCCGGCGTTACCTTCTCACCCTGCAGGCGCTGGGCTACGCCGGGCACGACGGGCGCGATTTCTACCTCACGCCCAAGGTGCTCTCGCTGGGCTTCGCATACCTGTCCTCCACGCCCCTGTGGTCGTTCGCCGAGCCGATCCTCGAGCGCCTCGTCGAGGAATTCGGCGAAACCTGCAGCCTCTCGGTGCTGGACGACACCGACATCGTGTACCTGCTGAGGATCCCGGTGCATCGCATCCTGAACTCGGGCGTGACGGTGGGCTCGCGGCTGCCGGCCTATTGCAATTCGATGGGACGCGTCTTGCTCGGCGGACTGAGCCGGACGCAGCTGGATGGCTACTTCGAACGCGCCGAGCTGCGGCCGTTCACCGCGCGTACCGTCACCGATCCGGCAGCGCTGCGGCGTATCGTCGCCGCCGACCGGCGCAAATCCTACTCATGGGTGTCGGGTGAGATGCAGGACCATATCGCCGGCCTCTCGGTACCCGTGGTCGACCGCGAGGCGCGGGTACTCGCCGCGCTCAACGTCAGCGTGAACCGCGCGGGCGTCAACCAGAAAGCGCTGACGGCGAGGCTGCTGCCGAAGATGCGGCGCGCCGCCGAACAGATGGCCGGGTCGCTTGCGATCACCCGGGGCCCGCCTCGCTGATGGCAGCAATGTGTCCGGAAACCCGCGTCCTACGGCCACTTCAGGGAAAAATTGGCAGCAATGGCCTCGATCCTTGCGGCATGCGGCGGGCCCCAGTGCGCCGGCGCGAACAGCGCACCGCTTGCGACGCAGGCTTCCAGAATCCGCCGGCGGGTGGCCCGCGCGCCTGCCGCGTCCTCGCAGAACCGGCTGTTCACTTCCGGGTAGTAGACCTGCAGCGGGTGGTGGCACAGGTCGCCCGCGAACAGCATGCGCTCGCCCTCGGATTCTGCGTGCAACACCACGTGGCCCGGCGTATGGCCCGGCGTGGGCTCGATCGTCAGTCCTTCCTCGATTGCATGCATGCCTTCCACGGTCTGCAACTGCCCGGCCTCGAGCACGGGCAGGATGCTGTCCAGCCAGACGGCGCGATCGTCCGCGTCCCCGTGAGTGCCATTCACCTTGGCTTCGGCAGAGGCAAGCTCGGCCTTCGAGCACAGCACTTTCGCATTCGGAAAGGTCGGCACCCAGCGGCCATCGCGCAGTTGCGTGTTCCAGCCCACATGGTCGACGTGCAGGTGGGTGCAGAGGACGAGGTCGATGTCCGCGGGATTGAATCCTGCCTGGGCCAGACGCTCGAGATAGGGTTGCTCGAGGTCGTTGAATCCCGGAGAGTCCGGGCGCGACTTGTGGTTGCCGATGCAGGTATCGACCAGGATGGTGTGGTGCGCGGTGCGCAGCAGCCACGAATGGGTGCCCATCACGAAGCGCTTTTTCGGCACGTCGTAGTAATTCGGCGCGAGCCAGCCGAGGTGCTGCTCGATGGCATCGGCGGGAAGCCCGGGCAGCAGGTGCTCCGGCGGAAACGCGGCGCCGAGCGTTTCCTTGATGCGCAGCACATCGATCGCGCCGCAGCGGAATGCCGGCGGGCTCAAGTCATCATCCCTGTGTCGAGAGTGGATTGCATGCTGGCGCAAAGGATACCGCGGCTGCGCAAGAACCGGATGGATTTGGGTTCGCGGTTTCGCTACTCTGCGGCACATGGAAGCCACACCCTCACTGATTGCCAGGGCCCGCGCCTATCTCGATGCGCGGCGCGGCGAGCGCACCACGCTCGAGGAGCTCGGCCGTGCGGTCGGGGCGAGCCCGTTCCACCTGCAGCGCAGCTTCAAGCGCGCCCTCGGCCTGTCGCCCAGGGACTACCAGCAGGCGCTGCGTCTGGAGGACACCAAGCGCGCGCTCGCGCTCGGCAGCCGCGTCACCGACGCAGTGTACGGTGCCGGATACGGATCGCTGTCCCGTTTCTACGAGAAAGCCGCCGCAGGCCTGGGCATGGCCGCAAAAACATATCGCGCGAAAGGCAGGGGAATGCAGATCACCTACACGACGTTCGCCTCTCCGCTGGGCTGGATCCTGATTGCCGCAACGGAACGCGGACTGTGCGCGGTAAAGCTCGGCGATCACCCCGATGCGCTTGCGCGGCTGCTTGCCGCCGAGTTCAGCGAAGCCGTGATGCGGCAGGACCGGCGCGGACTCAAGGAAGCAAAGGCGCAGGTGCTCGGCTTCCTGTCGGGCGACGCGACCCTCGGAAAGCTGCCCCTCGACATCCGAGGAACCGTGTTCCAGCAGCGCGTCTGGTCTGTGCTGCGCAAGATCCCGCGCGGCCAGACGCGCACCTACAAGGATATCGCCGCGCAGATCGGCACGCCGTCAGCGGTACGCGCCGTGGGCAGCGCCTGCGGCGCCAACCCCGTGGCCCTGGTCATTCCCTGCCATCGCGCGGTGCGCACCGACGGCGGCATGGGCGGGTACGCCTGGGGACTGGAACGCAAAGTGAAACTGCTGGGCATCGAGCGCAAACGCCGGGCTTGAAGCGCGGCGCTGCCGCTACAATCACGCCTCCCAGGGGAGGCTCCATGTCCGCGTATCCGCATCTGTTCCAGCCGCTCGATCTCGGCTTCGTCACACTACCCAACCGCATCATGATGGGCTCGATGCACACCGGGCTAGAAGAGCTGCCCGACGGCATTGAACGCCTCGCTGCGTTCTACGCAGAGCGCGCCGCGGGCGGCGCGGCGCTTATCGTCACCGGCGGTTTTTCGCCGGATGACGCCGGCAACCTCGGCCCGCACGCCGCCGAAATGGCAAGCCCGGCGGACTGCGACCGCCACAAGCCCATGCCCCGTGCGGTGCACGCGGCAGGCGGCCGCATCCTGCTGCAACTGCTGCACGCCGGGCGCTACGGCAAGCACGCGCGCATCGTCGCGCCCTCCGCAATCCGCTCGCCGATCAATCCGAATGTGCCCCGTGAACTGAGCGCAGCGGAAATCGAAACCACGATCGAGGCCTTCGCGCGCTCGGCGGTGCTCGCGCGCGAAGCGGGCTACGACGGCGTGGAGATCATGGGTTCGGAAGGCTATCTGATCACCCAGTTCCTCGCGCTGCGCACCAATCAGCGGACCGACGGCTGGGGCGGCAGTCTGGAAAACCGGATGCGCTTCGGCGTCGAGGTCGTGCGCCGTGTGCGCGCGGCGGTCGGGCGGGATTTCATCATCATGTACCGGATCTCCTCGCTTGAGTTGGTCGAAGGGGGTTTGAGCGGTGACGAAATCCTGAAAGTGGCGGGCGCGATCGAAGCTGCTGGCGCCGACATCCTCAACACCGGCATCGGCTGGCACGAGGCACGGATTCCAACCATCGCGCAAGCCGTGCCGCGCGGCGGTTTCGCCTGGGCCACGCGCCGGTTGCGTGCCGCCGTCAAGATCCCGCTGATCGCCTCGAACCGGATCAACGCGCCCGAGATCGGCGAGGAGATCATTGCGCGCGGCGATGCGGACATGGTGTCGCTCGCGCGCAGCATGTTGGCCGATGCGGAGTTCGCGAACAAGTCGAAAGCCGGCGACCGCGCCGGGATCAACATCTGCATCGCCTGCAACCAGGCCTGCCTCGACCATATCTTCTCCGGTCAGTTCGCCTCCTGCCTCGTCAATCCGCGCGCCGGGCGCGAGACTCAGCTTGCCTATCTTCCGGTGACGAAGAAGAAGCGCGTTGCGGTAGTCGGCGGCGGACCCGCGGGCCTGTCCTGCGCCGCAATCGCTGCCGAGCGCGGCCATTCAGTCACGCTGTTCGAACAGGCCGCCGAGCTTGGCGGCCAGTTCAACCTCGCCAAGCAGATCCCCGGCAAGCAGGAGTTTGCCGAGAGCATCGCCTACTACGCCGAGCGCATGAAGCGCGCCGGCGTGACCCTCAAGCTCGGCCAGGCTGCAAATGATGCAGAACTGGCCGCGTTCGACGAGGTGGTGCTCGCCACTGGCATCGATCCGCGCGTGCCGGCGATCCCGGGCATCGACCATCCCAAAGTCGTGGGCTATGTGGACGTGCTGCGGGGACGGACGAAGGTCGGCGCGAACGTCGTCATCATCGGTGCCGGCGGCATCGGCTTCGATGTCGCCCTCTACCTTCTCGAAAAGAACGGCCATTCGCAGACCGACCCGAAGGCCTTCGCGACGCACTGGGGCATCACCGAGGATGGCGCAGTGGCGGGCGGCCTGGTCGCCGGCGGACCTGGCGCGGCGCATCCGGCGCACCGGATCACCATGCTCAAGCGCTCGGCCTCGTCCTTCGGCAAGACCCTCGGCCTGTCCACCGGCTGGGTGCACCGAATCGAACTCGCGCGTAATGCCGTGGCGATGATCAAGGACGTGGCCTACGTGAAGATCGACGACGCAGGGGTGCACATCACGGTCGACGGCAAGGAACAGTGCATCCCGGCCGACACTGTGATCCTCTGCGCCGGGCAGGAATCGAAGCGCGACCTGCTGGCCGGGGTCGAAGCGCGCGGCAAAAAGTCCCATCTGATCGGGGGAGCGAAGGAGGCCGGTGAACTGGATGCCAAGCGCGCAATGCTGGAGGGGGCGCAGCTGGCGGCGGCGCTGTAGCGCGTACTTCTCCGACAAGCCGGCTGCGCAGGCATAGCGTATATGCTATAGTTGACCTATGAGCTGGGAGGTTACCTTCCATAGTTCGAATCTCGAGAAGGAGATCCTGGCGCTCCCGGCAGGATTCCTTGCGCGGCTTCTGCGCTACGCCGAGCGCATGGAGGTCTACGGCCCGGATCTGGGCATGCCTCACACGCGCGCAATGGGCAAGGGACTGTTCGAACTGCGCCTGAAATCGGCGGAAGGAATCGCGCGGGTTTTCTATTGCACCGTCGTCGCGCGAAAGATCGTGATGCTGCACCAGTTCATCAAGAAGACAGACAGGACGCCGGGCAAGGAACTGGAGATCGCCCGGCGGCGAATGAAGGAAACGAGAGATGAGCAAGGCACTTAAGCAACTCAAATCGCAGGCGCTGGCGCGGCCCGACGTCAAGCGCGAGTACGACCGCCTTGGCGAAGAGTTCGCCTTCCTCGACGAGATCCTGAAGGCACGCGCCAAGACCGGGCTTTCGCAGGCTGATGTGGCGGCCCGTATCGGTACGACGCAATCGGCGATTGCCCGACTCGAATCCCCGGCCGGGAAGCACTCGCCCTCCATCGCCACGCTGCAGCGTTATGCGTCGGCGATCGGATACCGGTTGCAGGTGAAACTGGTCAAAGAGCCGGAGCCGGTGACCACGGTGGGTGCGCGCAAGCGTACGACGCGTTAGAGGCGTCCCTTGTGAGGGCACGCCTGCCGTAGAGTGGGCGTATTCTGAAGTGCCCAAAGAAATTCGTCTCTGGTCCGGGAATCTCGCGCCGTGCCCGGCCCATTTCCTTACAAAGTCGCCACGGTTCTTCCGGAAGATTGCGGAAAGTGGGTGCTCTTATTCACTTACTGTACCGGTACCGATACACAAACTGACAGGAAACCAGCCTCAATACTCGGGTTATGCAAACATTTCTTTCAAATTTAAGCCAAGAACCATCCGACAAGCAACGCTTCGGGACAGCCTAAAAAGTCGACTCTGACCCCACTTAAACCGTAAACTTCCGCCCACATCCAACGACCAACGGGCACCATGAACGCCCCGACCAGCCAGATCCCCGCCCTGCCGGCGGCCGAAGCACGCGCAGTCCTGGAGCGGATCGCGCAGAACATCGAACGCGTCCTGCAGGGCCAGCATGCATCGATCCGCATGCTGCTGGCCGCCTTTTCCGCAGGCGGCCATGTGCTGATCGAGGACGTACCCGGCACCGGCAAGACAACCCTGGCGAAGGCCCTTGCGCAGTCGATCGGCGCGCCCTTCGCGCGCATCCAGTTCACGCCGGATCTGCTGCCCTCGGACATCCTCGGGGTATCGATCTACAACCCGCGCGAGCAGAACTTCGAGTTCCGCGAGGGCCCGGTGTTCACCAGCATCCTGCTGGCCGACGAGATCAACCGCGCCAGTCCGCGCACCCAGTCGGCCCTGCTCGAGGTCATGGGCGAAGCGCAGGTCACGGTCGAGGGCCGCACCCAGCACCTCGATCCCCTGTTCTTCGTGATGGCGACCCAGAACCCGGTGGAGTTCCGAGGAACCTATCCCCTGCCCGAAGCACAGATGGACCGCTTTGCGATGCGCCTGTCGCTCGGCTACATCGACGCGGCCATGGAAGTGGCGATGCTCACGGCGCAGGAGCACGAGCATCCGCTGGCCGCGATCGGTGCGGTCGCGAGCCACGCCGAGGTGCTCGGCGCACGTGCCGCAGCGCACGCGGTGCGCATCGCCGACGAACTCAAGGGCTACATCGTGGCCCTGGCCCGCGCGACGCGCGAAGCCTCTTCGGTGCAGCTCGGCTGCGGGCCGCGGGCCTCGATTGCGCTGACCCAGGTCGCGCGCGCGCTGGCGCTGATCGACGGCGAGGCTTTCGTGCGGCCGGAACACGTGCGCGAAGCCGCACAGAGCGTGCTCGCGCACCGCATCGTGCTGCAGCCCCAGGCGCGCTATGCAGGCGCCAGCGGCGCGTCCATCGTCGCCGACGCGCTCGATTCGGTCCCGGTTCCCGCCTAGGCCGGCTGCCGTGCGGCGGCTCCATTACTCGCTGCTACGCCTGGTCACGACGTTCGACCGCTTCGTGCGCGAACGCCTGACCGGCGCGGGAAAGCTCGTGGCCGTCAGCGCCTTCATGGCCGCGATCGTCGGCCTGGACACCCATCAGTCCCTCGCCTCGCAGGTGTTTTCCCTGCTTGCGGCAATGCTCGCCCTGTCGGCGACGCTGAGCCTGCTGTTCCGCGCGCGGGTGCAGGTACGGCGCCAGTTGCCGCGCTTCGCCACAGCCGGCGAGGAACTCAGCTACCGCGTCACGCTCGACAACGCGGGCACCCGCCCGCTCGCGGACCTGGAAGTGCGCGAGCGCTTCGACGGCCAGCGTCCGACCTACGCCGAGTTCCGCCGCGCGCGCGAGCCCGGGGAATTGAAGCGCAACTGGGTCGACCGCAAGGGCGGCTACTTTCGCTGGCGCCATCTGGTCGAGCGTCGTCTGCCCGAGCGTGTGTCGATCAACGCGGGCGCGCCGGTGCAGCTGATGCCGGCCGGTGCGCACGCGCAGTTGCGCGCGACCCTTGTGCCACGCAGGCGCGGGGTGCTCGCGTTTGCCGGAATCGACGTAATCCGGCCCGACGCATTCGGTCTCGCCTACGGTCGCGCGTGCCTGCCCCTGCCCGATCGGCTGGTCGTGCTGCCGAAACGCTACCGCCTGCCACAGGTATTGCTGCCGGCGCAGCGCCTGCTCCAGCCCGGAGGCCACGCGCTCGCCTCCACGATCGGCGATTCGGAAGAATTCCTCGCGCTGCGCGAGTACCGCCCCGGCGACAGCCTGCGGCGACTGCACTGGAAAAGCTTTGCGCGCACCGGCGAGCCGGTGGTCAAGGAATTCGAGACCGAGTTCTTCGAGCGCCATGCGCTTGTGCTCGACACCGGCGCCGCGAGCGAGACCGAGGCATTCGAGGAGGCCGTGTCGATAGCCGCCTCATTTGTCTACACCATCGACACGCAGGAATGCCTGCTGGACCTCGTGTTCGTGGCCGGCGAGACCGAATGCCATACGGCCGGACGCGGCGAGGCGTCCAATGTGCACCTGCTCGAAGTGCTGGCCGGGCTGGGGCCATCGCAGGCGGAAGACTTCGACAAACTCGCGCGCGAAGTGCTTGCCATGCGCGGCACGCTGTCTTCGGCGGTGTTCGTCCTGCTGGCCTGGGATGCGCCGCGCAGGAAGCTGGTGGCCGCGCTGACCGCGGCGGGCCTCGGCGTGCGCGTGCTGCTGGTCAGTGACACGCCACCCGCGGGACGCAGAAGCCGCCGGCCTGCTCGTCCTGCAACCGGGCAGGATCGAGGCCGGTCTCGCGGGGCTTGCATGAACGCCGCACTCGATACCGCTGCATCCGTCGCGCCTTCCACGCCGCGGGCGCATATCGCGCCGGTGCTGCTTGCTGCCGCGCTCGCGTTCTGGGGATGGCAGACGAGGAACGGCTTCGCCTCGGCGGGATTCGCGCTCGCGATGCTGCTGCCGGCGCTCACGCAGCTGCGCCTGGAACTCAGCGAACGCGACCAGCAGCGCATCGCCGACCTGACCATGATCCTGTATGTCGCCGTCGCGGCCTCGTTTATCGCCACCGACGGCCTGCGCCTGGGCGTCCACGATTCCCTCGTCTGGCTGCCGGGCGTCGCACTGCCGCTGATGCTTGCGCAGACCATGAGCCTTGAGGGCCGCGTGCCGATGAGCGCGTTGTTCAGGTACCTGCGCAGACAGAAGGCGCGCGGGGAGAACGTGAGGGATCCGCGGGTGGACCTGACCGGCCCCTACCTCGCGCTGACGCTGATCGCGGCGGGCATGGCGAACCGTGAAGGGCACGGATACTTCATCGGCGTGGTGCTGATCGTGTCGGCCGCGCTGATCCGGATCAAGCCATCCCGCGTGGGCGTCGCGCCCTGGCTTGCGGCCCTGTGCCTTGCGGTCGGCGCCGGGTTCGGCGTTCAGTCTGGACTGTATACGCTGCAGACGATCGTTGAGGACTGGATCATCGACTGGCAATTCAGCGGCCCGGTCTCCGACCCGTACCGCAGCTCGACCCGAATCGGTGAACTGGGCCGGCTGAAATTCGAGGACGCGATCGTGATGCGCGTCTACGCCGCGCGCGATGGCCACGACAAACCCGAGCTGCTGCATCAGGCGAGCTACAACCACTACGCAGGCACCACCTGGCTCGCACGCCAGGGCAGCCTGGAACCCCTGCGCGCAAGCGGGGACGGCACCCTGTTTGCGCTCGACCCTGCCACGCCACCCGGCAGGTCCGGTGTGCCGCAGCGGCTGCGCCTGTCGCAGCGCGTGCAGGACGGGCGCACCCTGCTGGCCCTGCCGCTGAATGCGCAGGGCGTGACCGACCTCGTCGCGAGCCGGGTGCGCGGGAACGGCTACGGCGCGGTGCAGGCGGAAATGGAAGTCCCCTGGACTTTCTATACCGCCCTGTATGGACCAGGCGCTTCGAGCGCCTATGCACCCGCGGACCGCGAGGATCTGGCGGTGCCCGGAAAGGAGAAGCCGGCGCTGGAGGCGGTGGTGCGACAACTCGGCCTGGCGGCACTTCCTCCGGCTGCCGCGGCCGCGCGAGTAAAGGCGTTTCTGGCGGAGTTCAAATACACGACCGTGAGGAACCACCCGTTCTCGGACCTGATCCCGGGGTCGGAAACACCGCTCGCCGAATTCCTCAACACCACACGGCGCGGCCACTGCGAATATTTCGCCACCGCGGCAACGCTTCTTCTGCGCACCGCCGGCATCCCTGCACGCTATGCGACCGGGTTCGCGATCGGCGACTGGAGCAGCTGGGAAGACGCGTGGATCGTGCGCGAACGCCACGCGCATGCCTGGACCCGCGCCTTTGTCGACGGGAAGTGGATCGACCTGGACACGACACCCGCAGTCTGGTTCGCGGAAGAGGAATCCCTTGCCCCGACAGCGCAGCGTTTCGTCGATTTCCTGCGCTGGGCGGGCTTCCGCTGGCGCACGCGCGACGACAGCGAAACCCGCGTCCTGGCCTGGGTCGTGGTCGGACTGGCGGCGCTGATCCTCGTGTGGAAGCTCGTCACCGAAGGCGGCCTGGTCCGGCTTGCCGGGCGACGCGGCGGCCAGGTTGCCGCGCGACCGGGTGGCGATTCTGAGTTCTTCGCGATCGAAGCCGCCCTCGCAAAGAAAGTACCGCGCGCCCGCGGTGAGGCGCTGCTCGACTGGCTGCCGCGGGCGGCGACGGACCTCGGTCCGCAGGTCCGCCACGAGCTGCAGGACCTCGCCGGCCTCCACTACCGATACCGCTTTGACCCGCAGGGGCTGGATTCGTCCGGACGGGCAAGCCTCGCGTTGCGCTGCAGGGAACTGCTGCGCTTGCTGGGCAACACCCGCGCTGCGCCGGGCGCGTAGAATGCGCGCACGAATCAAGGAGGAAACACATCATGTCCGGTGGTGCGCATGTCGACCCGTCCAACAAGAAGATCGCGCTGCAGATCGCGATCCTTGCCGTCGTGCTCGCGTTTTCCGAGATGCTCGGCAAGGGCGCCCAGACCGAGGCCCTGAGCGCGAACATCAAGGCGTCCAACCTCTGGGCGTTCTATCAGGCCAAGACGCTGCGCCAGACCACCATCCGTACCGCTGCCGACACGCTGGCGGCGCAGTCCGGCGGCGCGCCCTCCGAGTCTGCCGCGAAGCAGATCGACAAATGGCGCAAGACCGCCGAGCGCTACCAGTCCGAACCCGAGACCAACGAGGGTCGCGACCAGCTCGCCCAGCGTGCAAAGCAGGCCGAAAAGGAACGCGATCTCGCACTGGCCTCCTACCATCAATACGAGATCGCCTCGGCTGCGGTGCAGATCGCGATCGTGCTGGCATCGGCCGAAGTCATCACCAGCGTGGTTGCGCTTGGCTGGATCTCGGCCGGGCTGGGCGTCGCCGCGGTCGCGTTCTGCCTGATCGGCTTTTTCTGGCCGACCGCGGTGCACCTGTTCTAGCCGGCGCGCCGAGCCGCCGCTAGCGCTGCCAGGCAGCCGGACGCTCGACGTCGATGCCGTAGCGTTCGATCGCCGCGGCGACTTTGCTGCGTTCGATGGTGCCTTCGTCGGCCAGCGCGGCCAGCGCCGCGATGACGATATGCTCGCGGCTCGACCTCGAAGAAATCCCGCAGGGCCGCACGTGTGTCGCTGCGTCCGAAACCGTCGGTACCCAGGGTGACGTACCTGCGCGGCATCTGCGCGCGGATCAGCTCGGGCACCGCGCGCACGTAGTCGCTCGCCGCAAGCGCCGGACCCTGCGCATTTCCGAGGCAGGCCTCGGCCCACCCTTGCCGCTTCGGCGCGAGCGGATGCAGCCGGTTCCAGCGCTCGGCCTCCATCCCGTCGCGCGCGAGTTCGGAAAAACTGGTGACGCTCCAGACATTCGCCGCCACGCCCCAGTCCGTCTCCAGCAGCGCGCCCGCCGCAATCACCTCGCGCAGAATGGTGCCGGAACCGAGCAGCTGGATTTGCGCCTTGTCGCGCGTCTGCAGCCGGTACATGCCGCGCAGGATGCCCTCCTCCGCTCCGGCCGGCATCGCCGGGTGCACGTAGTTCTCGTTCATCACGGTGAGGTAATAGAAGACATCCTCCCCGGCTTCCAGCATGCGGCGCGCGCCGTCCTGCACGATCACCGTGAGTTCATAGCCGAAACACGGATCCCAGGCGCGCAGGTTGGGAATCGTCGAGGCGATCAGGTGGCTGGAGCCGTCCTCGTGCTGCAAGCCCTCGCCCGGACAGCGTGGTGCGCCCGGCGGTGGCGCCGACCAGGAAACCGCGCGAGCGCTGGTCGGCCGCAGCCCAGACGAGATCGCCGACGCGCTGGAAACCGAACATCGAGTAGTAGATGTAGAACGGCAGCATCGGCGTGCCGTGGGCGCTGTAACTGGTGGCGGCGGCGATCCATGACGACAGTGCGCCGGCCTCGGTGATCCCTTCCTCGAGGATCTGCCCGTCCTTGGCTTCCTTGTAGTAGAGCAGCTCGGCCTTGTCCTCGGGTTCATAGAGCTGGCCGACCGCGGAATAGATGCCGACCTGGCGAAACAGGCTCTGCATGCCGAAGGTGCGCGCTTCGTCCGCGACGATCGGCACGACCCGGCGGCCGATCGTCGGATCCTTCAAGCAGCTGCGAGAGCATCTGCACGAAGATCATCGTGCGTCGACTGCTCGCGGTCGCGCGTGCCTTCGAGCAGGCGCTGGAAGCTGGCGAGCGCCGGCACCGGCAGGGCCTCGCAGGCGGCGCTGCGCACGGGCAGATAGCCGCCAAGCTTCTGCCGCTGCGCGTGCAGGTAGGTGATTTCCGGACTGTCGGGGCCCGGCGTATAGAAGCGCACCGCCTCGACGTCCGCATCCGACAGCGGCAGCGAAAACCGGTCGCGAAAGGCGCGCAGCGCCTCGGCGTCGAGTTTTTTCTGCTGGTGGGTGCCCATTCGCCCCTGGCCCGCATGCCCCATGCCGTAGCCCTTCTTGGTCTGCGCGAGGATCACGGTCGGGCGGCCCTTGTGATTCATCGCCGCCGCGTAGGCGGCATGGATCTTCACCGCGTCGTGGCCGCCGCGGCGCAGCTGGTCGATGTCCGCGTCGGTCATGTGCGCGACCAGCGCCTGCAGCTCGGGATACTTGTTGAAGAAGTGCTCGCGATTGGAGCGCCCGTCGGTGGCTGCGTAGGTCTGGAATTCGCCGTCGACCGTTTCGTGCAGGCGCTTCAAGAGGATACCTTCCTCGTCGCGCGCGAACAGCGCGTCCCAGTCGCCGCCCCAGAGCAGCTTGACGACGTTCCAGCCGGCGCCGGCGAACAGGCCTTCGAGCTCCTGGACGATCGAGCCGTTGCCGCGCACCGGGCCGTCGAGCCGCTGCAGGTTGCAGTTGACCACGAAGATCAGGTTGTCGAGACCCTCGCGCGCCGCAATCGACAAGCCCGGCGAGCGACTCGGGTTCGTCCATTTCGCCGTCACCGACGAACGACCAGACCTTGCGCCCCGCCGTATCGAGCAGGCCGCGGTCGGCAAGATAGCGCATGAAGCGCGCCTGGTAGATCGCACTGATCGGGCCCAGCCCCATCGAGCCGGTGGGGAACTGCCAGAAATCGGGCATCAGCCACGGGTGCGGATACGAGGACAGCCCCCGGCCGCCCGTTTCACGGCGATAGCTGTCGAGCTGGGCCTCGGTGAGGCGCCCTTCGAGGTACGCGCGCGCATACACGCCCGGCGCCGAGTGCGGCTGGAAATACACCAGATCGCCGGACTGTCCCGCACGGAAGAAGTGATTGAACCCGACTTCGAAAAGGTCCGCTGCCGAGGCATAGCTCGCGATATGCCCGCCGAGTTCCGGATGCGCGCGGTTGGCGCGCACCACCATCGCCATCGCATTCCAGCGCACCAGCGACCCGAGTCGCTCCTCCAGTGCGAGATCGCCCGGAAACTGCGGCTGGGATTCGAGCTGCACGCTGTTCCGGTAGGAGGTGTTCATGACCGGCGGCATCGGCACGCGCCGTGCGCGCGCGTGCTCGAACAGCTTGCGCAGGAGGAAGGTCGCGCGCTCGCGCCCTTCGACAGCGACGAGCGCGTCGAATGCGTCGAGCCACTCGCGCGTTTCCGCGGGATCGGCATCCGGCGGATTCACGCGCCAGAACGCGGAAGAAACGATATCTGAAAGGTCGGCCATGACGGTAAGTCTATCCCGCGGTCCGCCGCAGGTGCTGCCGTTTTTGCTTGTCTGAACGCACATTAAAAGCATAACATGCGGTAATGCACAACGAATAAAGCACAAAATGCGTGAAACGACGCTGGATGCAACTGACTGGAAAATCCTCGCCCGCCTCCAGGAGGACGCGCGGCTCAGCAACGTCGACCTCGCCGCGGCGGTTCATCTTTCCCCTTCGCCCTGCCTCAACCGTGTCCGTGCACTTGAGGCGGACGGCATCATCCGGCGTTACGTCACCCTGCTGGACCCGCTCGAACTCGGCCTCACGGGTCAGTGTGTTCATCCAGGTCACGCTCGAGCGCCAGGTGGAATCGGCTCTCGAGGTGTTCGAGCGCGCGATCAAGTCGCGGCCCGAAGTGATGGAGTGCTACCTGATGACCGGCGACGCCGACTACCTGATCCGCGTCGTGGTGACCGACGTGCAGGCGCTCGAGCGCTTCATCCTGGATTTCCTCACACGCATTCCCGGCGTGGGCAACATCCGCTCGAGCTTTGCGTTGAAGCAGGTGAAATACCAGACCGCGCTGCCTCTGGCGCAATTGCAACCCCAGTCGAAGCAGGCGACGCGGCGCAAACCGTTGCGCAGGAACCTAACACGCACACAACGCAGTTGAGATACGAGGGGTGACATGCGACGGGTTGCGGCACGTGGCGCGTGGTATGATGCATTCAGCAGGATCCTCAAGCAGTGAATTCGCAGTCCCCTCATCGTCGCGTTCGCGGCATAGTTGGCCTCAAGTTCCCTTTCTTGGTTTTCTCGCACCGGCGCCGCGGCCCGGATTTGCCGCAGCTCAATCAGAAAGGTAACAACGATGGCAATTGGCACAGTGAAGTGGTTCAACGACAGCAAGGGCTTCGGATTCATCACCCCCGAGGCGGGCGGCGAAGATCTTTTCGCGCACCACAGCGCGATCCAGATGGACGGCTACAAGTCGCTCAAGGAAGGCCAGCGCGTTCAGTACGAAGAGCGCACCGGCCCGAAGGGCAAGCAAGCGGCGGACATCAAGGCCGTCTGAGCTTTGTCTCAATGAAAAAAGGCCCGGTCTTCCGGGCCTTTTTTTTGGGGAGGCGAGATTCGCCGCGCTACTCGGCGGCAATCAGCAGGGTCACACCCACCCCGACGCAGGCCGGCACGGCATAGCGCTCGAACGCACCGGAACGACCCTCGCCGATCACCACGACCGGAACGTCGGCGCGATCGAGTATCCGCGCTACCGGCGAAAACAGCGCCTGCCACCAGCCCGCGCGCCGCGTGACACCCAGCACGATCTGCTGCGCACGCGCGCTGCGCGCGACGGCCGTGACCGTGTCGGCCAATCGGCCGACGCCCGCCACAACGTCGAACCGCACGCCGGCCGCCTGCAGAATCCGGCGCGCTTCGCCGAATGCCGCTTCCGAACGCTCCGCGCGCAATGCGGCACAGGCCCTGCGCGTGACAAACCGCGCTGCGTGCGCATTCAGCCGCGGCTGCACGTTGACGAGCAGCACCTCGCCATCGACCCTGCGCGCGGTCTGTGCAGCATGGCGAACGGCGGCAAGCGAGGATTTCGAACCATTCACGGGCACCAGCAGTTTCATTTTAGAGCGCCTCTCAGGAATGTTGCGGGACGGGGGAACGACGGCGGTTCTGCAGTCGCGCAAGTCCCAGCGTCCCGAGGATCGCCACGATATAGACCGGCCATTCGGGAAGACGCGCGACTTCGAACCAGGCTTTCACGAAGGGCTCGCTGCAAACCATCTTGGCCGCGGTCCAGGCGAGCACCGCGCCGCCGACGTAGACGATCGAGGGAAAGCGCTCGATCCACTTGAGGATCATGGTCGATCCCCAGATCACGATCGGAATCGAGATCAGCAGGCCGCAGACGACCAGCAATGCACTGCCGCTTGCGGCGCCGGCCACGGCGAGGACATTGTCCAATCCCATGACGGCATCGGCGATGACGATGGTCTGCATCGCGCCCCAGAACGAGGCGGCGGGCTTGAAATCGTGTCCGTCGTTGTCCTGCTGGGTCAGCAGGCGGTGCGCAATCCACAGCAGCATCAGCCCGCCGGCGAGCATCAGGCCGGGCACCTTGAGCAGCCACACCACGCCCAGGGTGAGTACGCTGCGCACCACGATCGCGCCCAGTGTGCCCCAGACGATCGCGCGGTTCTTGAGATGCGGCGGAAGGTTGCGCGCGGCAAGCGCGATTACGATCGCATTGTCGCCGGCCAGCACCAGATCGATGACGACGATGGCGGCGAGCGCAGACAGAAATTCGGGCGTGAACAGGTCCATCGGTGGCTCCGTAAATGCGTGTGCCGATTATGCAAACCCCGCCGGCGACGCGGCATGAAACATCGCAATCCCGGCCGGCGCGCGAGGGCGTCATCACGAAGTGCAATGCAGGCACACTGCATCGATTATTTGTTGCAATGGAAATTCCGTTTTGATAATCTTCGTCCACCCCAAAGGGGAGTAGCTTTTCGCAGGACGGCCGTCATCACGGGAGGTGTTCCGCCCCGGTCGCCCTGGCGGCGTGAAACCACGTTGCAAGCGAGACCTTTGCCAGTCAGGCAAAGGTCTTTTTGTTTGCGCGAGACCCCGGCCTGTTTGCAGAGGAAATTCGCGCAAGCGCTTGCAACAGGAGTCCAATCTCATGCGTCACGCCGCAATCCGCCGCTACTTCCGCCACGGCATGCTCCCGCAACTGATGGTGTTCGAGGCCGTCGCCCGCCTCGGCAGTTTCACCCGCGCCGGCGAGGAGCTTTGCCTCGCCCAGCCCACGGTCTCCGTACAGGTCCGCAAACTCACCGAGACCGTCGGCCTGCCGCTGTTCGAATCGCCCGGGAGGAAGGTCGTGCTCACCGATGGCGGCCGCGAACTGTATGAAACCGTGCAGGTGCTGTTTCGCTTTTTCATCGCGGCCGAAGAGCGTCTGGAAGCACTGCGCGGGCTGCGCGGCGTGCGCGAAGTGCGGCGCGAATCGTTCTGCGGCCCACTGCTCGAAGGCGCTGCCGCTCCCGTAAAATAGAGGCGATGAACCGAGTCGAACTGGCCATTGCGCAGGGCGGGCGCGAGCCACCGCTGCAGGACATCCGCATGGGAGACGTGCTCTCACAGGCGGTAGCACGCTTTCCCGCGCGCGAAGCAGTCGTCAGCGTATGGCAGCACCGCACGCTGACATTCCAGGCGCTGGAAGAAGCCGTCGATCAGGCCGCGGCGGCGCTGCTGGCGCAGGGAATCGCTGCGCAGGACCGGGTCGGCATCTGGAGCACGAACCGGCTGGAGTGGGTGATCGTGCAGTTCGCCGTAGCCAGGATCGGCGCGATCCTCGTAAACATCAATCCGGCGCTCCGACAGGCCGAACTGGCCTACGTGATCGGACATTCCGGCTGCAAGGCGCTGTTCCTCGCGCCAGCCGTGCGCGCTTTCAACTGCATCGAGGCGGCCGTTTCGGTGCGCGGACAATCGCCCACCCTCGAGCACCTCTTCCTTCTGGACGACAGCGTGCATGCCGATGCCATGCGCTGGTCGGATTTCATGGCCGCGGCCGGGCGCACCGATCCTGCGGCATTGGCGCGGGCCGCGGAGGCTGTCACGCCCCGGTCAGCCGTCAGCATCCAGTACACCTCGGGCACCACGGGCGCGCCCAAAGGCGCGACCCTGTCCCACGCGAACCTCGTCAACAACGGCAATCAGATCGGCGCGCGCCTCGGCCTGACGTCCGAGGACCGGATCTGCCTGCCGGTGCCCATGTTCCACTGCTTCGGCATGGTCGTCGGCGTGCTGGGCGCGTTTGCGCACGGCGCGACGGTGGTGTTTCCCGGCGAATCGTTCGAGGCGGGCGCCTGCCTTTCGACCATCGCGGACCAGCGCTGCACGGCGGTCTACGGCGTGCCGATGATGTTCATCGCCATGCTCAACCACCCGGACTTCGACCCCGCGCGGCTGACCTCGCTGCGCACCGGCCTGATGGGCGGCGCGCCCTGCCCGGCGGAAGTGCTGCGCGCGGTCACGGAAAAGATGCATATGCGCGAGGTCGCCGTCGTGTACGGCATGACGGAAACCTCGCCGATCTCCACCCAGGGCTCGCGCGGCGACAGCTTCGAGCAGCGCGTGAAAACCGTCGGCAGCGTGCTGCCGCACATCGAAGTCAAGATCGTGGACCCCGCCACCGGCGAGACCCTGCCGATCGGCGCGCAGGGCGAGTTCTGCGCGAGCGGCTACCACGTCATGCTGGGTTACTGGGACAACCCGGACGCCACCGCAAAGGCGATCGACGCGGAAGGCTGGATGCATTCGGGCGACCTGGCGATGATGCGCGAGGATCGCTACGTGGCGATCGTGGGGCGTATCAAGGACATCGTGATCCGTGGCGGGGAAAACATCTTCCCGCGCGAAATCGAGGAATTCCTGCATACCCTGCCCGAGATCGCCGAGGCGCAGGTGTTCGGGATACCGGACGCGCTCTACGGCGAGCAGGTCTGCGCATGGATACGGCTGCGTCCGGGTGCGACGCTCGATGCCGACGGCCTGCGCGCAAAATGCAGGGGGCAGATCGCCAGCTTCAAGATTCCGGCCTTCGTGCGGTTCGTTGACGAATTCCCCACCACCGCAAGCGGCAAGGTGCAGAAATTCCGCATGAGCGCGATGGAAGTCGAGGCGCGCGAAAGATCGCCGGCGGCAACGGCCGGCTGAAGATCAGGCTGGTTAGCCGAAGCGCTTCAGGTGCGCCTGGAAACCCGGCGTCGCGTTCTGCCCTTCCGAGTACTTTTCCAGCAGTCGTGCCACCTTGCCCGCCGGAAAGCCGAGCTGAACGAAGGCCGTTCCACGGTCGAACACTTCCGCATACTGCGCAATCAGTCCGTCCTGCAACTGCATCACCGAGATTCCCTCGAACACGATCGGCTTGCCCGCCGAGCCGGGCACCTTCGAGCGGTAACTGAAGCGGTAACGCGCATAGCCGGTTTTTCCGTCCGACAGCGGCTCGAAGAACTCCCAGCGGTACTGTTCACCGCCCTCGTGGAAACGCCCGAGCATCTCGGCGATCGCCGCGCGGCCACGGTGAGCGCCGAAAAAATAGTCGTCGTAGACGCCGTCCGGCGTGAACAGCGCGCCGAGTCCCGCGCCGTCGTTGGCGGCCACGCTGGCGGCGAATTTTTCGAGCAAGGAATCGAATGCAGCCATCATGCCTCCATGGCGTTGTGTTTCTGCGGCTCCATGGAACCTGGTGCCGGCTAGAGGAGTCGAACCCCCGACCTTCTGATTACAAATCAGCTGCTCTACCAACTGAGCTAAGCCGGCCCGTGCAGGGCGGAAGTATAACGAAGCGGACAGTGTATCCTTCCAACCTGATGAAAAAATTCAGCATCTTGAGCGTTCGCGGCAGTTTCGCCGCTGGCGCCGCGGCCTGCGCGCTGCTGCTCGGCTTCGGTTTCTTCCTGCAGTACGTCAGCGGCCAGAATCCCTGCCCGCTGTGCCTGATCCAGCGCGGATTCTATTTCGGCCTGCTGTTCGTGTTTGCGGCTGGCGCGCTGCACGGCCCGAAGCGCATTGGGGCAATCCTCTATGGCCTGTTCGCGCTGCTGCTGGCCGGCGGCGGCGCGGCCACGGCCGGCCGCCAGGTCTGGCTGCAGCACCTTCCGGCCGACAAGGTGCCGGCCTGCGGCCCGGACCTGTACTTCATGATGGAAAACTTCCCGCTGGCAAAGATGATCAGCAAGCTCTTTCAGGGCTCAGGCGAGTGCGCCGAAGTGACCTGGCGCTTCCTCGGCCTGTCGATCGCGGAATGGTCGCTGGGCTGGTTCGTGCTGTTTGCCGCGATCGCGCTGTCCGCGATGCTGCGTCGCGAGCGCAAGTCGTTCTTCGCCTAGAGACGAAGGTGGTCTGTCGCACTGGTGTATCGGTATTGATACACAAATTGCCCTGCAACCCGCGCCAGTACTTGTGTTGTCTGAATACTTCTTTATAAATTGGGTCCAGCCGAAGCCACCCTCCGGCGAAACAGCGGCACGGGCCGCTCGACCGACGCCTGGTAGGCCTCGCTGAAATCCCCGAACCGCGACAGGGCGGCATCGAGCAATTTCTCCTCCGCAGGGGCGAAGGCGTCGAAGCCGCAGCGCAAGAGGTATGAAATATTGTCCGGCAGGATCTCGCCCACGGCCCGGATCTCGCCCGTGTAGCCGTGGCGTTCGCGCAGCAGGCGCGCGAGCGAATAACCGCGCCCGTCGGTGAACTGCGGGAAATCGATCGCGATCACTTCGAGTTCGTCGAGGCGACCCGCAAGCACGGCGGGATCGTCTGCCGGCGAGAGCAGCACCCCGGGCTCGCCGTCCCAGTCAGCGAGCGAGACGAGCCGCTCGCCCTCAGGCCGCGCGACGATTTTCCGATGCCGGATCATGCGTTGCATAGACATGCTCCCTGAAAGGTTCGATGCCGAGGCGGGCCACGGTGTCGACAAAGCGTTCGGCCTCGCTGTCGCGCCGCGCGAGATAGACCTCGATGAGCTTCTCGACCACGTCGGGCACTTCGTTGCGCGCGAAAGACGGGCCGATGACGCGGCCGAGCGCCGCTGGTGTGCCCGGCCGGATCAGCCCCTGGTTTCCGCCGATGGTGATCTGGTACCACTCCTCGCCATGCTTATCCACGCCGAGGATGCCGATGTGCCCGACATGGTGGTGGCCGCAGGAGTTGATGCAGCCGGAAATGTTGAGGTCGAGTTCGCCGATGTCGTGCTGGTAGTCGAGGTCCTCGAAGCGCTGCTGGATCGCCTCGGCCACCGGAATCGATTTCGCGTTGGCCAGGGCGCAGAAGTCCCCGCCGGGGCAGGCGATGATGTTGCTGATCAGGCCGATGTTCGGCGTGGCGAGACCCAGGGCGCGCAGTGACTGCCAGAGCGCGTGCAGATCGGATTGGCGCACGTCGGCGAGGATCAGATTCTGCTCGTGCGAGACGCGCAGTTCGCCGAACGAATAGCGATCCGCCAGATCGGCCACGGCGTCCATCTGCGCGGCGGTGACATCGCCGGGCGCGGCGCCGGTCTTCTTCAGCGACAGGCTGACCGCGGCATAGCCCTTCGCCTTGTGCGGATGCACGTTGCGCCCCGCCCAGGCCGCAAAGCCCTGGTCGGACGTGAGCTTTGCGCGGTAGGCGGGGTCTTCTGGAGCGAGGTCGGCGTAGTCCGGACGGATAAAGCGCGACTCGATGCGCTCGACCTCCGCTTCGATCAGCGTCGCCGGACCGTCCTTCAGATGCGCCCACTCCTCCTCGACCCGGGCGGCAAAGGTGGGCGCGCCGAGTTCCTTGACGAGGATCTTGATGCGCGCCTTGTACTTGTTGTCGCGCCGGCCTGCGCGGTTGTAGACCCGCAGAATCGCATCGAGATAGGTCAGCAGGTGGCGCCAGGGCAGGAACTCGCGGATCACTTGCCCGATGACCGGCGTCCTGCCCAGGCCGCCGCCGACAATCACGCGAAAGCCGGTTTCCCCGTCGGCGCCTTGCAACGCGTGCAGCCCGATGTCGTGCGCGAAAGTCGCGGCCCGGTCCGCCACCGAACCGTTCACCGCGATCTTGAACTTGCGCGGCAGGAAAGCGAATTCCGGGTGCAAGGTCGACCACTGCCGGATGAGCTCGCACCAGACCAGCGAGTCGACGACCTCGTCCTGCGCCACACCCGCAAAATGGTCCGTCGTGGTATTGCGGATGCAGTTACCCGAGGTCTGGATGGCGTGCATCTGGACCTCGGCGAGTTCGGCAAGGATGTCGGGTATCCGCTCGAGTGCGGGCCAGTTGAACTGGATGTTTTGCCGCGTGGAGAAATGGCCGTAGCCGCGATCGTACTTGCGCGCGATGTGCGCGAGCTTGCGCAGCTGGCGGGACGACAGCAGCCCGTAGGGAATGGCCACGCGCAACATTGGCGCGTAGCGCTGGATATAGAGCCCATTCTGCAGTCGCAGCGGGCGGAACTGCTCTTCGCTCAGCTCACCGGCAAGAAAGCGCGCCGTCTGATCGCGAAACTGGAAGACCCGTTCGTCCACCAACCGCTGGTCGATTTCGTCGTAGAGATACATGCCCATGCCCGCGTATTCGGACTGCGGATGGTAAGAGCGACTACATAGAACTTAAAAGACTATTTTGTTTGTTTTACATATCTAAAGGTTATATAGTGCGCCATGAAGCTTCAGCAACTGCGCTATGCCGTCGAGGTCGTCCGCCAGGGACTGAACGTGTCTGCGGCGGCCGAATCGCTGCACACCTCCCAGCCCGGGGTCAGCAAGCAGATCCGGTTGCTCGAAGAGGAACTGGGGATCGAGATCTTCGAGCGCCACGGCAAGCGTGTCGTCGCAGTCACGGAGCCGGGGCGTGCCGTCCTGGCGATCGCCGAGCGCATCCTCGGCGAAGCAGCCAACCTCAGGCGCGCGGGCGAGGAGTACGCCAACGAGTCCTCCGGCAGCCTGCGCATCGCAACCACGCATACGCAGGCACGCTACGCCCTGCCGAAGACGGTGGCCGCGTTCAAGCGCCGGTTTCCGGCGGTGCAGCTCTCGATACACCAGGGCAACCCGACCCAGCTCTGCGAGCAGGTGCTGCGCGGGGAGGCGGACATCGCCATCGCAACCGAGGCGATCTCCGAGTATGCGGAGCTGGTGTCCCTGCCCTGCTACCAGTGGAACCGCTGCGTGGTGGTCCCGCCGCGGCATCCGCTGTTGCGCGCGCATCCGCTGACGCTCGAGGCCGTGTCGCGCTATCCGATCATCACCTACGATTTTGCGTTCGCCGGCCGTTCGCTGGTGAACAAGGCTTTCGAACTGCGCGGCCTCGACCCGAACATCGTGCTCTCCGCGCTGGACGCCGACGTCATCAAGACCTATGTAGAGCTCGGCCTGGGGATCGGCATCTTGGCAAAAATGGCGTTCGAGCCGTCTCGCGACCGGACTCTGCGCGCGATCGACGCCTCGCATCTTTTCGAATCGAGCACCACGCGGCTGGGCATCCGGCGCGGTGCGTACCTGCGGGGCTACGCCTACGAATTCATCGAACTGTTCGCGCCGCAGCTGGCGCGCAAATCAGTCGAAGGCGCAGTGCAGGGCGGATCCGGAAGCGACTACCAGCTCTGAGCGCAGCCGGGGCGCAGGCGTGCCGCCTGCGTCAGTCACGCGCGTGACGGACACGCGTGCAGGACTATTTGACCCTGCGCAGCGCGGGGCGGCCGCCCGCGGTGGGTCGCGGTGGTTCGGGTGGCACATCCTGCCCCGAGGACGGCGCGGAATTCTCCGCCTCAGCGAGCGTCTGGACCGCGGGCTTGGGTTCGTCGATCTCGAAGGTCATCCCGTGGCCGGTCTCGCGACCGTACAGGGAGTAGACATTCGCGACGGGCACCGAGATCTGCCTGGCGACGCCGCCGAAGCGTGCGGAGAACTCGACCAGGTCGTTGCCGATCAACATCTTGTGCACGGCCGTGGGCCCGATGTTGAGGGTGATCTCGCCGTTCTTCACATACTCGAGCGGCACCTGGGTGCGCGAATCGACCTTGACCGCCAGATGCGGCGTATAGCCGTTGTCCACGCACCATTCATACAGGGCGCGCAGCAGATACGGCTTGGTCGGTATTTCCTCGGTCGACATGCGCTTGTCGGGTCGATGCGCGGACTACTTGCGCATCACCTTCTCGGAAGGGGTGAGCGCCTCGATGAATGCAGGGCGCGAGAAAATCCGTTCCGCGTATTTCATCAGCGGCGCCGCCGGCTTGCCCAGCCGGATTCCGTAGTGGTCCAGACGCCAGAGGAGCGGTGCGACCGCCACGTCGAGCATCGTGAAATCGTCGCCGAGCATGTGCTTGGTGCGCGTGAAGATCGGCGCGAGCTCGGTCAGCCGGTCGGTCACGTGCGCGCGCGCCTTTTCGACCTGCTTCTCCTTGCCCGAATCCAGCGCGTCGATCTGCGAGAACAGTTCGACTTCCATGTTGAACAGCATCAGGCGCGCGCGCGCGCGCATCACCGGATCGGCCGGCATCAGCTGCGGATGCGGAAAACGCTCGTCGATGTATTCGTTGATGATGTTCGACTCGTACAGGACCAGGTCGCGCTCGACCAGCACCGGCAGGCGGTTGTACGGGTTCATCACCGCGATGTCTTCGGGCTTGTTGTACAGGTCGACATCGATCACCTGGAAGTCCATGCCCTTTTCGTAGAGCACGAAACGGCAGCGGTGGCTGAACGGGCAGGTGGTGCCGGAATAGAGTTGCATCATGATGCGGGGACCTTAGAGTAAAAAGCCGGACAGGCTGCCCGTCCGGCTTGCAGAAATTGTTTCCCGGTAAGTGAGGGCGCGGAAGGGAAACACGCTGCGCATGCGCGCTTTCCTAATGGACGTCCTTCCAGAACTGGCTCTTCATCGCGTAGGCGAGAACAAACAGAACACCGAGGAAATACAGCACCACCACGCCAATCTTCTTGCGCGCGTTGGCCGCGGGCTCGCCCATCCAGACAAGATAATTGACCAGGTCACGCACCGTGGCGTCGTACTGCGTCGTGTTCTGCGAACCCTCGGTCACCTGCGTCCATTTGTACTCCACGGACTCGTGACCGCCTTCCTTCGCGACCACGTGCTCGAGCTCGCGCTCGCCCTGCAGCGTCCACAGGACGTGCGGCATGCCGACGTTCGGGAACACGGCATTGTTCCAGCCGCTCGCCGCCTTCGGATCGCGATAGAAGGTGCGCAGATAGGTGTAGAGCCAGTCGGCGCCGCGCGAACGGGCGATCACCGGTGAGGTCGGGCGGCTGCGACGCCGAACCAGGCCTTGCCGTCCTTCGGGCGTCATCGCGATCTTCATCGTGTCGCCGACCTTGTCGCCGGTGAGCATGAGGTTGTCCTTGATCTGGGATTCGGTCAGGTCGATGTCGCGCAACCGGTTGTAGCGCATGAACTGCGCGCTGTGGCAGTTGAGGCAGTAGTTGACGAAAGTGCGCGCGCCCGACTGCAGGCTGACGACGTCGTTCGAGTCGATCGGCGCGTGGTCGAGCCGGTAGCCGGCCTCCGATGCCGCGGCAATCTGGGGTCCGAGGCTTGCAGTAACGGCAAGCAGGAGCGCGATGAGCAGTTTTTTCATTGTCGTGGTCTCCGCGCTCACATCGTCACCCGGTCCGGCACCGGCTTGGGTCTTGTCCATCGCCGTGTACCAGGGCATCAGGATGAAGAACGCGAAATACAACAGCGTGAACACGCGCGCCGCGACCGTCGCGCGGTCGGCGTTGCCGAGCCAGGCGCCGAACTGGCCCCAGACGTTGGTCGGCTCCGTGCCGAGATAGCCGAGCACCAGGAACGTGACCACGAAAACGGCCAGCGCGAACTTGAAGTAACCGCCGCGGTAGCGGATCGACTTGACCGGACCGCGGTCGAGCCAGGGCAGCAGGAACAGGATCATGATCGCAAGGCCCATCGCCATCACGCCCGGGAACTGCGAATTGAACAGCGGCGGCACCGCGCGCAGGATCGAGTAGTACGGCGTGAAGTACCACACCGGCGCGATGTGCAGCGGGGTCTTCAGCGGATCGGCCGGGACGAAGTTGTTGTACTCGAGGAAGTAGCCGCCCATCTCCGGGGACGAAGAACAGGATCACCGAAAACACCGCCAGGAACACCACCACGCCGCCGACATCCTTGACCGTGTAGTACGGATGGAAGGGGATGCCGTCGAGCGGGCGGCCATGGGCATCCTTGTTCTTCTTGATCTCGATGCCGTCCGGGTTGTTCGAGCCGACTTCGTGCAGCGCGAGGATGTGCGCCGCGACCAGCCCAAGCAGCACCAGCGGTACCGCGATCACGTGCAGGGCGAAGAAGCGGTTGAGCGTCGCGTCCGAAACGACGTAATCACCGCGAATCCAGATCGACAGGTCCGGGCCGATGAACGGCATCGCGCCGAACAGGTTCACGATCACCTGCGCGCCCCAGTAGGACATCTGGCCCCAGGGCAGCAGATAGCCGAAGAACGCCTCGGCCATCAGGCACAGGTAGATGAGCACGCCGAAGATCCAGACCAGTTCGCGCGGCTTGCGGTACGAGCCGTAGAGCAGCGCCGCGGAACATGTGCAGGTAGACCACGATGAAGAACATCGAGGCGCCGGTCGAATGGATGTAGCGGATGATCCAGCCACCCGGCACGTCGCGCATGATGTACTCGACCGAACCGAATGCCAGCGCGGCGTCCGGCTTGTAGTTCATGGTCAGGAAGATGCCCGACACGATCTGGATGACCAGCACCAGCATCGACAGCGCGCCGAAGTAGTACCAGAAGTTGAAATTCTTCGGCGCGTAGTACTCGGACATGTGCTTGCGAAACTCTTCTCCGAGCGTAGGCATCCGCTCGTCGATCCATCCCCACACTGCCGCAATCGGACTGGCCATGGCTTACGCTCCCTTCTTGTCGTCGCCGATCAGGATGGTGTTGTCTGAAAGAAACACATACGGCGGTACGGGAAGGTTGATCGGCGCCGGCGAGCCTTTGTAAACGCGGCCGGCCAGATCGAACTTCGAGCCGTGGCAGGGGCAGTAGAAGCCACCGGCCCAGTCGCCGCCCATTTCGGCCTGCGCCTCGACGGTCTTCAGCTGCGGTGAGCATCCGAGGTGGGTGCACACGCCCTCGAGCACGACGAACTCTTCCTTGATCGACCGGTATTCGTTCCTGGCGTACTCGGGCTGCTGCGGAACCTCTGACTTCGGATCCGAGACCTTGCTGTCGCTCTTCGTGATCCCGGCCAGCATCTCCTTCGTGCGACGAAGAATCCAGACCGGCTTGCCGCGCCACTCGACGATCTGCATCTCACCCGGTGCAAGTCCGCTGATGTCCGCTTCCACCGGCGCACCGGCCGCTTTCGCGCGCTCGGAAGGCATCCAGCTCGCGGCGAACGGCGCGGCAATGCCGACCGAAGCCAGGCCGCCTGCGACGCTGGTCCCGACGACCAGATTGCGGCGGATCTTGTCGACTTTTTCCTGTTGACTCATCGAAGAAACCCCGTTGGGAAAGGATGATTGATCCGGAGAAGCCGGGGATTATAGCGGTGGGGCACCCAAAACGCCAAATATCAGGGGCTAACTGCCTGAATTGCGTCGGTTTTCCGAGACCGGGTTGAGCCGCTGGCCGACCACATTTTGTGGTCAGGGGGGATAGAGGTCCGGCGAAGTGCATATGATAGATTCGCCGGATGAAACGGCTCTGGCTCATCTTTTCGCAGACGGCAACCCTGTGCCTCGCGGTCCTTTTTGTCGTCTCCACACTCAAGCCGGAGTGGCTTCCTGCCAGGGTGGCCAACGGCGGGGCGAGCAGCGTGGTTGCCGTAAAAACGGCACCGGACGCGGTTCCGGGGACCGTCCGGGCCAACTCCTATAACGATGCCGTGAAGAAGGCGACGCCTTCTGTCGTCAACATATTTACGAGCAAGGAAGTGCGCGCGCCGCGCCACCCGTTCCTGAATGATCCCTTGTTCCGGCGGTTTTTCGGTGAGCAGTTCGGCGATCAGCCGGAGCGCTCCTCGAGCCTCGGTTCGGGCGTGATCGTCAGCCCCGACGGCTACATCCTCACCAACAGCCATGTCGTCGAGGCGGCAGACGAGATCGAGGTGCTGCTCGCGGATGGAAGAAAACTGCTCGCCAAGCAGGTCGGAAGCGATGCCGAGAGCGACCTGGCCGTGCTGCGCGTCGAATCCCCTCAACTGCCCGCGATCACGTTCGGCTCATCTGACACGCTGCGTGTCGGTGACGTCGTGCTGGCGATCGGGAACCCCTTCGGCGTCGGGCAGACAGTCACATCAGGCATCGTCAGCGCCCTCGGTCGCAACCAGCTGGGCATCAATACCTTCGAGAATTTCATTCAGACCGACGCTGCGATCAACCCCGGCAACTCGGGCGGCGCGCTCGTCGACGCGGCCGGGAATCTGATCGGCATCAACACGGCCATCTACTCGCGTTCAGGCGGGTCGATGGGCATAGGTTTCGCGATACCGGTATCGACCGCGCAGCAGGTCATGGAGTCGATCATCAAGACCGGCAGCGTGACGCGCGGCTGGATCGGGGTGGAAGTCCAGGAAATCACCCCCGCGCTGGCCGAGTCGTTCAAGCTGCAGGACACTCGCGGCGCCATCATTGCCGGCGTGTTGCGTGGCGGTCCCGCCGACAAGGGTGGCGTCAAGCCCGGTGACGTCCTGGTGGGCATCGAGGGAAAACCCGTCATCGATCCGCAGAGCATGCTCAACCTCGTTGCAGGACTCCAGCCGGGCTCAAGCGCCCGCCTGAAACTGCGTCGAGGGCAGGAGGCGATCGAAGTATCGGTCGTCGTCGGCAAGCGTCCGAAGCCTCCGGCGGAGAAGCCCTAGGCGCCAGGGCTGCATCAACCAGAAATCTGCAGGAGCACACCATGACGGACACACGCCTCCCGCGCGACGCGGAGAGCGTCCTGAAGCTCGCCGCACAGTCGATGTTCGATCTGTTCTCGACCATGAGCGAGGGCATGATGCTGGTGGACCGCGCCGGGCGCGTGGTGTGGATCAACGACAGCTACAAGCGCTTTCTTCCCGCGCTCGGGTTCGCGAAGCCGGAGGATTTCGTCGGCAGGCCCGTTGAAGAGGTCGTGCCGAACACCCTGATGCGGCAGGTCGTGGAAACCGGCAAACCCATCCTTGTTGATCTGCTGACCAACAAGGCAGGGACCTTTGTCGTCAGCCGCATCCCCTTGCGCGACGACGCAGGCGAGGTCATCGGCGCACTGGGCATGGTGTTGTTCGATCATCCCGAGGCAACGCTGCAGCCGCTGATCGGCAAGTTCGCCAGACTGCAAAGAGAGCTCGACGAGACCCGCAAGGAGCTTGCCGCGCAACGCAGGCCGAAGTACACGTTTGCGAGCTATATCGGCTCCAGCCCGGCAGCTCTCGAAGTCAAGCGGCAGGCACGGCGGGCCGCGCAACTCGACACCACGATCCTGCTCCTCGGGGAAACGGGCGCCGGCAAGGAGCTGCTTGCGCACGCGATCCACGCGGCGTCTTCGCGGGCGCTGAAACCCTTCATCGGCGTGAACCTTGCCGCCGTGCCGGAAACGCTGCTTGAGGCGGAGTTCTTCGGTGTGGCGCCAGGCGCCTATACCGGCGCAGACCGCAAGGGCCGCGAAGGAAAATTCAAGATAGCCGACGGAGGCACGCTGTTTCTCGACGAGATCGGCGACATGCCGCTTTCCCTGCAGGCCAAGCTGCTGCGTGTCCTTCAGGAGCGCGAAATCGAGCAACTCGGGTCCAACCACGTGACCGAGGTGGACGTTCGGGTCATCGCCGCTACCAGCCGCGACCTGAAGGCGCTTGTCGACGAAGGTCGTTTCAGGCCGGACCTCTACTACCGGCTGAACGTGCTGCCGGTTCGCCTGCCCTCCCTGCGGGAACGACTGTCCGACCTGGAGGCGCTGTGCGAAAGTCTGCTCGAAAGCATCGCCCAGCGCACCGGCATGCCGCAACGGGAAATGACGGCCTCGGCGATCGGCGCGCTGGCAGCGCATGAATGGCGCGGCAATGTGCGCGAACTGCGCAATGTCCTGGAGCAGGCCACCATGCATACGGACAACATCCGGCTGGTTGCCGAGGATTTTTTCTCCATCCTTCCTGCAGCACGGCGCGAGCCCGCGCGCGCCGCGCTGCGCCCCTTGCCGCAGCTGATTGCGGAACTCGAACACAATTCGATCCGATCCGCGCTGGAAGCGACACAGGGCAACAAGATGTCTGCCGCAAAGATGCTGGGAATTTCGCGGGCTACGCTCTATGAGAAGCTCGCCTCAATCAAGCGACTGTCTGTATAGCGGACACAATGTATGGAATATATACACATATAAAAATGCCTAGTTTATTGAATTTATTTGGTTATATATTTTGCACTGTCCTAAAATAGGACAGTCAATTAAAGGCCGCACAAATAGAATCCAGACATTGTCCAAACAACTCAAGACCTTACGGCGTATGGCACGCGGCTTGCAATCCGCTTCGCCCGACGCCGCGACAAAAGCGGTACGCACAGACCCTCAGGAGGAACGATGAATCAGATGACCCGATGGCTCACTGCCGGCGCAATGGCGCTTGTGGCGAGCGGCGCGTTCGCGCAAGGAAAAGATATCCGGATCGCCCACGTCTACGATAAGACCGGCCCCCTTGAGGCCTATGCAAAGCAGACGCAGGCCGGCCTCGTCATGGGACTGGAGTATGCGACCGGCGGCAAGATGGAAGTGCTGGGCCGGAAAATCGTGCTGATCGAGAAGGACGGGCAGTTCAAGCCGGATATCGGCAAATCCCAGCTGGCGGCCGCATTTGGCGACGACAAGGCCGACATCGCGATCGGGCCGACGGGCTCCGGTTCGGCCCTGGCGATGCTGCCGGTTGCCGAGGAATACAAGAAGATTCTTCTGGTCGAACCCGCCGTCGCCGACTCGATTACCGGAGACAAATGGAACCGCTACGTGTTCCGCACGGCGCGCAACTCGACCCAGGATGCGATTGCCAATGCGGTCGCCACCCCCCCGAACGCGCAGATCGCCATGCTGGCCCAGGACTACGCTTTCGGCCGCGACGGGGTAAAGGCATTCAAGGAAGCGCTCGCGGCCGTCGGCAGCACGGCGACCATCGTCCATGAAGAATATGTGCCGCAGGCGACCACGGACTTCACGGCGCCGGCGCAACGGATGTTCGACGCGCTCAAGGACAGGAAGGGAACCAAGGTGATCGGCATCATCTGGGCGGGCGCCAATCCGCTGTCCAAGATTGCTGCACTGAAGCCAGAGCGCTTCGGAATCTCGCTCGCGCCCGGTGGAAACATCCTTCCGGTCATGAAGTCGTGGAAAGAATTCGCCGGTGTAGAGGGGGCGATCTACTACTACCATGGATTCCCGAAGAACAAGATCAACGACTGGCTGGTCGCGGAACACAAGAAGCGCTTCGCCGGCGCCCCGCCGGATTTCTTCACTGCGGGTGGCATGGCAGCCGGCATCGCTGTCGTTGAGGCAATCAAGAAGGCCGGCGGCACCGACACGGAAAAGTTGATCGCCGCCATGGAAGGCATGAGCTTCGATTCGCCCAAGGGCACCATGACCTTCCGCAAGGAAGACCACCAGGCGATGCAGCCGATGTATCAATTCCGCATCAAGAAAAACCAGGCCGACGAGTGGGACCTGCTCGAACTGGTCCGCGAAATACCGGCCAGGGAAATTCCCCTGCCGATCCGCAACAAGCGGTAGGCAGGGACAGCCGGGGATGAACGCGGGAGCCTCGGCTTCCGCGCCCCGCGCTTTTTTCCGCCCCACCAATCCGGCAGCCTGATCAATCGCGCGTCATCCAGATGACTCACCCCGAACACCCGGTGCTCGAAACGCGCGGCCTCACGATCCGCTTTGGCGGACATGTCGCGGTGAACCGGGTCAATTGCCAGTTCCGCCCGGGGACGCTCACCGCGATCGTGGGCCCCAACGGCGCAGGAAAGACAACTTACTTCAATCTGATCTCCGGCCAGCTGCGCGCAAGCCAGGGGCAGGTGCTGCTTTATGGCAGCGACATCACCGGAGATTCTGCGCCGGTGCGCACGCGCAAGGGGCTGGGCCGTGCCTTCCAGCTGACCAATCTCTTCCCCAATCTCAACGTGCTGGAGAACGTTCGCCTCGCGGTCCAGGCGCGCGCCGGTACCGGGCTCAACCTCGTATCGATGTGGAGCGGCCACACCGAACTCATCGAGAAAGCGGAGCATTTCCTGACGCGCGTCGGTCTCGAGGACCGGCGCGGCGACCTGGCCTCGGCACTCCCGCACGGTGACCAGCGCAAACTCGAGGTCGCGATACTCCTCGCCCTGGAACCGGATGTTTTCATGTTCGACGAACCGACGGCCGGCATGAGCGTCGCCGAAGTCCCGGTGATACTGGAGCTGATCCGCGACATAAGGAACCAGAAGGACAAGACCATCCTCCTGGTCGAGCACAAGATGGACGTGGTGCGGTCGCTGTCGGACCGGATCATCGTGCTGCACCAGGGCGAACTCGTCGCCGACGGCCCGCCGGCCGAAGTGATTGCCTCGCCGATCGTGCAGGAAGCCTACCTGGGAATTCCTGCCAATGCCTGAGATGCTGCTCACCCTGTCCGGTGTGAACACCCATATCGGGCAGTATCACATCCTGCAGGGCGTGGATTTCGCGGTACCGCGCGGCGAATTGATGATGCTGCTCGGTCGCAACGGCGCCGGCAAGACAACCACGCTGCGCACCATTCTCGGCCTGTGGCGGGCGTCGGCCGGCTCGATCCGGCTGGAGCAGACGGAAATCGCATCCCGGGACACGCCCGCGATCGCGAACATGGGCATCGCTTACGTGCCGGAGTCGATGGGTATATTTGCCGGCCTTTCGGTGAAGGAGAACCTCATGCTTGCCGCGCGCGGGCCGCTGGCTGAGGATCGCCTGGACTGGATGTTCCGTTTCTTCCCGGCGCTCAAGAAGTTCTGGTTCCTGCCCGCGGGCCTGCTGTCCGGCGGCCAGAAGCAGATGCTCTCGATTTCGCGTGCCATCATCGAGCCGCGAAAGCTGGTTCTGATCGACGAGCCGACCAAGGGTCTCGCACCGGCCATCATCAACAATCTGATCGAGGCGCTGCGCGAACTCAAGAAAACCGACACGACGATCCTCATGGTCGAGCAGAACTTTCATGCAGCTCGCTCGCTCGGCGACGGCGTCGCGGTCATGGACTCGGGGCGCATCGTGCACACCGGGCGCATGGCGGACCTTGCCGCCGACGACGCCCTGCAGACCCGGCTTCTCGGCCTTTCACTGGACGCGCACCAGTGACGCAAGCCGACGACGACGCCGGACAGGCACTTCCGCGAGCCAAGGCGGACTGGATCCCGATCGTCCTTGTGATCGTGGTCGCCGCCGCCGCGTTCTTTCTCATCGGCAGTTCGTCGACCTGGGTCACGCTCACGATCGCCGGGCTTGCGATGGGGCTCCTGATTTTCATCATGGCCTCGGGGCTGACGCTGGTGTTCGGGCTGATGGACGTGATGAATTTCGCGCACGGGTTGTTCATCGCGATCGGCGCCTATGTCGCTGCCTCTGTGATGAAGCTGCTCGCCACGGCCGCGGGCTCGCCGAGCTTTCTCGTAAACCTCGGCGCTCTCGTGCCCGCCGTGGCCGCAGCGACCGCCGTGGCAGGTGTGATCGGATTCTTCTTCGAACGGATCATCATCCGCCCCGTCTACGGACAGCATCTGAAGCAGATACTGATCACAACGGGCGGAATGATCGTTGCCGAACAGCTCATTCACGTCATCTGGGGCCCCGACCTCGTGGCGCTTCCCCGACCCGAAACGCTGCGCGGATCGTTTCTTGTCGGTGATGTTGCCATAGAGAGGTTCCGCCTGATCGCCATGGCGGTCGGCCTGCTCATCTTCGCCGCGATGATGCTCCTCTTGAACAGAACCAAGATCGGATTGCTGATCCGTGCCGGCGTGGAAAACAAGGAGATGGTCGAGGCGATGGGTTACAGGATTCGCCGTCTGTTCGTCGCTGTATTCGTTACGGGTTCGGCACTTGCCGGCCTGGGCGGTGCACTCTGGGGGATGTACCAGGAGAATTTCAACGTCAGCATCGGTTCGCACATGATGGTGCTGATATTCATCGTCATCATCATCGGAGGGCTCGGATCGGTCGGTGGCTGCTTCATCGGCGCGCTGCTGGTCGGCCTGATCGCCAACTACGTAGGTTTTCTGGCCCCGAAGATCGCGCTTGGCTCGAACATCCTGCTCATGATGCTGGTCCTGTTCTGGCGCCCGCAGGGCCTTTACCCGGTGAACAAGACATGAGCCGTGTACTTGATGTCGTGCTCTCCGGCGACCGTCCGCGCAGCCGCCTTCTCGCCGCAGCGCTTGCGCTGATATTTCTGTCGCTGGCCCTTGCGCCTTTCGTGTTTCCCGGAACCCGCGCGCTCGACGTTGCTGCCAAGGTCTGCATATTCATCGTCCTGGTTGCGAGCTATGACCTGCTGCTGGGCTACACGGGCATTGTTTCGTTCGCGCACACCATGTTTTTCGGGATCGGGGGCTACGGTGTGGCCATTGCGATGACGCGGCTCGCGCCCGGCTGGCCTGCAGTCCTTGCCGGCAGTGCGGCAGCGGTGCTTGTTTCCCTGGCCCTGGCGTTTCTGGTTGGCCTCTTCTCGCTGCGCGTGAAGGCGATCTTTTTTGCCATGGTCACGCTTGCGGTTGCCTCGTTCTTTGCAATCCTCGCATCGCAGCTGTCGAGCATCACGGGCGGCGAGGACGGCATCACGTTCAAGGTGCCCGAGGTCCTGCGCGCCGGTTACAGGCTGACGGAGGAACCGCTGTTCGGCGTCGTGCTCGGCGGCAGACTCATCGCCTACTACGCAGTGTTCGCCGGCTCGCTCGTGTTGTTTCTGCTGCTCTTGCGCGCAGTCAACTCACCGTTCGGCCGGGTGCTCCTCGCGATTCGCGAAAATGATTTTCGCGCCGAAGCCCTGGGATATCGAACGGTCATCTACCGGACGATCGCCAACTGCCTGAGTGCCCTGGTCGCGACCCTCGCCGGCGTCCTTTACGCGCTGTGGCTGCGCTACACCGGCCCCAATACCACACTCGATTTCGGCATCATGATCGACATCCTGTTGATGGTAGTGATCGGCGGTATGGGGACCATGTACGGCTCGGTCATCGGCGCAACCGTGTTTGTCCTGGCACAGAACTACCTGCAAGATCTGATGCGGATGGCAAGCAACGCTACGAAGGGAATTGCCCTCCTTCCAGACCTGCTGCACCCCGACCGGTGGCTCCTCTGGCTGGGCGTGCTGTTTGTCGTCTGCGTCTACTTTTTCCCCCTCGGGATTGTCGGCCGCCTGCGGCAGAGACCCCGGCACTGATCCCGCAACCTATCCACGCATCCCCGCACGATGAACTTCACCTCACACTATCTGCTCTGCGCGGGCCGCGAGATTCACTACACGCTCTGGGGCGCCCGCAATGAAGAGACCGTCGTCGCGTGGCACGGGCTTGCGCGAACAGGTCGTGACATGGACGATCTCGCCTCAGGCCTCGCCGATCGCTACCGTGTCATCTGCCCGGATACGATAGGACGGGGTTTGTCGGAGTGGAGCCCGGATCCCGAGCGGGAATACTGTCTTGATTTCTACGCCGCAATCGCGGAGTCGCTCCTCGATCAACTCGGCGTCGGCGATCTGCTGTGGGTCGGTACATCGATGGGTGGCGCCATCGGAATGCATCTGGCCGGCGGTGCCTTGCGCACCCGCATCCGGAGGCTGGTACTCAACGACATCGGGCCAAAGCTGGGCGACGCCGCAGTCCAGCGGATTCGCTCCTATGCCGGCAATCCCGCCGCGTTTTCGCGGGTTGGAGAGCTCGAAGCCTACTTCCGTACGATCTACAAGCCCTATGGTTGGCTTTCCGAAGAGCAGTGGCGGCGTCTTGCCGAGACTTCGGTGCGCCGCACGAACGATGGCAAGGTGACGCCGCACTACGACCCCAGAATGGTGCTGCAGTTCGAGTACCACCCGAAGGACTACGACCTGTGGGAGAGCTACGACAGGATCAGCGCGCCTACCCTGTGCCTGCGAGGTGAGGACTCCGATCTTCTTCTGCCGGACACCGCGGAGGAAATGCGTTCGCGGGGCCCAGGCGCGGTCGTGGTGACCATCCCGGGTTGCGGACACGCACCCGCGCTCAATGTTCCCGACCAGATCGCCCTGGTCAAACGATTTCTCAACGGAAATAAATGAGCGGCTGTCCGCGATCCCGCCGCAATCAGGCCTGCTTTTCCTCTTCGGCCGGCGTCGCGTCGTCCTCATCCTTGTCCGGCGATGCGGTGCCGATGACGCGCGCGAGGACGATTCCCAGCTCATAGAGCAGGCAAAGCGGCACTGCCAGCATCAGTTGCGATATGACGTCAGGTGGCGTGAAGATCGCGCCGACCACGAAGGCGCCCACGATCACGTAGGGTCGCACCTGCTTGAGTGTTTCGATGGTGACGATTCCCGCGCGCACCAGCACGATCACGACCACAGGCACCTCGAAAGTGACCCCGAACGCGACAAACGTGGTGAGCGTAAAGGACAGATACTTCTCGATGTCGGTCATCCAGGCAACGCCTTCGGGGGCGATGGAGGCCATGAACTTGAATACCGTGGGAAAGACCAGAAAGTAGGCAAAGGCCATGCCGACAAAAAACAGTATCCAGCTGGCGATTACCAGCGGCAGAACCAGCTTCTTTTCGTGCGCATACAGACCGGGGGCGACGAAGGCCCAGACCTGGTAGAGCACATAGGGCAGTGCGATCAGAAACGCCACCAGAAACGCCACCTTCATCGGTACGACGAACACGCCGACGACGTCCGTGGCAATCATCTGCCCGCCCTTGGGCAACGAAGCAAGCAACGGGCTGGCAAGCGCCGAGTACAGATCCTTGGCCCAGGGAAAAAGGCAGACAAAAATGATCACGACCGCAAGCAGCGCCCGGATCAGCCGGGTGCGCAGTTCGATCAGATGGGAGATGAAAGTATCCTGAGTGTTCATGCGTGATATCCGATCACGTCTTGCTGTCCGCGGCTTTGGCGCCGTCCGTCGCCGACCCGGATTGCGCTGCGTCCGTCACTCGTGGGGCCTCTGCCGGAACCTCCGCTTTCTGATCATCCTTCGCCTGGTCCGCGGGAGTGTCTGTCTCGAGGCTGAGTGAAGTTTTCAGCTCGTCCTCGGTCTTTGAAAGTCCGGAGGTAATCGAAGATTCGATGCTCGACGCCGCATCCTGGACGGAATCCCGCATCTTGCGAAACTCCTCGAGATCGACCTCACGATTGATGTCCGCTTTCACATCGGCAACGTAGCGTTGCAATCGGCCGATCAGATGCCCGACGGTGCGCGCCACGCGCGGCAGGCGTTCCGGACCGATCACGATCAACGCCACCAACCCGATCAGCATCAATTCGGAAAAACCGATATCGAACACTAGAGGAATCCGCAGAAACAAAGGGCGTCCCAAGGGACGCCCCGAATCGATAAATCGGCCGTGCTAGGCCTTGGTCTCGGTCTTGCCCGTGACCGTCCCTTCTACCGTCGACTTGCCGCCCAACGCCTGCGCGCCGGCGGCTTCAGCCGACTTGTCGGAGCCTTCGCGCATGCCGTCCTTGAAGCCACGAACCGCACCTCCCAGGTCCGCGCCCATGTTGCGCAATTTCTTGGTGCCGAATATCAGCATCACGATGACCAGCACGATCAACCAGTGCCAGATGGAAAATGAACCCATTGGAGCCTCCTATTTCTTTCTCAGGATCATGGGGCCAAGTGGCTCAGGCCCGCCGATCACATGCATATGCAAATGATACACCTCCTGATGGCCTACCCGCCCGCAGTTGATGATTGTGCGGAAACCGTCCGTCGCCCCGGCTTCGCGTGCGAGTCGGCCGGCCATTGCCAGCATCTTTCCCAGGGCGGCGTGATGCTCCATGCCGGCGTCGTAGAGGGTTTCGATATGGGCCTTGGGAATGATCAGGAAGTGCACGGGCGCAATCGGCCTGATGTCATGAAAGGCCAGCACATCCTCGTCTTCGTGGAGTTTCTTCGCGGGTATCGTTCCCGCCACGATTTTGCAGAAAAGACAGTTTGACATCCGCCTCACTCCTCGCCGCGAAGCGTGTCCTTGCGGGCGGCTTTCTCGTCGATTCCGGAGATGCCTTCGCGCCGGTGCAACTCCGCCAGTACGTCCTGCGGTCCAAGGCCGTAGTGCGCCAGCATCACAAGGCAGTGAAACCAAAGGTCGGCGGTCTCGCGCACCAGGTGAAGGCGGTCTCCGTCCTTGGCCGCCAGCACCGTTTCAGTGGCCTCTTCGCCGATCTTCTTCAGGATCGCGTCCTCTCCCTTGGCAAACAGCCTTGCAACATACGATGCGTCGACATCGCCTTGCTTGCGCGCCTCGATGGCGAGGGCAAGTCGCTCCAGGGTTTCGTAGAGTCCGGGTTTCATGGCTTTCCGTAAATAAGTGCAGGGTCCTTCAGCACCGGGTCGCTCTCGACCCAATGACCTTCCTCCAGCCTCTGGAAGAAGCAGCTCTCGCGACCCGTGTGGCAGGCGATTCCACCATGCTGATCCACCTTCAGCAGGAGCACATCCGCGTCGCAATCGAGCCTGATTTCCGCCACTTTCTGGACGTGTCCGGATTCTTCACCCTTGTGCCACAGGCGGTTTCTGGACCGGGACCAGTAGACGGCCTCGCCGCAGCGAACCGTTTCCGCCAGCGCTTCCCGGTTCATCCAGGCGACCGTGAGAACCCGCCCGCTGACGGCATCCTGCGTCACGACCGGGACCAGCCCCTTGTCGTCCCAACGCACCTGATCAAGCCACTGGCCTTCGCCGGCGCTCACAAGCGCACCTCGATTCCCCTGTCACGCATGCACTCCTTCGCTTCACGCACGGTGTACTCGCCAAAATGGAAAATGGATGCCGCGAGTACCGCATCCGCCCGGCCGACCAGCACACCTTCTGCGAGGTGATCGAGCGACCCGACGCCGCCGGACGCGATCACCGGGATTCCGACGGCATCGGCGACGGCTCGCGTTAGCGCAAGATCGAAGCCGTCGCGGGTACCGTCCCGGTCCATGCTCGTGAGCAGAATTTCCCCCGCTCCCGCGGCCTGCATGCGAATCGCCCATTCGATGGCGTCCAAACCGGTTGGCGTGCGTCCACCATGCGTGTACACCTCCCAGCCTTCCCCGCGCCGCTTGGCATCGATCGCGACGACGATGCACTGATTGCCCACCTTGTCGGACGCTTCGCGTACGAGATCCGGGTTCTGAACCGCCGCGGTGTTGATCGACACCTTGTCGGCCCCGGCATTCAGCAACCGGCGTACGTCTTCGACTTTCCTCACGCCGCCACCCACCGTCAGGGGAATGAACACGCGCGCTGCGACCGCTTCGATGACATGAAGAATGATGTCTCTGTCGTCCGAACTGGCCGTAATGTCTAGAAACGTCAGTTCGTCGGCGCCCTGCTCGTCATAGCGCGATGCGATTTCCACCGGGTCGCCAGCGTCGCGCAGACTGACAAAATTGATCCCCTTCACCACCCTGCCAGAGGTCACATCCAGACAGGGGATGACGCGCTTCGCGAGACTCACTTGTCGTGCTCCTGCGGTAGCGGTGCGCGACTCAGACCTTGCCCACAGCCTTGTCGGCCGCCGCCTGCGCCTTCTTGAAATCGAGTTGTCCCTCGTAGAGTGCGCGACCGGCAATCGCGCCCACAATCCCCTCGGGCACCAGCTTGCAGACTGCCTGCACATCCTTGACGCTGCTCAATCCGCCCGAGGCGATGATTGGCGTCTTGATCGCCTGCGCGAGTTTCAAGGTGGCCTCGACATTGACCCCGGTCAGCATTCCGTCCCGCCCGATATCCGTATAGACAAGCGCCTCGGCCCCGTATTCCTCGAACTTCTTTCCGAGATCGATCACATCGTGGCCGGTCATCTTTGACCAGCCATCGACCGCCACCTTGCCGTCCTTCGCGTCCAGTCCGACGATGATATGCCCTGGAAATGCATAACAGGCGTCGTGCAGGAAGCCCGGGTTCTTTACCGCAGCCGTGCCGATGATCACGTAAGCAACGCCGGCGTCGATGTAACTCTCGATCGTATCCAGGTCGCGGATTCCGCCGCCCAACTGGATGGGAAGCGCGTCGCCGACGGCTGCGATCATTTCGCGGATGACTTTCTCGTTCTTCGGCTTCCCGGCGACAGCGCCGTTCAAGTCGACGATATGGAGGCGCCGCGCCCCCTGTGCCGCCCAATGCCGGGCCATGGCCACCGGATCGTCCGAAAATATGGTCGCGGAATCCATGTCGCCCTGCTGCAGGCGCACACAGCGCCCGTCTTTCAGATCGATGGCGGGAATGATCAGCATGATGTTTAGGTTGCAGTCACTGAAAGGGCGCCGGGGCTTGAATCATGAGGGCGTTTGAGAGTGTTCGAAGAGCCGGCGATCAGGGTTGCCAATGGACGAAGTTTCGAAGCAATTGAAGGCCTACTGCCTGACTCTTTTCCGGATGGAACTGAACGGCAAACATGTTATCCCGCGCAACCGCAGCGGTAAAGGGCAGTCCGTAGGTACACTCCCCGATGGCCGTGCTTTCATCGGCCACGTCGGCGTAATAGCTATGGACGAAGTAGAAGCGGCTCGCATCCTCGATCCCGTCCCAGAGCGGATGGGCCCTCGACTGCCGGACTTCGTTCCATCCCATGTGCGGTATCTTGAGCACCATCCCCGAACGGTCTTTCATTCCCGGCGGAAACCGACGCACCGCGCCCGGCAGAACCGCAAGTCCCTTCACGCCGCCCTCTTCGCTGAAATCGAAAAGCATCTGCAGCCCGATGCATATCCCGAGAAAGGGCTTGGTACGTGTCGCCTCAACGACCGCGTCGGCAAGACCGCGCATCCTGAGTTCCCGCATGCAGTCGGGCATTGCACCCTGCCCGGGCACCACGACGCGCCCGGCTGCGCGCAGGTCTTCCGGCCGTGCAGTGACGGTAACGGTTACCCCGGGCGCCACATGCTCCAGCGCCTTGGAAACCGAACGGAGGTTCCCCATTCCGTAGTCGACGACTGCGATATCCACGATCTTTCCGTGTCAGAGCGTGCCCTTGGTGGAGGGAACGACACCAGGCGCGCGCGGATCGAATTCCGCCGCCATGCGCAAGGCCCGTCCGAACGCCTTGAACACGGTCTCGCACTGGTGATGCGCATTGTCGCCACGCAGCGTGTCGATATGGAGCGTCACCAGGGCGTGATTGACGAATCCCTGAAAGAATTCATGCACCAGATCGACATCGAACTCGCCTATCAGTGCGCGCGTGAATTTCACGTGATACTCCAGACCCGGACGGCCCGACAGGTCGATCACCACCCTGGACAGGGCTTCATCCAATGGCACATAGGCATGACCGTAGCGGCGTATCCCCGCCTTGTCTCCGATCGCCCGGGAGAAGGCCTGCCCGAGCGCGATCCCGATGTCTTCGACGGTGTGATGCGCGTCGATATGGAGATCCCCCTTCGCTTCAATCTCGAGGTCGAGCAGGCCATGCCGCGCGACCTGGTCAAGCATGTGTTCGAGGAAGGGCAGACCGGTCGACAGTCGAACGACACCGGTCCCGTCCAGATCAATCCGGACGCGGATCTGCGTCTCTTTGGTGTTGCGGGTGACTTCCGAGTTACGCATGGGATTCCTCAAAGTGCGGCGCGAAGCGCGGAAAGAAGAATACGATTTTCCTCTGGTGTACCGACCGTGATGCGCAGACAATTTTCAAGCATCGGGTGGGCGCCATGGAAGTTTCGGACCAGGACACCCTTTGCCTTCAACGTTTCGAACAACCCTGTGGCGTCCGGTACCCGGGTCAAGAAAAAATTCGCCGCGGACGGAAATACGCTTACACCGGGAAGGGCGGACAGCATTTCTCCGAGCACGGCACGTTCGTCGCATATCCCGTCGGCCTGTGCCTCGAGCACCTCGATCCGATTCAGCACATATTCCGCCGCCACCTGCGTAAGCACGCTGACATTGTAGGCCTGCCGCACCTTGTTGAACTGGGAGACCCATTCCGGGCGTCCCGCCAGATAGCCCAGGCGGATGCCCGCGAGACCCAGTTTCGACACGGTTCGCATCACCACGAGATTTGGAAACTCCGCCAGTCTCGGCATGAAACTGCTGCGCGCAAAGACATGGTAGGCCTCGTCAAGGACGACGAGCCCGTCAGTAGCGCGAACGATCGCCGCCACATCATCCTCATCGTACAGAACACCGGTCGGATTGTTGGGATAGGCAATAAACACCAGTGCCGGCTTGTGCTTTTTCACGGCGGCTATGAACGCATCCTGGTCCAGGGAAAAATCCGCCCGCGTTGGAATCCCCATCCATCGCATGCCGGAATAGACCGCATTCATCCTGTACATCACGAATGTCGGTTCCGGATACATGACCAGCGCATCGGGTCTTGCGCAGGCGAAGGTGACCATCTGAATCAGGTCATCCGAGCCGTTGCCAAGAAGCAGTTCCATGCCTTGAGGTACGCGCATTTTTCTGGCCAGCAGCTCACGCACCTTCCTCCCGGTTGGCTCGGGATACCGGTTGATTTCTGCCTCGCTCAGTACAAGCGCAAGCTCCTTGCGCATTTCGGGCGGCAGGCGATACGGATTCTCCATCGCGTCGAGCTTGACCATGCCGGCCGCCTCACTCACGTGATAGGCACTCAGCGCCAGAATTTCGGGACGTATCAGTTCGTCTGGTGTCATGTCCGCGACTTCAGATAAATCGATACTCGGCCGATTTGGCATGCGCCTGCAGGCCCTCACCGCGGGCAAGCACCGCTGCGACCCGGCCCAGCGACATTGCCCCCTGTCCGGAAACGCCAATGAGGCTGGTTCGCTTCTGAAAATCGTATACACCGAGGGGCGAGGAGAACCGCGCTGTCCCCGAAGTCGGCAAAACGTGATTCGGGCCCGCGCAATAGTCACCGATCGCCTCGGACGTATTTCGGCCGAGAAATATCGCGCCGGCATGGCGGATTGCGGGCAGCAGCGCATCCGGATCCTCCACGGACAACTCAAGGTGCTCGGGCGCGATCCGGTTTGCAATCTCGCAGGCCTCGCCCAGGTCGCGCACCTGAATGAGCGCTCCCCGGCCTGCCAGAGACGCGCTGATCACGTCGCTACGCTTCATCTGGGTCAGGAGCCTGGCGATACTCGACTCAACCGCATCAAGGAACGAAGCATCCGGGCAAAGAAGGATCGCCTGGGCGATCTCGTCGTGCTCGGCCTGCGAAAACAGATCCATCGCGATCCAGTCGACCGGCGTGCGTCCGTCGCAGATCACCAGAATCTCGGATGGACCCGCGATCATGTCGATCCCCACCGTACCGAACACCTGTCGCTTGGCAGCGGCCACATAGGCATTGCCCGGACCGACGATCTTGTCCACCCGCGGTACCCTGTCCGTGCCATACGCCAGCGCACCAACCGCCTGAGCCCCGCCGATTGCGAATACGCGGTCTACGCCCGCGAGCGCGGCAGCCGCGAGCACCAGCGGATTGCGCTCACCACCCGGTGTAGGACTCACCATGACCAATTCGCGCACCCCCGCCACTTTCGCCGGGATTGCGTTCATGAGAACGGACGACGGATAGGAGGCCTTCCCCCCGGGCACATAGAGACCCGCACGGTCCAAGGGGGTGACACGTTGACCGAGCCGGGTTCCGTCAGACTCCGTGTACTCCCATGACGATGTGAGCTGCTTCTCGTGAAACCGGCGAATGCGTTCCGCGGCGGCACGCAGGGCCGATCCAAGTTCGGCCGGAAGTGCAGCGAGCGCACGCCCGAGTTCGTCGGTACCGATTTCGAGCTGCGCCAGGTCGGCGACCTCGACTCGATCGAACTTCTGCGTGTACTCGAGCACGGCCCGGTCACCGCGCGCCCTGACGTCTCCGAGAATCGCACGCACAGAATTCTCGATGCCCTCGTCCAGGGCAGATTCGTAGCTGCAAAGCCTGGCGAGCGCCTGGTCGAAATCCGCGTCCCGCGCATTCAGTCGCGCGATTGCGCTCCTGTTCACGGCTTGCCTCCCGACGATGCGCGCGCAAAGGCATCGATCATCGGCTGCAAAAGTGCACGCCGGGTCTTCAGGGCGGCCTGATTGACGATCAGCCGCGCGGACACCGGCAGCACATCTTCAACTGCCATCAGGTCGTTCGCCTTCAGGGTATTTCCGGAACTGACAAGATCGACGATGGCATCGGCCAGCCCGGTGATCGGCGCGAGCTCCATTGATCCGTAGAGCCGGATGAGATCCACATGGACGCCTTTCTTGGCGAAATGCTCGCGGGCAATGCGAACATACTTGGTCGCGACTCTCAGTCGCGCCCCCCGTCGCACCGCATCGGCGTAATCGAACCCGTTGCGTACGGCAACGATCATCCGGCACTTTGCGATGCCCAGATCCAGTGGCTGATAGATGCCACCGCCACCGTGCTCGTGCAGAACATCCTGGCCCGCGATGCCAAGGTCGGCCGCGCCGTGCTGAACATAGGTCGGCGTGTCCGAGGCGCGCACGATGATCAGCCGCACGTCCCTGCGGTTGGTACCGATCACAAGCTTGCGAGATGCTTCGGGGTCTTCCTGCGCACGCAGGCCGGCGCGCGCCAGCAGTGGTGCCGTCTCATCGAAGATGCGACCCTTGGACAACGCGATCGAAATCATTTCGCTCATCGATGGCTCATCGCGAAAAATCCCGCACAGGCTTGATTTTTCGCACGTTTGGGGAAAGGAAAGGGGCGTAATTCTACCTCATGCCGCCGTCCGCCTCCGCCCGGCCCTGGCCAACGATTACCAGTCCTTCAGAGGCGGAAACCGTCTACTCCTTCAGGCGACCCTTTCAACGCGCGCACCCAGGCCGGAAAGCTTCCGCTCCAGCGATTCGTAACCGCGGTCCAGGTGATAGATCCGGTCGATCAGGGTCTCACCTTCGGCGACAAGTCCGGCGATGACCAGACTCGCAGAGGCCCTCAGGTCTGTTGCCATGACCGTTGCGCCCTGGAGCCTTTCCACGCCTCTGACGACTGCAGTGCTACCTTGAATTGAAATCTCAGCCCCGAGTCGCTGCAGTTCGAGCGCATGCATGAACCTGTTCTCGAAAATATTCTCGGTGATGACAGAGGTACCCGAGGCGATGGCATCCAGTGCCATGAACTGCGCCTGCATATCGGTGGCAAAGCCCGGATATGGTGCGGTACGTACACTGACGGCAGCTGGCCGACCACGCATCTCGAGTTCAATCGCGTCGCCGGCGCACTCGATCCGGGCACCCGCTTCGCGCAGCTTGTCGAGCGTTGCGTCGAGTGTCCGGGGTGCAGCGCCAGTCAATCGTATTTTTCCGCCACTTGCCGCCGCAGCCACGAGGTAGGTCCCGGTCTCGATCCGATCCGGCATCACCGGATACGCGGTGCCGTCGAGCCGACTGACGCCTTCGATGCGAATACTGTCCGTTCCTGCGCCCTCGATCTTGGCACCCATCGCAATGAGGCAGTCGGCCAGATCCACGACTTCAGGCTCGCGCGCCGCGTTCTCCAGAACTGTCGTGCCATCGGCAAGCGTAGCCGCCATCATCAGATTTTCGGTGCCGGTCACGGTCACAAGTTCCATCACGATGCGCGCGCCGGTCAATCGAGTTGCCTCAGCGTGAATGTATCCGTGCTCCACAGATATCGACACGCCCATCGCGGTCAATCCCTTGAGATGCTGATCAACCGGCCTCTGACCGATGGCGCAGCCGCCCGGCAGGGAAACCTTCGCCCGACCGCAACGCGCAAGCAGAGGTCCGAGAACAAGAATCGCGGCGCGCATGGTTCGGACCAGCTCATACGGCGCCACGGGGTCGCTGATTGCGCTCGCGCGGAGCGTCATCCTGGCGCCGTGGTCATGGTCAATCTCCACCCCCATCTGCGCCAGCAACTTGGCCATCGTCGCCACATCCATCAGTTTTGGAACATTCGAGAGGCTGAGGGACTCGGCCGAAAGCAGTGACGCGCACATGATCGGCAAAGCAGCGTTCTTGGCGCCGGAAACACGCACCACACCTTCCAGGGGCCGGCCTCCGGTGATACGCAGTTTGCTCACTTGGCCGCCCGCCATTCGGACGGAGTCAGGGTGCGCATGGAAAGCGCGTGAATCTCCTGACGCATCCTGTCGCCAAGGGCCGCATATACGAGTTGATGTCGCTGGACGCGGCTCTTTCCCTCGAATGCGGCACTTACGATGAGTGCCTCGAAGTGCTGGCCGTCCCCCATCACTTCCAGCTGATCACACGCGAGACCGGCACTTATTCCCTGCTTGACGCTTTCCGGAGTAACCATTGTTCCACCCTATTGTCTAAGTTTATAACCTGTCCTGAGAAGCACGAGCGTCAGCGCAGACAGCACCGCGAGACTCACGCCAACCACACCCAGACTCACCGCCGGTGAAATGTCGGAAACCCCGAAAAACCCGTATCGGAAGCCATCGATCATGTAGAAAAACGGATTCAGGTGCGAAACCGCCTGCCAGAACGGTGGCAGTGAATGAATGGAATAGAAGACCCCCGACAGAAAAGTCAGCGGCATGATGACAAAATTCTGGAAAGCCGCGAGCTGGTCAAACCTGTCGGCCCAAAGTCCGGCAACTAACCCCATTGCACCGAGAATCGCGCTGCCTAACAGTGCGAAAGCGAGAATCCATACCGGCGCAACGACCGTAAGGTCCACGAACCATACGGTGACGACGAGTACGCCAAGTCCGACGACAATACCGCGCACCACCGATGCGAGGACATACGCGCCGAAGAATTCGAGATATGAGATCGGCGGCAGAAGAATGAAGACAATGTTCCCGGTCACCTTCGACTGAATCAGGCTCGAGGAGCTGTTGGCGAAGGAATTCTGCAATACGCTCATCATCACAAGGCCTGGCACCAGAAAAGCACTGTAGCCGACATTGTCATAGATCTTCACCCGTCCTTCGAGCGCGTGCGCGAAAATCAACAGGTAGAGCAGCGAGGTCAGAATGGGAGCCGCCACCGTCTGGAATCCAACTTTCCAGAAGCGCAGAATTTCCTTGTAGAAGAGCGTAATAAAGCTCGTCATCAGTGGCGCCTCATCGTTCGGACGAACACTTCCTCGAGATCGGGCGGCTGCATGTCCAGTTCAAGGATCGTCGTTCCTTTCTGACGCAGCCCCGCCAGTACCGTCTCGAGCCCCGCATAATTTTCCAGCTGAAGCGTAAACAGGCAGCCGTCCTGCGCAAGCACCTTGACTGAATCCAGGTTGGGCAGTTCCGGTCGATCAAGGCGCAGCTTCAGATGCAACCCCGCGATGTTCCCTAGCAGATTCTTCGTGGTGTCCAAGGCGACAATCCGGCCGGCCTTCAACATTCCAATGCGACCACAGAGCATCTCAGCCTCTTCGAGATAATGCGTCGTGAGTACTATGGTGTGACCGTCGCGATTCAGCCGGCGCACAAAATCCCACAAACTTTGCCGCAATTCCACGTCGACCCCAGCGGTCGGCTCGTCCAGCACGATCACCGGCGGCTTGTGCACCAGTGCCTGCGCAATCAGCACTCGACGCTTCATACCCCCCGACAGGGAGCGCATGTTCGCGTCGGCCTTGGAGGTGAGATCAAGATTGTGCATGACCTCATCTATCCACTCTCCGTTGTCGCGAATCCCGAAGTACCCGGACTGAATGTCTAGCGCCTCGCGCACGGTGAAGAACGGATCGAAGACCAGCTCCTGCGGCACCACGCCAAGCATGCGGCGTGCTGTGCGATAGTCGCCGGTTACGTCTGCACCCATGACCTGTACCGAGCCCGAGTCGGCGCGTGCGAGCCCGGCTACGACGCTGATCAGCGTGGTTTTTCCCGCCCCGTTCGGCCCCAGCAGGCCGAATATTTCGCCCTGCGCTATGTCGAGGCTGACACCGTCGAGCGCGCGCAACGCGCCATAGCGCTTGTGAACGTTCTGGATTCGAATGGCTGAAGGCATGGCAACTGGCGCAGCGCGCAAAGTCCGCGCGCGACGGAGACTCTACTTTCCTGCTTCGGCCGTTGGCAGCAGTTCCACCACGCCATAGAGTTCGGCTAGGGTCTGCAGGCCTTTGGGCAGGTTCGCTACCGTCAGCGTGTGGTTCTGCATGCGTGCCTCCCGGATCCAGGCAAGGACTGCCGCAAGCAGGGATGAATCGAGCTCGGAAACTTCAGCAAGATCCACGGCGTCCGCACCCGAACGCACCTGTACGAGACCTTCTTCAAGCAGCGCCGTTATGTTCTGGAGTGTGGCAGGGCCGGCAATCAACATGCGATCGCCTTCGCGGCGAATCACTATTTCGCCGCCTTTTGCGCAGGCGCCTTGTTCTTGGCCGCAAGACTCCTTACAAGTCCGTCTATCCCGTGATCGCGGATCTCATTTGCAAACTCCGTGCGATAGTTTGCAACCAGACTTACACCGCCTACGCGTACATCGTAGGCCTTCCAGCCTGACGGGGTCTTCTCCATGTCGTAGTCCAGCGTGACTGCCTCACGCCCCACCTGCGCAATCCGGACTTGGACGGTGACGTCGGTGTCCGTCGGTTTAGCACGCAGCGGACGGAAATCGAATTTCTGATCCCGATATGCGGAGAGTGCGCTCGAATATGTGCGCACGAGAAGTGTCTTGAACTCCTCGGTCAACTGCTTTTTCTGCTCGGTGGTTGCCTTGTCCCAGTTTCGCGCCACTGCCAGCCGCGTCATCGCCAGAAAATTGAAATGCGGCAGGACTTTCGCCTCGACAAGCTCGATGAGCTTCTTCTGATTCCCGGACTGGATCTCCTTGTCCTTCTGGATGAGTTCCACCACCTCGAGAGTCACGTTCTTGACAAGAACGTCCGGTCCTAAATCCAAAGCCAGCGCAGGCGTCGTGCAAACCAGCAGCGCCGCCACAACGGACAGGGCGCGCCTAATTGCGTGTCGCATGTGCAGGGGGGGTACCAATGGAAGCCGAAAGGACCGACATATAGTTGCGCGGCATTTCAGGCGCATAGCTCACGCCGCCACCCGCCTTTGCGGGAATGGGTGTTTGACCCGTCCCCTGCGCGGCCGGTACCTCGAGTTCCGCCGCGTCGCGCGACGGGGCCGAGCGCGCAGACTCCCGCGGCGGACTGCCGTCGTAAATCAGATTGCGCCGGCGCTGCAAGTAGGCGTCCCGCTCGAAAACGTACTTGTCGAGGGCCGCTTCTTCCAGGATCCGGCTGGCGTCCAGCAAATCCGCCCGCACACTGACGACGCGCGTCAGAACCATGGCGTTTCGCGGCGTAACCGGCTTGTGGTTTCTGACCGGATCCACATAGATGTCAATTGCTCCACCAACGGAGTCGCGAACCGTGCTCGATCCAAGCAAGGGCCAGACGACGTACGCCCCGCTTTCCGCGCCCCACCGACCAAATGTCTGGCCGAAATCCTCGTTGTGCTTTTCCAGACCCATTTCCGACGCCCAGTCGAGCAGGCCGAGCCCGCCGATCGTTGTGTTCACCGCAAACCGCATGCCATCGCTGGCCGCATCGACCACCTTGCCCTGCAGAAGGTTGTTGACCGAGATGAAGATATCCGCAATGTTGGAGAAGAAGTTCCGAACACCGGTCTGCACCATCTGCGGCAGGTTGTTCTTGTACGCGGTCGAGACCGGCTTCAGGACAGCCTCATCGACTGTCTGGTTGAACCCATACATCGAGCGATTGAATCCTTCGAACGGATCGCGCGAATCGCCACCCGTCGTCGCACAACCGGCCATGCCTAACATGGCGACCGCCGCGATGAATGACCTGCCCTGCCTGGAAAAGGCAGACAAAGAAGCTGCTTGAATCACTTGGTGGGTTCCTTGCCGTCTTTGGCGCCTTCCTGTGCCTTGCTGAACATGAACTGACTTATGAGGTTTTCGAGTACCACTGCCGACTGGGTCAATCGCATCCGGTCGCCATTCTTGAGCATGACAGAATCGCCACCCGCTTCCAAGCCCACGTACTGCTCGCCCAGCAAACCGGACGTTAGTATCTTTGCGGAAGTGTCGCGCGGAAACTTGAACCGCCCCTCCACATTCATGGTGACGACGGCTTCGAAGCTTTCGTTGTCGAAATTCACACCCGCCACGCGCCCCACCACCACGCCGGCGCTCTTGATCGGGGCGCGCACCTTCAGGCCACCAATATTAGCAAAATTGGCCTGCACCTGATATACCTCCGAAGTAGAGAATGAAGCCAGATTCCCGACCTTCAACGCGAGGAAAAGCAGGGCGCCAAGCCCCAGTGCGACGAGCACCCCAACCCAGAGATCGATCGTGGAGCGGTTCATTTTCCATTTCCTCCTGTAAACATGAGCGCCGTCAGTACGAAATCCAGCGCAAGAATCGCAAGTGAAGCCGTGACAACCGTGCGCGTAGTCGCGCGCGAAACACCCTCAGCGGTGGGCGGAGCGTCGTAGCCTTCGAAAACCGCGATCCAGGTCACGGCAACGCCAAAGACGCAACTCTTGATGACCCCATTCAGGATGTCTTGGCGCACATCGACGGCGGCCTGCATTTGAGACCAGAAGGCTCCCTGATCGACCCCGATCATCTGCACCCCCACGAGATACCCGCCGAAAATCCCCGCGGCCGAGAACAATGCCGCTAGCAAGGGCATCGAGATTACGCCGGCCCAGAATCGCGGTGCTACGATCCGCGCAATCGGATCAACTGCCATCATTTCCATAGCCGAGATCTGCTCGGTTGCCTTCATCAGGCCGATTTCCGCCGTGATTGCGCTGCCTGCACGGCTCGCAAAGAGCAAGCCTGCGACCACCGGCCCGAGCTCTCGAACCAGCGAAAGAGAAACCAGGACGCCCAAGGCTTCCGATGAGCCGTAGCGCTGCAAGGTGTCGTAGCCCTGCAATCCCAGAACCATGCCGACGAACAGCCCCGAGACCAGGATGATGATCAGAGACAGCACCCCGGTGAAATATATTTCCCTGACGGTCAGGTGGAAACGGCGGAAAGCTGTTCCGGAGTGGAGCACCATGTAAACGAAAAACCGGCTCGCGAAACCCAGCCTCCAGAGCTTATCGGTTACGGTCATCCCCAGACTTCGGAGCAGCGCTGCGATCTTTTCCATCAGCCGGCCCTGACCCCATCAAGATCGGCCGCATAACTCTGCGACGGATAATGAAAGGCGACCGGTCCGTCGGGCTCGCCATTGACAAATTGCCGTACGAAGGGCTGCCTGGATTTTCGAACCTCGTCGGCCGTACCTTCGGCAACGACGTTTCCGTCCGACACCAAATACACGTAGTCCACGATATGCAGAGACTCCTGGACATCGTGAGTGACAATAATAGAAGTAGCACCCAGCGAATCGTTGAGCCGGCGAATCAGCCGGGCGATGACACCCAGCGAAATCGGATCCAGTCCGGCAAACGGCTCGTCATACATGATCAGCGTCGGATCCAGTGAGACCGCACGCGCGAGAGCAACCCGCCTCGCCATACCCCCGGAAAGTTCTGAAGGCATGAGCTGTGCGGCACCCCGGAGACCCACCGCTTCGAGCTTCATGTAAACAAGATCCCGAATCATGTCCTCAGGCAGATTCGTATGCTCGCGTATCTGGAAAGCCACATTTTCGAATACCGACATGTCCGTAAACAGGGCTCCGAACTGGAAAAGCATGCCCATCCGCCGACGCTGCGCATAGAGACCGGCCCGATCGAGCGAGCCGATCTCCTCCCCCAGTACCTTGGCCGAGCCAGTTCCCGGCTTCAGTGCGCCGCCAATGATACGCAGCAGGGTCGTCTTTCCGCACCCCGACCCGCCCATGATCGCCACGACCTTCCCGCGCGGGATCCGAAGACTGATGCCGTGCAGTATCGGTCGCGAGTCGTACGCGAACGTCACGTTCTCTATGTCAACGATATCCGGATCAGCCAAGGAGTACATCTTGGTTAAAAGGAACGGATTTTACGCGAGGCCGAGTCGGGCGCCTAACCAATCCATCAAGATCCGGTTCCGGTGGCGCTGCGCAACCGGAGGGTTTCCCCTATATTAGGGGCATGTCATCGACGCCCCTCCCCCAAACGATGGCCCTGCGGACATCCGGGCTCTCCAAGGCCTATGGAAAAGCGCCGGTACTATCTGGAGTCGACCTCGAAATACGGGCGGGCGCCGCGTTCGGGCTGGTCGGTCTTAATGGTGCCGGGAAGACCACTCTGATCAAGTGCATTCTCGATTTCTGTTCAGTGGACAAGGGAAGCATAGAGATCTACGGCGTTCGTCATTCCATGCCTGGCGCACGGGCCAGACTGGCGTTTGTGCCGGAGCGCTTTGTACCGCCCCACTATCTGACCAGCCGCGAATTTCTTCAGCTGACACTTTCGCTCTCGGGCTGCGGATACGACGCCCCGCGAATCGAGCGTCTTTTCGGAGAGCTTGCACTCGACGCCAGCGCCCTTGACCGGCCGGTGGGGCAACTCTCGAAAGGGATGACGCAAAAGCTCGGGCTTGCCGGTTGCTTCCTGGTTGAACGCGATCTCTACCTTCTCGACGAGCCGATGAGTGGTCTCGATCCTGCCAGTCGCGTAGCGGTAAAATCGGTACTCTCAAGGTTGACTGGCGAAGGCCGCACGCTGTTTTTCACCTCGCACGTGCTATCCGACGTCGAAGAGTTGTGCTCGTCAATGGCGGTCCTGGACCGTGGTTCGATCCGCTTTTCCGGCTCGCCCGCAGATCTTTGCGTGCTTCACGGCGAGACACACCTTGAACGTGCATTCATGCGCTGCATCGATGGCAACGAGTCCGCATCCCCTGTCTGAACGCAAACCGGTTCTTCTGATCGTTGACGACGATCAGCTGATAACGGATTCGCTCGCATTTGCGCTAGGCGCTGATTTCGAGATTCACACCTGCGAGTCGCGCCGCAACGCAATCGATCTGATGCGCCAGCTCCCGGACGCACCACAGCTGGCATTGGTGGATCTGGGCCTGCCGCCACGACCCCACACGCCGGACGAGGGGTTCGCACTCATCGCGGATCTCCTGGCTCACTCCCCGAGCATGAAGATCTTCGTACTCTCGGGACAGAATGACGCGATTCATGCTCGCCATGCGCGTACGCTTGGCGCCGCAGAATTCATTGCAAAGCCGTGTGACCCGGCGATTCTCAAACGCGCTCTGGACAAAGCGCTTTCCTTTCGTGCGGCAGAACTGTCCAACAGGACGCCGGACCTCGAAGGATTGATCGGCGCAAGTCCGGCGATGCAGCGGCTCAGGAGCCAGATCTCGCAGTTCGCCGATTCCCCGTTCCCGGTATTGGTCGAGGGTGAATCTGGGAGTGGAAAGGAACTGGTGGCACAAAACCTGCATCGGCAGTCGACACGCGCCTCGCGGCCCTACTACGCCTTCAACTGTGCGGCCATCGCACCCACGCTAGTGGAGCCAACCCTGTTTGGGTATGTAAAAGGCGCGTTCACCGGAGCAACGTCGAACAAGTCCGGGTATTTCGAAGACGCCCAGGACGGGACGCTGTTCCTCGATGAGATTGGAGAGTTGCCGCTGGAACTCCAGGCCAAGCTATTGCGGGTGCTGGAGAACGGGGAGTACCAGCGTGTCGGGGAGACGCAGCTGCGCAAGTCGCTTGCGAGGGTGGTCACAGCCACCAACCGGGACCTGCGACAGGAGGTTCGCAGGAGCGCGTTTCGGGCGGACCTGTACCATCGCCTCTCAGTGTTCACCCTGACGGTTCCCCCGTTGCGGGAAATGCAGGCCGACAGGCAGCTTCTGCTCGACCACTTCCGGACGTTCTACGCAGATCAAGCACATGTCCAGGCTTTCGAACTAGATGAGAGGGCACGCGCCCGCTGGCTGGGCTACCCGTTTCCGGGAAACGTGCGCGAACTGCGAAATATTGTAATCCGGCTGACCACAAAGCACGCCGGTCAGCGATTGTCCGTTGCAGAACTCGACCCGGAACTTGACCTGAACGAGAGCTTTTCCGAAGCACCTTCGGTGCAGATCGGCCTGGGCCTCGACGGACACAGCGTAGTCGAGCAAGCGCTCAAACATCTGGAGCGGGACAAACAGTTCAACCTGGACAGCATGCTTGCGACGTGGGAGCGCGGCTATATTGAGGCCGCACTGCGCCTGGCGAAGGGAAATGTCAGTCAGGCGGCAAAAATGCTGGGCATCAACCGCACCACCCTGTACAGCCGCATGGGAGCCGAAGACAAATGAGGCGCCAGGCATGAAGGTTCGAAGATCATGCTTTATCTAGAGTACTTCGGGCTCAACGAGCCTCCGTTCCGAATCACGCCACATACCGACTTCTTCTTCGACGGTGCGGATCGCGGCGCGACCTTGGAAGCTCTTCTGTACGCGATCTTGCACGACGAAGGGATTGTCAAGGTGTCCGGTGAAGTGGGAAGCGGCAAGACCATGCTGTGCAGGGTTCTAATGGAGCGCCTCCCCGAGAACGTCGAGATCGTCTATCTCGCCAATCCCTCACTGGCCCGGGACGAGATCCTGCATGCAATTGCGGACGATCTCAATGTCGAATTTTCACAAGGGCGCATCACCGTAGTCCTGCGCAATCTGCTGGATTGCCTTATCGGCTTGTACGCCGACAACCGGCGCGTGGTCATTCTCATAGACGAAGCCCACGCCATGCCTGAAGAAACCCTGGAACAGGTCCGGCTGTTGTCCAACCTGGAATCGAACCAGCACAAGCTCCTGCAAATCGTTCTTTTTGGGCAGCCGGAACTCGACGACCTGCTGGACCAGGCGTCGATGCGTCAATTGAAGGACCGCATCACGCACAGCTTCCGAATGCGTCCTTTGCAAGAGGCGGAGGTTGGAAAGTACCTGTCCTTCCGCATGCGAGCCGCAGGATATCGTGGGCCCGACGTTTTCAATGCCAAGGCCGTGTCGATGATCGCCAAAGGGGCGAGCGGTTTGACACGACGCGTAAACATTCTTGCAGACAAGGCGCTTTTGGCTGCGTTCACCGTCGACGCGCACGCGGTCACCGCGCGGGAAGTACGTACGGCTGTTCGAGATTCGGAATTCGGTCGATTGCTCGCTGAAAAGAAGCGCAATCCCCTGTTGTTCGCGGCCGCTGCACTGCTCGCGGGACTCGCGATCGGCGCGGGCGTGCACTGGGGGCTTTCACAAGATCAGGCCAACGAACCACAGCTGGGTGGCAACGGGCCTGCGAGGCCCGCCGTATCCGCCGGCGCTCCCTCAACCACCGCGACGATCCGGCCACTTACCGTATCCCCTGCGGACGCAGCCCCGGCAACGCTTGGCCGATCGGCAACGTCGCCATCCGGCTCGGACGCGGCCGTTGGTTCAGCTTCGGTCATTGGCCCGGCCGATGCCGGGAAGGCAACTGCATCAGCGTCCGGCCCAAACGCAAACAAAGGCGCAACGAGCTCTGGTGCGTCGCAGCAATTGCCGTTGCCCGCCGACGCAATCGCGAAAATTTCTGCTTACTCCGTAGGTAACAACAAGCTTCTAAAACAACGGGTTGAGGCAACCTTGACGCGCCTTAAGCAGGAGCCTGATGCGAGTTACAGCATCGAGTTATACACAACCGACAACAGCGATCCGGATAGGATGGAACGCTTTCTGATACGCGCCCGCGATATGGTCCCTCTTGAGGACGTGTACGTACTACCTGAGAGCAATGGCAAGGGCTACCGCCTTCGAGTAACGGTCGGACGCTTTGCCGATCGCGCTGCCGCTGCGGAGGCCGTCGAACACCTGCCCCCCAAATACAAGCAGGCATTCCAGACCGAACTCCGAAGCTTTGCCCAATTGCGCGAAAATCTCTGAAGCCCTTCGAACAAATAGCAGGAAAAACCTCTCGTTCAACAAATGCTTAGCTTGGGTTTCTAAAGTTATAACTATGGTATCCTTTGTGGCATAGTTACAAATTCGGGCGCGATGAACTACCTTAAACCAACCGTTGCATTGGTCTTGGCGGCGTTGCTGCCCGCTTGCGGCAGCGTCGCACCAGTGAAGATGTCCGACACGCACATACAGGCGGAGGATTCGCAACCTGTGGGCGGCGCAATTCCGCCAACCGTGCTGAACGCGCCCGTGTTGCCTGCGCCCAAACCGACCGTGCGACCTGAGACATACAGCGTGGTGGTAAACAATGTGGCAGTTCAGGAACTGCTGTTCGCCCTGGCGCGCGACGCCAAACTGAACGTCGACGTTCATCCGGGCGTGACAGGCAGCGTAACGCTGAACGCGATCGACCAGACCCTGCCGCAGCTGCTCACGCGCATTTCCAGACAGATCGACATGCGCTACGAAGTCGACGGACCGAATCTGACGATCATGCGAGATACGCCGTACCTGCACACGTACCGGGTTGATTACATCAACATGATACGAAACTCCGCCAGCAAGCTCGGTGTTTCCAGTCAGGTTACTGCTGGCGCCTCGTCGGGAGGGTCGGGGGGCGTCGGAACGATTGTGAACAATTCGTCCTCGTCGGTGGATAACACCTCGAGCAACGACTTTTGGAAGACCTTGATTGCCAACGTCAAGGATCTGCTGCGCGAAACGGACAAACTTGTACCAACATCCCAATCCGCGCGCGCGCCGACGCCTGCTCCTGCGCAGGCGCAGCCCGCTTCACCGGCTCCGGGTGCCCCAGCGGTCTCGGGCCTGCCGCAAGGCAATACCCCAACGCCCGCCACAGCGCAAACCATGGAGTTTCGTGAAGCCGCGTCTGTCATTGCCAATCCAGAAGCGGGCATCTTGTCCATCCGCGCCACCTCGCGACAACACGAAAAAATCCAGGAATTTCTCGATCAGGTCATGATCAACGTCAGCCGCCAAGTGATGATTGAAGCGACGGTAGCAGAGGTCCAACTCAACAACCAGTACCAGCGAGGTATTGACTGGTCTAAGCTTCGCACCGGATCGGCCGGGTTTCAGTTCCAGCAAGTCAGCGGTGGCACGCCGGCCGGCATCAATTCAAACGCCTTCGTCGTTGGATATGCAGCTGCAAACCTGAACTTTTCGGCCGCTCTGCGGTTGCTCGAGTCCTTTGGAGAGGTGAAAGTTCTCTCGAGCCCGAAAATCAGTGTCCTGAACAATCAATCTGCTGTACTCAAGGTGGTCGACAATCTGGTCTTTTTCACCATCAAGGCAGACACTACAACCAACCAGACCACTTCGTTGACGACATTCACGTCCACACTAAACTCGGTACCGGTTGGATTCGTAATGACCGTAATTCCGCAGATCAGCGAATCGGACAGTGTGCTGCTAAATCTAAGGCCGACGATATCGCGAAAGATCGGCGACGTTGCGGACCCGAATCCGAGCCTTGCCGCTGCTGGCGTTGCCAGCCTGGTGCCCGTCATCCAGACGCGCGAGATGGATTCAATGATGCGGGTGCAAAGTGGCCAGGTGGCAGTACTGGGTGGCCTGATTCAGGATCAGGCCACCAACACGGAAGACGGCATACCCGGAGTCAATCGAATTCCGAACTTCGGTGATCTGTTTCGTCAGCGAAAAGACACGAACACAAAAACCGAGCTGGTCATTTTTCTACGACCCGTCGTCATTCGCGATCCGAGCATTGATGGAGATTACCGTCGGTATCGGGACTTGGTTCCGAATGCCGATTTCCTGCGCCGCCCGAATCCGGCAAAGGCGGAGGCATATCGTGAACTGCAACCGCCGAGGCAATAGAACGTATGAGCCTGTTGCTCGATGCCCTGAAGAAGGCTGAAAAGGCCAAGGACGACGCCAAGCGTCGTGCACAATCCGGCTCGGACCCCGAAGAAACCGTGCTGCAGGTACGGACAAAAAACGAGTTGCCCGATATATCAAATCCTCTCGAGGTTCATGCGGAGGACGTTCCCGGACGCGATCAGGATACCGGGTCATATAGTCTCGTACCCGACGCTTTTTCGACCGCTCCAGCGCCACGCCCCGCAGGAGACGTGCCGCCCGCATCCACCATCAGCTCGCGCACGGCACCTGACGAAATGCCGAAACGCAGGCAGGCTCCGAATGACGTCACAGCGTCGCCGGACCCGGTTGTCAGCCAGCGGGCCGCCGCAAAGAACGTGTTCGAAACCAAATTCCGCGAACCGAATCCCAAGCTGCCGTTTTACATCACGCTTGCCCTCCTCAGTTCTTTCGCCCTGGGCACGGTCGTCTACTTTTGGTATCAGCTTCGCCCGCCTCCTCCTCTGGTGAATACGGGCGCCAAGCCGCCCCCTGACGAAAAGAAAATGGTGGTAGCTCCGTTGCCGGCGAACACCTCCGCCTCGACGACAGGAGTTTCGGCGCAGCAGTCGCCGGCTATACCGGGGTTGCCGGATCAGTCTTCGACAGCGACCGGGCAGAACTCTCCCGCCGCGGCCCCGACCACACCGATATCTCCGGCAGCGCTCCCATCAGGAGCGGGTGTCGCACCCAAACAACAGCAGCAGACCAAGGTTTCGCCGCAACCGCAAAGCGGGTCGGCGCGCGCAGAGGCGCCCGCACCACGTGCGCCGGCACATGCGAGTCGCGCCCCTGCCTCACCTTCAAAACTAAGCGTCCACCCTGCCGTTCCGTTGGTGCACCCCAAACTCCAGGCGGGATGGCTGGCCTACAATCAGGGGGACTTGGCTGTCGCACGCTCCAACTACGAAGCCGTCGTCCGTGATGAACCCTCGAACCGTGACGCGCTGCTCGGAATGGCCGCGCTCGAGGTTCGCGCCAACCGTCCGGCCGAAGCCGAGTCCTACTATCGGAAGCTGCTGGAGATCAACCCCCGCGACCCTCACGCACAGGCGGGACTGCTGGCCCTGCGTGCCCATATGAACGATCCGGTCCAAGCCGAATCCAAGGTGAAGAGCCTGCTTGCCGGCGATCCGGAAGCGCACATCCTGTACTTCACGCTGGGAAACGAATACGCACAACAGCTGCGTTGGCCTGAGGCGCAGCAGGCGTACTTCAAGGCGTTTTCAGGTGATCCCGAAAATCCGGATTTTGCCTATAACCTGGCTGTCAGCCTCGATCACGTCAGACAACCGAAGCTGGCACTTGAGTATTATCGAAGGGCGATTTCTCTTGCGCAGCAACGCTCGAGCAACTTCGATCAAAATCTCGCGCGAAACCGCGCGCAGGAGCTGGCTCGGTAGGTGGCTCGGCGCCGGTCGCCGCCGTCGCATGCCCTTTTCACTCTCTGACATCGGCCCCGCCGAGCGGCGGAGTATCATGTTAAGCGTATGAATTCGCCCACCAATCCTCAAGCAAAGCGGCACATCGGCCAGATCCTGATTGATCAGGGGATCCTGACCGAGGATCAGCTGCGGATCGCACTTCTGGAGCAGATGAAGTCCCATCTGCCCGTCGGCCGGCTACTGGTTCAGCTCGGCTTCGTGTCGGAAGCCACGCTGCGTGACGCGCTGTCCGAAAAGCTTGGCCTTCAGTCGGTCGACCTGGCCCACATCATTGTCGATCCGGCTGCACTGAAAATGGTTCCGCGTGACATGGCGCGCCGGTATCGCGTGTTCCCGGTTGCCCTCGACCGTCAGGCCAAGAAGTTCATCGTCGCCCTTGCAGATACCAACAATATCGTTGCGATTGACCAGCTGCGAGCCCACCTCAAGGGCGAATACGAGATAGAGCTCAGGCTCGCTGGGGACTCCGAAGTCGATCGGGCGATCGAGCAGTATTACGGGCACGAATTCTCCATCGACGGAATTCTGCGCGAGATTGAAACGGGCGAAGTCGATTACGCGACCATAACCGAAGGGGACGAATACAGCCAGCCGGTTGTACGGCTTATCTCCGCATTGCTCGCCGACGCGGTGGAGCGGTCCGCCTCGGACATCCACTTCGAACCTGAGCAGAACTTTCTGCGCATTCGGTACAGGATAGACGGCGTGCTCAGGCAGATCCGGTCCCTGCACAAGACGTACTGGCCGGCCATGGCGGTGCGCCTCAAGGTCATGTCGAAAATGAATATCGCGGAAACGCGCGCTCCGCAGGATGGACGTATTTCAGCGACGATGTCCGGACGTGTGGTGGATTTTCGCGTTTCCAGTCTGCCGACCACGCATGGCGAGAACGTGGTTCTGCGCATTCTCGACCGGCAAAAAGGGATCGTCCCCCTCGACAAGCTGGGCTTGGACGATATCCAGCTTGACCTGCTCAAACGGATGATCGCCCGGCCGGAAGGCATCATTCTCGTGACCGGGCCGACCGGCAGCGGAAAAACGACCACACTCTACTCGATCCTGAATCACATCAACTCCGACGGCATCAATATCATGACACTCGAGGATCCGGTCGAGTATCCGATGACGTTGATCCGGCAGACATCGGTGGCTGATTCCGCGAAGCTCGACTTCGCAAACGGAATTCGCGCCCTCATGCGCCAAGACCCCGACGCCATACTTGTTGGCGAGATTCGAGATGGTGACACCGCAGAGATGGCGTTCCGGGCGTCCATGACAGGCCACCAGGTCTATTCCACGCTGCATACCAACTCCGCAGTCGGCGCGATACCGCGTCTGCTCGACATTGGAATCGTGCCTGATATTCTTGCGGGAAATATCATCGGTATCGTCGCACAACGGCTCGTAAGAAAGCTCTGCCGCACTTGCCGGCAGGCGTATGAACCCGATGTTCGCGAACGCAGACTGCTGGGCATCGGGGAATCCGATTCGGCCTCGATCTACCGGGCCGTCGGCTGCGAGCAGTGCGACTACCAGGGGTACAAAGGCCGCCAGGGCATACTTGAGATACTAAAGCTGGACAGCGGTCTGGACGAACTGATTGCGCGGCGAGCGACGACACGTGAGATCCTGGCTGCGGCACTTGCCAAGGGATTTCGCACGCTTGCGGAAGACGGTCTGCGGCTGGTGCGCGGGGGAGTGACCAGCGTCGATGAGCTCAGTCGCGTTGTCGACCTTACCGACCGAATGGCCTGACCACCCGCTCGCACGCCGGTAAAGGTAAGAGCCCGCCCATGCCCCTGTATACGTATAAGGCCATCGATTCGATCGGCAAGTCCGTCCTGGGACGCGTGGACGCGGCCAATCTGTTCGATCTCGAGCAGCGCCTTTCACGCATGGGGCTCGACCTGGTCACCGGCGCACCTTCCCGCCAGACGAGCCGGATCGTGGGAGGCGGCAAGATCACCCGTCAGGACTTGATTAATTTCTGTTTCCACCTCGAACAGCTCTCGAGCGCTGGAGTACCCATAGTTGAAGGACTGATCGACCTCCGCGACAGCGTGGATAACCCCCGGTTCAAGGAGGTCGTGGGGGGGCTGGTCGAATCAATCCAGGGCGGACGCAATTTATCTCAGGCGCTTTCTGATTTTCCGGAGGTGTTTGGCAGGGTGTTTGCCTCTCTCGTAAGATCGGGCGAGCAGACCGGGAAACTCCCGGAAGTGCTTGCCAGCCTGACGGAGTCGATCAAATGGGAAGACGAACTGGCCGCACAAACCAAGAAAATGATGATGTACCCGGCATTCGTGGGCGGGACCGTACTGATGGTCACATTTTTTCTCATGATCTTTCTCGTGCCCCAGATGACCGCGTTCATCCGCAACATGGGACAGGAACTACCGTTGCAAACCGTGCTTCTGATTCACGTTTCGAATTTCTGCGTGAACTATTGGTGGCTCATCCTCGCGACTCCACCAGCGATATTCTTTGGCGTCCGCTTTGCCGCGCGGCAAAATCCGGCGATCGCGTTTGCGCTTGACCGGTACAAGCTTCAGATACCGGTGATTGGACCCATACTCCGAAAAATAATTCTGTCCCGCTTCACCTCCAGCTTCGCAATGATGTATGCCGCGGGCATTACGGTGCTCGATGCGATCCGCAGTTCCGAAGAGATTCTGGGCAATCGGCCGCTTGAACAGGCAATGCACAGTGCAGGCCAGCAGATCGCGGATGGCAAAGGGATGACGACGGCATTCCAGGACGTGGGGCTTTTTCCTCCGCTGGTCATCCGGATGCTGAGGGTCGGCGAAAGCACCGGCGGACTGGATCGAGCACTTCTGAACGTCAGCTATTTCTACAACCGTGAAGTGCGAGAGTCGATAGGAAAAATGCAGGCAATGATCGAACCTGTGCTTACCGTTGTTCTCGGAGCCGTGCTGGGCTGGGTGATGGTTTCGGTACTTGGCCCGGTGTACGACACGATCAGCAAGATGAAGTTTTAGGACGAAACAAACAATGTCCGAACGGCGTCTACTCTATTACACGGCTGGCAGCCATTCCGTATACCTGTGGCAGGGCGGAAAACTTCAGCTCGAGGGCGTGTTTGGAGCCGACGACGAGGGTGTGAACGAATTCCGCAGTTTCGCAAAGCAGCACGCCAAGTCGCTTTATTACGTTCTTGCCGATCTTGCTGGCGAGGATTTCCACGATGAGATGATCCCCTGGCTCCGAGGCGGAGACAGGCAGGCAGTGATCGAGCGGCGCCTGGCTCAGCGATATCGTGACACACGCCTTGCAGCGGCCCTTTCCCTCGGTCCGGTCAACGTGACGGGTGAGCGGCGCAACGAACGCCTGCTGCTGTCTTCGTTCACGAATACGCAGCAGTTCTCCCCTTGGCTTGATGCTCTTTCCGACGCGGGTGCAAAGCTGGCGGGCGTGTATTCGGTCCCGCTTGTTGCACCTGCACTCGCGGCCAGACTTGCCGCCAAGATTGGCGCAAAAAGCAGCCGCACCATCGTGGTATCGATGAACAGTGCGGGGTTGCGTCAGAGTTTTCTCGAGGACGGACGACTGCGGTTTGCACGCCTCGAACGCATCGGGGAAATAGCACCCGATTCGCAGGCCGCTTTTGTTCGCTCGGAAACGTTAAGGCTGGTCCAATATCTTTCCAGCCTCCGAGTACTGCCGCGTGACGGCCCTCCTCTGACCGCGATAGTGATTGTCCCCTCGGGTCAGCGTGCCATCTTTGAAGAGATGCTCGTTTCAGACGGGCGGCTCACGTTCCGTATCGTCGAACTTCCGGAAGCGGCCCGCATTGTGGGCGTAAAGCGCGCAGATGGCGTAGGCGCCGAACAACTTTATCTTCATCTGCTCGCGAAGAGTTCCCCGAAGGAGCAGTTCGCACGCACCGAGGACCGGAAAGGCTTTCTGCTGTGGAAATTGCGGCGAGGGATTGTGGCGGCCGGAGCGCTCGGGTTCGCCGCCTGCGTCTTGTTTGCCGGTGCAAAGTGGCTCGACGTCTGGAGTGTCCTAGACCGTGCGGAACAGCAAAGAAGCGAAGCACAGGTCGCCGAACGAGAGTACACCCGGGTTACGGCAACGTTTCCGGCGACCCAGACCAGTACTGAAAACCTGAAAATCGCAGTCAATGAGTTTCGTGCAATCAGCGCACGCACCGTGGCGCCAGGCCCTGCATTCATCTATGTTTCCCGGGCGCTCGAGCAGTTTCCGTTGATTGAACTGGAACGTCTGGTCTGGCGCGTGGAAGTTCCGAAAGCGGAGGAAAAAGGCGCACCCAAAGCGGCGGCAGCTATTTCCACCTCCTCGCCCGACGCAGTCGCCGTCACGCAATTGATGGAAATCTCAGGCTTTGTGACCAATACCCAGCGCTCTGACTACCGTGCGATCACTGCGCTGGTCCAACGCTTTGCGGATGCCCTCCAGGTCGATCCGGCCTATCGCGTGGAGCGTACGCAGTTGCCGTTCGATACGACATCGAAAGGCACGCTCTCCGGTGATATCGGGACGGTCGACAATGGCGGCACACCCCGCTTTACTATCGTGCTGTCGCGCAAAGTCGGAAAATGAATTTCACCTACGCGGACTTCAGAAAATTGATTTTGCCGATCATGGCTGCGGTAGTGCTGATTGCCTGCGGTCTGTCGCTGATCTGGCTTACGGAGCAGAAATTGCGCGGCGCCAACGCAAAACTCCAAACTGAAACCAGTGCTCGGGTTCAGTCCAAGGAGCGACTGGCACGCATCAGTGAGGAGGAGCGCGAAGTAAAGGAAAGGATAGAAATCTACCGTAGTCTGATCAATTTTCACATCATAGGTAAGGAACGCAGGCTGGAATGGGTTGATGCAATTCAGCGCATTCGCATCAGCCGCGAAATGCTGGACGTACGCTACCGCATCGAGCCGCAAAGGCAGATCAGCGTCATAGATGGAAAGCCCGGCAGTGTTTCGTTCAATTCGAGCACCATGAAGGTGGAACTGGCACTGCTGCATGAAGGAGATCTGCTGACTTTTCTGGCGGACCTTCGAAATGCAGGAAATGCCTATGTGTCGACTCGAGAGTGTGTGATCACACGATCTGGCCCGGCGTCCCCGCCGCCCGGCGCTCCGACCCTTGTCCCACGCCTTCGTGCCGAATGTCAGATCGATCTGATCACGATCCTTGATGGCGGAGCCAAGACATGAGGCTTGGTGCGGCCTTGATCGTCGCACTGTTTGTCATGTGCTCGGCGCCGGCTTGCGCCGACGACCTTGGCCGACTGTTTCTCACGCCCGAGCAAAGGGCCACGCTCGACGCGAGGCGCAAGGCCCGCATTCCAGACAAGCCTGCGACGGTGGTCGTGGAATCGCCGGTCACACGGGTCGACGGGCTGGTTACACGCGGAAGCGGCAAGTCGACCGTATGGGTCAATGGGGAACCCATCCCTGAAGGATCTCAACCAGAAGGCCTGCGTGTAACGTCCCGACCTTCGGATTCCGCCCGCATCCTTGTAAATGTCGGCGAAAACAACAACCAGGTGGACCTCAAGATCGGGCAGGCCTTTGACCGGGATACTGGCGAGGTGCGCAACCTGCTGAAGGGCGGCGAAATCAGGATCAATCCCCAGCCACGCGGAAAATGAGGCTGCAGACAAGACGGGTACGAACGCCTCGCAGACAATCCGGCCTTGCGTTGCTGGTCATAATCGGAATGCTAGGGTTGGGAGCAACCCTGATGCTCGTCCGCGCGCTCAATCAAGCAGCGTTAAGCGACCCGCGGCGACTGGGAAATGCGCGGGTGCTCGAAGACGCAAAGGCTGCTCTCATCATGTATGTCTCTTCGCAGGTGGCTACCGAAACCTATCCTGGAAAGCTCCCCTGCCCCGAAGATACGACGAAAATCGGGACGGCAAACGAAGGCCAGGCGCAGGCGTACTGTTCTTTGCCTGCCGTCGGCCGGCTGCCGTGGAAAACCATCGGACTTGCAGCTGCCCCGTTGGACCTCGACAACGAGCAGCTGTGGTACGCGATCTCGCCAGGATTCAATCGTTCAGGTTCGGGAGTGAGTCTCGTCATCAACAGCAATACCGCCGCCGGACTGAGTGTGGACGGCAGTCCGGCCAGAGCGGTCGCACTGCTTTTTTCAGCGGGTCGCCCCATCGGAACTCAAAGTCGACCGACTGTGAGCAGCAGCAGTCCGCCTGTCGCAGCAAACTATCTCGACGGCGACAATGCAACGCTCGATACCAGCTTTGCCACTTACGGCGCGGCCAACAGTTCGAGTACGACGTTCAACGATCAAGCCGTGATCGTCTCGCATCAGGATCTGTTCAGCGTCGTCGAGCAGGCTGTCGCCAGAAGGCTGAGCGACGCGATGGTTAACGGGACCAAGCCTTTGACTGGAATCTATGCTTCTGCCGGATGGGGGGCCTCGAGCAGTGCCCCGGTGTTTCCTTATGCGGCCCCATTCAGCAATCCGAATACAAATTCGTTTCAGGGTGCAAGCGGAACAACGCAGGGACTGCTGCCGGTCACGTTTTCCACGACGCCGAGCGATGCGACCCAGTATTGCAACCCTGCGACCGACGGTGCACGGTGCGATCCCACGTTTGTGCAATGGATCAGTTTTCAAAGCATTGCGAAGTCTAGCGGAGCGATGACTCTGTACGCATCGCCGTCGCCCACATGCTCAGTGGCTGCTTCGCAGCTGTCCTGTACCATATATACCAACAACAGCGGCACCCTCACAATCAATTTGGTTGCGACGGCACGCAAAGTGGCGATGGCACTGCGGCAACTGGATCCGGATGCGCCATCGACCGGCGATTTCAGCTCGGTCGGACGATCGGCAAGCGCGATTCTCAATTCGGACGGATCTTCCCGGGTGACTTTCACTGGCAGGGTGGTCAGTTCGGGCTCGGGAAATTTCTGGGGCTGCTCGGGAGCTTTTTTGGGCTTCTGCTACAAACGAACCTTCGACATCCCGATCCGGATGTTTGCAGATCATCCGATCGTCAACAGTTCCGACTCGGAGTACGGCTGGTTCACGAAAAACGAATGGCACAAACTGACCTACTACGCAATTGCACCGGGATTCGCCGCATCAGGAACTCGAAGCTGCACCTCCCCGAATTGTCTGACGATCAACAATCTGGGGACCACGCCCAACAATGACAAGAGGGCGATACTGATTCTTGCAGGTCGCCCGATTGGAACACAGACCCACCCCTCGAGTACGTTGTCGAACTATCTGGAGTCCGAGAACGTTTCCCCGGTGGATTCGACATTTGAAAAGCTCAAGCCATCGCTCACGTTCAACGATCGTGTGGTGGTAGTGGACACAAATTGACCATGTCACCGTTGCGCACCAGTGCCCATCAGGGCTTTTCGCTTGTCGAAATGGCAGTGGTTCTGGCCATAGTCTCACTCCTCCTTGCCGGCATGTTGTTGCCGCTTTCCGCGCAGATAGACCAGCAGAATTCGAACGAGTCGCAGCGAAGACTCGATATGGCGCGCGATGCACTTCTTGGATTTGCCATCACCAACAGGAGATTGCCCTGTCCGGCAAGCGCAACAAGCCTTGGAGTCGAAGTCATCGGCACCGCATTTGCGCCAGGCGGTGGCGTATGCAGTCTGCCCTGGACAGGCTATATACCCGCAGTGACCCTTGGCCTGCTTCCTGTAAACAGCAGCCAGCTTTTCGTCGATGCATGGGGAAACCCGATTCGCTACGCCGTTACCGATTTCAGTACTGCCTTCACGGTTTCCGGGACTGCGGGAACCCGCCCATTTACATCGACGGACGGCATACGTGCTGTTTACAACACGACCAGCCTGACTACCCTTGTACCCGATCTGCGAGTGTGCGATACCACGACAGGGCTCACTGGCGCGGGCGCGACCGCAGATTGTCCTGCAGCCAATCAGTTGACCAACAATGCGGTCGCTGTAATCTTCTCGACCGGAAAGAATACGCCCAGCGGGGGAACCGGCGCCCATGAGCTCGCAAACGTGAATACGACGGGAGACAGGGTTTTCATCAGTCACACGCCGACGCCGTCGACGGCATCCGGCGGCGAGTTCGATGACATCGTCCAGTGGCTGTCGCCGTATCTGCTTTACAACCGCATGATCGTCGGCGGCGCCCTTCCCTAGACTCCATCGTCGGCTGTAGACGACGAATCCAAGAGCTGCGAAAGCGAAAAAGACACCTCGCCATCGCGGTTACGTGCAAGTGAAAGCAAAAATCCGTTCGCTTCCGCGTGTCGTGCCGCATTGTAGAGTCCGATTCCCAGTCCCGAGCTGGAAGGCACTGGCGCCCTAAACAGATCCCTTTCTACTTCAACCGGGATTGCACGGCCCGTATCGGTCACACTAAATTGGAACGAACCGCTGTACTCCAAACAGACGGCAATTCTCACCCGATGGTCGAGTGCACGCTTGGCCAGTGCATTTTGAATAAGATTGTCTGCGATGCTGTCGGTGAGCGACTTTGGCAGCGTGGCTTCAGGCCAGGGCTCGCACCCGATGAATTCGAGTTCAGTATCCGGATAGCGATGCCGTAATCCATCCCACCAGTTCCGTATCGAGATCAAGTGTTCGCCTTCGGTCCGTGGCCGTTGAAGCTTCTCAAGCGTGGCCGACAGCCGCTGTGCAATCGCGGGAAGCTGCCGTCCAATCAGGGATTGCAGTTCCGGGGAGTACTCCCGGCCAGCCTCCTTCGCGGCAACGGATACCAGAACGTTCAGTGACTGCAAAAGATTCTTCACATCGTGCGTCATTCGCGCACCGGTTTCGTGGACTGCCTGCAGATAACTTTGTTGTCGCAATTTCTGCTCGCGCTGCTTCGCAAGGTAAAACTCGGCGAGCAACTGGCCGAGAAGATGCAGATGCCAGTGCAGGGCCGGGCTGTTTCGATGCCTGGAAAAAATCACAAGTGACAATTCATCGTTCTCGAATTCGACTCGGAAAGGCGACTTCACCCCATGTTCGCCGCGGTCGTGCTGTGTGTGCCATTCAGCGCCGGTAACCCAAGGCAACCTGGCAAGGCTCGCTATGCTTTCAGTCAGGAACCTGTCGGGACGCGATTCGACACGCGAGAGTTCCGCAAGAAAATACAGCCACTTTTCGACAGGCAATCCGATTGAAAACAGATAGCGCGAGAAAAATACATTCAGTCCGGCAAACCCAGTGTGCGGATTCCACGCCAGGCCGATGATGAACACGGTGCCGGCAATCATGAATACCGTATAGGTGAGCGCCTCCAGGTAGTTTGTTTTCCCTAGCGTCATGAAAGTGAAGCTTCCCAGGATGACTACGCCCAGCACCAGCATAAGGAAGATGCTGTAAAAAAAGTCGATCACCTGCGGGGCCTCCGGTGGATCGGGTTCGGCGGGCAGGAAAGCCATTACCAGGAACAACACCGGCAGACCATATGCAGCAGTTGCGCGCATTTCGGGTGCCACATCGCTGCGCGGTGCGATCTCCGGGAGAATTACTATGGCCAGCAGCGCAAGCAGATAGATCATCACCACGAGGTAAAAGCGGCGCTGCCAGCGGGCCTGATGGAGAAACACCTTTCCGCCGACGAGTCCGGCCAGGACGCATACCCAGAAGACCAGCAACCAGGCATTCAGCCAGAGCATTACTGCAGCTGCGCCGAAAGAAATGAATCCAAGCTGGGTGGCTGAGACCTGGTACTGTCCGCGCAAAAACGGCTGCCAGATCAGCAACAATCCCAGGTGGGCAAGCAGCAGCGACCTTGCCCCATTGTCTTCCACACCCCGCAGCGCGGCAACGTGCAGAAAGACAAGCATCGCGATGACGACGAAACGCCCATAGCGCTGCGAAAGCTGGAGCGCGAAGTTGGCAAGCCGTGTGAAAAATGGAACAGAAACGGAGTCTGCTTGCATCCTCAGCCAACCACAATTAAGGTACGTGTGCCGTGCTTCCCGGTTATCCGGGGTTTCGCGCCAGCATGGCGGATGGTATCCGAACGACACTGCCTGATACATGTCATATTGCTTTCCGCAGCGTGTCGGCACTCCTTCTATGCGCACCTTTCGGTGACCAGATGCGACCTGGACTGACGCTTGCCCGTTTTGTGATGCTCGAAGCACGCCGCACCGGCCTGCCACTGCTGGCGTTCGTCGCACTCGGTGCTGGCGTCGGCATGGCGGGGTTTCTGTCGCAGCTTGCCCTGACTGAAAGTTCGCATTTGCAGGCCGGCATTCTGGCGGCATTCTTTCGGGTCAGTGTAGTGTTCCTAACAGGCACCTTTGTCGTCACAAGCATGGTTAGGGAATCGAGCGACAAGGGCCTTGAACTGCTCCTCTCCCTGCCGATCTCGCGCACCACCTTCTACCTCGGGAAACTCGCAGGATACGCTGCGACCGGCGGCATACTTGCCGCGGCCTTTTCTCTGGTCATGCTTGTCTGGAGCCCTCCACTTTCGGTTACAACCTGGTTTGTGTCTCTTCTTCTCGAAGTAATTTTAGTCGCCTCAGTCAGCCTTTTCTTCGTTGTAACCCTGGGACAGATCGTGCCTGCCCTGGCGGCGGCGGCCGGCACCTACTTTCTCGGTCGCGTGATTGCCGCCGTTCAGGCGATCTCGACAAGTCCGCTCAACGAAGACAGCGTGCTGCAACGGATGGCTGGCTGGGGAATTGACGCCGTCGCGCTGCTTCTTCCGCCGCTGGACAGGGCGACGCAGACGGTCTGGCTGCTATACGGCCCTCCATCACCGGGAGAGTTTCTCGCCCTGGCCGGATTGCTGTTTGTCTATGGCGCATTGGTTACCGCCGCCGGACTGTTTGACTTTCATCGCCGGAATCTGTGAGCACCAACGAGCGACCGTTGTCCGCAGTACCTTCAAAGGTCCTCGGGCTTCTAATTCTCAGTCTCGTGGCCCAGATCGTCTGGAAATCCATGACACGCCCAGGAATTCCGGCTGCGGAAGACCTCCCTGCGGCACCCCGGTCGCAGGTATTGAAAGTCCTGGCGCTCGGCGAGCCGGCGACTCTGGCACGCCTCGCGATGCTCTACCTTCAGGCATTCGACTTTCACGGCACGAACGCGCTCCCCTATCGGAAGCTCGACTATCACCGGCTGATCGAATGGCTGAGGGCGATTCAGGAACTGGATCCGCACAGCGCATATCCACTCTTTTCTGCCGCACGTGTATATGCCGAAGTGTCCGATCCCCAACGCCAGCGAAGCATGCTTGAATTCATCTATGAGCAATTCTTGCTCGACCCGAACCGGCGCTGGCCCTGGCTGGCACAGGCGTCTCTGGTAGCAAAACACAGGCTGAAGGATCTTCCGCTTGCCTTGAAGTACGCTCGTGCGATTGACCGCTACACGACCGCCACGGATGTGCCGCTCTGGGCCAAGCAGATGAGCGTATTCATTCTGGAAGACATGAACGAGTTCGAGGCCGCCAGAATCATGCTGGGTGGACTGCTTGCCAACGGCCAGATCAAGGATCCCGGCGAACTGAGGTTTCTCGAAGGTCGCCTGAAATCGCTGGAGGGGCGCTCAGGAGCAGGTGGACAACGGAAGTGATTTCAGTCGAGGAATCGACATACATGACGAAAAATCGTCACTTTTTTGACCTTTTCTTACGATTTCATGCCCATTCAGACCCAAAGTCCCCGGCACGCAACTTGCTGATACTGTGTGTCGACTCACGTAAGGAGGGATAGTTACCATGAAAACGAACCAGAAAGGCTTCACGCTCGTGGAAATCGCGATCGTGCTGGTCATTATCGGATTGCTGCTCGGCGGCATTCTGAAAGGGCAGGAAATGATCATTCAGGCAAAGATCAAGAATGCGATAACCGATTTTTCGGGCGTTTCGGCCGCCTATTTCGGCTATCAGGACAGATATCGGGCCACGCCGGGCGACGATCCGCAGGCAACGCGCTGGACCGGCGGTACGGCTGGGGACGGCAATCGCGTCCTGACCGGATTGCTGGCCTCGACGACCGATACTGATGAGTCTCGCATGTGGTGGGACCATCTTCGCCGCTCCGGATTTGTCTCTGGCTCAGGGTTTGCGCAGCCAAGTAACGCCTTCGCTGGATTGCTCGGTGTGCAGACGGGCGCTGGTGATGCGCCGACGGGTGCGAGCCCGACAGCCGCCACGGCAACCATGACGGGTGGCGGGTCCGGTTTTACCGCTCTTATCATGTGTTCGTCGAACCTGCCTGACAAAGTAGCAATTGCGCTAGACGTGCAGATGGACGATGGCCTGCTCACTGCTGGATTCGTGCGTGGTGTGATCGGCGCCAACAACACGACCATCAATGCAGCGGCAGGCAATGCTGCCGCGAGCTACGCAGAAACCGGCACGAACTTCTATACCCTCTGCCGTCAGTTCTGATCACGCCACAAGGCGCGAAAAAGGGTCAGCCTCCGGGCTGGCCCTTTTTATTTCAAAAGCATCAGAGTTAGATCCGAATGCAAGATGCTTAAAAGGGAAAACGCGCCCGTAGGCGTGCGCGGGGCCAGTTTGCTGCTGGCAGGGGCGATGTGCGTCATCCCGTTCCTGCAGCCGAGGCATTTTTCTCCTATACGCACCTTCTATGACGAGTGGCTTGCGTTCGCGTTCGGGTTGGCTGCGATAGGCCTTGCCATGATCGGGCGCAGGTCCGAGGCACCACGGATTCCAGCATTGTCCTGGTGTCTGACGCTTTTTGCCCTGATCCTGTTCGTACGCGGGTTCGGAAATATCGCGGCATACCCGCAACTGCCTTTTCTCTGGTCGTGCTACGCGCTGTTTGCAGCACTGCTGGTCGTGCTCGGTCTCGACCTGGCGACGTATTTCGGGAGGGAATACGTCTGCGATGTGCTTGCCGCATTTGTGCTCACAGGGGCGTTGGCAAACTCGATCGCCGGAGTCCTTCAAGTGACCGGCATTCCGCAACCCATCGATGCCTTCATTTCCTACCTGAGTGGGAAGCGAGCCATTGGAAATGTAGGGCAGCCCAACCTCTACGCCAACTATCTAGCCCTGGGCGAGGCCTCGCTTGCCTACCTGTGGGGGCGTGGAAAAATAAGGTTGTCGCTCGCCACCATCGCGGGCCTGCTCCTGCTGCCTGCGGCGGCGCTCGCCGCATCCCGCGCATATCTCGTATACCTCGGATATTTCCTCTTCCTTGCCTGGCTCGTACTCCGGCGATATGAGGGCGGCTTTGGCCGTCGAGTATGCATTGCGGCAATTGCTCTGGCGATCGTCGGCTCGCAACTTCAATGGATTGTGCCAGAGGTGCTAAGAGCTTATGGATTCTTCATAGAACGAGCTTCGTCCTCGGAATGGACCTCCGGCGTGGACGCCTCGACCGGCTTGCGGCTTCTCGTCTGGCAACTGGCCTGGGAATTGTTCGCGGCTGCGCCATGGCTGGGCGTAGGTCCCGGCGAATTTCCAGGTGCCGGCTTTGCGCACGGCCTGCCGATCGAATTAACCGCAAACTTGGTGTGGACCTCACCGCACAACTTGTTGCTGCAATTGCTTTCAGAAACCGGCCTCGTCGGAGCCTTGCCGGTTGGGATAGGACTTTTCCTCTGGACTATTGATGCGAAGAACGAGGTTCGGTTCGGAAAAAGTCCGGCGATGTGGTGGATCGCGGCCTGTGTCGGCGTCGAAATCATTCACGCCTTGCTCGAATTTCCGCTTTGGTATGCGCATTTTCTGGCGATCGCAGCCCTGTTGATGGGCATTGGTGCGTCCGGCGGATTGATCGTGCGCGGCATACCAATCCGTCCGGCAATCGCCGTGTGTTCCCTCGCCGGTATTCTGGGACTTGTCAGCACGGTGTACGACTACGCGCGCTTTGACCTGGCAATCGCAGCGTCTGACGGTCGCTCCCTCGCAACTCAGAGCCGGACCATCGCCGACCGAGCTATGCTGCGTGACCTGCGCGGTGGATTGCTGACCCCGCGAATCGAACTGATGCTTTTCCTGTCGCTGCCGCTCGACAGCAACGACGTGTCCGAAAAGATCGCGATGGGTGAAAGGGTCCTGCGGATCTGGCCCTCCACCGAGGTCATCAGCCGTCAGGCGATTTTCCTTGCCATCGCCGGCCGCCATGAAGCAGCAGTCACGCTGCTCTCGCACGGAATGATGAGTTCCACGTCTCAGCGAAAGAAAATCGCCTTTCTCTTGACCGAAGCGCCTCCCGCGGCACATGCAGTGCTCAACCACTTTATTCGGCCGGCAACGCCCGCCCGATCAAATTCGGAGCGAACGTCAGTCTTGCGCTACTAACTGTACTCAGCCTTGCAGCAAACGAATTTCGGCAGCAGCGAGGCGCTCCGGAATTCCGAGCATGACGAGAATATCGTTCGGCTCGAGAATCAGTTCGCCCCTCGGGGAGAGTTTGCCCTCCCCAGGACGCCGTACCGCCTGCACTTCCACGCCAAGCGCCTCGAGTCCCAGATCCGCGAATCGTTTTCCCACGGCAAACGCGGACGAAGTCACCGTTACCGAGTGAAATCTGGGCTGCGTGGAATCACCCGCATCTCCACCGTCGCTGGTCCCATGAAACAACCCGCGCAGCAGGCCATAGTGCTCGTCGCGCACCGTTCGCAGCCGGCGCATGACCCGCGATAGTGGCACGCCGATCAAAACCAAGGTGTGCGAAGCGAGCATCAAGCCGGATTCGAGCGCCTCGGGAACCACTTCAGATGCGCCCGCCGCATGCAACTTGTCGATCTCGCCTTCGTCCCGCGCGCGCACAATCACGGGCACGGCAGAATTGAGCGAATGTATGTTTGCGAGCACCCGAACCGCCGCGTCCGTATCCGCAAAGGTGATCACGACCGCTGCTGCACGCGAAAGCCCGGCCGCAACCAGCGCTTCGCGCCTGGAGCAATCGGCAAACACGACTGTGTCGCCTGCAAGAGCGGCTTCGCGTACGCGTTCCGGATCCAGATCAAGCGCCACGTAGTGAACGCCTTCGGCATTGAGCATCCGCGCCAGCCGCTGCCCGTTGCGACCATACCCGAGAATGACGACGTGTCGTTCGGATTCGATCGATTGAGCAGCGATACGGTGCAGCTCAAGCGAGCGCATCATCCACTCGGCCGCGGAAAACCGCATCACGATCCGATCACTGGCAGCGATGATGAACGGACTCGCAAGCATTGACAGGATCATGGCCGCAAGCAGCACCTGCATCATTTCAACGGATACCGAACCAACGCCGCCGGCAGTTGACAGCAATACGAACCCGAACTCTCCCGCCTGCGCAAGTGCCAAACCGGTGCGTAACGCGGTTCCCTGTGCGCCGCCGAACGCGCGTGCCAGCAGCGTGATCAATCCGACCTTTATCGCGATGATCAATGTCACGGCAATTCCTACGGCCCACCAGCGCTCGGCGACCACCACCAAGTCCAGCATCATTCCGACAGTGACGAAAAACAGACCCAGAAGGATGTCCCGGAATGGCTTGATGTCTTCCTCTACCTGGTAGCGATACTCGGTCTCGGAGATCAGCATCCCTGCCAGGAATGCGCCCAAAGCAAGTGACAACCCTGCAAGCGAGGTCACATAGGCAAGCCCGAGCGTAATCAGAAGAACGTTAAGGACGAACAACTCGTTGGAGCGACGCTTTGCCACCACGTTGAACCAAAAGCGCATCACGCGAGGCCCGATGAGAATCAGTGCGCTGAGTACGACTATCGCCTTGAGCAAGGAAACGCCTACCGCGATGCCGATCGCCCCCGGCGGCTGGCCAAGGGCAGGAATGACAATCAGAAGCGGAATGACCGCAAGGTCCTGGAACAGCAGCACGCCGATGATCTCGCGGCCGTGCGGCGTATCTAGCTCCAAACGCTCGGCCAGCAGCTTTGAGACGATCGCGGTGGAGGACATTGAAATCGCCCCCGCAAAGACAAGGCTCGCCTGCCAGGCCACGCCCATTGCTAGTCCAAGAGCCATGCAGATGATCATGGTGGCGGACACCTGCGCGAGGCCGAGCCCGAAGACCACCCGACGCATCGCCATGAGCTTTGGCAGACTGAATTCCAGTCCGATCGAAAACATCAGGAAAACAATGCCGAACTCAGCCAGATGACGCGCCTCGCTGGAATCGGCTATCAAGGCGAGGGCGTGGGGACCGACCACGACGCCCGTGACCAGATAGCCAAGCATGGGTGGCAATTGCAGGAAACGGAATCCCACCACGGCGAAGACCGCGCAGGCGAGCAACACCAGTATGGGCTGTAGGGAAATGCCTGCTGATTCCATGGGGTAGGGAAGATCCTCGGGCTGTACCGTGGGCTATGCAGTGGGCTACACTGCGTAGCTATGATAAGCGCAGCCCATGAGACTTTCCTGGATTCGGGCGCAAAAACCCTCGAACTTGGGCGCCGAGTGCTTGAAATCGAAGCTGACGCCGTAGGCGCTCTTGCGCGCCGCATCGATCAGAGCTTTCTTGCCGCCGTGAAGCTCGTTCTGGAATGCAAAGGCCGGGTAGTGGTCAGCGGCATCGGGAAATCTGGCCACATCGCGCGCAAGATCGCATCCACAATGGCGAGCACCGGGACACCCGCATTTTTCGTGCACGCCGCGGAAGCCAGTCATGGTGACCTCGGAATGGTCAGACCCGAGGACGTCTTTATCGCCATCTCGCATTCCGGCGAATCCGCCGAACTGCTCGCGATCGTTCCCATGCTGAAGCGTCAGGGCGCCAAGCTCATTGCGATGACCGGGCAATCCGAATCGACACTTGCCCGCGATGCTGATGTACATCTCGATGCAGGAGTAGCGCAGGAAGCCTGTCCCCTGAACCTGTCACCGACGGCAAGCACCACCGCGGCACTCGCCATGGGAGATGCACTTGCTGTCGCATTGCTCGACGCGCGCGGCTTTTCGACTGCGGATTTTGCACGCTCGCATCCTGGCGGGGCACTGGGACGAAAATTGCTTACCCGCGTATCGGACGTGATGCGCAAGGGTCTCGAGGTGCCTACCATCCCTAGAAACGCAACGTTGCCGGAGGCGATTCTGGAGATCACCCGCAAGCGTATGGGCATGACCGCCGTGATTAATCCTGACGGCGGAATCGCAGGAATTTTCACCGATGGTGATCTGCGGCGGACGGTGGAACGGGTCTCCGACCTGAAAGCGGCCCGGATCTCTGACGTGATGACCACGTCGCCGCGCACGATACCCGCCCAAGCTCTTGCGGTAGAAGCAGTCGAGCTCATGGAACGCCACAAGATCAACCAGCTTCTGGTTATCGGAGAGGACGGCATCCTCTCGGGTGCGCTCGACATGCATGATCTATTCAGGGCCAAAGTCGTATAGATGGAAGCCGCCCAGAAAAACGCGCGCCAGGTACGGCTCATGATATTCGACGTAGACGGTGTTCTTACCGACGGGCGTCTTTACTACAACGAAGCTGGAGAGGAGCTGAAGGCCTTCAGCGCGCTCGATGGCCACGGCATAAAAATGCTGATCGCCAGCGGCGTCGAGACGGCAATTCTCACTGGCCGCACTTCAGGCGTCGTCACGCATCGCGCAAGAAACCTCGGCATCGCGCGCGTCCTTCAAGGCGTGGAGGACAAACGTGCAGCCTTCCAGTCGCTTGCGTCAGGACTCGCACTGAGCCCGGCTCAGATCGGCTATATGGGCGACGATGTGGTGGATCTCCCGGTCCTGAAACGGTGCGGGTTTTCCGCCACGACCCCGGAAGCGCCTGAAATCATCCGGCGGAACGTAAATTTTGTCGCAACACGGCCGGCGGGTGCGGGCGCAGCGCGCGAGGTCTGCGAGTTTCTGATGCAGGCTCAGGGTACGCTCGAGGCTGCGCTTGCTCCATATCTTGCCTGACGTGAAATGCATCTCAGCACCACACGGCTGTTTCCTCTCCTGCTGATGCTTTCTCTCGCACTGCTCACCCTGTGGCTCGAACGCACGGTACGGGTAGAAGAGGCGCATCCGTCCCTCAGGCGGCACGATCCGGATTACATCGTCGACAAATTCCGAATTGTCCGTCACGATTCTCTCGGCAGAATCGAATCCACGCTGTCCGCACGGAAGATGACACACTATCCGGACGATGATTCGACCGAACTGGCAGCACCTCGCGTGCTAAAGACCAAATCCGGTGAGGCGCCGATGGAATTGACGTCCGACCGCGGCGCTCTCAGCCAGGACGGTGAAGATACGTTTCTCTACGACAATGTGCTGCTCGTGCGACAGGCCACGGCGGTACAGCCGGAAATGCGCCTTACTACGAGTTTTCTGCATCTCGTCCAGTCGCGTTCGCTGGCAATTACCGACCGCGCCGTCGCCATCCGCGAACCCGACCGGCACCTGACCGGACGCGGCATGGAGTATGACAACAGCCTTGGGCTCATGCGCCTGCACGCGCAGGTGCATGGCAGATTTGAAAAAAGGAAACCGAAGTGACCATGATGTTCTCCTATTGCAGGCGTTTCATTCCGGCCACCTGCGCCCTGCTCGCATGCCTGGCGCTCGCGGCAACGCCCGCAAGAGCAGAAAAAGCCGACAAGGACAAGCCGACGAACATTGAAGCCAACCGCATGAGTTCGGATGATGCGCGCCGAATCAGCATCTTCGAGGGAAGCGTGGTGCTCACCAAAGGCACGATTCGAATACTGGCGGACAGATTGACCGTTCGCGAAGATCCGGACGGATTCCAGATTTCGAATGCGACCGGCATTCCCGCACGGTTTCGTCAGAAGCGGGATGGCAAGGACGAGTGGGTGGAAGGCGAGGCCCTGAGAATAGAGATGGACGACAGAAACGAGAAAATTAACCTGTACGGGAATGCCCAGGTGATGCGCGACAAGGACGAAGTGCGCGGGGACGCAATTTCGATCGACACCCGCTCGGAATTCTTTACGGTGACCGCCGGCAAGAGCGCGGTCACAGGCGCGAATCCTGAGGGCCGCGTGCGCGCCGTCATCCAGCCAAAGACCAAGCCGGATCAACCGGTTCCAACGGTAACTCCAAAGAAATCCGGCGGATGAGCGTCCTCTCGGCGGAGAGTCTCCGCAAGCGATACAAATCGCGAACCGTCGTTCAGGACGTATCGCTCACCGTTTCGAGCGGGGAGGTCGTCGGCCTGCTTGGTCCGAACGGAGCGGGAAAAACCACCTGTTTCTACATGATCGTTGGACTGGTGGCAGCCGACGCAGGACGAATTCACTTCGACGGCAAGGAGCTCACGCATCTGCCCATCCATCGCCGCGCAAGGCTGGGAATTTCCTACCTGCCGCAGGAGAATTCCGTTTTCCGCAAGTTGTCGGTCGAAGAAAATGTGCGTGCCGTGCTGGAACTGCAGGGCGTTCCGGGCGATGAGATCGAATCGCGGCTTCTGGAACTGCTTGCGGATCTCAATATCGCGCACCTGCGCCACCATCCCGCGCAGGCGCTCTCCGGCGGGGAACGGCGCAGGTTGGAGATCGCCCGCGCACTCGGGACGCGCCCGGCGTTCATCCTGCTCGATGAGCCCTTCGCCGGAGTAGATCCGATTGCGGTGCTCGACATACAGCGGATCATACGGTTCCTCAAAGAACGGTCCATCGGAGTGCTGATCACGGATCACAACGTACGCGAAACTCTCGGTATCTGCGACCGGGCATACATCATGAACGATGGTGCCGTTCTGGCCTCGGGGCACCCCGACGAAATTGTCTATAATGACAGCGTACGCCGGGTATATCTGGGCGAGAATTTCCGCATGTAAGCCCGGCTCCGCGCGGCCTCTCCTGCGGAAATATCGCCCCGTTAGCCGCGCCTCATTACCGAGCCACACTACCCGCCTCAATGAAGCCGACACTCCAGTTCCGGCTCTCCCAACACCTCACTCTGACGCCTCAGCTGCAGCAGTCGATTCGCCTGCTGCAGTTGTCTACCGTTGAGTTGAACCAGGAGATCGAGCGCATGCTCATGGAAAACCCGGCTCTCGAGCGCGAAGATGCAGAGGATGGGCTGACCCTTCCCGCCGCCTTTGCTGCTGCTGACGCACCCTCATCGTCAGCTGAGCCGCTCCCCGCGGCAGGCGTCGAGGCGCCGGAAACCAGTGTCGAACGCGGTGATACCGAGTGGCAGCCGGACTTCTCCGCGTCTCCGCGCAGTGCCAATGACAACGACGAGGAAGGAGATCGGGTTTTTGTCGCGCCCGAAACGCATTCGCTTCGGGACCATCTATACGAACAGTTGTCGCTGACAAATCTCGCGCGGCGAGACCGCGCACTCATCGGAATGCTCATCGATGCGCTCGACGATGACGGCTACCTGACCCAGTCACTGGAGGAAATTGCCGAGTTACTGCCGTCGGAAGCGGATGCGGATATTGATGACCTGGCAATTGCGCTGCGCCACCTCCAGAATATGGAGCCCGCCGGGATCGGCGCCCGCTCGCCTAGCGAATGCCTGCTGCTCCAGCTGCGTTCGACACCCCCGCAGTCAGGGCCGGAAAGCCGTATTACAGCCCTGGCCTCCTTGATTGCCGAGCATCATCTCGAATCTCTCGCGCAACGCGATTACTCCCGCCTCAGGCAGTTGACGGGCGCGAGCGATGACGAACTGCGCGCCGCGCAGCGGATGATTCTCAGGTTGAATCCTCACCCTGGCGCTGCGTTTTCAAGCGTCGAAACCAGATACGTCGTACCCGACGTAATCGTCCGAAGGATAAAAGGCGTTTGGCAGGCGAGCCTGAATCCAGACGCAATGCCCAGACTTCGCGTAAACCAACTGTATGCTTCCCTTCTTTCCGGGAATCGAAACAGTGCCAACTCGATGTCAGGTCAACTACAGGAGGCGCGCTGGCTCATCAAGAACGTGCAGCAGCGATTCGATACCATTCTTCGCGTTTCACAGGCGATAATAGACCGGCAGCGCCATTTTTTCGAGCACGGCGAAGTCGCAATGCGACCGATGGTACTGCGCGAGATTGCTGAGACTCTGGGGCTGCATGAGAGCACGATATCCCGGGTGACAACGCAGAAGTACATGGCAACGCCCAGAGGCACGTACGAGCTCAAGTACTTCTTCGGGAGCCACGTTGCGACAGAAACCGGCGGCGCCTGCTCGGCCACGGCGATTCGCGCCCTGATCAAGCAACTGGTCGCCGCGGAGGACACGAAAACGCCCCTTTCGGACTCGCGAATCTCGCAAATTCTCGGCCAACAGGGTATCGTGGTGGCAAGACGAACAATCGCAAAATACCGGGAATCACTGCAGATTCCAGCGGTCAATCTAAGAAAATCCCTTTAGTTTCCCCCTGCCCAATGTCTCGGAGGCGCCAATGAATCTGAACGTCAGCGGCCATCACCTCGATGTCACGCCCGCAATTCGCACCTATGTCAGCGGGAAACTTGATCGTGTCACGCGGCATTTCGATCACGTGATTGATGCCCATGTGATTCTCTCCGTGGACAAACTGCTGCGGAAAGCAGAGGTTACCCTGCATGTCCGCGGAAAGGACATCCACGTGGAGTGCACGAACGCCGACCTTTACGCCGCAATCGATCTTCTCGTCGACAAGCTCGACAGGCAAGTGCTCAAGTACAAAGACAAGGCGTTCGCCAAACCCCATGACGCTCTCAAGCATCAGGAGCAGAGTACTGAAACCTGACCTTCAAATGCGCCGCATCACCACCCACAAATGAATCTGGTAGCCAATCTGTTGCCGCTGGTCAACGTGTCGGTCGACGTCGAGGTATCGAGCAAGAAACGCCTGTTCGAGCATCTGGCGCTGATGTTCGAGAACAACCACGCGATCGCGAGAAGCGTTGTTTTCGAGAGCCTTTTTGCGCGTGAGCGCCTAGGCTCGACTGGCCTTGGTCAGGGGGTGGCTATTCCACACGGCCGCATAAAGGGGCTGAAGGAAGCGCTCGGCGCGTTCGTTCGTCTCTCCGTCCCTGTCCCGTTCGACGCCCCGGATGGAAAGCCGGTCACTCTCGTATTTGCCCTGCTGGTTCCGGAACAGGCAACCGAAAAGCATCTGCAGATACTCTCCGAGCTTGCGCAGATGTTCAGCGACCGGACTTTGCGCGAATCGATGTCGTCGGCCGCAGAAGCCACGGCTCTCCACCAAATCGTCTCTTCATGGCAATCGGATGCTGCAGGTCAACGTCACGCGGTTGCATGACGACAATCGGGAGGCGCTGCAACTGGCCTGGATCGCAGGCCAGGATGGCAGCACCTCGGTGCGCCGCGAAGCCGCCGCTTCGGCGGCCCTGATCGGTCACCTCAACCTTACTCATCCGAACAGCATCCAGGTCCTTGGGAGTTACGAGGCCTCGATGTTCGACGCCTTTGCGCCCGTGGCACGTGCAGAGTTCGTCGGCAAGCTCTTTACCGGTCCGCTGACCGCCGTCGTGGTCGCCGATGGCGTGACCGCACCTGTCGAGATACTCGCCGGTGCCCGCGAATCGCATACGCCTTTGTTTGCGACTTCGCTGGCAGCGCCGCGCGTGATCGAGACGCTTTCGCGCTATCTTGCCAAGGCTCTGGCCGAGAAAACCACCCGGCATGGCGTTTTCATGGACGTACTCGGTGTCGGGGTTCTGGTGACCGGCGAATCAGGCGTGGGAAAGAGCGAACTCGGCCTCGAACTCATCAGCCGCGGACACGGACTGGTTGCAGACGATGTCGTGGAGATCTCGCGCGTCGCGCCAAAGATTCTCGAAGGCCGCTGCCCGCCCGTGCTCAAGGATTTCATCGAGGTCCGCGGCCTGGGCCTGCTGAACGTGCGCACGATTTTCGGCGAAACGGCAGTTCGCCCCAAGATGCGCCTGAAGATCATCGTGCACCTCGCCAAACCGACCGCGGGCGGTGCCGAAATAGAGCGCCTTCCGCTCGCGGAGCAATCCGAGGACATCCTCGGCATCACGGTTCGCAAGGTCGTAGTACCGGTGGCTGCAGGCCGGAACCTGGCGGTATTGCTGGAGGCAGCAGTGCGAAATTACATCCTGCACCTGCGCGGAATCGACAGTACGGCCGAATTCATCACCAGGCAGCGACAGGCTATCGAGTACGACGGCAGCAGCGAAGACTGAACAAGATGCCTGTGCACACAAGGCTGCAGGATTCGTTATAGGCTTGCCGCATGCCCATGCAACTCGTCCTCGTAAGCGGCCTCTCCGGCTCCGGCAAAAGCATTACGCTTACCGTGCTCGAGGACGCAGGATATTACTGCGTGGACAACCTGCCAGCGCCTCTTCTTGGCGACGTCGTCCGCTTTCTCGCAGACGCCGGCCAGGAGCGCATTGCGGTCAGCGTGGATGCCCGCAGCGCCGCTCTCTCGGCTCTTCCCGAAAGACTCGACGAACTGCGACGACAGGGCATCGACTCCCGGCTTCTCTACCTCGAAGCCAGCCCCCAGGCCTTGCTGCGGCGTTTTTCAGAAACCCGTAGACGGCATCCTCTCGCGGGCCAGGGACTCACGGTAGCCGAGGCGATCGAGCGCGAACTGCAGATGCTGGGCGGCATCGCCGAGCTGGGCCACCGGATCGATACCAGCGACTTGCAGCCCAAGGCATTACGCAACTGGATCAAGGATCTTCTCGGCCTGCACTCGGGGTCCATGATCCTGCTTTTCGAATCCTTCGGGTTCAAGGACGGGATACCACTGGATGCCAACTGGGTCATTGACGCGCGCATGCTGCCCAATCCGTATTACGAGACTGAGCTCCGCGCCCTGACCGGGCGCGACGCGCCTGTGGCTGCGTTCCTGGAAAAACAGGAAGCCGTAGAGAGGCTGTTCGAAGATGTGCGAGCCTTCCTGACTCGCTGGCTCCCGGACATGGTTCGCGACAACCGCTATCACGTGACGGTGGCGATCGGCTGCACCGGTGGACAGCACCGCTCGGTCTATCTTGCCGAGAGGCTGGCCGCCGATTTTCGCAAAACATGGCCCGTACTGGTTCGCCATAGAGGGCTGGCGAAAATCGCCGACGCCTGATGACGACCGAGAGGCAACCGTTTCATTCGGGCGGCGAAGAAATTTCCGACCTTCCGATTTTTCCCCTCAACACCGTACTCTTTCCTTCGAGCCTGCTGCCTCTGCGGGTTTTCGAGCAGCGCTATATGGACATGGCAAAACGCTGCCTGAAAGAGGGGGAGCCTTTTGGCGTAAGCCTCATCCGCAGCGGGCGCGAAGTCGGGGCACCGGCAACGCCGGAAGCGATCGGCTGCACCGCACGCATCGTCGAGTGGGATATGCAGCAACTCGGCGTATTGTCCTTAAAGGTACGCGGCGAACGGCGCTTCCGAATCCGGGAAACCCGGGTCACTGGCGCCGGACTCATACGCGCCAGCGTGGATCTGCTCGCGCTGGAGAACGATGTCGAATTGCCCGAAACCTTCCGTGCATGCGCAGACCTGCTCAAATCGGTCGTTGCCGAGCATGGTGAGGAAATCTTTGCGGACACGCTCCGGTTCGATTCCTGCGCCTGGGTGGGTGGGCGCCTCGCGGATATCCTGCCCATACCCATGCCGGCAAAGCAGAGGCTGCTCGAACTCGACGATGTCCGGCTGAGAGTCGAAATTCTGCATACGACTCTCGTGCAGAACAGACTACTCGACCGCTGACCGACTCTCCCGCTCTTCGCGGCCGGTCATCCGCGTGATCAATCAGAGCTGGCGCAGCACCTTTCTGACCGGGACCGGAACGGCGGAGTCAATTGCCTCGCTCACAGACAGCCAGATTCGCCCCGGCGATTCCGCCATTGCCTCCCTGGCCACCACTTCGCAGACAACCGGACGGATGTCCAGCCGGAAATGGGTAAACCCGTGAGAAAACTCAGGCAGCACATGATGGCCCGCGAGTTCGCAGGCGTATTCGGCACGGCAGTGATGGGCAATTTGCTTGCCGACATATTCTGGAAAAACCCACAGCCCGCCCCAGAGCCCGCTCGACGGCCTGCGCTCCAGAAGTACCCGCTTTCGGTGCCGAAGAACCAGCCAAGTGGCTTGCCGGACGGGTGTCACCTTTTTCGGTCGAGGTGCGGGAAGTTCGGGAATTCTCCCGGTTGCACGCGCCACGCAATCCGATGCAAGGGGGCAATTGCCGCATGCAGGCTTGCCGCGCGTACACACCGTCGCACCAAGATCCATCAAGGCCTGAGTGTAGATTTCGATAGGTATCCCGCTGGCGGCTGAAGGCAGCAGTCGCGTCGCAAGATTCCAGAGCCTCTTCTCGACAGCCGCCACGCCGGGAAAACCATCGATCCCGAAGCGGCGTGCGAGGACCCGTTTTACATTCCCGTCCAGTATCGCCCCGGATTCCCCGAACGAAAATGCAGCGATTGCGGCGGCAGTCGATCGGCCGATCCCTGGCAGCGCCCCAATCGCCTGCAAGTCCTGCGGAAATCTGCCTCCGTGATTTTCCACGATCAAGCGCGCAGCCTTGTGCAGGTTCCGCGCCCTGGCGTAGTAACCGAGGCCGCTCCAGAGTCGAAGCACATCGTCCTCATTTGCGAGTGCGAGCGACTGCAGGTCGGGGAACCTGTCGAGGAATCGCTGGAAATATCCGACCACGGCGCCGACCTGGGTTTGCTGAAGCATGATCTCGGACACCCAGATGCGATACGGGTCCCGGGTCCCCTGCCACGGAAGATCATGGCGTCCGTGCAACCGATGCCATTCGGTAAGTTTGCGGGCAAATCCGGGATCCGGCTTGTACATGTCCAGATTCTACGGGCAGGTTTGACTGTGCCCGGCGATTTCGGCACCATGATCCGGCAGCGACTCGAGTCGCATGGTCTGCATCGCAAAGAAAAATCAGGAGATCCCCATGAATGCCCCGCTCAAACTCGATAGTCCCGTGGAACGCATCCGTGCCTTCCACAGCGAACTGACCGGCATTCGTCAGGACATCCACGCCCACCCCGAGTTGGGCTTTACCGAGCAGCGCACCTCCGATCTGGTGGCGTCCCGTCTTGAGAGTTGGGGAATCGAAGTGCATCGCGGCATTGCCAAGACCGGACTCGTTGGCGTCGTGAAGGGCAGAAAATCCACCAGTGGTCGTGCGATCGGTCTGCGTGCAGACATGGATTGCCTACCCATGCACGAGCTGGGGAACATGCCTTACAAATCCGTGAATCCCGGCTGCATGCACGCCTGCGGCCACGACGGCCACACCACCATGTTGCTTGGTACCGGCCGGTACCTTGCAGAAACGCGCAATTTCGACGGTACCGTCTATCTGATCTTCCAGCCGGCCGAAGAAGGTGGCGGGGGCGGGCGGGTGATGGTCGAGGAGGGACTGTTCGACAGGTTTCCGGCGGACGAGATTTATGCCCTCCACAACTGGCCGAGTCTGCCTCCGGGCAAGATTGCCGTGCGCCCCGGTCCGATGATGGCGGCCACGGACGAAATCAAGATCACCGTTCGCGGAAAGGGCGGCCACGCGGCCATGCCGCACCTGGGGGTGGATCCAGTCGTTCTGTCCGCGCATATCATCACCGCACTGCAGACCGTGGCGAGCCGAAACGTAAATCCGGTGGACGCGCTCGTCATCAGCATCACCTCAATGCAGACCAGCCAAGTCGGAGTGTTCAACGTGATCGCCGACACCGTGACGCTCTGCGGCACAATTCGCACATTCCGCCCGGACACGCGTGATCTGGCGGAAAGGCGCCTGCACGAAATCGTTTCGGGAGTGTCCAAAGCACTGGGTGGATCCGCCGAGATCGAGTATCACCGCAACTATCCCGCAACCGTGAACACAGAGCGCGAAGCCGCATTTGCCGCAAAAGTGGGCGAGAAGGTATTCGGTGCCGGCAACGTGATCACCGATGCCGATCCCACGATGGGTGGAGAGGACTTTTCCTACATGCTGCTGGCTAAACCCGGTGCCTATGTCTGGCTGGGTCAGGGGGGCGGACCGATGAGCTGCTTCCTGCACAATCCGAACTACGATTTCAACGACGATGTAATTCCGATGGGTGCAGGTTATCTGGCTTCGCTCGTCGAAGAAGCCTTGCCGATCAAGTAACGCACACGTCGGGGTTTTCACCCTCTCGAGGGCACCGGCGCGGCAGCGCTTACCTGCCGAACAGTCCTTTGAGCTTGTCCTTAACGCCGCCACCGGCCGTGCCAGTGACTGACTTCAGCTGTTCCGTAAGCTTGCCCGCGTTTCCACCAATCGCACCAAGCACGCCCGAGAAGTCGACGCTCCAGTTCGGTTTGTCCAGCGGCCCCGTGAGCTTCACGGGCACGGTAAGGCCGAGCGCATCGGCGGGACCACCCTGTCCCTTGGTCGTGGCCGCTAAAGTGGCCTTGGCAAGATAGTCCAGACTTGAATTGCCGATATCGATGGTTCCGGCTCCGGCCAGACGCAGGAACGGCGATGCCGCCTTCAGGTCCTCGTTTCTGGCCACACCGTTCTTGATGGCGAAGCTGGCGCTCATTTCGGAAAAATCGGTCCTCTTCCCGCTGTCGTTGCCGCTCTGCCCCGACTTGGAGCCGAGGTTTGTCTTGAAGTTGCGCAGGCTTTCGGCAAGGTTGATGCCCTTGATCGCACCATCCTTCAGTTCAACCTTCGCGCTCCCCGCAAGCGCCTTCTTCAGCGCCGGTACGCTGGACCCTGTGGTTTCCACATCAAGATTCAGATTGCCGCGACCTTCGAGCAGGTCCTTTTTTACGACGTCGCGCAACAGCGGTCCGATAAATACACCACTCATCTTGTTCGCCAACTGGAAGCGGTTGGTGTTCGCATCCACGGCCAGTCGTCCTTCGAGCGTACCCGTATACAAGCCTGCAGAATAGTGCGGTACTTCCAGCTTGCCGCCTGAAAGCTTGATTTCGGCCTTGATGTTCTGAAGCTTGGCCTGTTTGATCTGCAACGCCCCGATCTGCACCTTGCCCTCGATCTGAGGCCCCTTGAGCGCCGACAGATCGATGGGCTTGTCGGGCTTCGCGTCCCCTGCCGGCGTCTCAGCTAGATAGCGATCCAGGTTCAGGCGATCCACGTTGAGGTCAAATTTTGCATGCACTGGGTGCAGCTTCGATGCCGCGAACGTTGCCCGTATCGTGGATTCGTCGAATTTCGTCGAAATGTCAGCCGAGGCAGACTGCTTCGCCAGATCTGCCTTCAGCGAGGCCCGCAAAGGCAGGGTCACCGCTTTCTGTGGAATCGCCGGGCCGGTAAACGTCAGATTGGCAATGACCGCCGGCAGTTCCCAACTTTTGGCAGCGAGACTGGCCTTGATTGGCGTCTCGATATGCGCCTTGACCCCGTTGGCTTCCAGTTTCGCATCCAGATCGAGCACCAGCGCGGCGATCGACAGTGCGGCGGCTGAACCTTCGATTGCCGATACCTTGAGCGTTGCGTCAACACTGCGCTGCGGACCTTTCAGCGTGAATGATCCCGCGATGCCGGAACCCGTCGCCTTGTCTGGCGTGACCTTCACCTCCGGTGCACCGAACGACGCACTCAGCGTATCCCGATCGACGCTACCCTTCGCCTCGAATGCAAGACCGCTGAGTTCGAACGATTCCCTGGCCAGATTCAGCCGCATCCTTCCCCCGAGGCTGGTTTTCACATCCATCAGGGGCTTGTTTCCCTTGATGTCCGCGTGGAATGCGATCACCCCGCCTCCTTCGTCGGCAATCGGCCCGATCTCGAGGCTGGGTACCGATACCGCGACCGTCTGTCCGGTAGATTCGTCACGGTACATTACCTCGACCTTTTCAATCTTCGCGCCGGCCAGATGGATGGACGGCGGTTTGCCTCGCGATTCCGCATGCGCCGGTTCGGCGTGGTCACCTTTTTCCGGCTTGCCCGCAAGATCGGAAAAGTTCATCGATCCGTCTTTGTGGCGCACGACGTTGACTTTCAGACCGGAAAGCGAAAGCGCATCGATCTGCACCCGTTTGCTCAACAACGGCATCAGCCGAAGCGAGACCTTCAGCGATTCAAGCGAAACAAACTCCTTGTCGCTCCCGTGCTCAGACAACCGGGTCTTGCCCAGATCCAGCGCGACCGAAGGGAACAGCGATAATTTTGGCGCACCCTCGATCACCAGGGTTCGCTGGAAACCCTCCTTCATCTCGCGCTCAAGACGGGTCTTCAGAAACGCTCCGTCCACTACGGTGACGACAGCAACCATCGCGATCACGACCAGCAATGCGAAACCCACCAGCGTGTAGAGCCCGTACTTGAGTAGTTTCATTTCCCTGCCTTGCGGTTGGAGACACCAAACGGCACATGCCCGGTGGCGACGTGTTTCTGTGCCGATTCTACGTGCCCCCTCTGATCGTCGAAATAGATGTCCGGCTGGAACGCGGACAGGAAGGCGCTCTTGTCCAGGCCGCCGAGAAACATGGCCTCGTCCACGCCGATGTTCCAGTTCATCAGCGTGCGCACCGCGCGTTCATGGGCCGGTGCGCTGCGCGCAGTGACCAGCGCAGTGCGGATCCGCATGGGAACTTCGGCGCCCGCCGTCTGCAGCCGGTGCAGCGCTTCAAGCAGGGGTTTGAACGGGCCAGGTGGCAGGGGATTGAGGGCATGCAGAGTCTCGTGCCGCTGGAACGCATCCAGCCCCTCGTTTTGGAAGACCATTTCCGCCTCATCCGAGAACAGCACGGCATCGCCATCGAATGCGATCCTTACTTCCTCCGAATGGCGCTCCGCAGCCTGGGCCGATTCCGGAATGACGCGCGCGGCCGGAAACCGCGCCTCCAGCGCACCGCGCACGTCCTCGTCATTGGCCGAGAGAAACAGATTGGCGTGCAGCGCCTCCAGATACCGGTAGGCGTTGCGTCCGCGTGTAAACACGCCGCGCTCCAGCTTGAGTCCGGCGTGCTGGGCAGAGCGGAAAACGCGCAGGCCCGATACCGGGTCATTCTTCGACAGGATCACCACCTCGACACGCTGCGTGTCGCCGGTATTGAAGGCCAGTAGTTTTCGGACCAGCGGAAACGCTACGCCATGCTTCGCAGCCGCCTCAAGACGGTCCAATTGCAGGGCCATATAGGCCGCGTCCCCGCTGCGCTCGAACACCTTGTTCTCTTCCTCGAAATCGAACAGGGCGCGCGAAGAAATCGCGACCACCAGCTTGCCGTCAAAGGATACGGGCATCGAAGATTCCGCTCACCGGGAGGTCCGGCGCTCTACCGTTCGAATTGTACTGCGCGCGCTGGCTGCGCCCCGGCCTTGCCGGTCAATGGGCGGCTGGCGAAAACTGGCGCGTCCCTAGTAGCCGCGGTGCGGGTCAACCACATTGAGCAGCGGCTCACCAGCGCGCAGGCGGCGCAGATTTTCGGCCACCTGCCGTGCGGCCGTACGCGGAATGGCGACCGACGCAAGATGCGGCGTGACAAGCACCTGGTCGAATCTCCACAACGGCGAATCTGCAGGCAGGGGTTCGGTGTGAAATACGTCCAGCGTCGCCTCGGCCACATGTCCCGAGTGCAACGATGCGATCAGTGCGTCTTCGTCAAGCAACGTGCCGCGGCCGACATTGATCAGTTTCGCGCCGCGCGGCAACTGGGCCAGCGCCGCGGCGTCGAGAATGCCTTCGGTTTCCCTGGTCAGCGGCAGCATGACCACGAGAATCTCGGTTCGGGCCAGGAATTGCGCAAGGCTGCCATCACCGTGAAACGACTCGACTCCGGGAAGCGCTTTGGCCGACCGCGACCAGCCCGCCACTCGAAAACCCTGGCGCACAAGCTCCGCGGCGGCCATGCCACCGAGATTGCCAAGTCCCATCACGCCAACGCTGCATGCCGCCGCTTCGCGCGGATGAAGGTAATGCCAGCGCCGCTCCCGCTGCGCGCGTTCGAACGGCACGAAATCGCGAAAGTGGCGCAGCACGGCAGCGAGCACGAACTGCGACATCATCCGGCTCATTTCCGGATCCGCGATACGCACAATCGGAATCCCGGCCGGCAACGTGCGGTCCGCGACGATCGAATCCACCCCCGCGCCAAGGTTGATGATCAGCCTGAGATTGGGATATTTGCGTAGCTCGCCTGCGGGTGCCTTCCATACCAGCGCGGCTTCAATGTCGCCGGGGTCGCCCACCTCCGGCCAGACGCGGAAGTCGAGTCCGGGCGCCGCGTCGTGCAAATGCACGCCCCAGTCCGCCGGATCGTCGAATTGGCTGTAAAAGAGCAGAGCCACTATCTGGCTTCCGACCGACCCATGCGGCGGCACAATACGATGCGCGCAGCCCATGCCACAGTCAGGAATCGCCCCCCGGGTTTCGCCCGGGCAAATCAAGCGTGCGATAGGCTTGGTCGGAATACAGGAGCGGCGCACCCTCGCGCGACTGCAGTCCAACCACCGTCCCGACGAAAACCGCATGGGTCGATACAACAAGCTCCTGGGTGAGGGCGCAGTCGAGCACCAGGAGACCGTCTGCAAGCACCGGCGCACCGGTATCCAGCACCCCCCAGGAGTCGCAGGCGAATCGATCACTGCGCCAGCGCTCAATGCGTCCTGCGAACGAGTCGGCGACATGGCGGTGCCTGTTGTCGAGAATATTGACTGCGAAGCACCTGTTCGTGCGCAGCGCGGCTGGCGTGGGGCCACCCAGATGCACGCATACCAGCACCTGCGGGGGCTCGGCCGATGCAGTGCAAATCGAACTGACCGTCACACCAAAACGCCCCCCCGGACCCTCGGTCGTCACCACCGAGACCGGCGTAGCGGCGCGGCGCATTGCCGTGGTGAAAAGCTTGCCGTCGATCGGGGTCATCTGACTGATCAGATCGCCGAAACCACTTCGACTTCGTTCTCGTACACGTCGATCCGCTTGTCGTGCAGCGGAATCGTCGTCCCGCTGATCCGGTTGTCGACAAGCCTGCTGAGGTCTACATCGGCAATCACGATCTGCTCCACGTTGGGCGCGCCTTCGGCGGCGATGACATGCACTTTCCAGGTCTGTGCAAGTTCCTTGAACAGCGCGACATAACGCCCCGCGTAGTCGCGCATGTTGCGTACCGACTTGCGCAGGTCGGAAGTGTCCATGAACGACAGCAGCTGGGTCGTGAAGATTTCTGGCAGCAGCACGAACTGCGGCTTGTAATCGCCCGCGCTCTTCATCACGAAGCGCACCTGTTCCTCGAAACCGTTCCAGTCGTGAATTGCCCGAAGCAGATACTGGACCGCAGCGATGCGCACGGTCTGCCGCACCGGCACATGTTGAGCTTGCGTTGCACTCACTGGATCGATCCTCGCGCCCGACAATGGAATGGCTGCATGATAACCTGACTCACTCGTCAACCCGGGTCGGTCGCGCGAATCCGCCTGACGATCAGTTCATAAAACAGGTCCGCGCCAACGATCGAACGACCATCGGCAAATGGATCGGAAGGAGATCCATGCCGGTAATTATTCGCAGTGCAGTACCAGATGATTTCGAACGCATCCGCGAACTGCAGTTGAAGATTTATCCCACGATTCAAGCGTTTTCGCGCGAGCAGCATGAGCATCATCTGCGCCATTTTCCCGCAGGACAGCTTATCGCCGAACTCGACGGCAAGGTGGTCGGAGCGGCGAGTTCGCTGATTGTCATCTGGGACGACTACGGGCATTCGCACACCTGGAAGGAAGTCGCAGGCAACGGCTCGTTCAGCACGCACAATCTGATGGGACGGACGCTCTATGGCGCAGAAGTGTTCGTGGACCCCCGAAATCCGTCGCCACGGCATCGGCCGCTCGCTGTACTCGGCACGCAAGCGTCTCTGCCGGGGCCGGGATTGGAACCTGCGGCGGATCATCGCCGCGGGCCGACTACCCGGTTACCACCGCCACGCGCACGCAATGAGCGCGAATACCTACGCGATGAAAGTCATCTGGGGCGACCTGGAAGATCCGGTGCTGCGTTTTCAGATGCGCGAAGGCTTTCAGTTCTGCGGCGTCATCGAAGCCTACCTGCCGACCCGATGAGGAGTCGTGCGGATATGCCGCGTTGATCGTCTGGCTGAACACCGATTGCCGTGGGAACCGCAGCACTACCGGGCGCACTGCAGCCCGCCCGAGACAGGGCAGCCATCCCGCGCGTTAATTGTGATAGCCAGAAGATGGAGCGGGTGAAGGGAATCGAACCCTCGTATGCAGCTTGGGAAGCTGCCGTTCTGCCATTGAACTACACCCGCGTGTGGCGCCGGATTCTAATGCAGGTTCCGTTTTCCGTCAGTTTCGCTGCGGGAGCCACCGGTCCGGCCCGTAGACGACAAGCGGTTGACGAGCCGACGAACGGCAGTTTGACAGAATACATTTTTTATTCTTTTATTTCATATAGTTGGGTATAAATTCAGCCTTCCGGATGCTACCTCACGTTACAAAATTATCGGCACTTTTACCTATCTGACGGCGAAACGCAGGAGTACATTTACAGGCATCGGGGAATAAGCAACACAGGAGATTAACTATGTTTGCCAGGACACTGATTCTTGCGGCAACTTTTGCGGTCGGCGGATGCTCGACCTTGGTCGACTACGGCCCGGTCAGCAAGATGACCCTGAAGAACAATCAGGGCAACGTGATCGGCTACAAGCAACTGCTGCGCAATGAGAGCACCGGCGAAGTCGTCGCACAGGTCTCGCTGTTCACGCCGATTGTCGGCGACAACGGAAAAATCGTCGGCTACGAAGAGCCTGCGCGCAGCGGTTCGATCATCCGGGACCTGAACGGGCAGAGCATCGGCGGAAGATTCACTGATTCGCGCAGCAAGGGTTTCACGCTGGTGGTTCGCTCGCGCGGATTCGATCAGGCGCTGAGCACCGAGAACGTTGCCTCCAAGGGACGCAAAACGCCGGACGTGATGCAGATCCTCGCTTCGCTCACCGACAAGGATCTGAGCGCGATCCGCTAGCGCGCAAGGGAAGGCGGAGGACTGTCCTTCGCCCTTTCCAGCATCCGGCGGAATGCACTGAACAGCGTTTCCATCTGCGGCCCCTTGTACGGGTACAGATCCGCGCGGTCCATGGCGTGAACCAGCATGGCCGTGTCCGCCTCGAACACCAGCAGCTTTCCGTCGGCCGTTTCTGCACAATCGATTCCGTAGTAGTCGAGTCCCAGCAGGCGGTCGATCTGCGCCAGGCTCTGCGCGTGCCTGAGGCCGAAACCCGTGTCGAATCCGGACATGAACCGCGCTTCCTCGGCCCGCTTTTCCGCGCTGTCATCCATGTCGGCGTTCACGTAGTGGATCATCCAGTGCGCCGATACCGCCATGTGGCAGGCGTACGGCCGCCCTTCGATGAACACCACCCGATACTTGCGGAACAGTCCGTCGGCACCACTGTAATCGACGAAGCGTGAAGCGAAGTAGGTCGTGGCGTGCGTTTCCGCAAGATACGCTGCGACGGCCGCCGGGTTGTCCAACCGTGCGAGATCCTTGCCTCCCTGGGAGTCCACCGGTCTGAGGATGATCGGAAAGCACCCGTCCTCCAGCACCTGCTCGACCGGGATTTCGTTCTGCGCAAGTTTCTGCAGGACCTCCCTCGCCACCACCACTGTCAACGGCATCTCGACCCCCGGGACCGGTCGAAGCAGGGCTGACACGCGATCCCGTGACATTCCAAGGATCCGGTCCGGCGGATTGAGTACGCGCCGGGCCGAGGTCCTTGCCAGTGGAGCGATCTGTTCGAGCAAGGGGCGGTTCGGATCGGATTCGCCGATCACGATGAAAATCAGGTCATGTTCCGGAAGCGGGCTGGGCAAAGGCAGGCCCGGCCGCGCGTAGAGCATCAGGAGCTCAACGTCGGAATCCTCGAGCAGGCAGTCCAGATGCGTGATCGAGGTCATGTCCCCGGGCCCGGCGATCGCGAGAACGCGCAGGGCCGGGCCGGCGCGGCGCGCAGGTAACCGATACACCTGCTGCCGGTTCAGCGCCCAGGCCTGCTTCCCGAGGGCCGGCGCTCGATTTTCGGGCATCAGCGTCAGAATCAGCAGCGTGGCGATGTCCATCATCGCGCAGGCATTTCCCGGCTCACGCTTCAACCGTGCTTCGAGCAGGGGACCGAGTATGGAGATCTCTATGCCCGACAGCTCCAGCCGCCAGAGGCCTGCGAAGCCGATATACGCCGGCAGTCCGTCCTGCTGCAGATTGCCGGTCACCGATTCCGGCACCGGACGGCCGTTCGCTGCGACCAGGCCGAGCACGATGGCCGCGTTGACGAGCGCGTCTGCTCCCCGGCCGATTGCGGACATGTCGATTTCGCAGCGAATTGCCGAGCGCCCGCCGATCTGCACATCCGATATCGACGCGTAACCGCAGGCACGCAGCGCGGCCGATAGATTCGCGTTTACCGGTTCGCTTTTTTCGCTGCGGTAACGAAAGCAGACCGCCTGCGGGCCGGGGGAGGCCAGCAGCTCGAGGACGGACGCTGCCGCTACACGCTCGCTGAAAAGCGCCACCCAGCCATCGGCCGATTCGGAAGCCATTGAATGGGTCTAAGGGCCGATCACTTGCTTTCCAGCACCCAGGCCCCGTCCCAGTCTTCGGGCGGGGCGCTTTCCTTCCAGTACTGGCTGCGTTCGATGTGAATCCGGCTCGGCGTGTCCCTGGGGTTGAGTACCAATGCCTCTTCAAACAGCCGGACCGCCTCGTCCCAGCGGCGAGCGCGGTACTTGGCCAGACCGTCCTTGAACAGGCCGAGCACCTCGACGATGTGCGGAAACGTTTCCTCATTGTGGAAGTCGAGCACCTCCACCACGGCGACCGGTTTGGTCTTGCCCTTGACCACGGCAAGGTCGATTTCGCGCGTGCGATAGGTTCCCTTCAGCTTTCGGTAGGTGAATTCGCTGATCAGGAGCTTGGCGCCGTACTGCTTGCACGCGGATTCCAGGCGCGCGGCGAGGTTCACGCCGTCGCCGATGATGGTGAAATCCATGCGCTTCTGCGATCCGATGTTTCCGGACACAACGCGATCGGTGTTGAGGCCGATTCCGATATTGACCGGCAGCTTGCCCTCGCCGATGCGCTGCTGATTCCATCCATCGAGCGTGGTCAGCATCGCGATCGCCGTGCGCACCGCGCGGTCCGGATCGTCCTCGTGCGGCACGGGTATCCCGAAAGCCGCCATCACCGCGTCGCCGATGAATTTGTCGAGCATGCCTTCTTCCTTCTGCAGGCAGTCGACCATCAGCGTGAAGTACTCGTTCAGCAGCGCCACCGTGCCCTGCGGGCCGAGCTGCTCGGTGAGCGTTGTGAAGCCGCGGATGTCCGAGAACAGGACGGTCGCCTCGATGTCCTGCCCGCCGAGCAGGTCCGTGCCGGCGGCAAGCAAGCGGTCGGCGATGCCCGGATCCATGTAGCGCGACATCGTCGACTTGAGCCGCTTCTCCGAGCTGATGTCCTCCAGCACGATCATCGAGCCGATGCGCTGCTGGTCCATGTTGAGCAGCGGCTGCACCGTGAAGTTCACCGAGAGTGTTGCCTCGCCGACCTGAAGCGGCGCATCGACGCTGATCTGCTGCTCGCCGGTTTCGGCCACGAGCTTGAGTTTCTCGAGGACCCAGGCATTCTTCTCGCCGAAGAACTCCGCCACCGGCATATGGACGATCTGCCTGGCCGTGGTGCCCAGGATCCGCAGACCGGCCGCGTTGCAGGTCGCGACCTTCTCCTGCGCATCGAGCGTGATCAGGCCGTTCGACATCGACTCGAGCATCGCCTCGTTGTAGTTCTTCATCGCCTGCACGTCGGCGAACAGCTTGGCGTTCTCCAGCGCGATCGACACCTGCGCGGTAAAGGCGCGCAGTCGCGCCTCGTCCTCGTTGCTGAACGGCCCGCCGTGCTTGTTCAGCACCTGGGTCACGCCGATCGTGGTGCCCTGCTTGTTGACCACCGGCACGCACAGGATCGAGCGCGTGAAGTAGCTGGTCTTCTTGTCGAACGCCGGGTTGAAGCGCAGGTCGGCGTAGGCGTACGGAATATTGATCGTCTTGCCCGACTGGAACACCGCGCCGGCGATGCCCAGGTGGTTGGGCAGGCGGATCTGCAGCGACTCCAGCCCCTGCCCGACCTCGGACCAGAGCTCCTTGGTCTTTTCGTCGTTCAGGAACAGCGTCGAGCGCTCGGCATTGAGCATCCGCGTGGCCTCGCCCATGACCTTCTGCAGCAGCGACCCGAGCTTGATGTCCGAGGTCATCTCGGAAACGATGTTGACGAACTCGAGCTCCTGCTTCCTCACGCGCTCGACGCGCTCGATCACCTGCGCGCTCTGCAGCGCGACCGCGCCCTGGGCGGCCATCTTCTCCAGCAGGGCGAGGTCGGCGACCGTGAACTTTCCCTTCTTCTTGTTGAGGAGTTGCGCGACACCGACAACGAGGCCCTTGGCGGTCTTGATCGGCACGCAGAGGATGTTCTTGGTGACGAACCCGGTGCGCTCGTCGACGCTGCGGTTGAAGCGCGGATCGGCGTAGGCGTCGTGCACGATGGTGCCATTGCCCGTGGTGAACACGTGGCCGGCCACACCGGAGGTATTCAGGATCCGGATTTCGCGCCTGAACGAACCCTGCGCCACGCGGGAATAGAGTTCGTTGGTCTCGTAATCGTTCAGGAACAGCGTGCCGCGCTCCGCGTTGAGCTCGGCGGTCGTTGCATCGAGCAGCGTGTTCAGGACCTCGTCGAGCGAGTCGGTGACCGACATCTTGCGCGACACCTCGAGCAGCAGCTCGGCCTCGCGCAGTCGGCGCTTCTGGACGGCGGCACTCGTGGTGGCCGCTGCCTTTGGTACGGCTCTGCGCCGGACATTGGCGCGCGGGGCGCCGCTTGAGTTTTCGCTCATGATTTTCCGTTCTGCCTGTCCATGGTGTCCCGCAGCGCCACGATCGACGCCTTCAGTTGGGCGATCTCTTCCTGGGCCCGCTGCCGCTCCGCCTGGATGCCCGCATCGGCGTTGATCCGCGCCAGTTCGAGCTGTTCGCGCAGCGCCGCCGCCGTGGCCTTCAGCTGGGTGATCTCGTTCGCCGACGCCGCGTGTGCCGCCTGCAGCCCGGCCTCGGTATTGATCCGGGCAAGCTCAAGCTGCTCGCGCAACGCCGCGGACGTGGCCTTCAGCTGGGCGATCTCGTTGGCCGCAGCAGCATGCGCGGCCTGGACCGCGGCGTCGCTGGCGATGACCGATTGCTCCAGGGCATCGCGCAGGCTTGCGGCGGTGGCCTTGAGGAGTTTGATTTCATCCTGCCCGGCGGCGAGCGTCTGCTGGACCTCCTGTTCGCGCCGCTGGTGGGCGAGCTCCAGCTCCCCGCGCATCGATACGACCGCCCGCTGCATGTCCCGCAGCGACTTCTGCACTTCGAACAATTCGGCTTCCGGGGTTTCCGTCTTTGCGGCAGACATGTTCTCGCTCCCTCCGGGCGCATTCTAAGGCACATGCACAGCCGAACGGGAGCCCTCCAGCGGGGTATCATTCGGGCCATGATACAAGTGACGGTCAACGGAGCGGCCCACCGGTTCGAAGAGGCGCTCGACATCGGGGCGCTGGTCGAGCGGCTCGAGCTTGCGGGAAAGAAAATCGCGGTCGAAAGGAACGGGGAGATCGTGCCGCGGACCGCGCATCGCAACACACGGCTTGCGGATGGCGACCGGCTGGAAATCGTCGTCGCCGTGGGCGGAGGCTGAAACATGCAGGACCAACTCGTCATCGCCGGCAAATCCTACGCATCGCGGCTGCTCGTGGGCACTGGCAAGTACCGGGACTTCGCGGAAACGCGCGCGGCCATCGACGCCTCCGGCGCGCAGATCGTCACGGTCGCCATCCGCCGCACCAATATCGGCCAGAACGCCGGCGAACCCAGCCTGCTCGAATTCCTGCCGCCCTCGCAGTTCACGCTGCTGCCCAATACCGCCGGCTGCTACAGCGCGGCGGACGCGGTGCGCACCCTGCGCCTGGCGCGCGAACTGCTCGACGGGCACGACCTGGTGAAACTCGAGGTGCTGGGCGACCCGCAATCTCTATACCCCAACATGCCCGAGACGCTGGACGCCGCAAAGACGCTCGTGAAGGAGGGATTCAAGGTCATGGTCTACTGCGCCGACGATCCGATCCAGGCGAAGATGCTCGAGGACATCGGCTGCGTCGCGGTCATGCCGCTCGCTTCGCTGATCGGCTCGGGCATGGGAATTCTGAATCCCTGGAACCTGCAGCTCATCATCGACCGGATCAAGGTGCCGGTGCTGGTCGATGCGGGCGTGGGGACGGCTTCGGATGCCGCGATCGCCATGGAACTGGGTTGCGACGGCGTGCTCATGAACACCGCAATTGCCGCGGCCCGGGACCCGATCATGATGGCCCGCGCGATGAGGAAGGGCGTCGAGGCCGGGCGCGAAGCTTTCCTCGCGGGGCGCATGCCGAAGAAGACCTATACCGCCGCGCCCTCGTCCCCGACCGAAGGAATGATCACCGCGTCCGCGCAGCCCAAAGCGGCATAAATCGGAGAAGAGGGGCTCGCGCCCCTCCTCAGACCTCCCCCAATGACGGATTTGCCGCACAGGCCGGTCAGGAGCTTCGTCCTGCGCCAGGGGCGCGTATCGAACGCCCAGCAGCGGGCCTGGGATACGCTCTTTCCCAAATTCGGCATCCCGTATTCGGAGCAGCCTCTGGCTGCGCGCGCACTGTTCGGCCGCGAAGCGCCGCTCGTGCTCGAGATTGGGTCCGGGATGGGCGAGACCAGCGTCGCGATTGCGAAGGCAACGCCTGCAAACGACTACATCGCGATCGAGGTCCACCTGCCGGGCGTCGGCAGCCTGTTGAAGTCGATCGATGAGGAAGGCCTCACCAACCTGCGCGTGATCCGGCACGATGCGGTCGACGTGCTCGAGAAAATGGTGCCGGACGCATTGCTCGCCGGCCTGCACGTGTTTTTTCCCGATCCCTGGCCGAAGAATCGCCACAACAAGCGCCGCCTGATCCAGCCACCACTGGTTGCCCTCGCCACACGGAAACTCGCGCCCGGCGGATATATCCATCTGGCCACCGACTGGCAGGCCTATGCCGAGCACATGCTCGAAGTGCTGCGCGCCGAACCGCTGCTGGAGAACACCGCGCCTGAATACGCCCCGCGTCCGGCCTACCGGCCGCAAACCAAGTTCGAAACCCGCGGGCTCAGGCTGGGGCACGGCGTGTGGGATCTGGTGTTTCGCCGCAAGACTTAGCTGTATCGGTTTCGGTACACTGACAGACAGGAAAGTCGCTTCCAGCCTTAGTCCGGAGACGGATAAGTGATTAGATTGCCGACCCACAGAATTCCCGACAGCGGTGCCTGCGGATCCGGGTCGTGGTGACAGACGCGGAATTTGAAGCCCTGGTCACCCGGTTCGAGGGCCAGGCGCGGCGCAACCCGGCAAATTACAAGGCCCGGGTGCTGCTGTTTGCCCTGCTCGGCAATGCCTACCTGGCCGCGATGCTTGTTCTGATTGCCGCGCTGTTGTTCGCTGCCATCGCTTCCGTAGCCGTGCTCAAGGTGTTCGGCCTGAAACTCGCCTTCGTGGTGGGCGTTTTCCTGTGGATGATACTGAAGTCCCTGAAGGTCAATATCCCCCCGCCGCAGGGGATGGAAGTGACAAAGCGCGATGCACCGCAGTTTTTCGCCATGATCGAGACCCTGGGGCGCTCGCTCGGGGCGCCTCGCTTCCATCACGTCCTGATGACCGACGACTTCAACGCCGGCGTGGTCCAGGTGCCGCGCCTGGGCGCTTTTGGCTGGTACCGAAACTACCTGCTGATCGGCCTCCCGCTGGTCAAGGCACTCAGTTCCGAACAGTTCAAGTCGGTGCTCGCGCACGAGTTCGGCCACCTCGCCAAAGGCCATGGCCGGCTCTCGAACTGGATCTATCGCCAGCGCCTGCGCTGGAGCCGCCTGATGGCCACGCTCGATCAGGTGGAAAGCAGGGGCAGCTTTCTGTTCAAGCCTTTCCTGCGGTGGTACGCGCCCTACTTCAATGCCTATTCCTTCCCGCTGGCGCGTGCCAACGAATACGAGGCAGACGCCATCGCCGCGCGTCTGACTTCGCCGCATGCACTCGCGCAGGCCCTGACCGCGGTGAACGTCATCGGCAGCTATCTCGGCGAGCGCTACTGGCCGCAAATCCACCGGCAGGCAGATGAAATCCCGCAGCCTGCCTTCATGCCCTACGCGGCAATGAGCGAACGGGTGGCGGGCGAAATCGACCCGGCATCGACCCGGCCCTGGCTGGATCGCGCCCTCGCGCGCAAGACCACGCTGGCAGACACGCACCCCTCGCTCGCCGACCGTCTTGCGGCACTTGGCCAACAGGCAGGACTCGCCCCGCCGGCTGCAGGTACTGCGGCCGATCGCCTGCTGGGCGAGGCGCTCGAACGCATCACGCAGGCGTTCGACCGCCGCTGGCACGAAAACATCCTGCCTGCGTGGCAGAAGCGCCATGGCGAAATCCAGGAAGGACGCCGCCGCCTGGCCGAGCTGGGCCGCAAGCTCGACTCCGGCGCCGAGCTCACGCTCCCGGAGGCGTACGAACGCGCAACACTCACCGAATCCGCCGGCGGAGACGTCGATGCCGCAATCGAGCAGTTCCGCGCCCTGAACGCGCGGGCGCCGGACGATCCGGTTGCGCTGTTCAGCCTCGGTGCAAGGCTGCTCGGACGCGACGACGCGACCGGCCGCGCGCTGGTCGAACGTGCCATGCAAGGCGACGAGGACTTCATCGTGCCGGGATGCGAATCCTTGCGTGACTATTGCTGGCGCACGGGCAGCGAAGAAGAAGCGCGCGAATGGCACCGCCGGCTGCTCGAGCGGGCTGCGCTTCAGGAAGCCGCCGCAAAAGAGCGCAGCGAAGTCCGCCTCACCGACAAATTCGAACGCCACGGTCTGAGCACTGAGGCGCTAGGCCGGCTGCAGGCACAGCTGAAGGCGATTCCCGGATTGCGGAAGGCCTATTTCGTAAGGAAGCTCGTCCGGCATTTGCCGGAGCGAACCAGCCACGTGCTCGGCTTTACCGTGGGCAGCGTGTTGCACTGGCATACAAAGCGCCGCGCCGCCGACGCGCTTGAACGCATCAGAACAGCGGTGGAGTTTCCCGGCGCAACAACGATCATCTGCGTCGAAGGCGCGAACTATCGCTTCGGGCGCAAGTTCCGGTGGATGCGCGGTTCGCGGATCGTCTGACCCGCGGCTCGTCGTATTGTATCGATATCGATACACAAACTGACCGCAAACGCAGGCCAGGACTGGAGTTTGTGAATTAAATCTTAAAGATTCAGTCCAGGAACAGTTCCACCAGTTCGTTCAGGAATCGCTGTCCCCTGAGGCTGGGCCGCAGGGTCTGCCAGTCACGCTCGAGCAGCCCGGCGGCCTCGCCCTTCGCGAGCGCGGCCTCGATCACGGAAATTTCCAGCCCGGTGCGCTCGCGAAACAGCGCCACCGGCACGCCCTCCGTCAGGCGAAGGGCATTGAGCATGAATTCGAACGGCAGGTCGGTGCGCGACAGGGTGCGGTGCTCGGTAATCGACTTTCCTTCGGGTGCCATCGCCATGTACTCGCGCGGCTGCCTGGCACGGGCATGGCGCTCGATGCGATCCGGAAAACTGATCTTGCCGTGCGCCCCCGCGCCCAGTCCGAGGTAGTCGCCGAACTGCCAGTAGTTCAGGTTGTGGCGCGAACGCATTCCGGGCTTTGCGAACGCGGAGGTCTCGTAATGCTCGAACCCTGCAGCGGCGAGCTGCGCTTCCGCGGCCTCCTGCATACCGGCGGCCATGTCGTGGTCCGGCAGGCTGGGCGGATGGCGGTAGAACACGGTGTTCGGCTCCAGAGTCAGCTGGTAGGCCGAAAGATGTGTCGTTCCATGCCGGATGCCTTCGGCGATGTCGGCGCGCGCCTCGTCGGGGCTTTGCGCCGGCAGGCCATACATGAGGTCGAGGTTGATGTTGTCGAAGTTCTGCTGCGCGATTCCGATCGCGCGGCGCGCCTCGTCCGCGCTGTGGATGCGGCCCAGCGCCTTCAGGTGCGCATCATTGAAGCTCTGGATGCCGATTGAAAGGCGGTTGATGCCCGCAGCGCGAAAATCGCGGAACTTCTGCGCCTCGAACGTGCCCGGATTGGCTTCAAGCGTGATTTCGGCATCCGCCGTGATTGTGATTCGCGAACGGATGTCGGACAGCAGCCGGTCGATCGAATTTGCCGCGAACAGGCTCGGCGTGCCACCACCGAAGAAGATGCTGACCACCCGGCGCCCCCAGATCCAGGGCAGCGCGTGCTCGAGGTCCGCCACCAGCGCCGCGACGTAGGCCTCCTCGGGCAGGTCGCCCTTCTTCTCGTGCGAATTGAAATCGCAGTAGGGACATTTGCGCACGCACCAGGGCATGTGCACGTAGAGCGACAGCGGCGGCAGGGCCTCGAGCCGGATCACCCCGGGCGGTGTGAGGCTGACCGCAGCGCCGCGCATCAGCCGTCTTCGCGCAGACGCGCAATCAACTGCGCCAGCGCGCGGCCGCGGTGGCTCAGGCGGTTCTTTTCGGCGGGTTCGAGTTCGGCCGCGGTCCTGCCGCAGTCCGGGCAGGAGGAAATACGGGTCGTAGCCGAAGCCGTTCGCGCCGCGCGCGAGCGCGCTGATCTCGCCCTGCCAGCTGCCCTCGGCGACCAGCGGCTGCGGGTCGCGCGCGTGGCGCACCAGCACCATCACGCAGACGTAGTGCGCGGTCTTCACCGGCTGCCGGGCGAGCGCCGCGAGAAGCTTCGCATTGTTCTTCGCGTCGCGTTCCTCGCGCGCGCCCTCGGTCCCCGCGTAATAGGCCGAGTTCACGCCCGGTTCGCCGCCGAGCGCGTCCACGCAGATGCCCGAATCGTCGGCCAGCGCGGGCAGGCCCGCGGCCGCGCTCGCGTGCCGCGCCTTGGCAAGCGCGTTTTCGAGAAACGTGAAATGCGGCTCTTCGGCGTCCGCGATGCCGAGCTCACCCTGCGACACGACCTCGATCGTCGAGCGGCGCAAGCAGGGCCCGGATCTCGGCGAGCTTGCCCGGGTTGCCGCTCGCGACGACCAGTTTCTTCATTGCTGCCTCAGGCGGCCAGCGCCTTCTTCTGCAGGGAAACCAGCTTGCGGATGCCCTTGTCGGCGAGCCCCAGCAGCGCGTCGAGTTCCTTCTTCGTGAACGCCGCGCCTTCGGCCGTGCCCTGCACCTCGACGAACCCGCCCTTGCCGGTCATCACCACGTTCATGTCGGTGTCGCAGTTGGAGTCCTCGGCGTAGTCGAGGTCGAGCACCGGGACGCCCTCGAACATTCCGACCGAAATCGCGGCGACGAAATCGCGCACCGGGAGTTTCTCGATGAGGCCGCGCGCCTTCAGCCAGTCGAGCGCATCGTGCACGGCAACGAAGGCGCCGGTGATCGAGGCGGTGCGCGTGCCGCCGTCGGCCTGCAACACATCGCAGTCGATCTTGATGGTGCGCTCGCCGAGCCGCTCGAGGTCCACGACCGCGCGCATCGAGCGTCCGATCAGCCGCTGGATCTCCTGGGTGCGGCCGGACTGCCTGCCGCGCGCTGCCTCGCGGTCGCCGCGCGTGTTGGTCGCGCGCGGCAGCATGCCGTACTCGGCCGTCAGCCAGCCCTGTCCGCGTCCGCGCAGGAAGCCGGGTACCTTTTCCTCGACGCTGGCGGTGCACAGCACCTGCGTGTCGCCGAAGCTCACCAGCACCGAGCCCTCCGCATGTTTGGTATAGCCGCGCTCGATCGTCACCGCGCGCAACTGGTCGGGCTTGCGTTTGCTTGGTCTCATCGTTTTCCTGGGTTGTATCGTTTGAGCGCCGCCTTGATATCGGCGATCGCGCGTTCTATGTCTTCGTCCGACATCGGTGCCTGGCTGAAATCCGGGTCGGTGGCGCTGAAATCCTGCACATCCGTCGGCAGGTCGTAGGACGGAACCGTGACCGGGGACGCCGTACTCGATGCCGCTACGGCTTCCTCGTTCCAGCGAACCGCGACCACCGAGAGATTATCGCATCCCTGTCCGGCACGAAGTTCGGCGAGCGACATCAGCTCGGGCACGGCCTGCTTCAGGTCCCGGGTCGCCAGCGTGCCGAGAATCTGGCGCTGGTTCAGGGGCCCCCAGAAGCCGTCCGAGCACAGCAGCAGAACGTCGTCCCGCGAAAGCCTGGCGCAGGCGGTGGGTTCGATGCGCGGCGCCCGTCCGCCGCCCAGGCACTGGAGCAGCAGGTTGCGTTCGGGATGCGAGCTGACCGACTCTTCGCGTATGCGTCCCTGGTCGACCAGCTGCTGCACCCGGGTGTGATCCCGGGTGCGCTCCACGATGCGGCTCTGGCGTATCAGGTAGAGGCGCGAATCGCCCACGTGCGTCCACCATGCATGCCCGTCCTGCACGATGCAGGCGACCAGGGTGGTGCGCGGCGAATCCGGCAGGTCGAGCTTCGTCGCGTAGGCATCGATCGCGACATGAATCCGCTCGACGGCATCGTAGAGAAACCGGTCGGGATCCGCGATGCGCGGCTGCGCCTCTTTCTGGAATGTCGTCGCGAGTTCATCGACCGCGATCTGCGCGGCGACCTCGCCCATGATGTGACCGCCCATGCCGTCGGCCACGATCAGCAGCAGCGAATCGCGCGTATACCAATGCCCGATGCGGTCCTGGTTGTACGGCCGCGCCCCGACGCGGCTGTCCTGAAAAATCGAGAACTTCATCTTCGATACCGCCCCCCGCTTTCTTTCCACCAGCCTGACACCGGCCTGCCCCTGGCCGCCTGCCCCCCGGACCTGCCCCTGGCCGCTTACTTCTCGTGCACCTCGTCCCTGACTGCTGCCTTCTCCGACCCGTTGTCCGGGCGCTTGGTAAACCTCGACAGCATTTCCTTCAGCTGGTCCATCAAGGGCCCCTCGCCCTTGTGGTCCGGGTCTTTCCGGCCGAGCAGCGCCTTCTGCAGCGCCAGCACGCTTTGCGGGCGCTCCATGTGGTCAAGGCGCATGCACCAGTCGATCGTGTCGAGCAGCTGGTTCGTATATTTTCCGCTCCAGCCCTTGCGCGCGGGCTCGACCTTGTCCTGCACGAGGCGCTTGTCGGCCGGCTGCGGCGCCTCGGTGGACAGGCAGGCGTACATCGCCGCGCCGACCGAGTACATGTCGCTCCAGGGCCCGAGGTTCTCGCGCTTTGCATAGTGCTCCGGAGACGCGAAGCCCGGGGTGTACATGGGTGGCAGCTTGGTGCCTTCCGCGGTGAGCGTCTGCCGCGCCGCGCCGAAGTCGATCAGCAGGGGCTCGCCGTCGTTCCTCACATAGATGTTGCCCGGCTTGATATCCAGATGGAGGAGCTTTCTTGCATGCACCTCGCGCAGGCCGTTCAGCAGCTGGCTGAACGTGCGCCGGATCCACGACTCCGACAATGCGCCGCGGCGCGCCTGGATGTGCTCCTGCAGCGTCCTGCCGCGCTCGTAGCGCATCACCATGTAGACGGTCTCGTTGGCGCGGAAGAAATTCAGCACCCGCACCACGTTCGGATGCGACAGCGTCGCAAGCGCCCGGCCTTCCTCGAAGAAACATTTCATTCCGTAGCGGAAGATCTGCAGGTTCGCTTCCGACACCGCGGGCACGACCCCGCCCTGCGTGCGCAGCGCGAGCGAGGCCGGCAGGTATTCCTTGATCGCGACGGGAATCTCGTTTTCGTCGTGCGCCAGATAGACGAAGGAAAACCCGCCCGACGAAAGCATCCGGAGGATGCGGTAATTCTCGAGTTGATGGCCTTCCGGTAGCGGCTGATTGACTTGTTGCCTGGACATGTTTGGAAGTGGGCGCCGCAGCGTGGGGCGCGGGGAGAAACACGCCACGCTGTTATGATACGCGCCTGACTCCACAGCACTGCGCACTAATACACAGTTGCGCTCATTTTCGCGCTTCCCGGGCCACCCGATGATCAACAGCATGACCGGATACGCCGTCGTATCGGCCGACTTCAGCGGCGGCACGCTGAACGTCGAACTGCGCACGGTGAACTCGCGCTACCTCGACATCCAGTTCCGCATCGCCGACGAACTTCGCGTGCTCGAAGCGGGCCTGCGCGAAGCGATCGGCGCGCGGCTTTCACGCGGCAAGGTCGACTGTCGCGTGTCGTTTGCCTCGGCCGCTGCCGCACCGCGCTCACAGGCACTGAATGCGGACGCGATCGCCGCGCTGAACCAGCTTGCCATGCAGGTGCGCATCTCGTTTCCCGATTCGCTGCCGCTGCGTGCCATCGATGTGCTGCGCTGGCCCGGCGTGCTCGCCGAAGGCACGGTCTCGCCCGAGGCGATGCGCGAAGCGGCGCTGGAACTCGCCGGCCGCGCGATCGGCGAGCTGAACGGGGCACGCAGCCGCGAGGGCGCAAAGATGGCGCTGGTCATCAGCGAGCGGGTTGCGACGATGCGCGAGCGCATCTCGGCAGTTGCGCCGCTCGTCCCGCAGGCGATCGCGGCATACCAGGAGAAGATCGCACAGCGGCTGCGCGACGCCCTGGGCTCGGCCGACGACGAGCGTATCCGCCAGGAAATTGCCGTTTTCGGCATGAAGATCGACGTCGACGAGGAATTGCAGCGGCTCACCACCCACCTGGACGAAGTCGAGCGCGTGCTCGCGAAGGGCGGTGCGGCGGGCAAGCGGCTGGACTTCCTGATGCAGGAACTGAACCGCGAGGCGAATACGCTGGGCTCGAAAGCCGCGTCGCAAAGCCATCTCCGAGTGCGCGCTGGAACTCAAGCTCCTGATCGAGCAGATGCGCGAGCAGGTGCAGAACATAGAGTAGGACGCGGATGCCAGGCCACTTGATCGTGATTACCGCGCCCTCGGGCGCCGGCAAGTCCTCGCTGATCGCCGCCGCGCTGAAGGCCGATCCGGCGCTCAGGCTGTCGGTGTCGTACACCACGCGCGCGCCGCGTCCCGGCGAGCAGAACGGGCGCGAATACCATTTCGTCGACGAAACCGCGTTTCTCGGCATGCTCGCGCGCGGCGAGTTCCTCGAATCGGCCCAGGTGCATGGCAATCGCTATGGGACCGCAGAGGCGGTCATCGATGCCGAACTCGCCGCAGGACACGACCTGATCCTCGAAATCGACTGGCAGGGCGCGCAGCAGGTGCGCCGCCTTTACCCTGATTGCATAGGGATTTTCATCCTGCCACCGTCGATCGAGGAGCTCGAACGGCGCATGCAGAAGCGCGGCCAGGACACGCGAGGAGGTGATCCGGCGCCGGATGGCCGTCGCCCGGGACGAGATCAGCCACGCGCCCGAGTTCGATTATGCTATTATTAACAAGGACTTCGATGAGGCCTCGCGGGACCTCGTCGCAATCATACGCGCCGCACGGCTGGGCACTGCCCGCCAGCTTGCGCAGCATCCGGAAATTTACAGACTAAAGGCATAGCCATGGCACGCATTACCGTCGACGATTGTCTCAAACGCATCCCGAACCGCTTCCAGCTCACGCTCGCCGCGACCTATCGCGCGCGGCAGGTGAGCACCGGATCGTCGGCGCTGGTCGAGCCGAACAAGGACAAGCCCACGGTGATCGCGCTGCGCGAAATCGCCAGCGGCAAAGTCGGTCTCGAAGTGCTGAAGAAAAATCCCGCCTCGCCGATGCCGATCGCAACGCCCTGAACGGCGCGCCGTCCGGAACCGGGCCGGCGGGAGGGGCCAGCCCGCACCGGACAGCGTAACGAGACACCGCAGCAACCCGCACGCACACACCACAGCCCCCACGCCCTCCTCACAGGCCGACACCGATGGCTGCCGTCACTGCGCTGAACGAGGGGCTGTTCAATTATCTGAAGCCGGCCGACGTCGCAAAGCTCGGCGAAGCCTACCGGTTCAGCGAAGCCGCGCACGCCGGGCAGACCCGCCAGTCGGGCGAGCCCTACATCTCGCACCCGCTGGCGGTCACCGAAATCCTCGCGGACTGGCACCTCGACGGCCAGGCGCTGATGGCCGCGCTGCTGCACGACGTGATGGAGGACACCTCGGTCACCAAGGACGAGATCTCCGACACCTTCGGCAAGCCGGTGGCGGAGCTGGTCGACGGCGCTGTCGAAGCTCGACAAGATCGAGTTCCAGTCGGCCGAGGACGCGCAGGCCGAGAACTTCCGCAAGATGCTGCTGGCGATGGCGCGCGACGTGCGCGTCATCCTGATCAAGCTCGCCGACCGGCTGCACAACATGCGCACCCTGGGCGCGGTGTCGCCCGCCAAGCGCCGGCGCATCGCGCGCGAGACCCTGGAGATCTACGCGCCGATCGCCAACCGCCTCGGGCTGAACAACCTCTACCAGGAGCTGCGAGGAGCTCTCGTTTCCGCATATCTGTATCCGCTGCGCTACCGCGTGCTCGGCAAGGCCACGCGCTCTGCGCGCGGCAACCGGCGCGAGGTGATCGGCAAGATCGCAGGACGCGATCCGGGCGCGGCTGGCGGAGGCCGCCATCGAGGCGGTGGTGCACCGGGCGCGAGAAGCACATCTACAGCATCTACCGCAAGATGCTCGAGAAGCACCTGATCGTTCTCGCGAGGTGCACGACATCTACGGCTTTCGCGTCATCGTGAAGGACATGCCCGGCCTGCTACCTCGCGCTGGGCGCGCTGCACGGCCTGTACAAGCCGATGCCCGGCAAGTTCAAGGACTACATCGCGATCCCCAAGGCCAACGGCTACCAGTCGCTGCACACCACGCTGATCGGCCCGTTCGGCACGCCGGTGGAACTGCAGATCCGCACCGCACGAGATGCACCGGATCGCCGAGGCCGGCGTGGCCTCGCACTGGCTGTACAAGGACGACGCGTCGACGCTGTCGCGACCTGCAGAAGAAGACCCACCAGTGGCTGCAGTCGCTGCTCGAGATCCAGAACCAGTCGGGCGACTCGGCGGAGTTCCTCGAGCACATCAAGGTCGACCTGTTTCCCGACGAGGTCTACGTCTTCACGCCCAAGGGGCACGATCCTGTCGCTGCCGCGCGGCGCCACCGCGGTCGACTTCGCCTACGCGGTGCACACCGACATCGGCAACCGCTGCGTCGCGGCCAAGGTCAACAGCGAGCTGGTGCCGCTGCGCACCGAGCTGCAGCAACGGCGACCGCGTCGAGATCATCACCGCCAGCCACGCCAAGCCGAATCCCGGCGTGGCTGCAGTACGTGCGCACCGGCAAGGCGCGCTCGCAACATCCGCCATTTCCTGAAGACCATGCAGTACGACGAGTCGGCCGCACTTGGCGAACGGCTGCTCGATCAGGCGCTGCGGGCGCTGGACGTGTCGCTCGCCGAGATCGACGATGCGAACTGGGAGCGTGCGGTGCGTGACAGCGGCGCGAACTCCAGGCAGGAAGTGCTCGCCGACATCGGCCTGGGCAAGCGGCTCCCAGCCGTCACGGCGCGGCGCCTCCTGCGCCACAGCGAATCCACGAAGGACGAAACCAGGCCGCCCGCGAAGACACCGGGCAGTGTCGTGATCCGCGGCACCGAAGGCATGGCGGTGCAGCTGGCCAAGTGCTGCCGGCCGATTCCGGGCGACGCAATCGCCGGCTCGATCAAGAAGGACCAGGGCCTCGTCGTTCACAGTGCCGAATGCCGCCAGATCGCGCGTTCGCGCAAGAACGAACCCGACCTGTGGATCGACGTCGACTGGGACCCCGCGGCAAACAAGCTGTTCCAATCCGCGATCCTCGTCACCGTCACCAACGAGCGCGGCGTGCTTGCCAAGGTGGCTTCCGAGATCGCCGATGCGGGCTCCAACATCGACTCGATCACCATGGACGAGGACCGCTCGCTCTACACGCCGATGCTGTTCGTGCTCGAGGTCGCCAATCGCGGCCACCTCGCGCGGGTCATGCGCTCGCTGCGCCGCCTGCCGGAAGTCATGAAGCTCGCACGGGCGCGGGAATAGATGAACTATCGCTCGCGCAACCATCGTGACGCGCATCTCGACGATGCCCCTGAAGCCGAAATCCCGGAGATGGCGCTGGTTCACCGCGGCGAACCGGCCGTTGCAACCACGGCCACGCAGGTCGCCGCGCTGATCGAGACGCTGCGCACGGACGGCTGCTTTGCCTACGACAGCGAGTTCATCACCGAGCGGAGCTACCATCCGCGGCTCTGCCTTGTGCAGGTGGCCTCACCAAGCACCCTGGCGCTGATCGACCCGCTTGCAGGATTCGACCTCACGCCTTTCTGGGAGCTTCTGGCGGACCCGGAAGTGACCAAGATCGTGCATGCAGGGGAAAGCGACATCGAACCGGTGGCGCGCCTCCTGGGCCGGCCCGCCGCCGGCATTTTCGATACGCAGATCGCCGCCGGCTTTGTCGGGCTTCCGTATCCGATGTCGTTGAAGAAGCTCGTGCTCGAGCTTGCGGGGGCCGATTTGGGCCGCGACCTGGGATTCAGCGACTGGGCGCAACGGCCGCTCTCGGCGATCCAGATTCGCTATGCGGCCGACGACGTGCGTTACCTGCTTGCGGTACATCGCGAACTGGCTGCCAGACTCGCGACACTCGGCCGTACAGAGGCTGTTGCGGAGGAATGCAACGCCGCGTGCGCGATCGATCGCTTTGGCTTCAAGCCCGAAACCCACTACCTGCGTGTTCGGGGCGGAAACGTATTGCCCCCTCTTGGCAAGGCCATGCTGAGAGAACTGACCATCTGGCGCGATGGTGCAGCCCGTCTTCACGACAAGCCGCCGCGCACCCTCCTGAAGGACGAAGTGATGGTCGAACTCGCGCGGGTGAAACCGGGGTCGGCGGCCGAGCTGGCAAAGATCCGCGGCCTGCCCAGGTCCGTCGTGGAGGCTTTTTCCGCTGACATCATTGCGGCGTGCGCGCGCGCAAGCGCACTTCCCAAGGCCGCGTGGCCGACAGCGGATCCGGAACTGAGCCCCACCGACAAGCCGCGCTCGGATGCGCTCTTCGAAGTGATGCAGTCCCTTTGCGCCGAATTGAAGCTCGACCCGGGTCTGGTGGCGAGTCGCAAGGAACTGGTGAAGTTCTATCGATATGCCGCGCTCGGTGCGGGCGCGATACCGGAACTGCTGCAAGGCTGGCGTGGAGTGGCTGTGGGCAGCACGCTCGCGTCATTCCTCACTGATCACAGCGACCTCGCCGGGGCGTGGGCCGCGGGCCTGCTCCGCTTCAACGGAAAGCCGTTGCTCCCGTCGCACGCGAAATAGTCAGGACGCCGAAGAAAAACTAAGGGCCTAGCCGAAGCTAAGCCCTTGGAATTTTGGTAGGCCGTGGCGGGATCGAACCGCCGACCAACGGATTGTCGCTATTGGTGCACTTTCGCTTTTGGCCTGGCGCAACTATTTGCAGCGGTACGGTATCAGCCGGATTCGGATGTCTTTGTGCAAATTTATTGCGTAAACCAAGTCATCCCAATGACTCTTTCCGATGATTAGTTGCACGCTTCTCTCTTCACGAGCTAAGGCCACTGCAAGGGCTGTTTGGAGCCCAAGAAAACTAATTGTTGGCACAATGCCTGCCAAAAAAACATTGACTCTCGCCACTTCTTCTTGGGTGAGTTTTTCTGCTGCTGCTATTTTGGCTGCACTTGAGGCAAACCCGGGACTTTTGGCTATGGATTGTGCGCTGGATGAAGAGGCTCCGAGCTCATTCGATATGGCAATCGAATATTCGTTGAGATACCTCACGCCAAATCCGTAAATTGCCAAGCCCTTTCCAAGCAGAGCCCATTTCGCGTCTAGCCGATGAGCCTCTGGGCGTGGTGCACCTGAAAGGCGTTGCGGATTTTTTAGACTACCAGATGCGTAGAAGCCCTCAATAACCACCGTATTTGTCCCTCGTTTCGCCAATTCGAGCGCAGTCGAATACACCTGATCTTGGCATTCAGCTACAGCAGCCTGGTCTTGCGTAATTTGCCGCGCGATAACAGGAGTCAAATGATGCTGAAGGATCACGTGCACGGATATCAAGTAGTTATCCAGAGCGGGGCGAGAATCGTCTGAGATCGATCTCGACTCAACAGCCTCTCCGGGCTCAAGTGGCGGCACGTCGCCTTTCGCGACCTCAATCCCCAAAAGATAAAAACCGGAGGCTACCGCTAACAGTCGGGCGAAGACGTCCGCCTTGAAAAGGGTCATCTTTTCTCCTCATCCGAAAGCGGTTGCCGTTACAGCGCCACGAATCCCAGCAGACGGCTAGCTTACCTCTTGAACTACTGCCGTAGATATAGGCCGCATTCGCGGTGC
>CAWJNP010000025.1:0-75864 GCA_963844255.1 uncultured beta proteobacterium
TCTCTACTATCGCACTCACCGCTACCGCATCGGACCTGTGGTGGGTGCTATAGGGGTCGAACCTATGACATTCGCCTTGTAAGGGCGACGCTCTACCGCTGAGCTAAGCACCCGGATCCGGCCAAAGCCAACCCCTGCCGATCTTCACCGTCCGCCCATCTGCCCATCTGTCCATGGGAAACGGTGCGTGAAACAGCCTGTCAGTTTACCGCATCCTTGAGCGCTTTTCCAGCACGGAACTTCGGGAACCCGCGCCGCCTTGATCTTGATCTCCGCGCCGGTGCGCGGATTGCGCCCGGTCCGGGCAGCCCGCTTGCCGACGTAGAACGTGCCGAAGCCCACGAGCGTCACCAGATTGCCCTTCTTCAGGTTCGACTTGACCGCGACGACCATGGCGTCGATGGCGCGCTCCGCGGCCGACTTGGAGATCTCCGCAGCCTGGGCGATCTGCTCGATCATTTCTGCTTTGTTCATTGCACTCCCTCCTCGTATGGCTCAGTGCGTGATCACGCCCGGTTTTGCGTCGCCGGCCTTTTCCTTGACGCTGCCGGCAGCGCGGCGACATCGACTTCGGTCAGCGGCACGGGCTGGCGCTCCAGCGCGACCTCGAGCACCTTGTCGATCCACTTCACCGGTACGATTTCGAGCTTGTTCTTGATGTTGTCCGCGATCTCCTGGAGGTCCTTCACGTTCTCCTCGGGAATCATCACGGTCTTGATGCCGCCGCGGACCGCCGCAAGCAGCTTTTCCTTCAGACCGCCGATCGCCAGGACCTCGCCGCGCAGCGTGATTTCGCCGGTCATCGCCACGTCGGCGCGCACCGGAATGCCGGTCAGCGACGAAACCAGCGAAGTGGTGATCGCGACTGCCGGCGCTCGGCCCGTCCTTCGGCGTCGCGCCCTCCGGCAAGTGCACGTGGATGTCGCTCTTCTCGAACGCCTCGTCCTTGATGCCGAGCTTGCGCGAGCGGCTGCGCACCACCGACCGCGCGGCCTCGACCGACTCCTTCATGACATCGCCCAGCGAACCCGTTCGGATGATGTTGCCCTTGCCGGGCATCAGAGCCGTCTCGATCGTCAGCAGTTCGCCGCCGACTTCGGTCCAGGCGAGGCCGGTGACCTGGCCGACCTGGTTTTCCTTCTCGGCCATGCCGAAGGTGAACTTGCGCACGCCCAGGTACTTGTCGAGGTTGCGCGGGGTGACGGCGATCTTCTTCTGCTTGCCCTCGGTGAGGATCTGCTTCACCACCTTGCGGCAGATCTTGGAGATCTCGCGCTCCACGCTCCGCACGCCGGCTTCGCGCGTGTAGTAGCGCACGATGTCGCGCAGCGCCGGCTCGGTCACACCGAGTTCGCCGTCCTTTAGGCCGTTGTTCTTCATCTGCTTGGGCAGCAGGTACTTGAGCGCGATGTTGACCTTCTCGTCCTCGGTATAGCCCGACAGGCGGATCACTTCCATGCGGTCGAGCAGCGCCGGCGGAATGTTGAGCGTGTTCGCGGTGGCGATGAACATCACCTCGGACAGGTCGTACTCGACCTCGATGTAGTGGTCGACGAAGGTGTGGTTCTGCTCCGGATCCAGCACCTCGAGCAGCGCCGAGGACGGATCGCCGCGGAAATCCATGCCCATCTTGTCGACTTCGTCGAGCAGGAACAGCGGGTTCTTCACCGCCACCTTGGTCATGTTCTGCAGGATCTTGCCCGGCATCGAACCGATGTAGGTGCGGCGATGGCCGCGGATCTCGGCTTCGTCGCGCACGCCGCCAAGCGCCATGCGGATGAACTTGCGATTGGTCGCCTTGGCAATGGACTGCCCCAGCGAGGTCTTGCCCACGCCCGGCGGCCCGACCAGGCACAGGATCGGCGCCTTCATGCGATCGACGCGGCTCTGCACGGCCAGGTACTCGACGATGCGTTCCTTGACCTTCTCGAGGCCGTAGTGGTCCTCGTCGAGGATCGCCTGCGCCGTCTTGATGTCCTTGGAGATCTTGGTCTTCTTGCGCCACGGCAGATTGACCAGGGTCTCGATGTAGTTGCGCACCACGGTCGCTTCGGCCGACATCGGCGACATGAGCTTCAGCTTCTTCAGCTCGGCGTCGACCTTCTTCTTGGCTTCCTTGGGCAGGTGCGCCTTGATGCGCTTGTCCATCTCCTCGAGGTCGGCGCCCTCTTCGCCCTCGCCGAGTTCCTTCTGGATCGCCTTCACCTGCTCGTTCAGGTAGTACTCGCGCTGGCTCTTCTCCATCTGGCGCTTGACGCGGCCGCGGATGCGCTTTTCCACCTGCAGGATGTCGATCTCGGTCTCGAGCTGGCCGAGCAGGTGCTCCAGGCGCGCCTTGACGTCGAACATCTCCAGCACCTGCTGCTTCTGCTCGAGCTTGAGCGGCAGGTGCGCGGCGACCGTGTCGGCCAGCCGGCCGGCCTCGTCGATGCCCGACAGCGAGGTCAGGATTTCCGGCGGGATCTTCTTGTTCAGTTTCACGTACTGGTCGAACGCCGAGAGCAGCGCGCGGCGCATCGCCTCGACTTCGTGCTGTACCGCGCCCTCTGCGGGAATCACGGTCGCCTCGGCGGTCCAGTGGCTCTTCAGGTCGTTGATCTCGCCGATGCGCGCACGGTTGCCGCCCTCGACCAGCACCTTCACGGTGCCGTCCGGCAGCTTGAGCATCTGCAGGATGTTCGAGATGCAGCCGATCTCGTACATGTCCTCGGGAGCCGGCTCGTCCTTGGCGGCGGATTTCTGCGCGACGAGCAGGATCGTCTTGCCTGCCTCCATCGCCGTTTCCATCGCCTTGATGGACTTGGGCCGCCCGACAAACAGCGGGATCACCATGTGCGGAAACACCACTACGTCGCGCAACGGAAGCAGCGGGTACTGGGTTCCTTCGGTGTTGTCGTCTTTTACCTGCGAATCGGACATTGTGGTCCTCGGTGGCCTGGATACGTTATCTGGCAAATATGCGGCCGCTCTGCTCTAAAACAAGCCTTACGCCGAACTTCCGGCAACTTTCTGCTGGTCGGAATAGATGAGGATCGGCTTGCCGTCGGCGTTGACCATCGCCTCGTCGACGACGACCTTGCTGACGTTTTCCATGGTCGGCAGCTCGTACATCGTGTCGAGCAGGATGTGTTCCAGAATCGAACGCAGACCGCGGGCGCCGGTCTTTCGCGCCAGCGCCTTCTTCGCAACCGCAGCCAAGGCCGGTATGCGCACCTCGAGTTCGACACCTTCCATGAGAAAAAGCTTCTGATATTGCTTGAGCAGCGCGTTCTTGGGTTCGGTCAGGATCTGGATCAGCGCGGCCTCGTCGAGTTCCTCGAGCATCGCCACCACCGGCATCCGGCCGACGAATTCCGGGATCAGGCCGTACTTGATCAGGTCCTCCGGCTCGGTCGCCGCGCAGCACTTCGCTGATGTCCTTGCCGCTGCGCGTGCTGCGCACCTCGGCGCCGAAGCCGATGCCGGACTTCTCCGATCGCGCGCGGATGATCTTGTCCAGACCGTCGAATGCGCCGCCGCAGATGAACAGGATGTTGGTCGTGTCGACCTGGACGAAGTCCTGGTTCGGGTGCTTGCGCCCGCCCTGCGGCGGCACCGAGGCGATCGTGCCCTCGATCAGTTTCAGCAGCGCCTGCTGCACGCCCTCGCCCGACACGTCGCGCGTGATCGAGGGGTTGTCGGATTTGCGCGAGATCTTGTCGATTTCGTCGATGTAGACGATGCCGCGCTTGGCCTTGTCGACGTCGTAGTCGCAGTTCTGCAGCAGCTTCTGGATGATGTTCTCGACGTCCTCGCCGACATAGCCGGCCTCGGTCAGCGTGGTCGCATCGGCGATCACGAACGGCACGTTGAGCAGGCGCGCCAGCGTCTGCGCGAGCAGCGTCTTGCCCGAACCCGTGGGCCCGATCAGCAGGATGTTCGACTTGGCCAGCTCCACCTCGTCGTTCTTGCCGACGGTGCTTCAGGCGCTTGTAGTGGTTGTACACCGCGACCGAGAGGATCTTCTTGGCCTGGTTCTGGCCGATCACGTACTGGTCGAGGATCTCGCGGATCTCGTGCGGCGTGGGCAGGTCGGACTTGGCGCCCTTGCCGCTCTTGTCGGTCGCCGTTTCCTCGCGAATGATGTCGTTGCACAGCTCGATGCACTCGTCGCAGATGAACACCGACGGGCCGGCGATCAGCTTCCTGACTTCGTGCTGGCTCTTGCCGCAGAACGAGCAGTACAGCAGCTTTTCGCCCGAGGAGGCTTTTTCCGACATGCGTGTGTGCCTCCGCCTTTCCTGGTTCGTTACTCGGGCCTAGGCCGCGCCCTGCGCCCTGGAAGACAGAACATTGTCGACCAGACCGTACTTTACCGCTTCATCCGCCGACAGGAAGTTGTCGCGATCGGTGTCTTTCGCAATCGTATCAACGTTCTGCCCGGTGTGCTTCGCCAGGATCTCGTTCAGCCGCTGCCGCAGGTAGAGGATTTCCTTCGCGTGGATCTCGATGTCCGAGGCCTGGCCCTGGAAACCGCCCATCGGCTGGTGGATCATGACGCGCGAATTCGGCAGGCAGAAGCGCTTGCCCTTCTCGCCCGCCGCCAGCAGCAGCGAACCCATGCTCGCCGCCTGACCCACGCACAGCGTGGACACGTCGCGGCTTGATGAACTGCATCGTGTCGTAGATCGCGAGCCCGGCCGAAACCGAGCCGCCGGGCGAATTGATGTAGAACGAAGATGTCCTTGTCCGGGTTCTCGGATTCGAGGAACAGCAGCTGCGCGACGATCAGGTTGGCGGTGACTTCGTTCACGACGCCGACCAGGAACACCACGCGCTCCTTCAGCAGGCGCGAGTAGATGTCGTAGGCGCGCTCGCCGCGACCGCGACTGCTCGATGACCATGGGCACGAGGCCCAGGCCCTGCGGGTCGAAACGCTCCGTCTGTCCGGAGGTGGACTGCCAGCGAGTGTCGATCATGAGCCGCTTCCCATCAGTTCGTCGAACGGAATCGCCTTGTCGACGACCTTGGCCTTGGAAAGCACCCAGTTGACGACATTGTCCTCAAGCGCGAGGCCTTCCATTTCGGACAGGCGTTCCGGCTGCATATAGAACCACTTTACCACCTCGGCCGGGCTTTCATAGGACTGCGCCTGCTCTTCGATCAGCTTCCTGATCTGGTCAGGTTTCGGCTGCAATCCCTCGGTCCTGGCCAGCTCGCCGATGATCAGGCCCAGAGCCACTCTGCGCTTGGCGCCCGGCTCGAAGGCCGAGGGCTCGAACGGCAGCTGCTCGATCTTCATGCCACGCGCCTCGAGGTCGGCACGCGCCTGCTGCACCATGTTCTGCGTTTCCATTTCGATCAGCGACTTGGGCAGTTCGACCGGCGTGCTGTCGTGCAACGCCTGCAGGGCCTGCTACTTGGTGCGCGCCTTGATGCGCTTGGCCACCTCGCGCTCGACGTTCGCTTTCACCTCGGCGCGCATCTTCGCGAGGTCGCCGTCGGCCACGCCCAGGCCCTTGGCAAATTCCGCATCCAGCGGCGGCAGCATCGCCGCCTCGACCTGATTGACCGTGATCGTGAAGCTCGCGGTCTTCCCGGCCACTTCCTTGCCGTGATAGTCGTCCGGGAATTTCATGTCGAAGGTCTTTTCCGCGCCGGCCTTCAGGCCTGCGGCGGCGGCTTCGAATTCGGGCAGCATCCGCCCCTCGCCGAGCACGAAGGCGAAGCCCTTGGCCGCACCGCCAGTGAACACTTCGCCGTCGATCTTCCCCTCGAAATCGATTGTCAGCCGGTCACCGTTTTCGGCCGCGCGATCCGCCGAGACTGCGAACGTGGTGCGCTGCTTGCGCAGGATCTCCAGCGTGCGGTCGACTTCGGCGTCGTTCACCGACACCTGCGGACGCTCCACCGATGACCGCGGTCAGGTCACCTGCCTTGACCTCGGGATAGATCTCGAAGGTGGCGCTGAATTCAAACGCCTTGAGCACCTCGTCAGGCGAGCCGCCTTCCTTGTTCACGGGCTCGATGCGCGGATTTCCCGCGACCTTGAGGTTGGCCTGCTTGACCGCGTCGCTGAACGTCTTTTGCAGCGCGTCGCCGATGACCTCTGAGCGCACCTGCGGGCCGTATTGCTGCGCGACCAACCGCATCGGCACCTTCCCGGGACGAAAGCCCGACATTTTCATGCCGCGTGCGAGCTTCTTGAGCCGCTCGTCGATCTGGCGCTCGACCTCGTCGACCGGCACAGACATGGACAGGCGCCGCTCGAGGGAGCCCAGGGTTTCTAGATTTGCCGCCATTGCGCTATTCCTTACTTGCTAGTGATCGCCGAAGACCAGTGTGGTGCGAAGGAAGGGACTCGAACCCCCACGCCGTGAGGCGCTGGAACCTAAATCCAGTGCGTCTACCAATTCCGCCACCCTCGCAGGGAATGTGAAAACCGAAACTTGGAACCGAATACAACTGAGTACCATTGGTAGCACGCATAATTATACCTCAGCCAACCCCCCAATTCCCCGGCGACGCACCCGGAAAACCCTTACAAATCACACGCGTTTACACTTTCGTGTCCGTCGACCACTACGAAAACTTCCCCGTCGCCTCCCTGCTGCTCCCGGCCGCCCTGCGCGAGCCCGTGGGGGTGATCTACCGCTTTGCGCGCAGCGCGGACGACTTTGCCGACGAAGGCGATGCCCTGCCTTCCGAACGACTCGCCAGCCTGGGCGCGTACCGCGAGCAACTTGACCGCATAGCCGCGAACAGGCCACCGGAAACGCGCCTGTTCGACGACGTTGCAAGAATCGTGCGCGAGCGCGAACTGCCGCTGGCCCCTTTCTACGACCTGCTCGATGCGTTCTCGCAGGACGTTGTCACCTCGCGTTATGCCGATTTCGACGCCCTGCTCGACTACTGCCGTCGCTCCGCCAACCCGGTCGGCCGGTTGATGCTGCACTTGTTCGGCATGGCCGATCCGCGCAACCTCGCGCACTCGGATGCGATCTGCACCGCGCTCCAGCTGATCAACTTCTGGCAGGACGTGGCAATCGACTGGAAAAAGGACCGTGTCTACCTGCCGGCGGACGAAATGGCGCATTTCGGGGTGGACGAATCGCACCTGCGGGAGACGCGCTGCGACAGCGCGTGGCGCGACCTCCTCTCTTTCCAGGTCGACCGCGCGCGCTCCATGATGGTTTCGGGTGCACCACTGGGGCGCATCCTGCCCGGACGCATGGGGCTGGAGATCCGCATCACGATGCAGGGGGGGCTCGCCATCCTCGACAAGCTCGAGGCGGCGAACTGCGATATGTTCCGCCATCGGCCGGTGCTGAAGTGGCACGATTGGCCTGTCCTGTTGGCGCGTGCCCTATGAGTCCAGACGAGTATTGCCGCAAGAAGGCCGCCTCCAGCGGATCCTCGTTCTACTACTCGTTCCTGTTCCTGCCGCCGGCGCGCCGCCGCGCGATCACCGCGCTGTACGCGTTCTGCCGCGAAGTCGACGACGTCGTCGACGAGATCGAGGACCAGCAGCTCGCGCGCACCAAGCTCGCGTGGTGGCGGAACGAGATTGCCAATCTCTACGCCGGCAATCCGCAGCATCCGGTGACGCGCGCACTCGCGCCCTGCCTGGAACCCTACGGCATCACTGCGGTACGGCTCAACGAGATCATCGACGGCATGCAGATGGACCTCGAGCAGTCGCGCTACCTCGACTTCAAGGGCCTGGAACACTACTGCTACCACGTCGCCGGCGTGGTCGGCCTGCTCGCCGCCGGCATCTTCGGCTACCGCGACCCGCAGACGCTCGAGTACGCGAAGAATCTCGGGCTCGCCTTCCAGCTCACCAACATCATCCGCGATGTCGGCGACGATGCGCGCCGCAATCGCATCTACCTGCCGATGGACGAACTGAAACGGTTCGAGGTCCCAGCCTCCGACATCCTGAATGCCCGGTACAGCGACAACTTCAACCGACTCATGCAATTCCAGACCGAGCGCGCGCAGGCGTATTACGCCAAGGCGATGTCCGCCCTGCCGGCGCAGGATCGCCGGGACCAGCGCGCCGGCCTGATCATGGCGGCGATCTATCGCACCGTGCTGGAGGAGGTCGAGGCAGACGGTTTCAAGGTGCTCACCCAGCGGACCTCGCTCACGCCGTTGCGAAAACTCTGGATCGCCGTACGCACGTGGCTGAAAACCTAGCGGGATCGGACACTCGGCGGCGCGTGGCCGTGGTCGGCGCCGGTTACGCCGGCCTGTCGGCTGCCATCACGCTCGCGCAGCGCGGCGTGCGCACCACCGTGTTCGAATCGGGCCCGCTGCCCGGCGGGCGCGCGCGGCGCGTAACCACCGGCGGACGAACGCTCGACAACGGCCAGCACATCCTCGTTGGCGCCTACACGGCCCTGCTCGACATGATGCGCACGGTCGGCGCCGACCCGGACGAACTGCTGCTGCGCCTTCCGCTCGAGCTGCGTTACGCAAAGGATTTCCGGCTGCGCGCACCCGCGCTGCCCGCGCCGCTGCACCTCGCGGCGGCGCTCCTGACAGCGCAGGGGCTGGGCTGGCGCGAACGCCTCGGTGCGGTCATGTTCATGCAGGCGATGAAGCGCAAACGCTTTCGCGTGGACGATGCGCTGAGCGTGGCCGACCTCCTCCAGTCACACGGACAGGCCGGGACCATCGGCCGCTTTCTCTGGTTTCCGCTGTGCATCTCGGCGCTCAATACACTGCCGCCGTCTGCCTCGGCCAATGCCTTTCTTGCGGTGCTGCGCGACAGCCTCGGCGGGCCGCGCGCGGCAAGTGAACTGCTGATTCCGCGCGTCGATCTCACCGCGCTGTTCCCGGAACCGGCAGCAGCCTGGTTGGCGGCGCACGGCAGCGAAGTCCGCTGCGGGTCGCCGGTGCGCGACCTCGAGTCGCTGCGCAGCGAGTTCAGCCACGTGATCGTCGCGGTCGGCGCGCACCAGCTCGAGCCGCTGCTGCCGGGACTCGCCGGCGGCTATACCTACCAGCCCATTTACACCGTCTACCTGAAATACCCTGCCCAGGTGGGACTGGAGCTTGCGATGCTTGGTCTTGCCGATGGCGTGGTGCAGTGGGTATTCGACCGCGGCACGATCGCGGGAAAACCCGGCGGCGGCGAAGCGGGCCTGCTCGCCTGCGTGATCAGCGCGCAAGGCGACCACCAGCAGATGCAGCACGATGAACTCGCCGCCACCTGCCACGCCGAACTGTGCGCCGCGCTTGGCAACCTGCCGCGCCCGGAGTGGACCCAGGTGATCGCGGAAAAGCGCGCCACGATCACCTGCGCGCCGGGCACGCCGCGGATCGGCCCCGGCACGAAGGTGCCGAACGTGTTCCTGGCCGGCGACTACACCCACCCCGAGTACCCGCCGACGCTGGAAGCGGCGGTGCTCAGCGGCATCCGGGCGGCCCAGGCCATCGCCTAGTCGGGGTCCCGGCGAATGTATCGGTTCCGATACAGATGTTAACCGGAAACCCGCACCCAGACTGGATTCTTCCGGATGAATCTTTCGAAATCAGGCCTACAACTCGCGCAGTTTGGCCACCGCCTGGTCCACGCGCTCCACCGCGATCACCTCCAGCCCCGCGATCTTTCCCTTGGGCAGGTTCGCCTTCGGCACGATCGCCCGGGTGAAGCCGAGCTTGGCCGCCTCCTTCAAACGGTCCTGGCCGCGCGGGGCGGGGCGCACCTCGCCGGCCAGCCCCACTTCGCCGAACGCGATCACCTTGCCCGGAATCGGCCGGTCGGTGAGCGATGACACGATCGCAAGCATCACCGCGAGGTCGGCGGCCGGCTCGCCGATGCGCACCCCGCCGACCGCGTTGACGAACACGTCCTGATCGAAGCACGCGATGCCGGCGTGCCGGTGCAGCACCGCCAGCAGCATGGCGAGCCGGTTCTGCTCCAGTCCCACCGACAGGCGCCGCGGATTGGGCGCGTGCGCGGCATCGACCAGCGCCTGGATCTCCACGAGCAGCGGTCGCGTGCCCTCCAGCGTGGCGAGCACGCAGGCGCCCGCCACATCCTTTTCATGGTGCGAAAGGAACAGCGCCGAGGGGTTCGACACCCCGCGCAGGCCCTTCTCGGTCATCGCGAACACGCCGAGTTCGTTGACCGCGCCGAAGCGGTTCTTGATCGCGCGCACGAGACGGAAGCTCGAGTGCGGATCTCCCTCGAAATACAGCACCGTGTCGACGATATGCTCGAGCACGCGCGGGCCGGCGATTGCGCCTTCCTTGGTCACGTGGCCGATGATGATCAGCGCGGTGCCGGTCGATTTGGCATGGCGCGTGAGCTGCGCCGCGCATTCGCGCACCTGGGCCACCGACCCGGGCGCCGAGGTCAGCGCCTCGGAGTACAGGGTCTGAATGGAATCGATGACCGCGACCTGGGGTTTTGCGGTGTCGAGCGTCGCGACGATGCGCTCGAGCTGGATCTCGGCGATCAGTTCGACTTCGTCGGCATCCAGCGCCAGGCGCGCCGCGCGCAGCGCAACCTGCTCGGCCGACTCCTCTCCCGATACATACAAGCGTCTTCTGCCGCGCGGCGATTCCCGCGAGCGCCTGCAGGAACAGCGTTGACTTGCCGATCCCCGGATCGCCGCCGATCAGCACCACCTGCCCGGACACGAGCCCGCCACCGAGCACGCGGTCGAGTTCGCTGATGCCGGTGGGCAGACGCTCGATCTCACGGGTCTCGATGCGGTTGAGGCGCACCGGCTTTGCACCCTGCGTACCGCCGCCCGCGGAGGCGTAGCGGTGCGTGGAGGGCTTTCCCTCAGCGGCCGTTTCGATCAGGGTGTTGCCGGCGCCGCAGGAGGGACAGATGCCGAACCACTGCAACGCGCTGGCACCGCACTCCGAGCAGATATAGTGGGTTTTCCGACCCTGCGAACGCGCCTTCGCCACTAGGGCACTTCCACCACCGGCACACGGGGCGCGAGTCCGCACAGCAGCTCATACGAGAGCGTCCCCGCCGAGGCGGCCACCTCATCGGCCGACAGGCCGTCGCCCCAGAGCGTCACGGGCGTGCCGATGTAGGCCTCGGGCAGCGCCGTGACATCCACGCAGATCATGTCCATTGACACGCGTCCCACCGTGCCGGTGCGCTGTCCGCCAACCAGCACCGGGGTGCCCGTCGGCGCCGCGCGGGGATAGCCGTCGGCGTAGCCGCAGGCGATCACCGCAATCGTCATCTCCTCGGTGGCTTCAAAGGCAAACCCGTAACCGACGCGTTCACCGGGCTGCAGGTTCTGCAGGGCGATGATTTCGGTCGTCAGGGTCATCGCAGGCTGCAGGCCGAGCCCGTCGGCGGTCTCGGTCGTGGCCGTAAAATCGCCTGAATCAAGTGCGCTCGCGTCGAACCCGAATGGCGAGCAGCCATACAGCATGATGCCCGGCCGCACCCAGTCGGCGTGGGTCTGCGGATGGCGCAGCACCGCCGCCGAATTGGCGAGGCACCGCGGCCCCTCCATCGGCTGGGTCATGCTGTTGAACCAATCGAGCTGCGCCTCGACCCCGGTCGGGCCGTCCGCGTCGGCAAAATGCGTCATCAGCGTGACCGCGTTCACCTGCGGGTGGTTGCACAGCGCGTTCCAGGCGATGCGCACGTTATCGACCGTGAAACCCAGCCGGTTCATGCCGCTGTTGATCTTCAGATAGGCCTCGATCGGCTTGTCGAGCGCGGACTTTTCGAGGATCTCGATCTGCTCCATGTTGTGCACGACTGGCGTGAGGTTGTATTCGGCGAGCAGGACCACGTCCTGTGGCTTGAAGAACCCCTCGAGCAGCAGGATGGGCTTGGTGACCCCCTGCAGGCGCAGCCGGATCGCCTCCTCGAAATCGAGCATCGCGTAACCGTCGGCGTCGGCAAGCGCCCGGGCAGCAATCTGCAGTCCGTGGCCGTAGGCATTGGCCTTCACCACCGCCCAGACTTTCGCGTGCGGCGCGCGGCTGCGCACCTGCGCCAGGTTGTGGGCAAACGCCGAGGTCCGGATCGTGGCGCGTATCGGGCGCGGCATGCCTAGCGCTCCGCGGCCGTTCGCAGCCGCTCCCGTGCAAATTCGATGAACGTATCGGAAAGCCGCGAACGAAACCGTTCCTTCGGATAAACCACCGACAGCGTACGCATCAGGCGCGGCGCAAGCGGGATTGCGACAAGCTGGCCGAGCTTCAGCTCCTTGGAAACCGAGGAGCGCGACATGATCGCGAACCCGAGTCCCGTGCTGACCAGCCCCTTGATCGCCTCCGGACTGCCCAGCTCCATCACGATGTCGAGGCTGTCCAGCCGGATGCCCGCCTTCTGGAAGTAATGATCGGTCACCTCGCGCGTTCCCGAACCGGATTCGCGGCTGATGAATGCATGCGCGAGCAACTGCCCGGGCGTTGCGGTCTTCAGCGTCGCGAGCGGATGGGACGGGGCGCAGAGCACGAGCAGCTCGTCCTCCGCGCAGAAATCCGAGACCAGTGACGGAAGGTGCGACGGCGCCTCGATGAAGCCGATGTCGAGTGTGTGCTCCGCCACTCGGTTCTCGACCGTTTCCGAATTCGCCACGACCAGCCGCGGCAGAACCTTGGGATACAGCGAGCGGAACTCGCCCAGAACCCGCGGCAGCAGAAACTCCGCAAACGTCATGCTCGCGCCGATCAACAGCACGCCTGCGACCTCGCCGGTCAACTCCTTGATGCGTGTATCGAGCTCAGCCGAAAGGCCGAGGATGCGTTCCGCGTAACCAAGCACGATCTCGCCCGCGGGCGTGAGCGCGATGTGCCCGTGCCCGCGATCGAACAGGCGGGTGTTGAAATGCTCTTCGAGCTGCTTGATCTGGAAGGTGACCGCGGGCTGGGTCATGAAAAGCGCCTCGGCCGCCTTCGTGAACGAGAGCTGCTGCGCGACTGCGTGGAATACCTGTAGACGCCTGTCCGCCATTGATGGGACCCGATCTCATTATGGTGCCGGCGCAGAACTGCCGGTGAATCGTGCAATTCAAGCACAATTCCAAAGTCGAAGCATATCCCAGGCACGAGCGGCCGCCGAAATGATGGGCCACAAATCCCGGAATCGCAGTCGCGACATGCTATAAAGCCGCCTGCTCGACCAAGGAGAACAACGAGAACGACCGGCAGCGCCCGCGGGCCGCCGGCACCCTGTTGGCAAGATGAGCTTCGGCTTCTACATCATCATGGCGGCGCAGTTCTTTTCGTCGCTCGCGGACAACGCGCTGCTGGTGGCTGCTATCGCGCTGCTGATGCAGTCGCATTCGCCCGCCTGGCTCACGCCCTATCTCAAGTTCTTCTTCGTCATCTCCTACGTCATCCTCGCGCCCTACGTGGGCGCGTTCGCCGACCGGCTGCCCAAGGGCCAGGTGATGCTGGTCAGCAACGGCATCAAGATCATCGGCTGCGCCATGATGCTGTTCAACGTGAACCCGCTGGTGGCCTACGCGATGGTGGGCCTGGGCGCCGCCGCCTACTCGCCGGCCAAGTACGGCATCCTGACCGAGTACCTGCCGCCGACCCGCCTGGTCATGGCCAACGGCTGGATCGAGGGCCTCACGGTCACCTCGATCATCCTCGGGACCGTGCTCGGCGGCGTGCTGATCAACGTGCGCGTCTCCGGCCTGCTGCTCAACTTCGACCTGCCACTCATCGAAACCGGCGTGGACACGCCCGCGGAGGCGGCGATCGCACTGATCGTATTCATCTACGTCCTCGCAGCAATATTCAACTGGTTTGTGCCGAACACCGGGGTCGCACTTAAAAAGCTGCCGGACAATCCACTCGACACATTGACCGATTTTTTCAAGTGCTTTCGCCGGCTCTGGGCCGATAAACTGGGTCAGATTTCGCTTGCGGTGACCACGCTGTTCTGGGGTGCCGGCGCGACCCTGCAGTTCATCGTGATCGAATGGGCGCGCCACAACCTCGGGTTCGATCTATCGCGCGCCTCGATCCTGCAGGGCGTAGTGGCGATCGGCATCGCATTGGGGGCGGTCATTGCTTCGGCCCACGTCAAGCTGGATCAGGCGGTGCGCGTCATCCCGCTCGGCATCGTGATGGGCCTGCTGGTGCCGGTCATGGTGTTCGTGCATAACATCTGGGTCGCGATTCCCGTGCTGATCCTGATCGGCGGACTGGCCGGATTCTTCGTCGTGCCAATGAACGCGCTGCTGCAGCACCGCGGGCACAACCTGATGGGTGCCGGACGTTCGATCGCGGTGCAGAACTTCAACGAGAATGCCTCGATCCTGGTGATGATCGCCCTGTATGCCCTGTTGCTCGGCACCGGGGTTTCGATCACCTGGGTGATTGTCATGTTCGGTGGATTCGTCGCGGGAACCATGGCGCTGGTACAGCGCTGGTTCGTCCTCAACAAGGTGCGCCACGCGGTCGAGATCGACCGCCTGCTCGCAATCGCGCGCTCCGACAAACACTAGCCGGGAGCCGGACACGTGGGGACACAACAAGGCGCGGGACAACGTCTGCCGGGCACGCCCGACCCGATGCACATCTGGACGGGCGAAGGCGGCGTGCGCATCGCCGGCGACGCCTGGGGCGACCCGGCCGGACCGCTCGTGATCCTGCAGCACGGCGGCGGACAGACCCGTCATGCATGGAAGGGCGCCGGCCAGAAACTCGGCGCAGCCGGCTACTACGCCGTCGCCTTCGATGCGCGCGGCCATGGCGATTCGGACTGGTCGCCTGACGGCGACTACGGCCAGGACCTCATGGTGAAAGACCTCCAGCATGTGATTGCCGGCCTTGGCCGCGAACGCGTCGTGCTGGTCGGGGCCTCGATGGGCGGCGGCACCAGCCTGGTCGCGGTCGGCGAAGAGCAGGTCGACGCGATGGCACTTGTCATGGTCGACATCGCGCACCGCATCGAACCGGCCGGCGTGGACCGGATCCAGGCCTTCATGCACCAGCGGCCCGACGGCTTCGATTCGCTCGAACAGGTCGCTGCCGCCATCGCTGCCTACCAGCCCCAGCGCACGGCGCCCACGTCTCTGGCGGGCCTTGCAAAGAACGTGCGCCTCGGGGCGAACGGCAAGTACCACTGGCACTGGGACCCGCGCTTCCGTCCGCGGCGGCACGACATGGAAAAGCGCCGGGCACGGCTCGAGGCCTGCGTGCGCAGCCTGCGCCTGCCCACCCTGCTCGTACGCGGCGGGCTGTCTGACGTACTCAGCGAAGAAGGCGCCGCCGAATTCTGCGCGCTCTGCCCGCACGCCGAATACGTCAACGTCACCAGCGCCGGTCACATGGTCGCCGGAGATCGTAACGACATCTTCGGCAACGCGGTGATCGGGTTCCTGAAGCGCGTCGTCCCGCCCGGCGGCGAGCCGGTGCAGCCGCCACACAAGTTGCATCCGCACCATGAGGGGCCGCCGGGGGATTTGACGGACGTGCCTTGAGGCGTAGTTCAGTCTGCTCGAATTCGAGTAGTGCCCGAGGCGACCTCGCCGCCGGATTGCCTTTCTCAGGTCTCCTGAATTTGTGAGGGTTGCGCAAGATTCACGCGCAACCCTCACAAATTCAGGAGATTCATTTAAAAGCCTTCGGCACCGCGCCTGCTCAGAGAATCACCACCTGATCCGGCAACTCGTTCGGGTTCGCATCCCCCGGCGGAAAATGTTCCGCGAGCAGGTCACTGATAGCTTCGATGCCAAGGATCGCCCCGGCCTCGAAGCGTCCGTCCGCAAATGCACGCTGCATCTCCCCGCAGATCGCGTCCCACGCTGCGGCGCCGACCTTCGCGTGAACACCCCGGTCGGCAACAATCTCCACGCGCCTGTCGGCCAGCAGCAGATAGATCAATATGCCTGCATTGTCCTCGGTGTCCCAGATGCGCAGGCGACTGAACACCTCGATGGCACGGTCCCTTGCACTGTGGCCGGCGAGCAACACATGGACCGGCAGCCCGCCCTCGACCACGAAGCGCAGCTCACCGCGGTGGCGCAACTCCTGCGTGGCGACCGCGCGTCCGATGGACTCGAGCGCGGTGCGTGGAAACGCGCGTCGCACGCTGAAGTCGTCAAGGAACAGATGCTTTATCCAGCGCATGATCCGCTCACCAACTCCCCGAGGAGCCGCCTCCGCCAAAGCTTCCCCCGCCACCGCTGAAGCCCCCACCGCCGCTGTCTCCGCTGCTGAAACCGCCACCGCCCGAAGAGACTCCCCCAAAACCTGAACTCACGCCAGAATTCATCAGCGTCAACAGAAACGCGACGACGGCCGCCACCAGCGCAATACCCAGCCCGAACAGAAACCACGCAACGACACCGCCGACCGCACCCGTCGCCACCGCGCCGGGAAACCGCCCGAGCATCGCACGCAACACCCCTCCCGCAACGACGACGAAAAAGAACGCGGGAATCAGCCAATCGACAAAATCTCCGAACCCGGAAGCAGTTTCGGACGCAGCCGATGGTGGCGGCAGCTTCTCCCCGTCGATCAGCCTGATCAGCTGGTCAACGCCCGCGGAAACGCCCCCGTAAAAGTCCCCCGCCTTGAAGCGCGGCGTGATGGTCTCGCTGATGATCCGTTTGGCGACCGCGTCGGGAATCGCGCCCTCGAGCCCGTAGCCGACTTCGATCCGCAGCCGCCGGTCGTTCTTGGCCACCACCAGGATCACACCATCGTCGGTGCCCTTGCGCCCGATCTTCCAGGCCTCCGCAACACGAATCGAATACTGCTCGATTTCCTCGGGCTGGGTGGAGGGCAGCATCAGGACTGCGATCTGGCTGCCTTTCTTCGCTTCGAACGCCGCGAGTTTCTGCTCCAGGGATGCTGCCTGATCCTGCGTCAGCGTGCCGGTCAGGTCGGTGACCCGGCTCGCGAGCGCCGGAACCGCAACTTCGGCGTGCGCGCAGAACGCAAGACCTGCGACGACCAGTGCCGCAAGCCAGCGTCTGAGCATCGCGGCTCCCGCGCCCTTACTTCTTCGCTTCGGCGGGCTTGCCGAAATCAACCTTGGGCGCCACCGAGATCGCCTTCTCGTTCTCGACCGTGAAATTCTGCTTGGGCGAGTAGCTGAAGATCATTGCCGTGAGGTTGGTTGGGAACTGGCGCGCCAGCACGTTGTATTCCTGCACCGCCTTGATGTAGCGACCGCGTGCAACCGTGATCCGGTTCTCGGTGCCCTCGAGCTGCGCCGCGAGTTCGCTGAATTGCTGGGTCGCTTTCAGTTCAGGGTACTTCTCCACCACCACCAGCAGCCGCGACAGCGCGCTCGACAAGCCGGCCTGCGCGTTCTGGAAGTTGGAGAATGCCTGCGGGTCATTTAGAACCTCGGGCGTGACCTTGAGCTGGCCAACCGAGGCGCGCGCATTGACCACGGCCTCGAGCGTGGATTTTTCGAAATCCGTGGCGCCCTTGACGGTGGCGATCAGGTTGGGAATCAGGTCCGCGCGGCGTTGATAGTTGTTCACCACCTCCGACCAGGCAGCATTGACGGATTCGTCCAGCCGCTGGAAATCGTTGTAACCGCAACCCGACAGAGTCAGCGCAGCAAGGGCTGCAAGGATGAATTTGCGCAAGGCGATCTCCCGTTAGAAGTAATAGGACGCTGGCCCCTATATTGCGGCCGTTGCGCTCGCTTGCAAGCCCGCCATGGTCGATTTTGCAAACAAAAGGTCCTGCCAGGCCTTGGCCTTGTCCGGCAGTGTGCGCAGCAGGTAGGCCGGATGGTAGGTGACGATCAGCGGCACGCCATGACAGGTGTGCAGCCGGCCACGCAGGCTGGCGATCGAGGCCTCGGTACCCAGCAGCGTCTGGACGGCAAAGCGTCCCATCGCGAGGATGAGCTTCGGCCGGATCAGCGCAACCTGGCGTGCAAGGTGCGGCGCGCACTGCGCCACCTCGGCAGGCTCCGGATTCCGGTTACCCGGCGGCCGGCATTTGAGGACATTGGCGATATAGACATTCTGGCCGCGCCTGAGGTCGATGGATGCCAGCATCGCGTCGAGCAGTTGCCCCGCCTGGCCCACAAAGGGCTCGCCCTGCCGGTCTTCCTCCTGGCCGGGTGCTTCCCCCACCAGCAGCCAGTCTGCGTTTTCGTCACCTACGCCGAACACGGTCTGCGTGCGGCCCTCATGCAGGGCGCAGGCCGTGCAGTCCGACACCGCCGCCTTGAGTGCCGGCCAGTCCATTTTGGAAATCCGCGCCTCGCGCGCCACCGACGGCGTGCTCGGAACATCGATTTGTTCAGCATCGCCGCCGGGGGGTACGGGGGGGCCAGGCGGGTTTACTGGCCCCCCTGTTCCGATCGTTCCGGGGGGGCCAGGCGGGTTTGCTGGCCCCCCTGTTCCAATCGGTACAGGCGGTTTTACTGGCCCCCCCGTTCCTTTCGTTCTCCAGATGGGCGTCAGCCCCATCTCCTTCAGCATCTCGTCGCGGCGCGCGCTCATAGGTCGAGCGTCAGTACCAGGGCGTTTTCGCGGCCACCGTGCGCCGGGTAGTAGCCGGGCCGCTCGGCGATGCGTTTGAAATCGAAGCCTTCATACAGTGCAATCGCGGCCGCATTGCTCGGCCGTACCTCGAGAAACACGTGGCGCGCCTCGCCCTCGCGTCCAAGGCGCAACACTTCGCGCAGCAGCACACTGCCGATGCCCTGTCGATGGCGCGCGGCGGACACAGAAAGGTTCAGCAGATGCGCTTCTCCGACCGCGACAAGCAGCACGAAGTACCCCAGCAATTCCGCGCCCAGCGTCAGCGTCGCGCAGTGGTAACCGGCCTTCAGCGAATCGGCGAAATTTCCGCGTGTCCATGGATGTGTGTAGACGTCTTCCTCGATCGCGATCACCGCGTCGAGGTCTTCGACGCCCATGCGCCCGAAGCGTGGCTGGTCCTTGAGGACGGCACTCATGGTTGCCCCGCCCGCGCGGCCTGCTCCGCCGAGGTCAATGCAATCTTGTCGCGCACGTAGTGCGGCGTGGCCAGCGCCGCATCGGCGCCCTCGCCGGCCGCAAGGCGCGGCGCCGCGAGGCGGGCCACCGCAACCGCGCTGGGGCGCACCTCGGGCGCAATGCCCACGAGTGCGCCGCGCAAACGGGGTTCAATGCGCGCGGCATAGGCCGCAAATCCGCTGCCGCAGCCCAGCCAGCCGCCCCCCTCAGGCACCTCGACCGCATCCGGCGGCGCGCAGCGTGCGCGCAGGATGGTCTGCCAACCGGCCTCGCCCGGGCGCTTATCGTAGGCCGCGCAGTACACCTCGCTCATGCGTGCATCGAGGGCCACGAAGACGCGCGACGCGCCGCTCTCCTCGGCCGTGGCCTCCAGCGTGGAAATGCCGATCACCGGCAGCCCGTGCGCAAAGGCGAGCCCCTGGGCGACGCCGCAGGCGATGCGCAGTCCCGTGAACGCGCCTGGCCCGGCCCCATAGGCGATCGCTTCGAGGTCGCTTGCCTCCAGACCGGTGCGTTTCAGCAGCGTGTCCAGCATCGGCAGGACGAACTCACCCTGACGCGGTCCGGCGCGCCGTTCCAGCGAAACGATCTCCCCGTCGCGCCAGAGGGCGACGCAGCACCATTCGGTGGCAGTTTCGATCGCGGCAAAGTTCATCCCATATTGTATCGGCTATCATTCGCCCCCTGCGCGAGGCGCCGATTCAGGCACCGGATTCAAGGAGAAAACCATGGCAGATCACAAGATTGCAGTCATTGCCGGCGACGGTATCGGCAAGGAAGTCATGCCCGAGGGCGTGCGCGTGCTGGAGGCGGTCGGCGCGAAATACGGCATCGGCTTCAAGTTCGAGGAGTTTCCCTGGAACTGCGACTGGTACAAGGAGCACGGCAAGATGTGCCCCGACGAGACGCCGGACATCCTGCAAGAAATTCGAGGCCGTGTACTTCGGTGCCGTGGGCAACCCGGCGATCGTGCCCGACCATATCTCGGCCTGGGGCCTGCTGATCAATTTCCGCCGCTGGTTCGACCTGTACGTGAACCTGCGCCCGGTGCGGCTGTTCGAGGGCCTGCCGTGTCCCCTGGCCGGCCGCAAGCCCGGCGACATCGACTACTACGTGGTGCGCGAGAACACCGAGGGCGAATATTCCACCGTGGGCGGGCGCCTGTTCGAGGGCACCGAGCGCGAAATCGTGCAGCAGACCACGACCCTGTCGCGCAAGGGCGTGGACCGGATCATGAAGTACGCCTTCGATCTCGCACAGACGCGCACGAAGAAGCACGTCACCTCGTGCACCAAGTCGAACGGCATCACCATCACCATGCCCTACTGGGACGAGCGCTTTGCGCTGATGAAGAAGCAGTACCCGGGAATCCGCGCCGACCAGTACCACGTCGACGGACTGTCGATCCAGCTGGTCCTGCACCCGGACAAGTTCGACGTGATCGTGGGCTCCAACCTGTTCGGCGACATCCTCTCCGACATCGGTCCGGCCACTGCGGGCACGATCGGCATCGCGCCCTCGGGCAACATCAACCCCGAGCGCCTCTACCCTTCCATTTTCGAACCGGTGCACGGATCGGCGCCCGACATCGCGGGCAGGAAGATCGCCAACCCGATCGGCCAGATCTGGGCGGGCTCGATGATGCTGGACCACCTCGGCCACCACGACGCGGCCGCCGCCGTGATCCGCGCGATCGAAAAAGCCATCGTCGACGGCCCGCGCACCCCGGACATGGGCGGCAAGGCGAGCACATCCGAAGTGGGTGCCGCGATTGCGGAAGCCGTGCGTGCCGATGCGGTGAAGAAGGCCGCTTGAAGAACAACGCGATCCCATCTTTCTCCGGCCACAGGATCGCGACGCTTGTCGCGTCGACCTAGGCAACGCGCGCAGGGTTTGAGCTTCAAAATCCCGGGGCGGACGCCGATGTCCGCCCCGGATTGACGACCCCATGTCCAGACATCACCCACATCTGCGGGAAGCCGGCGCCGGTTCCGGCGTCGTCTGCCTGCATTCGAACGCCAGCAGTTCAGCCCAATGGCGAGATCTGATGGATCGGCTTGCGCCGACGTACCGCGTCCTCGCTCCGGACCTGTACGGCGCAGGGAAAAGTCCGGAGTGGCATTCGGACGGCGTCATCGGCCTGCGCGATGAAGTCGCATTCATGGAACCGGTCCTCGCCAGTGCCGGATCGCCGATGGCGCTGGTCGGACATTCCTACGGTGCCGCGGTCGCATTGATTGCCGCACTCGAGAATCCCGGGCGCGTGCGCGCATTGGCCCTCTATGAACCCACCCTGTTCGCACTGCTCGAAGCCGAGTCCCCACCGCCCAACCAGGCTGATGGAATCCGGGTGACCGCGCTGGCCGCGAACGCCGCACTGGATGCCGGTGACCTGCACGGTGCCGCCGAACACTTCATCGACTATTGGACCGGCAGCGGAAGCTGGGAGAAAACCCCGCCGCAGCGCAAGACCGTGCTTGCGGCATCCATTTCCAAGGTACGGCGCTGGACGCATGCGCTGTTTACCGAACCCACGCCGCTGGCCGCGTTTCGTGCGCTCGACATCCCGGTGCTGTGCATGGTGGGCGGGCGTTCGACGCCTTCGGCTCACGGGGTCACGCGGCTTCTCGCGGACACGCTGCCACAGGTCGAGGTGGTGGAGTTCGACGAACTCGGGCACATGGGCCCGGTCACGCACCCGAAGACTGTAAATGCGGTGATCGAACGGTTTCTCGAGCGCACGCGGAAATGACAACTTTGCCACTGGCGGTGCCGCTGCGCTGCTGCTAAGGTTCCTTTGTTTTCGATCAACTTCGGAGAACGATGATGAAATCATTGCAATGGGCGATTGCGCTGGGAAGCATGGTTCTGCTCTCGACCGCCTCTGCATGGTCTGCAGAGTCCCGGGTGCCGCCACAATCGTCGGGCATCGTGCAGAAATCTGCGCAGACGGTCCCTGCCGAGCCCGGACTTTTCGCGCAAAACAACAGCAGAAAAGCCTGCGTCGATCCGATCAAGGCCTGCTGGAAAGTCTGCGGGTCGCAGCACAAGCCCGGCTCGGACGAATGGAAGGCGTGCAAGGTCAAGTGCGGCAATCCGGGCGGCTGCGACTAGGCTCCAACCCCGGCCCGCACGATCGCAGCCTCCACGGTTGCGCTTGCGCGGGCCTGTAGTGCAGTCCGCGATTTCCGCAATCACCACCTGATTCCTCCGGTTGTCGCAGCGCACGCGTACCCTGTAATCAAGCGTGCGGTTGAGGAACGACGCGCCGCAAACCAGAAAATCAGCCGCATAAGACGCGCTGCGACACGAGCGGCATCACACCCCACCGGGGCCGGCGCCTTTCAGTCCTCGAATTCGGCAAACACCGCCTGATGATCCGAATCGCGGCTCACTGAGTCCACTGTCATGGAACGCAGACGCGGCTCCAGCGTGTCTGTCACGACGATGAAATCGCAGCAGAACGGTGTGCGACCCGGGTCCTCATCGTGCACACGCACGGTTGGTGCATGTGGCGAATTGCCGTGCGCCACCCGCCATGCATCCTGCCAGTCCGGCGCGGCACCGCCGAAAGGCGCAATCAGGCGGCCATACTGTCCAGACCCGGCTGCCAGGTTCAGGTCACCGGTGAGGATCTGATCTCGCGGGCGCGGCTTGGGCGTAAAAAGCACCGAACCGCCAGTGCCCGGCGCAACCATCGCGTGTCCGCTGGCCTCACGATGCAGGGCGCGCAGGTACTCGATCTGCGCTTCTCGCTGCTGCGGCGCGTAGAACTCAAGGTGCGTCGTGAGCAGGCGCAGCATGCCCCAGGGCGCTTCGACCTCGAGCTCGATGGCAGCCCGCGGAATGCTGACGACGCCCGCCTCGGGCGGCCACGGCAGGGCGTAGCGAATCACGCGATGCACCGGCCGGCGCGACAGGATCAGATTGCCGAATTGGCGGGCAACCCCGCTCTCATGCGACTCGAATGATGCACCGTAGAACGCGCGGTGCTCAGGAAACGCCGCACCGAGCATTGCCACCTGATCCTCGCCACGACTGCCGGCGAGGACGTCGCATTCGACGGCGATTTCCTGCAGGCAGATCAGGTCCGCGTCGCCCAGTTCCCTGATCCTGCTCGCAATTCGCAACGGGTCGACCACGCCATCCATGCCGCGGCACCATTGGACGTTCCAGCTGAGCACCTGCATCGCGTTCTCCGTTTTTATTGTTCGTTCCGGGAGCCTCCACTGTACCGGTGAACGGGAAAATCTCGTGTATAAAAGCAGCCTTCCCCACCGCGGTTGCCCGCCCTCGGATGGCGTAGCGCTCTACGGAATCTGCGCTCTCATACTGGCACTGGCGCCGTCACGTGCCATGGAAGGGGCGTCAGTCCCGGGCGTGGCCGATGCTGCAACTTCCTGACGTCCGTTGCCAGTGCTTCGCTCAGGCCGGTCTGGCCATCGCCAGTCGATCGAGGATGTCGGGTGGGATGAAGTTCACCAGTTCGGTCTTGTCGGCCTCCACCAGCTCAACGTAGCGCTTCACCACGTCGGTCGGATCGAGCTGACCGATGGTGATGCGCTTCACGAGCGAGTCCATGACCTTGACGTCTTCCGGGTCTGCGGTCTCGCGATCGAACCACGCACCCGGGTTGTTCGCCATCCGGTCATTGAATCCTGTGGCATACGGGCCGGGGTTTATCAGCGCGACGTCGACCCCGAAAACCGCCAGTTCGCTGCGCAGTGCAGTGCCGAAAGCCTGCAGCGCGTGCTTGCTCATTGCGTAAGGCCCCGAGCCGATCCCGGCGCGCACGCCCGCAATCGACGACACGATCAGAATCCGCCCGGAGCGCCGCTTCCGCATGGCCTGCGCGACGCGCTGCGTGATGGCGAAGGTGCCAAAGACATTGACCTCGAACACCGCGCGCAGCCGCTCCATCGGAAGCACGCTGAGCGGTCCTGTCTGGCCCATCCCCGCGTTGGCGATGAAGCAGTCGATGCGCCACTGGTCGACCTTGGCGATATCGTCAGCTCTGGTGATGTCGATCTTCGTGACAGTGAGTTCCGGGTGGGCGGCCGAAAGCCCGGCGACCTGCGCGTCCTTCTCCACGGCGGCAATCACCTTGCGACCGCGCGCGGCCAGCTGTATTGCAGTGTCGAGCCCGAAGCCGCTGCCAGCGCCGGTGATCAGTACGGTCCTGGTCATGTCGTGTCTCCTTTTACAGCGCGTTTCGCGCGCGCTTCTCCATGGGGAGCAGCGCGTGATAAGTGAACGTATGGACCGGGGTGGCGACACCGGTCTGTTTCCCGAAACGCACCACTGCCCCGTTCCATGCGTCGAGCTCGGAGGGCTTGCCGGCCATGATGTCGCGCAGCATCGAGGCCGTTGCGGCCGCCGGCAATCCTTCATAAAACGACCAGAGCTCAGCCTTGAATCCGTCAGCGATTGCGTAGCCGAGCTTGCGTCCGACGGCGATGCCTTCGTCCATCGCCTGGTCCACCAGCGCGTGGGTCTCGGGCAGTGTACGGATCACCCCCATCGGACTGCGCGCAAGCGCGCCCAGCCCGGCCCAGGAACTGACCGTGAGAAGCTTTTTCCACAGCGCAGTGCGGATGTCGGTGCTCGCCTTGGTGTCCACGCCGGCCTTGGCGAATGCTTCACGCAGCGCCTCGACCCGCTGCGACGTGCTGCCGTCGAGTTCACCGATCTCGATGTAGGCACCGGGATTCGCATGGCGGATCACGCCTGGCGCCTCGATCTGGCTGAACACCTTGGACAGGCCGCCGATCACACGCGCGGCGCCAAGCTCCCTGGCCAGTTCGTCAGGTGCATCGACCCCGTTCAGGAACGGCACCACGAACGTGTCGGGCCCGAGCAGAGGGCGCATTGCGCGCGCGACTTCCGGCACCTGCCAGGTCTTGACCGCGACGATCACCACGTCGACCGGACCGATGTCGGCGGGGTCGCTGCTCGCTTTGGGTGACGGGAGATGGAAGTCCCCCAGCGGGCTGAGTACCTTCAGGCCGCTTTTGCGGATCGCCTCGAGATGTGCGCCGCGCGCGATGAAAGCCACGTCGTGCCCCGCCTGTGCGAGACGCGCGCCATAGTAGCCGCCCAGCCCGCCTGATCCATAGATTGCAAATCGCATCTTTTTCCCATTCGATTGTTCTGGCCGCTACACCGGCACAACCGTAGTGTGCCACGCGCGGCACTGCGCCCGCCGCTGCTTTCTTGACAGCCCACACCACCCTGTCTACCGTGACCATCCCACAGCGTAGAGAATCCTCCCCATGCCCTACTACGAGAAAGGCCCCGTCCGCATCTACTATGAGGACACCGGCAAAGGCTTTCCCCTCCTTCTGATTCCGGGCGGCGGGCTCAATTCGTCGTTTGCATCCTGGCAGAACTTCTCGCCCTTCAACGCGATCGACGCCTACAAAAACGACTTCCGCTGCATCTGCGCGGATCTGCGCAACGCGAATCCCGGAAAATCCACGGGCCCTGTGGAGGTCGACCGCCCCTGGGACAGCTATGCCGACGACCAGCTCGGGCTGATGGATCACCTCGGCATCAAGGCGTTCTTCGTCATGGGCTTCTGCATCGGCGGGCCGATGATCCACAACCTGATCAAGCGCGCACCGGACAGGATTGTCGCGGCCGCGATGATGCAGCCCAGCGGCTTTCGTCCCGAGACGCCGGACCTCTTCTACCAGAACAACATCAAGGGCTGGGGGCCGCAGCTTTGCGAGAAGCGCCCGGAACTCACGCTGAAGATGATCGGCGACTTCCTCGACAACATGTACACGAAGCGTGCCGATTTCGTGTTCACAGTAACGCGCGATTTCGTTCGCACGATCAAGACACCGCTGCTGATCGCACCGGACGACGTGACCGCGCACCCGCGCAGGGTCGCGATGGAGGTTGCGAGCCTGGCGGAGAACGTGGAGACGACCCGCTTTCCCTGGAAGGACACGCAGGAACACATCGATGAAGTGATCGAGCAGGCGCGGCAGTTCTTCAGGACACATGTTCCAGCCGGCGCTACGGCACGCGCGGCCTGAGCCCATGGCAGTGTCCGATTTTCCCGACTCGCGCTTCCTGATCAGCGCAGACGATCTTGCCGCGCGGCTGAACGAGGTCACCCTGATCGACCTGCGGCCTGCCGAGGATTTTGCGCTCGGCCGGATCGGCGGTGCGCGCCATCTCGATATCTACGGCGTGAGCCTGAACGACTCGTCGGACGCGCCGCTCAACGCCTTCCTTGCGATATTCACCAACCTGTTCGGCGCACGCGGCGTCTCAGTCGAGCGTCCGGTGGTGATCTACGACCACGAATCAGGCGAGCGCGCGGCACGCGCGGTGTGGCTGCTCGCGGTGCTGGGCCACCCGGACGTGCGGATCCTGGATGGCGGCAGCAGCGCGTGGACCGCATCGGGCAGAAAACTGACGCCGCTTTCCGCCGCCCCCGCCCCGGTCGATCCGGCCAAGGCGCCCCCTTCCTCCCCGCCATTCAGGGGCACCCGAAATCCGGGCCTGCTCGCGACGAGGTTCGACGTGCATGCCGCGATCGACGACCCCGGCACGGTGATCGTTGACGTGCGGCGCGAATCTGAATTCCGCGGCACCGAGAAGCGCGCGAAACGTGCCGGCGCGATTCCGAACGCGGTGCACCTCTTCTGGCGCGAGCATATCGGCGCGGACGGGCGGTTCAAACCGGCCGCAGAGATTCGCGCGCTGTATGAAGCGAAGGGGGTCACGCCCGACAAGCGTGTGATCGCCTTCTGCCAGGGCGGCTATCGCTCGGCCAGCACCTTTCTCGCGCTGCGCTCGCTCGGTTATCCCGACGTGCGCAACTATGTCGGCTCGTGGGGAGAATGGGGCAACCGGGACGATTCGAAGATCGTCACGCCCGCGCCCTGAGAACACGCTCGCCGAGGTGACCTGCAGATGACCCGCAGCACGCGTGGCTACGCCGAGGAAGCTGCCGAACTCCTCCATCGCTACGAAACCATCACATTCGCCGACCGGCACGGGCCCGTCATGCACCTGCTCCCGGCCGCGCCCTGTACCGTGCTCGAACTCGGCGCGGGCACGGGATCTGACGCGGCCTACCTCGCCGCGCTGGGTCACCGGGTTCTGGCCGTCGAACCGGTCGCGGCATTGCGCATCCCCGCGATGGTGCTCCACCCCTCGCCAAACATCGAATGGCTGGACGACAGCCTGCCACTGCTCGACGCGACGCTGGGCCGCGGACAGCGATTTTCGCTGGTCATGCTCACTGCGGTCTGGATGCATCTCGAGAAAAACGAACGCGAAGCCGCGATGCCCCGGCTGGCCGCGCTGGTCACCGACAACGGGCGGCTGATGCTTTCGCTGCGCCACGGCCCGGTGCCGTCCGGCCGGCAGATGTTCGAGGTCTCGGCCGACGAAACCATGCGGCTGGCCGCGCAGAACGGACTGCGGACGCTTTTCTGCGCCGAAGCCGAATCCGCGCAGGAGGAGAACCGACGCGCCGGCATTACCTGGTCGCACCTCGTGTTCGAGCGAACCGCATTCGAGTGAACCTCCGGCCGCTGGCGCCCGGGCACACCGTACAATCCGGCCATGAGCGCATTCTGGAGTGAAGGCATAGACAGCCTCGAGCCCTACCGCCCCGGCGAACAGCCGGCCGACGGCCGGTTCATCAAACTCAATACCAACGAGAATCCCTACCCGCCCTCGCCTGCAGTGATCGCGGCCCTGCAGGCAGCGGTCAATGCGGATCTGCGCCTCTACCCCGATCCGGGAGGCACCGCACTCAAGCAACGGATCGCGGCAATCCACGGCCTTGCGCCGCGAAACGTGTTTCTCGGCAACGGTTCGGACGAAGTTCTCGCGCATGCGTTCCGCGCGCTGCTCAGGCACACCGAGCCGATCCTCACGCCCGATATCAGCTACAGCTTCTACCCGGTGTACTGCGCGCTCTTCGGCATCGCACAGACATCCATACCGCTGGACGAGGATTTCCAGGTACGGATCTCCGACTATGCGCAGCCCAACGGCGGCATCGTGCTGCCCAACCCGAACGCGCCGACCGGTCGCGCCCTGGATATCGGAAAAATCAGAGCGCTGCTGCTCCAGAATGCGAATTCGGTCGTGCTGATCGATGAAGCCTATGTCGACTTCGGTGCGGAGAGCTGCGTTCCGCTGGTCGCCGAGTTCCCGAACCTGCTGGTCGTTCAGACGCTCTCGAAATCGCGTGCGCTCGCGGGGCTGCGGGTCGGTTTTGCGCTGGGCCATGCCGACCTGATCGAGGGGCTCGAACGGGTCAAGGGCAGTTTCAATTCCTATCCCCTCGACCGGCTGGCACTTGCAGGAGCCGAGGCCGCGTTCGACGATACGGGGTATTTCGAAGCGATGCGCCGCAAGATTCTGCTGAGCCGCGCCTGGCTGACCGAAGCGCTCAAGACCATGGATTTCGATGTCCTGCCCTCCAGCGCGAACTTTGTCCTTGCGCGACACGCCAGACTGGCCGGCGGCGAACTGCAGCGCCGGCTGCGGGAGCGGCACATCCTGGTACGGCATTTTGCCCAGCCGCGAATCTCGGATTTCGTGCGTATTTCGATCGGCACCCAGGAAGAGTGCGTGCTGCTCGCCGCCGCACTTGGCGACATCCTTGGCGTACCGGCATGATTCCCGACCCCGCGTCCGCATCCTGAACAGTGGAGACCATGTTCCATCCCTTTGCCGAATTGCTCGACCTGCGCATTGACGACTGCCGCCCTGGTGCAAGCACGCTCAGCCTGATCGTCACCAACGATCACCTGAATCCGAACCGGGTCGTGCATGGCGCGGTTGTCTATGCGATGGCCGATACCGGCATGGGCTCGGCCCTGCACCCCACGCTCGCGGCAGGCGAAATCTGCGCCACCATCGAAATCAAGATGAACTATTTCAAGCCCATCACCGCAGGCCGCCTGACCTGCACGACCGAAATCGTGAATCGCGGCAAGACGATCGCAAACCTGGAGTCGCGCGTATACCTTGAAGACCTGCTGGTCGCGCAGGCGAACGGCAATTACGCGATCTTCACGCCGCGCAAGGTACCGGACTGATTCCGCGCTGATGAAATTTGGAAACCTGCCCTGGCTGGACAACCGGACGACAAAGGAGGACTGAATGCCCGCCTGGCTGATACCCGCACTCAAGGCCGTGCTGCCGCATGTGGGGACGATCATCTCTGCCGCGAAGCCCGTGTTTACCAGCAAGGCGCCGGAAGCTGCCGCCAGCCAGGCATCGCTGTTGCAACAGCAGATCACCGAACTTCAGGCCGCGGCTTCGGGAAACGACACCCACATACGCGCGCTCGCGGCGCAGATCGAGACCACCGTCGAAGCCCTCGAAAAGGTCGCGACGATTGCGGATGCGCGCCATCGGCGGCTCCAGCTTTACGCCATCTGCGCGGTGCTGCTGTCCTTCGCCGCACTTGGCATCTCGATGCTGCTTTTTCTGTCTGCCCGTGGCACTGCTTGAACGGCTGCGCTGGGCCGTGGCGCCGGTGCAGCAGCGCGGCCTTGCGCTGCTCTGGGGCGGTTTCACGCTGTTCGCCGCTTCAGGCGCGGTCTCGATGCTCGGCGTGATGCCGGCGGCAGTGAATTATCTTCTTTACGCCGGCATGCTTGCCGGCTGGTCGATCGCCGCGGCTGGCATGATCGGCTACGTACGCTTCCTGTACGGACAGGCCAGCGCTGAAATGCGCAAGGTGCATGCCGAGCGCATGCAGGACGAGAAGAAGCAATAGAGCAGTCACGGGGAAACGCATTGGCGCTGGTCATCGCAGTACTCAGTTCGTTCTGTTTCGCCATTGGACTGGTGACGGCGCGCGTCGGCCTGCGCGTGCTCGATACGCGCTCCGGCGCCGCGATCAGCATCCCGACGGCGACCCTGGTGTTCGTGCTGGCCGCGCCGTTTGCGCTCGACACGCGCGGCTTCGACCTGAATGCCGTGCTGCTGTTCGCCGCGGTGGGCCTGTTCTTTCCGGTCAGCGTCACGCTGCTGACCTTCCGCTCCACCGAACTGCTCGGCCCGACCGTCACCAGCGCCGTCTCCGGCACCGCGCCGCTGTTTGCGCTCCTCACGGCGAGCCTGTTCCTCGGCGAGAAGGTGCCCGCCGAGGCCTCTGTCTCGGCCGTGGGAGTGGTCGCGGGCGTGGCCCTGCTTTCATGGAGGAAGGGCGCAGTCCATTCCGGTTTCATCGGCTGGGCCCTGCTCTGGCCGCTGGCGGGGGCGATCGTTCGGGCGTTTGCGCAGACCGGCGCCAAGGCGGGCCTCCTGCTCTGGTCGAACGCGTTCGCCGCCGGGCTGATCGGGTATCTGGTGTCCTGCTCCGTCGTGCTGGCCTCCGACCGGATGCGCGGCGCGCGGCGTCCGAAGCCCACGCATCGGGGCCTGGCCTGGTTCGCCGGGACCGGCGTGCTCAACGGCGGTGGGGTGCTGCTCATGTACTACGCGCTCAGCATGGCGCCGGTGTGGGTGGTCGCGCCGATCATCGCCTCCTACCCGCTGATCACGGCGATCCTCGGGACTGCGCTGCTGCACGACGAAAAACTCTCGCTGACGATGGCACTCGGGGCCTGCACGACCATCGCCGCAATCGTCTACCTTCTCGTCTCTGCACATCCGGCCTGAATCGCCATGGACCACCGTTGCCCCGTCTGCGGGAAGGACATCGACAGGAAGAAGTTCAGCCGCGCGATCGTCTCGACGATGGCGATCGACTGCCCGCACTGCCTGCGCAAGATCCACCTCAACATCCACCGTGCGGAGGCCGTCCTGGTGCTGGGAAATTTCATTTTTATCGTCGGCTTTGCGACCTTTGCGTGGTGGCTGCAAAGTCGCGGCCTGGTGCTGGCCATGTTCGGTGCGATCATGGCCGGCGCGCTCCTGCTGCCGCTTCTTGAGCGGGCCTGGCTGCGCGACTGGCCGCGCTATGCCTTGCCCGCGGACGCCGCGGCGGAAGAACGTTCGAAGGATGGGAAAGTTTGAGTTTTGTTACAAGACACCGTTGCCTGGTGCGGCGCTCAGGACAATCCTGTTGTGCAATCGCACAACAATTTCAGAACTTCCACAGGGAAGGAGAACGATAGATGATCGATGCCGTACAGCCGGATGCGCCCGCGCGCGGTGCCCGCGAACCCGTGGGCGCCAAGCTGTTTTCGTTTGCGGTCGTCGCCGACACACATGTCAACGAGCACGAGGAACGCTCCGCCTCGCCGTTCGAAACCAACGCGCGCGCCAACGGCCGTGCCCGCCATGCGCTGGCCGAGATCGGTGCGCTCGATCCCGCGCCGGCATTCGTCGTCCACCTGGGCGACATCGTCCACCCGATGCCGGGCCTGCCCGTGTTCGGCGAGGCGGCGCGCCGCTTCAAGGAGATCGCCGCCGCGATCAAGGTGCCGCTGCATCTTGTGCCGGGCAACCACGACGTGGGCGACAAAGCCCTCGACTGGATGCCGGCCGACATCGTCACCTCCGGCTATGTTGCCAGTTACCGCGAGACCTTCGGCCGCGATTACTACGCGTTCGACTGCGACGTGCTGCGCGGCATCGTGATCGACGCGCAGCTCATGAACTCCGGTCTGCCGGAAGAGACTGAGCAGCGCGCATGGCTGGAGGCCGAATTTTCCGCCAGCGCCGGCCGACGGGTGTTCGTCTTCCTCCACTACCCCCCCTTCGTGCTCACGGCCGACGAGCGCAGCACCTACGACAACATCGACCAGCCCGCGCGCGCCTGGCTGCTCGGCCTTTTCGAACGGCACGGAGTCGAGGCGATGTTCGCCGGCCACGTACACAACTTCTGGTACGACGTCCACGCCGGGATCGAGATGTACCTGCTGCCATCGACCGCGTTCCTCAGACACGATTACAGCGAGTTCTACCGCGTCGACCCGGGCTGCGAGTTCGGGCGCGGCGACACGGGAAAGTTCGGCTACTGCGTGGTTGACGTGCACGAGCAGGGCCACGTGATGCGCCTGGTACGCACCGATGGACGTACCCTGCCGCCCGGGCAGGCCTACGCGCCGCGCCGCGTGCCTCCGCCCGCGAGCGTGAAGAACGCTCCTTTCACCGGCGTCGGCGTCGAACTGCGCCATCCCTGGGCGGAGGTCCTCGACATTCCCTCCACCGGCGGGGTGCAGGAGTTCGGCCGCAAGCCGGCGCGCAACGACTATCCGGTCATGGCGCTATGGGAAATGGGCGCACGCCTCGTCAAGGTCCCGGACAGCGACCTCACCCAGGCGCCGGTATGCACGCGCATGCGGCTCATGCATGCAGCGGGCCACCGCTTCATCGTCACCACCCTGGGCGTGCCGCGAGAGGGCGTATCCGTGGCGCTCGAAGAGGCGCCGGGTCTCGTGGAAGCACTGGAAGTCAACCTGAGCGGGGCAGCGCTCGCGCGCAACGCCGCGCGCCTGGCCGCGTTCCGGGAGAAATTCAGCATCCCGCTCTACTGGGCCAAGCTGCGGATGCACGAGGACGCGCGCTACGACGGCCAGCACGTCAGCCATTTCATCAAGACGGGACTGATGCCGCAGGAACTGGACGGCCTTGAGGTGGTAATGCAGAGCGCGGGGGTGCGAGGGCTGTTCGATGGCGTGGTCGTGCGCCTGGATCGCGATGCCGACCTGCTTGCCACCGCGTGCCGGCTGGCGGCGTATGCCGCGCAAACGGGCCTGGCCTTGCTCGGCGCGATCAAGCTGACCGATTCGAACATTGCGAAGAGTCGCGATGACGACACCGACACCGCGCGGCTGGTCGCCGAAGCCGTGCTCGCCGCGCGTCTCTCGCCGCGGGTACGCTACGTTTTCGATACTTTCATGGACATCGATCGCGGCTACTTCCCGCGACACGGGTTCATCGACCGGATGTTCAATCCGCGCCCCGCGCTGCGCGCCTACGCCGCTTTCTCGCACCTGCTCGGCAGCGGGGCCGTCGACGTCGGGTCCACCGAAACATACGGCCCCGCGCGCCGCACGGGTTTCGGCGTTGGCGAAGAGCGCCACGTCCTCGTGTCGGGTGCGGATCGCGCGACGGCCGCCGCCCTTGCGGGGCAAGCCCGCGCAAAGGGGCTGCTGGACCTGTGCGCCGGCGAGTACCTCGACCCCGCAGACAAACACGACGCGGCGAAACCGGGACTCTGGGTCCTGACGAACGTCGCTACTTCTCCATGAGCCCGGATCCCCTGCGCGCAATCACGGCCGAAGAGTGCGTCACCTATGCGCGCGACGGCGTAGTCTGCCTCACCGGCGTGTTTTCGCGCGAATGGCTTGCGTTCCTAACAGAAGCCACCGAAGAGGCGATGGCGCATCCAGGCCCGCACGCCGAGGAGTACGAGGCGGCGGACGGCGGCGGGCGGTTCTACGGTGAGGTAGAGACCGCCGAACGCCTCGCGTCGTTCCGACGCTTTGCGCTCGAATCGCCGGCCGCGCAGATCGCGGGGCAGGTGATGGGCGCGACACGTGTGAACTTTTTCTACGACCAGCTGCTCGTCAAGGAACCCGGCACTTCGGCGCGCACCCCCTGGCACCAGGACCAGCCCTACTGGGCGGTGAGCGGGCGTCAGGTCTGCTCGCTGTGGCTGCCGCTCGATCCGGTACCGCGCGAGGTGGCGGTCGAATACGTTTGCGGCAGCCATGCATGGCCGGAGTTCAGTCCCTATCACTTTGCCAACGGCAGTCCCTATGCCGGTACGGGCCTGCCGCCGCTCCCCGACATCGAGAGGACGCGCGACCGACACAGGATCGTCGCCTTCGACATGCAGCCCGGCGACTGCATGGTGTTCCAGGCGATGGTCGTGCACGGGGCCCCGGGCAATGCGGGCACCGGACGTCGGCGCGCCCTGTCCACGCGCTGGACCGGGGACGATGCGCGTTACTGCGTGCGCAAAGGCGAGGTCGCGATTCCCACCGCGGATCCCGGCCTCGCGCACGGCGCACGCATGGACTGCGCCCGCTTTCCGCTCGTTTGGCAGGCCTGAGCCCTTACGTCTATACAATCGAGCTTCGGCCTTTGAGGAAAAACACCATGGCGCAGACAGGCGATACCCATTCGAAGGTGGTCGGCTACATCCTCTGGCTGGTCGGTTTCACCGGCGCGCATCGCTTCTATTTCGGCAAGCCGGTGACCGGAACGATCTGGTTCTTTACCCTGGGTCTGCTGGGCATCGGCTGGTTGATCGATCTGTTTCTGATTCCGTCGATGGACCGGCAGGCGGACCTTCGGTTTCGCGCGGGCGACATCGATTACTCGGTCGCCTGGATCCTGCTGACCTTCCTCGGCCTGCTCGGCATCCACCGGATGTACATGGGTAAATGGATCACCGGCATCCTGTATCTGCTCACGCTCGGCCTTCTGGGGTTCGGCTGGCTGTACGACTACTGGACGCTCAACGACCAGATCACCATCGCGAATTCCTCGAACTAGCCCCCGCGCCCCGGCGCCCGGACGCAGGCGATAAAAAACCCCGCCGCAGCGGGGTTTTTTGTTGCCATATAAAGCTCAGCAGCCGGCCACGCACTTCGCCTTGCCGTCGAACTCCATGGTCTTGCCGGACAGCGGAATATGCACCGGCGCCTTGGTGCCCTTGATGAACGCGGCGGTCTTGGTGTTCGGCAGGAGCTTGCCCCCCTCGGTCGCCTTCTCATTCGCGTGCGAGACGATCACCGTCTTCGGCTTGACGAGGTTGTTCATCACATGTGAAGCCTCGGTCGGCCCGGTGGTGAAGACGTCGCCGATGTTCATGACCGCGAGATTCGCCTTGTAGTAGCCATGCACCACGACGTCCTGCTCGGCGGTGATGCCGGTGTCACCCGACAGGTAGACCACAAGGCCGTTGGTAAAGCGCAACACGTAGCCCGTGGGCGGGCCGGCGTAGGCCGTGAGGCCGTTGTCGGCAAGTCCCTTGCCGAGGTCACCCTCGATGAAGCCCGGGGAGATGCCGCTGCTGTGAACCGCCGGCACCGTGGTGATATTCACGCCGCCGACTTTTGCGTTGGCACCGAAGCGCACGAGCTGCACCTTGCTCGGATCGCCGCCCGCGGCCTTCATCTTGTGCGCGAAGAAGGAGCTGAATTCCGAACCGACCACGATCCTGGCCTTCTTGCCCACCGCGATGTTCACCGAGTTCGAGTTCGGCGTGGTCTTCACCGAGAAATCCGGCTTGCCGCACTCACCCGCGTTCGCCGAAGGCTGGATCAGGTCGCCGAGATGATCGCCATGCAGGTGGGTCACCAGCAGCGCGTCGATGTGACCGAGGCGAGGATCTTCGGGGCCACGCACCGTCCGACCGGCGTCGTACAGGATCCGCGTGCCGTCCGGGTCCTCGAAGATCATCGCGCGATCCAGCGGGCAGAACTCCCCGTCATGGCTGCCCAGCGGCGTGACTTTCACGTTGCCGCCTGCGGCCAGCGCCATGCCTGCCGTGCAGGCCAGCGCAAGCGCCGTCGAAATCAGTGTCGTCTTTCTCATGCCTCTCCCTCTGTATGTTTGGTTGCGCTCTCGCAGGTCTTGCGCCACCCGCAGCTCGCGGCCACCGGCGTGCGCTCGGCTCAGTGTCTCAGAAAAGTTTCCCTTACGCGATCTTCCGTATTGACTCCGCGGATTCAACCTGCCCCGTCAGCCAACCTTGCTGTGCTGCATCACAGCACAGCCGCTGCCATCACAGATCAATTCTGACATTCGCCTTGCATCAACCGGATCGCGAACGTGTTGTACGAAATTGAAAATTTCCAACTAGACTGCTCGCCAGATTCGCTGTGGAAAAAATGCATGGGCCGAATGATACGCAGGTGCTTACGTGCTGCAACGGCAGCGCTCATTGCAGCGCCTCTCGCGGCACTGGCGCAACCCTCGATGAACCTGCGAAGCAATGGCCTGCAACTCTCCGTACGGACCCTGGGCTATGAGCAGGCAGCTTCTTTCTATCTTGCGCGAGGCGTGCCGGCGGCCCTGGTCGAGCGCTACGCGCGCTCCTGCGTGGTGAACGTTGCACTGCATAGCGATTCCTCCGCGAAGACAATCGCCACCCGGCTCGAAGACTGGCGCGTGGAACCGGAGCACGGTACGGCGCAGAAGATCCGCGGCCGCAGCGACTGGCTGCGCGAACTGGATCAAGCCGCAACGGGAACTGCCGCGCGAATGGCGTTTGAATGGGCTCAGCTCCCGGAGACTGCGGAATTGCATCCCGGTGATTCGATCCAGGGGATGTTATCCGTGCCCATCAATCGGAACAGCGCATTCACCCTGTACGTACGCTGGGACTCAGGAGAAAAAGGCAATGAAGCACGGATCCAGAAAATTCGTTGCGACTGAACGTCGCGCCTTTTTGCTCGGCGCAATGGGGATCTCCCTGCTCGGCGCGCACAGGGCCCGCGCGGCACAGCCGGACGTATTTGCACGTGTTGGCACGCGCACACAAGCGCCCGACTTTTCGCTAGAGGACGCCGACCGCAAGTTGTGGCGCCTTTCAGCACTGCGAGACCGGGTGGTGGTGGTGAATTTCTGGGCGAGCTGGTGCCCACCCTGCAGAAAAGAGATGGCATCGCTGGATAGCCTGTACCGCGCCGTCGCCCCGAAAGGCGCATTGGTGCTTGGGATCAATGCCGGTGAACCCTGGGAGGCGGTGGCCGCATTTTCCGCGGCGTTCGATCCTGCGCTCCGATTCCCGCTGCTGATCGACGAAAAAGGAAGCGTGATGCGCGACTGGCAAGTGAACGCGCTGCCATCGACTTACGTCATCGATCGCAGCGGCCGGATTGTCCTGCGCGCCCTTGGCGGACGCGATTTCAGCCGCCCGGACGCAATAGAGGACATCACGAAACTTACGGCCGGCGGCTAGAGCCCCGTTAAAACATTTTTCCACCGGAAAGGAGTCTGAAATGAGAAAGCATTTGAATTTAATAGTCGCCACGGCTGCTACGGCAGTCATGGCCTTGTCAGGCGGAACTGCGGCGCTGGCTGCAGGCTACGACGACCGCGATGCGCTGCAGGGCGCCAAGGAGGTCAAGGTCGCCTTCGACATTACGGCCGGTGACGCGAAGGTGCTCTTGGCGCGGCTAAACATCATCGACGAAACGCGCCAATCGCTGATCAATCAGGGCGTGACGCCACACTTCATCATCTCGTTTCGTGGCGGTGCTACGAAGCTTGTGCAGACCGACATGTCGAAGGTAAAGGCCGAAGACCGGGAGATCGCGACAAAAATCGCCGCGAAGCTCGCCGAGATGCGCAGTTCGAAAGGCGTCGACAACGTCGAACAATGTGCGGTCGCGGTTCGCGAGCAGGGCACGCGCCCGGAAGACGTGGTGCCTTCGGTGAAGGTCGTCGGGAACGCATGGATATCCCTGATGGCTTACCAGAATCGCGGATATGCCTACATCTCGCCTTGATATTCTGATTCCCTGCCGGAGACCATCTTGAGAACCTTGACGGCACTGCTGCTCTTCTCGCTTGCCGGCCTTGCCTGCGCCGAGGACCGGATCATCGTCGACCGTGGCTACGTACAGGAAGCGGCCAGGCGTGACGTCCCGATCCTCGATGTGCGTAATGCCGTCGAATACCGGAAGGGGCATCTTCCCGGCGCGATCAACATCGGGGATGTCGCACAGGTCCTGCGCGACAGCAACGCCGAGGACTTCATCGCCATCGAGCGAATCGAAAAAATCCTCGGCGCCGCCGGCATCGATCCGGCGCACGAGATCATCGTCTACGGAAATCGTGGCGCGTGGAATCCCTATTTCGGCCGGTACACGATGCAGTATTTCGGCGGCAGGCAGGCTCGCGTGTATCACGACGGGATCGAAGACTGGATCGCCGCCGGTCTCCCGGTTTCACGCGAAGAGACCAGGCGGCCACCGATTTCGCTTACGCTGAAACCCAACCCCGATGCAAGCGTATCCACGCGCGACGTCGTTGCACGGCTGAACCGGAGCGACGTGCAGATCGTCGATGCACGCACGCCGCGCGAGTTCTCGGGTGAAGACATTCGCGCCATCCGGGGCGGCCATATTCCGGGAGCAGTCAACATTCCGTACGAACAGAACTGGGTCGATCCTTCCACACCGCAAAAACTCGCGAAGCGCGAAGTGGCCGATTCGTCGGGGATGTCGCTCAAACCGGTGGAGAAATTGAAGGCGCTTTATGCCGGTCTCGATCCAAGCAAGGAGACAATCGTCTACTGTCAGAGCGGCGCTCGCGCGGCCGAAACCGCCGGCGTATTGCAGCAACTGGGCTTTACCAAGGTCAAGGTCTATGACTCGTCCTGGCTGGGCTACGGCAATACGCTCGATGCACCGGCCAACAAAGTGACCTTCTTCAACGTCGGACTCCTGAACGGCAAAATCGCCGCAATGCAAAACCGCATTGATCATCTTGAGCGCGAACTTGCCGGGACGAAGGCAGGCGGGAAATAGACGCAATACCGCCCCGGACGGATTTGCAAATAAAATCTGGACCACCCCCAGTGCCGACATTGTGCGGCACTGGGTCAGGAAACATCACTACGCGGCAGAAGTCCTCAATGAACGGATTGAGGGTCAGGCCAGGCGCTGAATCCGACGGCTACGAGGATTTGAGCCGCAGCGCCGCCGCCTGCCGCAGACGGCGTTCCTCACCGATTGCACGCAGCCTTTCAAGCTCGACCGGATCGACCCGGCCGTAGCGCTCCCGCCAGCCCGGGTCTTCCTTCCACCTGAAGGGTGCCTCCAGGGTGGTGCGCGGCCCGGGCGCGGTTTCCAGCAACCCCAGTGCTGTCGCGACGACCTCGCGTTGCATGTCCGCGCGCCAGGGATAGCCGCAGGGATTGCCAAGCGGGAAGTCGGTAAAGACGAACCGTGCGACGCCACAGTGTTCAACCACGTCGCGCGCCGATCCGATCATGACGGTCGGCAGGCCGTTGGCCTCGAGGTGCCGTGCAACCAGACTCACGGTCTGGTGGCACACCGGTCACAAGGCGCTGAGCAGGACCGCGTCGACCCGGTCCTCGCGCAGTCGCGCAAGGATTTCGGGGACATCTTCCTCGATCGTCTTACGCTGACTGTATTCGGTCGGCACGCCGTGAAAGCGCGCCGCGATTGCGCGGATCATGCCTTCGCGTGCGAGGCCGGCTGCGGTCTTGATCGGCATGAAACTCTCGCGATCCTCGGTATGGGTCGACTCGCGATCCCATGCGAGGTTGTCGGTATTGAGTTCGGGCAGTGGATCGGTCATGCCCGACCAGACATGCTTGACACCTTTTTCGTCTCGGTTCGAGCGGTCGGGAGGATTTGCGGTGGTGACCAGGCCGATGCGTGCTTCGGCCAGCGGCTTCGCCAGTCGCGCGAATGGAGTCTCGGCATGGGTCGCCCAGACATAGTCCTTCTCGTACCCGAGTGCCCGGTAGTAGTCGCGGGTACGTTCGATATAGCGGATCGGCTCTTCGTTGTCTGGCATGGCGGAAATCCTGTTCTTGTGCTGTGCAGGAAATTCTACCCGTTCATGTCCGGGCCGCAAGCGCTTGCAGCCGGCCGCATGCTAGTCTGCCATTTCGGCAATTCGACTTCCGGGAGCAGGCACGCCATGTCGCATTCGCACCCCGAATATCCCGGCACCGCCGGCGTGCTCGGCGGGCTTCGGTTCGTCACCTGCAGCATGACCGAATCAGGCCACGCCCACGCGCATTCGCGCCGCCGTGAAACCATCGTCTCGGGCAAGCGCGCCAGGGTCATCGACGTCCACGCCCACTGCGCCGTGCCCGAGGCCATGGCACTTGTGGGTCTCAAGCTCGGCGGGCCAGCCATGCGTCCCGACCTGCACATGGGCACGGCACTGGCGGAGCGGCTGGCCGCGATGGACGCGCAGGGCATCGACATGGAAGTGCTCAGCATCAATCCCTGGTGGTACAAGGCCGAGCGCGACCTGGCAGAGCAGATCATCCGGATCCAGAACGAAAAGCTCGCCGAAGCCTGTGCCGCCACGCCCGATCGCTTCCTCGGCTTTGCCTCAGTCGCACTCCAGCACCCGGAACTTGCGGCAAGGCAACTCGAGGAAGGCGTGAAGAAATACGGCCTGCGCGGCGCGGCGATCGGCGGAAGCGTGGCCGGATTCGAACTCAGCGACCCGAAGTTCCACCCGTTCTGGGCCAAGGCCGAAGAACTCGGTGTGCTGGTCTTCATCCACCCGCAGGCGGACGGCGCGACCACCGATATCGCCAAACGCCTCAAGGGCGCCGGCGGCCTCGAGAACGTGATCGGATTTCCGCTCGAGACCACGATCGCGCTCTCGCACCTGATCTTCGAGGGGACGCTGGATCGCTTTCCCGGTGTGAAGATCTGCGGCGCGCACGGCGGCGGCTACCTGCCCTCCTACATGGCACGCTCGGACCGCGGCTGCGTCGCGCGTCCCGACCTGTGCACCGGCGGCCCCGACGGCCCGTTGAAGAAGAACCCGACCGCGTACCTCAAGCAGCTCTACTACGACACGATGGTGTTTTCGCCCGAAGCGATCCGCCACCTTGCTGCCGAGGTCGGCGCGGGTCAGCTGATGCTTGGTACCGACTATCCGTTTCCGTGGACTACGACCGCGGTGGATGAGGTCATGGACACGCCCGGGCTGTCGGACGCGCAGAAGATCGCGATTCTCGGCGGCACCGCCGCGCGTCTGCTCGGCATTGCGGCCTAGCCACGGGAGCATGGCCGTGATCACCGTTCACCACTTGAACAACTCCCGCTCGCAACGCGTGCTCTGGCTGCTGGAAGAACTCGGCGTCGACTACGAGATCCGGCGCTACCAGCGAGATTCCCAGACCATGCTCGCGCCGCCGGAACTGCGTGCGGTGCATCCACTGGGCAAATCGCCCGTGATCACCGACGGCGAACTTACGATTGCCGAATCCGGCGCGATCGTGGAATACCTCGTCGAGCGCTACGGCAAGGGAAGGCTGATCCCGGCTGCAGGAACCCCCGAGCGCCTGCGCTATACCTACTGGTTGCATTTCGCCGAGGGCACCGCGATGCCGCCTCTCGTGATGAAACTCGTGTTCGGACGGATCGCCAACGGGCCTATGCCGTTCTTCGTCAAGCCAATTGCGCGTGGCATCGCGAACAAGGTGCTGACGAGCTTTATCGATCCGAACCTGAACGCCCAGTTTGATTTCATGGAGGCCGAACTCGGCAGGTCCGCCTGGTTTGCCGGCGGCGAATTCAGCGCGGCCGACATCCAGATGAGCTTCCCGCTCGAAGCAGCCGCCGCCCGTGGCGGGCTGGATGCTTCACGGCCGAGGATGATGGCATTTCTGGATCGGATTCATGCGATGCCGGCCTACCAGCGCGCCCTGGAGAAGGGTGGTCCGTTCGCACTGCTGCGTTAGTCCGAATTTCGGTCAGATGCGCCGCAAGCCGGCTTTACATCATGTCGGCATTGGCGAATCCCTCAGGAAAGCGCAGAATTCTTTGATCGTTGTATAGCCGTATCAGAACCGCGGCGATTCAATCGATCTAATATTGCGCCGCAGTCTGCAGCAGGAGGGGTATGCCCGGCACGATTCAGCGGCCCAAGCACCGCATCGAACAGCTGATCACACGCGCCACGCTGTGGTTGCTCGTGTTCTTCAGCTTCGTCGCATCAGCAGCGATTCTGTTGCTGCTCCCGCATGGTCCCGAGGCCGGAAACTCGGCACGCATCGCGGCGCCGATTGCGATCTTTATCGGCTGCCTCGCAGCGGTCGTCATTGCACGGTCGGGCCGCCCCAGGCTAGGCGCAAGCCTGGTCATCACGGTCGCTTATGTGGTGATCCTCAACTATGTCATCGCGGGCAGGCTGGGGTTGCACAGCTACGCCAATGCCCTGATAGCAATATTGATCGTCGTCACCGCACTGCTGATCGGACATCGCGCTGGAGTGGCGGCGGCATTGATCGCAATTGTCACGGCAGTCGCGCTCAGCTTGCTCGAGCACTACGGCGGCCTGGTCGATCCGCACGCCGTCGCGGCGATCCCTGCGGCGAACATCCTGATCGTTTACTGCATCCTCTACGGCGCCATTGGTGCCGTGCTTTATGTATTTTCGAGGACATTTCGCGAAACCCTGCAGTCCACCGAGGATCAGGAACTGCGTTTCCGCCAATTGTTCGATGTCGCGCCGCTCGGATACGTAATCCATCGGGAAGGTCGCATCCTGATGATCAATCAGGCCGCAGCCACGGCAAGCGGTTTCGACGTCCCGGACAAAATGATCGCAATGAACATCTTCGACTTGCTCCCTGAAGAGCAGCTTGAGCATGCGCGCAGGCACCTGGCATCGGCGATCGGGGTCGCGCCCGGCACCACCGTATCGACCGAATTTCGCATCAAGCTGCCGGACGGCAGGCTGCGTCAATTCGAGACCACCAGCACCCCGATCATGCTCGCCGACGGTCCGGCCTTGTTCACCATGATGCGCGATGTCACCAGGGCACGCGAGGCAAGCATCGCGCTGGCCGCCGCCAAGGAGCAAGCGGAATCCTCGAGCCGGGCGAAATCGGAATTCCTGGCGAACATGAGCCACGAGATTCGCACACCGCTGAATGGCATTCTGGGGATGGCGGACCTGCTGCGCAGCACGCCACTGAACGCGGAGCAACGACGGTACGGGGAGGCGATCGCCACGTCCGGACGTTCGTTGCGCGACCTTCTTGGGAGCGTCCTCGATCTGGCGAAGATAGAGGCCGGCAGAATGATGCTGGAACAGAAGAATTTCGACCTTTCGCGCATGGTCGCCGAACTCGAATCGATCTATTGGGAACTGGCCGGCGGACGCGCAAACACCTTCATGGCGCAGGTGGACCTGACAGAAAAGAGCCTTCTCCGAGGCGACCCGCTTCGGGTCCGCCAGGTTCTCGGAAACCTTCTGGACAATGCGGTCAAGTTCACCGAAGGCGGCCGCATTGATTTCGGGGTTCGGGTGGTCGATTCGCCGCCGGGCGACGCACGCAGGTGGATGCTCTTCACGGTGCAGGACACTGGCATCGGGATGAGCAAGGAGACGCTAGAAAAAGTATTTCAACCGTTCACCCAGGCCGATACTTCGACGACGCGCCGATATGGCGGAACCGGTCTCGGGCTGTCAATCGCTCGCAGCCTGGTCGAACTCATGGACGGGACACTGGACGTGGAAAGTGCGCCGGGGATCGGTTCCAAATTCAGCGTGCGTCTGCCGTTCGAGGAGGCCCCGGAGACGTTCGAGGCGGTGGCGGCCTCGATGGACAGAATGGTTGGCATACCCGGGCCCGCCAGCGGCGTTGGCTCGCTCTCGGTACTTCTGGTGGAAGAAAATGACGTCAACCAGGAAGTGGCACGCACGATGCTGGAATTGGCCGGACACCAGGTGCAGGTGGCACGCGATGGTGCCGAGGGCGTGCGCCTGTGGACACGCGGGCGATTCGACTGCCTGCTCATGGACTGCCAGATGCCGGTCATGGACGGCTATGAAGCCACGCGACTGATCCGCTCCAGCGAAATGGCGCGGGGCACCCGGCGCGTCCGGATTGTGGCGCTCACTGCCAGCACCATGGCCGGAGACCGCGAGCGGTGCCTGGCGGCCGGCATGGACGATTTTCTCGCAAAGCCATTCGAGTCGGCCGAACTGCTCGCGGCGGTCCGCGGGGACGCATTTCACACTGAGCTCAGGCCTGTCTCTTCAGGCAACCTGGCCTCGTTCGACCCGGGCTCACTCGCAGGCATGCTGAAACTGGACCGGAATCAACCGGGATTCATCGGCAAACTACTCGCCCTTTTTGTGCGTAGCACACCCGAGCAGATCGGTCAGGTTGCCGGCGTGACGGACGAAACAGCGACATCGGCGGAGCGTGCGGCGCATACGCTGAAGTCCACCGCTACGCGTTTTGGCCTGCATGCACTTGCCGGCCTGGCGGCCGAGGCGGAAACTGCCTTGCACGCAGGCCGGCAGGATCTGGCGCGCGAACTGGCTGAAGCCATGCTCGATGAGTTTGCGCATGCCAGGCCGCTGCTGTTCGAGCACCTGGAAGGTATTGGACACGGCGCCGCCTCGCGTCTGAACTAACGCATTCTGTGCCTGTACATGGCTTGCTTTCAGGTGCCGCCAGAGCCTGGACAGGGGCTTCGAAACTGCGCTCACTTCCGCTGTCTTGTTACGGCACAATAGCCCCATGAGCTCCGAAACAAAGAAAGTCCCGATCTTCTGCTACCAGTGCGTGGCCGGCCCCGACCTCATGAAGGTGGAGGTCAAGGACGGCGTTGCCATGCGCATCGAGTCCAACTACGACATCAGTGGCCAGCATCCGGGCGGCGGGCGTGTCTGCGTGAAGGCCTACGGGCTGATCCAGAAAACCTACAACCCGAACCGCATCAAGTCGCCGATGAAGCGCACCAACCCGAAGAAGGGTCGCTTTGAGGACCCCGGGTTCGTGCCGATCTCATGGAAGGAAGCGCTGGATCTCGTCGGCGCAAAGATGCGCGAAGTGCGCGCCAAGGGGTTGAAGAACGAGGAAGGCTTTCCGCGCCTCGCCACCTCCACCGGCGGTGGCGGCACACCGGTGCAGTACATGGGCACCTTCCCCGCCTTCATGTCGGCGTGGGGCCCGATCGACCAGGGCTACGGCGCCGGACAGGGCATCAAGTGCTACCACTCAGAACACCTCTACGGCGAACTCTGGCACCGCGCCTTCATCGTCTCGCCCGACACCCCGTATGTGAACTACATCATCAACTGCGGCAACAACGTCGAGGCCTCGGGCGGCGTGGTGGGCATCTGGCGCGAAGCCGACGCACGGGTGCGCGGTGCCAAGCGGGTGCAGGTCGAACCGCATCTGTCGATCACCGGCGCAGTCTCGGCCGAATGGGTGCCGATCAAGCCCAAGACCGATGCGGCGTTCCTGTTCGGTCTGATCCACCGCATCGTGCATGAACGCGGCTGGCGCGAGTCCTGCGACATCCCCTATCTGAAGAACCGCACGAGTTCGCCCTACCTCGTCGGACCCAACGGCTGGTATCTGCGCGATGCGCAAAGCGGCAAGCCACTGATCTGGGATCTGGCGGATGGTTGTGCCAAGGCGCACGACGATCCCGGTCTCAAGGATCCTGCACTCGACGGCGAATACACCGTGGCGGGCGTTGAGCATGGGCCAGACGAGGAACGCATCGCGCACGAGGCGGCCACTGTCCGCCCGGCGTTCCAGAAGATGCTCGACCACATGCAGACCTATACCGCCGAGTGGGCCGCCGCAGAATGCGACATCCCGGCTGCGACCATCCGCCGTGTCGCCGACGAATACGTGGCGCACGCCTGCATCGGCCAGACCATCGAGATCGAAGGCAAGACACTGCCCTTCCGGCCGGTCGCGATTACCCTTGGCAAGACGGTCAACAACGGCTTCGGCGGATTCCACTGCTGCTGGGCGCGCACACTGCTCGCCGTGCTGGTCGGCGCGCTCGAAGTTCCGGGTGGCACGCTGGGCACCACGGTCAAGCTCGTGCGGCCCGCCGCCTCGCGCACCGGATCGGTACAGCCGGGCCCCGACGGGCTCATGACCTTCCAGTTCAACGACACTTCCAAGGAAGGCTGGATGCGCGACCCGCACATCCGCAGCGGCTACAAGACGCTGGTGCCGCTGGTCTCGGATTCGCCCTGGTCTCCCGCGCTCGGCCCGGCCCACCTGCCCTGGCTGTTTCAGAAGAAGGCACCGGACAACTGGCCGCGCACCCAGCCGCCGGACATCTGGATCTGCTACCGCACCAACCCGGCGATCTCCTCGTGGAACGCGCCGCAGGTCGCCGAACGACTGGCCGAGTTCCCGTTCATCGTCGCGATGGCCTACACGGATGACGAGACCAACCACTTCGCGGATGTACTGCTGCCCGAAGCGCTGGACCTCGAGAGCCTGCAACTGATCCGCATCGGCACCACCAAGTTCCAGGAGAACTTCTGGAAGCATGAAGGCTGGGCGATCCGCCAGCCGATGATCGACTCGCCCTGCGACACCAGGGACTTCACCGATATCGCCACTGCGCTCGCCGAACAGGCCGGGATTCTGCGACAAGTACGTCGCCGCGGTGAACCGTGGCGCCGCCGGAACCGCACTGCGCGACCGCAAGGGCCGTTACGACTTCTCGCTCGACGAGACCAAGGCACCGACCCGTGACGAAGTCTGGGATGCGTTCTGCAAGGCCGCGAGCAGCGAACTGTCCGACGGTGCGGAGGTGCATGACCTCGCCTGGTTCAAGGAAAAGGGCTACATGCTGAAGCCCTTTCCGCAGCTCGACTGGTACCTGTATCCGGCAATGGAAGAAAAGGGCCTGCGGTTCGAAATGCCCTACCAGGAGCGCGTCACGCGCCACGGGCGCGAGCTGGCCAACCGCCTCAAGGAATCCGGCATCACCTGGTGGGACGAGCAGCTGAAAGAATACGAGTTCATGCCGAGTTACCTGCAGTTCCCGGAAATGTGGATCGAGTACGCGCGTGAATACGACCGCGACCCCGATGAATTCCCGTTCTGGGCCCTGACCGCGCGTTCGATGCAGTACAGCTGGGGCGCCAACGTCGGCCTGCCGCTGATCAACGAAGTGGCGAACAATATCTCGGGCCATCGCGGCGTGATCATCAACCGCTCAACCGCAAAACGGCTGGGCATCAAGGAGGGTGAGCGCCTCGTGATCGAGTCGGTCTCCGGCCATACGGAGGGCGAGGCCGTACTGCGCGAGGGCATCCGCCCCGACACGATCCTGATGATCGGCCAGTTCGATCACTGGAAAACGCCTTACGCCAAGGACCTGAAACTGCCAAGCCTGAATTCGCTCACCGACCTGTCGCTCAAACTGACCGACAGCACCGGCAGCAGCTCGGATGTGATGCGGGTGCGGATCCGGCGTGCCGCAGGCGGAACCGCGGACAGCGACTATCTCGGATCGCCGGCGCGGAAGGCGAGCGCATGAGCGAGACGGTGACAATCCATCCCGTGGACGCCCGCATTGATCCTTCGAAGCGCTGGGGCATGGTGATCGACCTCAACCGCTGCGTCGGCTGCCAGACCTGCACGATCGCCTGCAAGCACACCAACGACACCCCGCCCGGCGTGCAATGGCGGCGCGTGATCGACATCGAGCAGGGCACCTTCCCCGACGTCGAACGGCTGTTCCTCGTGACCGGCTGCCAGCACTGCGCCGAACCGCCCTGCGTCCCGGTCTGCCCGACCGGCGCGACACAGCAGCGCGCGGACGGCCTGGTGACAATGAACTACGACGTCTGCATCGGTTGTGCCTACTGCGCCGTGTCCTGTCCCTACAACGCGCGCACCATCGTGCACGAGGCGAAGGGGTATTACAGCGACGACACGCTGACGCGCCAGGAGCAGGCGACCGCACACCCCGAGCGCATCGGTGTCGCGCAGAAATGCACCTTCTGCCAGGACCGCATCGAAACCGGCCTCGCGGCAGGGCTGATTCCCGGCGTGGACCCCCAGGCGACGCCGGCCTGCTCGGCCTCGTGCATCTCGCAGGCGATCCAGTTCGGCGACTTCAACGATCCGAAGAGCCACGTGTCGGAGTTGCTGGACTCGCAGCCCAGCCTGCAGCTCAACGCCGAGGTCGGTACCGATCCGCAGATCAAGTACCTCTACACCACCCCCGCCGTTCCCGGCCGCGCGACCGGCGTGGAAGAAGGCGAGGAAGAGCGCATGGCCGATCCGGTCAACCCGCTGGTGGGGAAGGTGCAGGCGTTCTGGGACTGGCGCGCGGCGATGAACTGGATCTTCGGCGGCATCGGCACGGGCCTCGCGATCGCGACCACGCTGGCGCTTGCGTTCGGCGCACTCAAGGGCGGGCTTGCGCCGAAACTGTACTTCGCTTCTGCGGCGCTCGTGGGAGTGGGCCTCTTCTGCGTGTTCCTCAAGATCGGCCGGCAACTGCGCTTCTGGCGCGCAGCGGCGCGTCCGCACACCTCGTGGATGTCACGCGAACTGTATGCGGTGCTGGTGTTCTTCCCCTCGGTGCTGGGCTGCCTCGTCGCGCCCGGGAAAGTCGTATTTGCGCTCGCGGGCATCTCAGCCGCGGCCTTTCTCTTCTGCCAGGCAAAGATCCTGCACCGTGCGCGCGGCATCCCCGCCTGGCGCGCACCGCTGGTGCCCTGGATGATCTTTTCCAGCGGCCTGCTCGAAGGCTGCGGCGCACTGCTCATCCTGACGGTGGCGCTGGGCGGCATGCCGACGCGCGGCATGGCGATCGCGCTGGCGGTTCTCGCCTTCGTCAATGCGGTGCTGTGGCGCGTCTATGTCGACAGTGCGAAGCGCGAGGGCATCGCGCCGCTTGCGCGCCGGGCGCTGGCCGAATTCGACCTGCCCCTGCAGATCATCGGCCATGCCCTGCCGGTGGCGCTGGGCGCGTTTGCCGTGGCGGCACCGGCCAACAGCGCCGTGCTGCTCGCCTTCGGTGGTGCGGCTGCCATCATCGGCGGCGCAGTGTGGAAGTTCTCGCTCATCGTGCGCGCCGGGTTCAACCAGGGCTTCAGGCTCTCGCACATGCCGCAGCGCGGCTCGGGCAACTACGCCGCCCCCACGCGCATGGATGCGTCAGGGATGCCGAGGCCGGCGAACAGCTAAGTGGCCGGCGCGTCACAGGTGTATCGGTATCGAAACACAAACTGCCCGGAGAGCCGCTCCAGATCTTGAGATCGTGAATTAATTGTCAAAGATTCAAGCCGAAACACGAATGTGCAGTTTGATAACAAAATGCCCTCACGACGAATGTTCACGCCGGGCAAGCAAGCCTGCACCGGGCAATCTCCCATGAATTGCACCACTCGAGTCTGCGTTGCGGCGTTTCGTTGACCTTCATCATGATGTCCGTCAGGTCGCAATGATTCAGCCCGCCGCCGCAGCGGATATTGTGGCGGTAAAGGGCAACCAGATCGTTCAGAGACCCAAGGTCGCTGCGGCTGCGTGTCCTGGCGTACATCGCCGGGTCGCAGTTCATGAACGCTTTGTCGATCGACTTCGCGCTCAGGCCCCGAAATCGCAGGAGTTGCTCCAATCCGCCGAACAGCATGTCGATCAAACGGCGTTCTGTGACCGGCACCCTGCCCTGAAGAAGGATGAAAGACAGCAAAGTCGCCTGGCTCAAGAAGATGAACGCCTTCCTTCGGTCGACGGCAAACCGGTTGATGTACCAGTTGCCAAGGGGCGCGTCGCTCGGTTCCGCGTCCGCCATGTTCTCCTTGCGCAGCCCCAGGACTTTTTGCACTTCGCCGGTGCACAGCAGAAAAATCATCGTCCCCGAATCGCCTCCAGCGTCGCCAGCACTCTCCGCGCCCGTTGCACCACCGGGTAATCCACGAACTGCCCATCGACCTGGATCGAAGCCGAACCCGCTGCTTCCGCCGCGGCGAATGCATCGACAATCTTCTTTGCCCGCTCAGCCTCGGCCGATGTAGGCGTGAAGACTTCGTTCGCAACAAGCACCTGGTCCGGATGGATGCACAACCGTCCCTGGAAGCCGAGCCGGCGGCTCCGTTCCACAGAGGCGCGCAGACCGGCCACATCCTTCAGGTGGATCCAGACCGTATCGATCGGCGCATCCAGTCCGCTTGCGCGCGAGGTCACGACCATGCGCGAGCGCACCTCGGCCAACTCCTCCTCGCCCGGTGTCCAGGTCATGCCGACATCGCCGGTGTAGTCGGCCGCGCCGAAGCACATGCGCTTCACGCGCCACGGGCCGGGATAGTCCTTGAGCGAACGTGCTCCCGGAATCCGGTCGAGGCGTGAGAACGCCGCGGCGGTCTCGATGATCGGCATCAGGTCGATCGCGCCGGGCACGAGGCCGCGATCGCGCTCCAGGCTCGTGATCAGCCAGTCGATGGTGCGCAGGTCGGCGGCCGACTCGACCTTGGGCAGCACGATACCGTCGAGCCCCTCAACCACCACCGCGAGAAGGTCGCCGAGGCACCAAGGCGTTGCAAGGCCGTTGACCCGGACATACGCCTTGCCGTTGCGCGGCCGTGACAGCGCTGCCACCGCATCGGCGCGCGCCGCGATCTTTTCCGACACCGCGACCGCGTCCTCGAGGTCGAGGATCACGGCATCGGCGTCCAGCGACAAGGCCTTCTCGACCCGGCGCGGATGGTTGGCGGGCGTGAACAGGAAACTGCGCAGTACGGCGGGCGTTGCGGTATTCATGGTTTGGATAGCCTCAGGTATCAGACGATACGCACTGAATCGAGCAAGGCCTGCAGAGAATCTGCCCGGTCCAGGCCGAGCACCGCGTCGGCCACGCGCTCGGCGCGCGCTGCACCCATCACGCGCTCCGCGTTGCCAAGAAACTTTGCCACGATCTCCGCGGCCGACAGCGGCCGCGCGTCGGAGCCGCGGTTCTCCGCTTCGCGGTGGCGCAACTCGCGCCCATCCCGGAGGCGCACGACGACTTCCCCGGAGTAGTAGCGCGGGAACGCCGACTGCGGATCGATCTCGTAGCCGGTTTTCGCCATCAGCGCATGGATGCGCGGATCGCCCAGCGCGTCGTCTTCGAGTTCCGCCAGGGTGAATTTTCCGCGCACCAGCGCGGCAGCGATCGTGTAATGCACCGAGAATTGCGCCTCATAGGCATTCTGCGGACGCTGCTTGGCAGCCTGTGGCTCGCACACCACCGCGGTCTGGCCTGCGGCGATGCGCGCCGTGATGGATTCGACGTCCTCGGGCGAAAACGCGTTTGCGCGACGCAGTTCGAGCGCCGCATCGGCGAATGCATGGTTGAAGTGGCAGGCCGGATACGGCTTCATCGCGACGTTGAGCATTTCCCAGGTCTCGCCCAGACCGGCGGTACAGGTTGCGAGATCGGCCGCATGTTGCACACCCAGATAGGCATTGAACAAGCCGAAGCGCCCTTCATAGGCGCGCTTCGGCCCTTCGAAGCCGCCGCGAGCCAGTGCGCAGGCGGTGACTGCGGACGAAGCCGCCCAGCCCGGATGCATGCGCTTGGTCCATGCCCCGTCCTCGAGAAATTCAAGGCTGCCCGCGGCCATCGACAGCGCGATGCCCTGCGCGTGCGCGATCTGCGCCACGCTCATGCCTGACAGGCGACCGGACGCGAGCGTCGCGCCGAAGATGCCGACCAGCCCCGTGGGATGAAATCCACGCTGGTGAAAGCCGTTGTTCGCCGCCTGCCCGATGCGGCTGGCCGCCTCGACGCCGACGAGGTAAGCGGCGAGCGCTTCGCGGCCGCCCGCTTTTTCGCGCTGGCCCACACCGAGCAGCACCGGCACTGCCGAGGCCGAGGCGTGGATCACGCCGCCCGAGTGGGTGTCGTCGAAATCCAACCCATGAATCAGCGTGCCGTTGGCGAGAATGGCGTCGCGCAGCGGCAGGCCGATGGCCGTGCCGAGCACGGGATACGGCCCCTCGCCCGCGAGGCCGACGAGCGCATTGATGGTGCGCTGGCCGAATTCGTAGCCGCTCGAGGCGAGGCCGATCCCCAGGCAGTCGAGCACATGGAATTTGGCTCGATCCACTACCTCGGCAGGGATGTCCTCGAAACGCAGACGCCCGGCAAACGCTGCCAGCGTCTGCGAAATCGTGTCCTCGCCCGCGGCGGCCGGGTCCGCGACGTGCAATCCGTTCATGGCGGGTGCATTCATGCAGTCTCCATCGAAATTCGTTGAAACATCAGGTGCGCGCCTCTGCATCGCGCCACGAAAAACGCAGGGACATCGAATACGAAAAGCGCCCCGCCGGATACAGGCTGGTCGAGACCAGCAACATCTTGTCATCTTCCCCCAGATAGTGGCGCGTGATCGCGAGCCCCGGGGATCCGGCGCGAACCTTGAGCAGGCGCGCGCGCCTCGCCGGAACCGCACAGGCGCTGATGACCTGCTGGACTTCGGCGATGCGCTGCCCGTAGCGCGTCTCGATCAGGGTATACATCGGCACGCGCAGGTTCTGCAGGTCGCGGCCGAGTGCGGCGTAGGCATGCGGGATGTAGATTTCGCTGACGACCATGGGCAGCGGATCCGCGTTCTGGTAGCGCACCACGTCGACCACGCGCCAGCGCTGGCCCGGCGCGCAGCGCAGGCGCTCGCACTCCCCCGTGGTCGCGGTCAGGTCGCGCTCGCCGACGATGGCCAGCCGCGTGTCCTTCACGTAGGTGAACAGATCCGAGATCGAGTCGATCGACTGCACATAGCGAGAGTCGCCGCGCTTGGCCTTGACGCGCGTACCGATGCCTTGGTGGCGTGACACCATGCCCATTTCGCGCAGGCGGCGCAGCGCCTCGCGCACCGTATGGCGCGACAGGCCGAACTGCGCGCAAAGCGCCATCTCGGTGGGCAGGAGCGAACCCACCGCATAGCGCCCTGCACTGATATCCGAGATCAGGGAGTCGGCCAGCAGTGAGGTTCGCGAGGCCGACCCCGTGGGGAGCGGCGCGGCAGCCCGGACCCGTACGCTACCCATGCTCGCTCAGACCACCCCGGCGGCGCGCAGCGCGGCAATCCGTGCGGCGTCGTAACCCAGCCCGGCGAGCAAGGCGTCGGTATGCTCACCCATGGCCGGCGCCGCCTGCACCGGATGTTCTTCGCCCATCCTGAGCGGCGAGGCCAGCAGCCTGACGCTGCGCCCATCCGGATAGGCGAAGTCGAGCACCCTCTTCTGTTCGGCGACAAAAGGATTGTCGAGCGCCTGGGCGATGTCGTTCACCGGCGCCACAGGCACCTTGCCGCGCAGTTGTTCCAGCCACGCCGCGGTCGGCTTTTCCATGAGCGCCGCATCGAGCATCTGGGTCACCTTGGTGCGGTTTTCCAGCCGCGCCTTGTAGGTCGAGAACGCGGGATCCTCGGCCCACTCCGGCCGGCCCAGCTCGCGCGCCAGCACGCCCCAGAATTTTTCCTTGTTGCACATCACGAACAGCCAGCCGTCCTCGGTGCGGCACAGCTGGCTCGGGGTGAGCGAAGGGTGCGCCGAACGCGGTTCCCTGCCCTGCACATGGCCTGCGTTCAGGTACCAGGCGCCCAGGTAGCACAGGTTGTGCAAAGCGACGTCGAACAGGCTCACATCGACGTCGCGCCCCATCCCTGTCTCGCGCGCGGAGAGCACACCTGCGAGCAGTCCGTGGGCGCAGGCGAGCCCCGTCATCAGGTCGACGATCGAAAGACCGTAGCGTGCCGGCGGTCCGTCGGGCTCTCCGGTCACCGAGAGGTGCCCGGCTTCGGCCTGCATCAGGTAGTCGTAGCCAGGCCAGGCCGCGCGCGAGCCCTGCCGGCCGTAGGCCGAGAGGTGCGCGCAGACGAGCTTCGGGTTGATTTCCTTCAGTTCCGCGTAGGTGATGCCCAGCTTGGCAGGTGCATCGCCACGCAGGTTGTCGAGCGTCGCGTCGGCCGTGCGCACGAGGTCAAGAAACACCTTGCGGCCCTCCGGTTGCTTCAGGTCGAGGACCATGGATTTCTTGTTGCGATTGAAAGCCTGGAAGAACTGGCTGTCACCCGGCCCCTGGAAGAAGGGCCCGACCCCGCGCCCGACGTCTCCGCCCTCCGAGGGATTCTCGATCTTGATCACTTCGGCGCCGAGGTCGGCGAGATAGGTGGTGCCGAAAGGGCCCGCGCCGTACTGCTCGACCGCGAGGACCCGCAGGCCGGTCAGGGGCAGGCTCATGCGGGGTTTCGTTCGATCAGCTGCTTGGCGATGATGATCCGCTGCAACTCGTTGGTGCCCTCGCCGATGCACATCAAGGGCGCGTCGCGGTAGTAGCGCTCGATGTTGAACTCCTTCGAGTAACCGTAGGCGCCGTGGATGCGCATCGCCTCGATCGAATTCTCAAGCGCCGATTCGGAGGCGAACAGTTTGGCCATGCCGGCCTCCATGTCGCAGCGCTCGCCGCGGTCGTAGGCGGCGGCCGCGCGCTCCACCAGCAGGCGCGAGGCCTCAACGCGGGTGGCCATGTCGGCGAGTTTCAGCTGGATCGCCTGGTGCTCGCAGATCGGCTTTCCGAAGGTCTTGCGCACCTGCGCATACGCCACCGAGTCTTTCAGCGCCGCGCTCGCGATGCCCACGCCACGCGCGGCGACGTTGATCCGACCCAGTTCGAGTCCGCCCATCACCTGCTGCATGCCCTTGCCCTCGACGCCGCCGACGAGGTCGTCGGCCGAGACGCGATAGTTGTCGAACACGAGTTCGGCCGAATCGATGCCCTTGTAGCCGAGCTTCTCGAGTTTTCGGCTGTGCGCGAAGCCCGGGCCTTTCTCGCAGATGAATGCGCTCATGCCCTTGTGGCGCGGATCGGCCTTGGGGTCGGTCTTGACCAGCAGTGCCACGACGTGCCCGTGGATGCCGTTGGAGATCCAGGTCTTGGTGCCGTTGACGATGTAGGCATCGCCCTCGCGGCGCGCGGTCGTGCGCACCGCCTGCAGGTCGGTGCCGCAATCGGGCTCGGTCAGCGCAAGGCCGCCACGCAGCTCGCCCGAGGCAAAGCGCGGCAGCCAGCGCCGCTTCTGCTCCTCGGTGCCGGAGCGCTGGACCAGGGAGGCCATGATCAGGTGCGAATTGATGATCCCGGCGAGCGACATCCAGACTTCGGTGATCTTCTCGATCAGTTTGGCGTAGGTACTCGCCGACAGGCCCAGTCCGCCGTACTCCTCGCGGATGATGCAGCCGAACAGGCCCATGCCCTTCATCTTCTCGACGATCTCGGCGGGCCAGATATCCCTGGCCTCGAGTTCGTGCACATGCGCGCGGACCTCGCGTTCGAGGAAGCGGTCCACGGCATCGAGTATTGCGCTTTCCTTGTCATCCACTGGCTGGCTCATCGTGTCTCTCCTCTGGCGGCGTGGCGCCTAGTAATCCATCTTGTCTTCGGCGGCATGTCCTTCCATCGGCAGCAGGGCGCTGCGCTCGAAGGTCATGAATACGGTACCGTCGGATTTTTTCGCCGTGGTGCGCACGGTCACGATGCCGTGGTGGGCGCGCGATTTCGACTCGCGTGTCTCCAGCACCTCGGATTCGGCGTAGAGCGTGTCGCCGACAAACACCGGCTTCATGAGCTTGATCTTGTCCCAGCCGAGGTTGGCCACCGCCTTGTGGCTGAAATCCGATACGGTCATGCCGGTGACGATCGCGAGCGTGAGGCAGGAATTGACCAGCGGCTTGCCGAATTCGGTGTTGGCGGCGTAGGCCAGATCGCTGTGCACCGGGTGCTGGTTCATGGTGAGGAGCGAAAACCAGATGTTGTCGGTCTCCGTGATCGTCCTGCCGGGACGGTGCTCGTAGATGTCGCCGACCTTGAAATCCCCGAAATAACGGCCGATCGATTCGCGCGTGCGGTTCGGTCCCACCTTCCTGCTGCGGCTGGCCATGTTTTCCTCACTCATCCGGTTGTCCGGACAAAGTCTGACCGCCGGCCTGCATGCTTGTCAAGCAGCGGACCGCAATCCCGCGCCGGGATAGCGAAACGCCGGGACGGCACCGGGCGGCGGCCGGTGTAGCATCGGTGAAACTCTTTTCAGCCCGCCACTCTCCGGACGCCAATGAACGCAGCTGCCAAACCGCCCGCCACCGAACAATTCCTGACCCTGCAGGAGATCGTCACGACTGCACGCCGCAACCTTGCCCCCGGCCCCTGGGCCTACCTGACCGGCGCCACGGAAACCGAAACCACCTTGCGGCGCAACCGCCAGGCGCTGGATTCGATTGCCTTCCGGCCGCGCGTGCTGAACGACGTCAGCAAGGTCGACACCCGCTCCACCTTCCTCGGCCAACCGGTGCGCCTGCCCGTGATGCTGGCGCCCGTGGGCGGCATGGAATCCTTCTCGCCCGGTGCTGCCGCCGATGCAGCGCGGGGCGCGGCGCAGTTCGGCATCGCCCAGATGCTCTCCTCGGTCTGCCAGCCCGGACTCGAAGCGGTCGCCGCCGCCGCCGACAACCTGCGCGCGTTCCAGCTCTATGTGCGCGGCGACGACGACTGGGTCGATGCCTGGGTGCCGCGCGCCAAGGCCCATGGCTATCGCGCCTTCTGCCTCACGGTCGACAGCGCCTACTACAGCCGGCGCGAACGCGACCTTCTTGGCCGTTTTGCCAAGCCCTGGCGCCCGGTGGATACCTCGGGCATGGTGTTCCAGGCGGCGCTGTCCTGGCGCACCGTGAAACGCCTCAAGCAGATCTGCGACCTGCCCCTGGTGTTGAAGGGCATCGCCACGGTCGAAGACGCCGAGATCGCGGTCGAGCACGGCGTGGACGTGATCTACGTTTCCAACCACGGCGGCCGGCAGCTCGACCACGGCTTGGGCAGTGCAGCCGTACTGCCTCAGATCATTGCCGCCGTAAAGGGGCGCGCCGAAGTCTGGGTCGACGGCGGCTTCATGCGCGGCACCGACATCGTCAAGGCCATTGCCCTGGGCGCGAAGACCGTGGGCATCGGCCGCCTGATGTGCCTGGGCCTCGGCGCCGCGGGCGTCCCGGGCCTGGTGCGCACGCTGGAACTGCTCGAGGAGGAGATTCGCCTGGTGCTCGGCCTGCTGGGCGTGACTTCGTTCGCCGAACTCACGCCCCGGCATGTGACCAGTGCAGCGCCGGTGTTCGAACCGCATGCCCTGAGCGCGTTTCCGCTGCTCAACGAATATCCGGGTACGACCGCGCCCTGAACAGGAGAAGACCATGAAACTGCAGATCCGAAAGTGGTACACCTTCGTCGACCAGACCGAGGTTGAGCCGGGCCAGTATCCGTTGCGGAAAGTCGCGGTGGTGGCGGTGATCGGCAATCCGTACGCGGGAAAATACGTCGAGGATTTGAAGCCGATGATCGACGCCAGCGCCGACATCGGCCGGCAGATGGCGGAACGCGCCGTGCAGCTGATGGAGCCGTTCAAGGCACATGGCCTGGGCAAGGGTGGCATTGCGGGCACCGCCGGCGAGCAGGAGCACGTGAACGCCCTGCTGACCACGGCCTTTGCCGAACCGCTGCGCGAAGCGATCGGTGGCGGCAAGGCCTGGATCTCCTCGATGACCAAACGCGGCCCGTCGGGCACGACGATCGACATCCCGTTCAACCACAAGGACGCGCTCTATGTGCGCTCGTTCTACGACGGTATCACCCTGACCCTGCACGACGCGCCGAACGCGGACGAAATCGCGCTGATCGTGGGCCTGTCCAATCGCGGCCGAGTGGGTGCGCGGGTTGGCGGGCTGAAGCCCGAGGATGTGAAAGGCGAGAACGGGCTGGTTTAAGCCGGTCCCCGCCTACCCGGCGAGCTCGGCGACCAGCGCAGCGATGGTCTCGCCGGCGCGCCGCGTGCCGCCCTCCGGCTGGCCGTGCGCGCCCAGCGTGAGGCGCCCGGACTCGAGTGCCGCCGCGACCGCCCGGCGGATCAGGTCCGCTGCGGCCTGCTCGCCCAGGTGTTCGAGCATCAGCGCCGCAGTCAGCACCTGCGATACCGGGTTGGCGCGATCCTGCCCTGCAATGCCTGGCGCAGAGCCGTGGATCGGCTCGAAATAGGCATACCGGTCACCAATGTTCCCCGAAGGGCACAGGCCGATTCCGCCGACCGTGGCCCCACCGAGATCCGAGAGGATATCGCCGAGGAAATTCTCCATGACCAGCACGTCGAAATGCCCGGGCTCCATGACCAGCGCCTGCGCCGCGGCGTCTGCATACAGGTGCTCGCGTCGGATATCCGGGTAGCCCTCGCCAACCTCGTCGAATACCTTGCGAAAGAACGCGTAGGAGGCCAGCACGTTGCTCTTGTCCACGCAGGTCACGCGCTTCACGCCGTCCTCCGGTGCGCCCTTGCGCCGGCGCGCGAGTTCGAACGCGTAGCGCACCACGCGCTCAGTCCCTTTCCTCGTGATCATCAGCGTATCGGCCATCGCGTCGTTCGTGCCGATGCCCTTGCCGCGCGACAGATACAGGCCCTCGGTGTTTTCGCGCACCAGCGCATAGTCGATCCCGCAGGGCGCGGCACGCACCGGCGCGTTCACGCCCGGGAACAGGCGCACCGGGCGCAGGTTGACGAAGGTATCGAGCCCGCTCCTCAGCACGCCTCCCAGGGTTCCCGCCTCGGTGCCGTCGGGCAGGCGCACTTCCGGAATGCCCACCGGCCCTTTCATCGTTGCGTGCGCGGCCTTGATCGCCGCCATGGTCTCGGGCGTCAGGCTGACGCCGCTCTTGCGGTAGAACCCGGCGCCCGCCTCGTGCGTGTCCACCTGCAGATGAAAACTACCGAGCGCCTTCTGCGCGGCATCCACCACCTGCATGGCCGCGGCCACCAGTTCGGGGCCGATGCCGTCGCCGTTGATCACGACGATGCGGTAGGTGCGGCCGGCGGGAGTGTTGTTCGGCATGGCGTTGAATCCTGTCGTTCGTTGCGAGGGTTTGATCTATCGGCGCATGTCCTGAATTGTATCGTTATCGATACACAAACTACCCTGAGCGCCGCTCCTGTGCTTGAGATTTAAGAATAAATCTTTAACAATTACTCAACGACCTCTGGCCAGAAGGTCGATAAAGGCGGAGGGCTCGCCCTCGCCCTTTCCTTCCTCGACGAGCATCTGAAATCGCGCGATCGCTGCACGCGCCATCGGCAGCGGCACGCCCGCGCCCTCGGCCACGGTCGCCGCGTTCAGAAGATCCTTCAGCATGACGTTGACCGTGCCCAGCGCCGGCTCCCAGGCGCGCGCGACCATGCGCGGACCGAACACCTGCAAGCGGTTTCGAGTCGGCAAACCCGTCCTGCAACGCCTCGGGCAACCGCGCCGCGTCCACCCCCGCCGCTTCGGCCAGCCGCATGGCTTCGGCGATCACCGGGAACAGGCTGGCGACGATGATCTGGTTGGCGAGCTTGGTCACCTGCCCGGCGCCGGATTCGCCCATGCGCGTGAAACGGCTGGAGAGTTCGGCCATCAGCGGGCGCACGAATTCGATCTGCGCCGCCTTGCCGCCAGCCATGATCGCAAGCGTGCCCTGTTCGGCCCCCGGCGTACCGCCCGAGACCGGCGCATCGATATAGCCCATGCCGAGCGCCTCGAGCCGTGCGGCGTACTCGCGTGCCGACGCAGGCGCAATGCTGGAGAAGTCGATTACGATCTTTCCCTCTACTGCACCTTCCGAGATACCGCCCGCACCGAACAGCACCTCCTGCACCGACTTCTGGTCGGTGACGCACATCATCACGATGTCGGCGTAACGTGCGACCGCAGCCGGTGATTCCTTTGCAATGGCGCCCTTTGCCACGACAGGCGCCAGTTTCTCCGGGCTGCGATTCCACACCGCAACCTTGTAGCCGGCGGCGAGCAGGCGCAGCGTCATGGGCCGGCCCATCAGGCCGATGCCGATGTAGCCCAGCTTCGGGGAATCACTCATGGCCGCGCCCGCCTTTCTTTCCACCGCTGTGGGTGACCGCACCGAGATTGGCGGGGCCGACAAGGGCCGCGTACTTCTCCAGCGCGCCCGAGAGCCGTGCGCGAGCAGGCAGGCTGCCAGGCCTTCCTGCGCCGCGCGAGTTCCGCCTCGGACACCTGGAGCGTGAGTTTTCCGGCCTTGGCATCGATCACGATCGCATCGCCGTCCTTCACCAGCGCGAGCGGGCCGCCGACGCCCGGCCTCGGGCGAGACATAGCCGATCATCATGCCGCGCGTGGCGCCCGAGAAGCGTCCGTCGGTCAGCAGCGCGACCTTCTCGCCCATGCCCTGCCCGTAGATCAGCGCGGTGACGGCGAGCATCTCGCGCATGCCGGGCCCGCCTTTCGGGCCTTCGTAGCGGATCACCAGCACGTCGCCCGCCGCGTAGCTGCGTGCCGCAACCACGGCGGCGCAGTCCTCTTCGCAGTCGAACACCCGCGCGCGGCCGTTGAACTTGAGGTTCTTCATGCCGGCGACCTTGATCAGTGCGCCGTCCGGGCGCGAGGTTGCCCTTGAGCACCACGAGGCCGCCGGTGGCGAGGATCGGTTCCGTGCGCACGACCTCGCCGTCCGCGCCGGGATGGTCGGCGAGTTCCTCTTCCAGCGTGGTGCCGAAGATCGTCAGGCAGTCGCCGTGCAGCGCGCCGCGCTCGAGCAGCACACGCAGCACGTTGTACACGCCGCCGACCGCGTGCAGGTCCTTGGCGAGGAAGCGCCCGCCCGGCTTCATGTCGGCGATCAGCGGCGTCCTCTTCGAGATGCGCGCGAGATCGTCCAGCGAGAACTTGATCCCGGCTTCGTGCGCGATGGCCGGGATGTGCAGCCCGGCATTGGTCGAGCCGCCGGTCGCGGCGACCGCGGCGCAGGCGTTCTCCAGGCTCTTTTGCGTCACCAGTTCGCGCGGCAGCGGGCCGCCGTTGCTTCAGGAGTTCCATCACCACGCGGCCGGCTTCGCGCGCGGTCGCGCCGCGTTCGCTGGCCATCGCCGGCATGGTGGCCGAGCCCGGTAGCGCGAGGCCCAGGGTCTCCGACACCATGGCCATGGTGTTGGCGGTGAACTGGCCCGGGCAGGATCCCAGTGTCGGCAGGCAGACGCGCTCGAGCTGGTCGAGCTCCGACTGCTGCATGTCGCCCGCCATCACGGCACCGACGCGCTTCGAAGGTGTCGAGCACGGTGACGTCCCGCCCCTTCCATCGGCCCGGCGAGGCCGACCCGCCGTACATGAACACCGAGGGCAGGTTGAGGCGCACCATGGCCATCATCATCCCGGGCAGCGTCTTGTCGCAGCCGGCGAACGCCACCAGCGCGTCGTAGGCGTGGCCGCGGCACACCGCCTCGATGCCATCGGCAATGATCTCGCGCGAGGGCAGAGAAAATTTCATCCCGGTGTGCCCCATCGACATCGAATCGGCCACCGAGATCGAGGCAAAATCGAACGGCGTCCCGCCCCATTCGCGCACCGCGACGCAGGCCTCCCGCGCGAGCTCGCCGAGTTTCGCATTGCAGGGCGTCACCCGGCCGTCGGTACTGGCGACCGCAACGAAGGGCTTGGCGATGTCGTCTTCGGTGAGACCGAGGCCGCGCAGGAAGGCGCGGTGCGGTGCGCGGTCCATGCCCTCGACCGTGATGCGCGAGGGCAACGGCGGAAACGGCTTGACGGTCTTGACGGGGCGGCGTGCCACCGCTCAGGCCTTGCGCAGGGAAGGATGGGACATCATGCGGAACTCTCCTGTAGGTATTCGGCAACGATTTCCTCGATGCCTGCACTATGCCGGAAACCGAGCGCCGCGGCGCGCGCCGAAAACGTCGACCTCGGCACGCGGTCCATCACCGCCTGCGCGGCCGGATCGGGCACAAAGCGCACCCGTCCCAGCGGACGATCGCCCGCGGCGCGCTGCACGGCATCCAGCATGGCCTGCGCACTCACCGGCAGCCCGGTGAGCACGAGGCTGCGCTCCAGTCCGAAGTCGGCTGCCGGCAGATCCATCGCATGCAGCAGCGATTGCACCACCCGCCCGATCGAAATGCAGGCCATGGACGTCTCGGGCGCGACCGGGCAGACGTAGTCGCGCCGCGCGAGCGGCTCGCGGATGATCGCGCTGGCCCAGCCCGAGACCGCGGTGTTCGCCGCGCCGGGACGCACCATCACGGTGGGCAGGCGCAGGCTGCGGCCGTCGGCGTAGCCGCGCCGCGCGTATTCGTCGATCAGGATTTCGCACATCAGCTTCTGTGCGCCGTAGGACAGGCGCGGCGAGGGGCGCGTCGCATCGTCGACTTCGAGTTTCTCGCCGTGGTAGACCGCGATCGACGAGGTGAACACGAAGCGCGGATTCCTGCCGGCGAGGCGCGCGGCTTCGAGCAGGTCGCGCGTCGCGTCGAAGTTGACCTTCATGCCCAGTTCGAAGTTCTGCTCCGCCCCGCCCGAGACCAGCGAGGCGAGGTGGAAGATCGCATCGACACTGGCATCCACCAGCGAGCGCGCCATGGGCGCATAGGCCAGGTTGCCACCGAGCGACTCGACCTTCGCGTGCGTGAAATCAGGGGCCACCTGGTCGAACGCGAGAACCCGCGAGACATCCTCGCGCGCAGCCAGTGCCCGGACCAGGGCCTGCCCGATGAAGCCGGCTGCACCGGTCACCAGGACCTTCAATTCACCACCGCCGGTCGCTGCTTGTCCAAGCGATTCCCATCGTTTTTCGGTTGTTGACGGATGACATCGGCAATTATCCCAGACTGTGCTACAAGGCCGGTTCTCGAAGGGAAGACCAAGGGGGAGACAAGCATGTACAAACCAACCGCAAGCCTGCTATCCGCGCTTTTCGTGGCTGCCGCGCTGGCCGCACCACTGCCCGCCGCTGCGCAGAACTATCCGGCCAAGCCGGTGCACATCATCGTGCCGTTCGCCGCCGGTGGTCCTGCCGACATCTATGCCCGCTTCGTCGGCCAGAAACTGCAGGAGACCATGGGCCAGTCGTTCGTGATCGAAGACCGGCCCGGCGGCGGCTCGCTGATCGGCACCGAGGCCGCGGCCAAATCGCCCGCCGACGGTTACACCCTGCTCATGATGTCGAACACCCACACGGTGAACGAATCGCTGATCCCGAAAAAGTCTTTTGAGCTGCTGCGCGACTTCGTGCCGGTCTCACCCGTGAACCAGTCGGATCTCGTGCTCGTCGTGCATCCTTCGGTGCCGGCCAACAACCTCAAGGAACTGCTCGCGCTGGTCAAGGCCAAACCGCACGCGCTCAACTACGCCTCCTCGGGCCCGGGCACGCCCTATCACATGGCCGGCGAACTCTTCAAAGCCATGGGCGGGCTGGACATCGTCCACGTGCCGTACAAGGGCAGTTCGGGTGCACGCACCGACATCCTCGGCGGCCAGGTGCAGATGATGTTCGATGCGATCACGACCATGGCGCCGAACGTACGCGCCGGAAAGCTCAAGGCCATGGGCACCACCGGACGCACGCGCTCGCCGGTGCTGCCCGACGTGCCCACGATGTCGGAAGCCGGCGTTCCAGGCTACGAAGCGGTGATCTGGCTTGGCATCATGGCACCGACCGGGACGCCCAAGGCCATCGTCGAACGCCTGAACGCGGAGATCCGCAAGGTCGTGAACAGTGCCGAGGTCAAGGACGCCTGGGCAAAACAGGGCGCGGCGCCGATGAGCATGTCGACCGACGAGTTCGCGCAGTACCTGCGCGAAGACATCGCCAAGTGGGCGAAGGTCGTCAAGGTTTCGGGGGCGAAAGTCGACTGATGCCGCTGAACTTGCTTTCCGCGGGTGCCGCGAAGGCGGTGGTTACGGCCGTCGCGGCGCAGACCGGGCTTGAACTCAAGGGCGCGTTCGGCGCGGTGGGCGCGATGCGCGACAAACTTCTCGCGGGCGAAGCCTGCGAGGTGATCGTGCTGACCCGCGCAATGATCGACGCGCTCGCTGCAGATGCGCGCGTCGATCCCACGACGATCGGCGACCTCGGCCGGGTGCGCACCGGCGTCGCGGTGAAGCAAGGCGCGACGCAGCCGGACGTTGCCTCTTCGGCAGGCTTGCGTGCCGCCCTGCTGGCGGCAGAGGCGATCTATGTGCCCGACACGATGAAGTCGACCGCGGGCAAGCACATCGCCAGCGTGCTCGAGGCGCTCGGCATTGCCGGCGAGGTGCGCGGGCGATTGCGGGAGTTTCCGAACGGCGCGACCGCCATGCGTGCGATGGGAGAGGCACCGGGTCATGCTTCGATCGGCTGCACCCAGGTGTCGGAAATACTCTATACGGAGGGGGTCACGCTGGTCGGCGCATTGCCAGCGGAGTTCGAACTCGCGACGGTGTATTCCGCAGCCGTGTGCAGTACCAACGGCGACCCATCAGCGGCGCAGCAGTTCGTCGCCCGGCTCGTGGGTGAAGCCTCCCGCGAACTGCGCGCAAACGCCGGCTTCGAAGCCTAGACGCCGTTCAGAACTCGTACTCGACCTGCAGGCGCAGATTGTTGCTGGGCGTCGCCTGCGTATGCCCCACCAGCCATGCCGCGTTGTAGCGGATCGCACGCCGGTTGCCGAGGTCGAATTTTCCGAACACGGCCGGCCCGATGCGATTTCCTCGCGCGTCCGAGTCGTTCCAGTGGTTCCATTTTCCCAGTTCGCCAAATCCCTGGAATCCAAGTTCGAGGGCGGGCTGCCAGCGGTATTTCACCTGCCACTGATATCCCGCCTCCATCGGATGGGGTGCAGTGGCGGCATAGTGCCGCTCGAACAGCGCGTTCCCGTTGAACTGGAATTTCCCAAACTCGGTCTGGAACAGCGGGCCGAAGCGCACTTCATTGCCTTCGCTTCTGTCCTTCGGGCGCTCGAGCTCGAGTATGAAACCGACATCCACCGGATACTCGCCGTGCTCCGTAAGCTGGAACTTGTTTTCCCATTCGTAGGCGTCAAGCGCGACGGATCCACCGCCGGGTTGCTGGAATTTCGCATACACCTCCGTGAACCAGTGCTGCGTGACGCCGTAGCCATAGCCGATCGAGGCTGCACCCAGATGGGCCCCGCTGGGGTCCTTCCAGCGCCCGGCCTTGAAGTCTATTTCGTGTTCGCCATAGGTCACGCCGGGTGTGAAGACGTAGTCGGCCGGTCCGGCCTGCGAAATCGACGGCAGCATGAGGGCGAGCGCAGGCAATGCCGCCGCAAGTGAACCGCGCAGAAACGCCCGGAGTTTCATGCGCCGCTCCGCGCCTTGGAACTTCTTCCAACCAGCGCCATGCCGCAGAGAATGATCGCCATGACGGCCACATAGGAGATCACCTGCATCGCCGCAGGCGCCGGCTCGTAGCCCGCCAGCGCGTGCATGAAGGTACCGGCTACCGAATCGAGCGGCAGCACGGAGGACGTATCCCACAGCGGGCTTTGCAGGCTGGGCAGCAGGTCGGCCTGAATCAGGAAGCCCGTCATCTTCGAGGCCATGCCGCCGGCAAGCAGCAGGATGAGGACGCTCGTCGCCGAGAAAAACCAGCGCAGCGGAATCTTCAACATGCCGGCATACATCCCGTAGCCGAGCGCGGCACCCGTGATCAGCCCCAACGCGCCACCGGCACCAATCGAGGCGCTCGTAACATCACCGCCCGACAGCATGCCGTACAGGAAGAGCGCGGTTTCGGCACCTTCGCGCAGCACGGCCAGGCCGATCACGATGAGGATCGCCGACATGTGGCGCCGGCCCTCGGTCAGGTCCTGCCCGACCTTGCGCGCGGAAGCGGCCAGTTCCCTGCCATGCGAAGACATCCACACCTGATGCCAGCCCAGAAGAATCACCGCGAGCCCGAGAATGGCCGCATTGAAGACGTCCTGCCCGACACCGTCGAACAGTGCAGCGATACGACCGGTCAGGCTCGCGACGACAAGCGCGCCCAGCAACCCAAGCGCGATTCCGCGTGTTACCCAGCGCTGGCTTCCGGGAATCGTGCGCGTTGCGGCTGCGACAATTCCGATCAGCAACGCGGCTTCGAGGGTTTCACGCAATACGATGATGGCGGCGCCGAACATGATCTGCCTATTCCGCGACGATGACGCCGCGCGCCGTCTTCTCGTTGAACTCCCCGACATACGAATAACGTCCGGGTTTCAACGGTCCGATGAACACCGGAAGCTTGGACTTTCCCGGGATCACTTTCTCGCGATTGAGTTCGTGGCTTTCGAACTCTTCCGGGGACGCATCCTGATTGTCGATGACCAAGCGTATTTTCCTGCCTGCCGGCACGCGCAGTTCGGCGGGGGTGAAGACATGGTCGCGTATCGTCAGCGTGTACTCCGAATCAGCTGCAAAACAGAGCGCTGGCAGCAGGAGGAAAATCGGCAGGTAGCGGCGCATACAGAGGGGTCCTGGTGGTTTTTAGTTTCTTAATGATAATCGTTCTTATTTGAATTGACAATGATAATTGTTCTCATTGAACGCCTTCCCCTGAACCTAAACCCGCTATCCTCTGAAAACCCATGAATATCAACGACACACAGCCCGGAGCCCTCTTTGGCAGGTCCGGGCGGAACCCCTCCCGTGGGCGCCCCTGAGCAATGATCACGCGCGGTGCCATCATCAAGGCGCTTGCCGATGAGAAGTCCGCGGCGCATCCGGAAAGCAAGACCATGGGCCAGTCGGTCAAGCCCTTCGTGGCCGCCGCCGCGGTGGTCGCGACCGGAACGCTTCTGGTTGTTGCGATTTTCTTTACCCTGCTCGACCTGCAGTGGGTCGCCTTCCTGACCGGCGTGATGTTTGCTGCCATTCTCGCCATGGTCACCCAGGCCACGCTCGCAGAGCGCAAGGCGGCGAGTCGCGGCGAGCGACTCGGGATGGTTGAATACCAACTCGAGAAGGAAACGGCCGAGCGCGAAAGGCTGGAGGCCATGCTCGCGGCGGCGAATTCCAGACTGCAGTATTTCGATACCTCGTCGCCCGTGATGCTCGCGTTCGTGGACGCGACCACCCGCTACGCCTACCACAATCACGCGTTGCGGCACTGGCTCGGCCTGGCGGCAGCAAACATCGACGGCCACCACATGCGCGACGTCCTGGGCCGGAAGGTATTCGCCGAAGTCGAGCCCTATGTGATGCAGGTGACGGACGGCCATATGGTGCGCTACGAAAGAACCCACAAGGCGCTGGACGGCAGCCTGTACCAGATGGCGGTGCAGTTTCTTCCAAGATACAGCCACGATGGTGAGTACGCGGGCTTCTTTGTTGTGATGACCGGCGTTTCCGCGGTGGCTGACCCCGGCACGGCACCCGCGGGAGCGGACGAGCCGCCGCAAACCGGTGGCGCCCGCACGGCCTTGCCGGTCGCAGGCTCGGCAGCGGATACCGTGCTCTCGCGACAATCGGCTGCCGCGATTGCAAGCGCATGGGAAGAGGCCACGCGGCGCATCCTGGCCGCAATCAACGGCAACGAGTTCACGCTTTTCTGCCAGAGCATCAGGCCACTCGCGAACATCAACACCGTCGCGGATCATTACGAGATCCTCATCCGCCTGCTCGAAGAGGAAAGCAGCATGATCCCCCCGGGCGCATTTTTCCCGCTCGCCGAGGAACACGGCCTGCTGCCCCAGTTGGATCGCTGGGTGTTCTCGCATGTGCTCGAATGGATCGCCACCCCGACGGGCGCGGAAACCGCACGCAGCGGCTCGATCTACTTCATCAAGGTCGAGGCCGCGACGATCAGCGATCCCGACTTCCCGGACTTCATCGCGCACGAACTGCAACGCACCGGCGTGCCCGCGGCTTCGGTCTGTTTCCAGATCGACGAACCCGTGCTGATGACGCACCAGGGCGATGCGGTACATTTTGCGCGGACGGTAAAGGAATCAGGCTGTCGCGTGGCGATCAGCGGCTTCGGCCGGGACCGCGGGTCGGTCGCTGCGCTGAAGCTGTTCCCGGTCGACTTCCTCAAGATCGACGGCAGCATCGTGCGTCAGATGGCGACCTATCCGGCATTGCACGCGAAAGCCGTCGCGCTCAGTCGCCTGGCCAATACGATCGGGGTACCGCTCGTCGCGGAAATGGTCGAAGACGACGCCACGCTTGCGATGTTGCGCGAAATGAAGGTCGATTTCGCGCAGGGGTTCGGCATTTCCCGGCCGAAGCAGCTGATCGAACTGCAGGGACGGGTAGGACCGCGCTAGCGCCCGGGCAACCTCAGATCTCCTCGGGCACCATCTTGATCGCGCCGCAGGGACACTCCGCTGCACACAGGCCGCAACCCTTGCAGTAGTCGTAGTTGAACTCGAAGCGCTTGCCGGGCCCGAGCTTGATCACTGCGTTGTCCGGACAGACGCCGTAGCAGTTGTCGCATTCGAAGCAGTTGCCGCACGACAGACACCGGCGCGCCTCGAACAGCGCGTTGTTTTCATCGAGCCCCCCCTGCACTTCATCGAAGGTCGACTGCCGGCGCAGGACGTCGAGCACCGGCTGGACGCTCTTGGGCGCGTCCGAGTAGTACCAGGGGTTGATCGCCTCGAAGCTCGCAGGCTCGGCTGCTGCCTGCCTTGATATACGGCGCCCGCCCTTCAGCCAGGCGTCGATATGCCGCGCGGCCTTCTTGCCGTGGCCGACCGCCACCGTGACCGTGCGCTCCGAGGGCACCATGTCGCCGCCGGCGAACAGGCCCGGGTAGCCGGTCATCATGTTCGGCCCGACCTTCACCACGCCATCGGCGACTTCGAGTCCCGGCACACCTTCGAGCAGGCTGAGATCCACATCCTGGCCGAGCGCCAGCACCAGCGAATCGGCCTCGAGGGTTTCGAATTCGCCGGTCGGCTGCGGGAACCCCGTGTCGTCGAGTTGCATCTTCTCCACGGTGAGCGCGCCCTCGCCCGCCTCCTTGATGGTCGACAGCCATTTCACCAGCACGCCTTCCTGTAGCGCCTCCTCGAGTTCGGAATCGTGCGCCGGCATCCGGTCGCGGGTGCGGCGATAGACCACGATCGCCTCCTCGGCGCCGAGCCGCTTGGCGGTGCGTGCCACGTCGAACGCCGTATTGCCGCCGCCATACACCACCACGCGGCGGCCGAGCATCGGCTTTTCCTCACCCTCCATCGACCGCAGCACGGAGACGGCATCCAGTATCCGCGTCGAGGAGCCGGCCGGTATGTGCGCGCGCTTGCCGATGTGTGCACCGACGGCCAGGAAGGCCGCATCGAAGCCGCCCACTTTCATCGTCGCGCGTATGTCGGCGATTTTCGTGTTCAGACGCAGTTCGACACCGAGTGCCAGGATGCGCGCGATCTCGGCGTCAAGCACATCGCGCGGCAGCCGGTACTTCGGGATTCCGAAGCGCATCATGCCCCCGGCGACCGGACCGGCTTCGTGGATTTCAACGCGATGACCGGTCCGCGCCAGGTGGTAGGCAGCCGAGAGCCCCGAGGGCCCCGCCCCGACGATCAGCACCTTCCTGCCGTCGAGCGCACGCGGTGCGAATTTCCATCCCTGCCGGATCGCCTCGTCCCCGAGGAAGCGCTCGACCGAATTGATTCCCACCGCAGTATCGAGTTGAGCGCGATTGCAGGACGTCTCGCAAGGGTGGTAGCACACACGGCCCATCACGGCCGGCAGCGGATTGTCTTCGACCAGGACCCGCCACGCGGCTTCGTAGTTTCCGGTCTCGGCCTGTGCGAGCCAGCCCTGGATGTTCTCCCCTGCGGGACAGGCATGGTTGCACGGCGGCAGGCGATCGACATAGACCGGCCGCTCGGTGCGCCAGGTACCGGTGTGGTTGGCAAGGCTGGAGCCGGGATCAAGCGTGATCGCGAAGGGCTTGCGCATCATGCGACTCCCGTCTCGAGACCGAACTTGCGGACATTGCGGTCGGCGATCGCCTGCAGCGCCGCGATGACCTCAACGCGCGGCTGCTTGCCGAACAGGTGCGCAAAGCGGCGTTGCGGGCGCAGATACTCCTCGACCGGCACCTTGCGGCGGATCGGTGACACGCGTGTCACTTCACCGTATTCCGCCTCGAACACCGGGAACAGCCCGGTTTCCTTGGCGAGGCGTGCCATGCGGATGGTGTCGTTGGAGGCATGCCCCCAGCCGAGCGGGCACGGCACGAGGATGTGCAGGTAACGCGCGCCACGAAATTCCATCGCGCGCCTTACCTTGGCCTCAAGATCATGCAGTTCAGCCACTGTCGCGGTCGCAACGTAGGGGATCCCGTGCGCCATTGCGATCGCCGGCATGTTCTTGCCCTGCCCGAAGGGGTTGCCGGGTGCGCTGCCGACCGCCATCGTGGTGGCCGTGCGCGCTGCGGGCGGCGTGGCCGAAGAGCGCTGCACACCGGTGTTCATGTAGGCCTCGTTGTCGTAGCAGATGTAGAGCACGTCGTCGTTGCGCTCGAACATGCCCGACAGGCATCCGAAACCAATGTCGGTGGTCCCGCCGTCACCGCCCTGCGCGATGACGCGCACTTCGCTGCGGCCCTTGACCTTGAGCGCAGCGGCGATTCCGGTCGCAACCGCCGCTGCGTTTCCGAACAGCGAATGTATCCACGGCACCTGCCACGAGGTCTCCGGGTACGGCGTGGAAAACACCTCGAGACAGCCGGTCGCATTGGCCGCGACCAGCTGGTTGTCGGTTGCGTTCATCGCAGCGTCGATCGCGTAGCGCGCACCCAGCGCTTCGCCGCAACCCTGGCAGGCGCGATGACCGGAGTTGAGCGAATTGGTGCGACGGGTATTGGCCTGCACCGTCCGGACGTCCGCAGGCAGCAGGCGATTGCCCACCGTGAAGGTTCCGGTCTGGTAGAACTTGACGGGCTGGAATGACATGGCGCTCTCCTCAGCCTGGGCGCGAAGCGACGCTGCCGACTTCGCGCAATACGTTTTCGGCCAGCGGTCCGCTGCGCCGCGTTTCCTTTTCCCGTTCCAGCACCCGGGAGACCACGGCGTGGTCAAGGTCGAGGAACGTGGTGAGTTCCAGCCGGTCCTGCATCGCCTCGGTGAGCATGCGCGCGAGCGACACCTTGGTGATCGCCCGCCCGCCAAGACCGGCAATGACGTCGTAAACCGGCACTGCGCGGCCGGTCAGTGTCGTGCGCACATTGGTGGAAACGATGCCACCCACGCCGACCGCCAGACTTTTTTCGAGCACCACAACCCGTTTCGAACCGGCCAGGGCCGCACGAACGGCCTCCGTGGGCCAGGGCCGAAAACAGCTGACGCCGAGCACGCCGATCCGTGCGCCCGCTTCGCGCAGCTCGTCGATCGTGTCCTTCAGCGTGCCAAGCACCGAGCCCAGCGCAATCACCACGGTCTCGGCATCCTCGGTGCGGTAGGGCCGCACGAGCCCGCCCGCCTCGCGGCCGAATGCGGTGCGAAATTCCGCCGCCCATCCTGGAATGAGTTCCAGCGCCTGCATCTGCTTGTAGTGCGCCAGATAGCGCACTTCGGTAAACGCTTCCGGCCCGACCATTGCGCCGATGGACACCGGCTCACGCGGGTCGAGCACCTGGCGCGGCTCGAAGGCCGGCAGATAGGCATCGACCTGCGCCTGGGTCGGGATGTCGACCCGCTCGTAGGCGTGCGTGAGGATGAAACCATCCATGCAGACCATCACCGGCAGCGACAGGGTTTCGGCCAGCCGGAACGCCTGGATGTGCAGGTCCAGTGCCTCCTGGTTGGTTTCGGCGAACAGCTGTATCCATCCGCAGTCGCGCTGCGACATCGCGTCGGTATGGTCGTTCCAGATGTTGATCGGCGCACCGATCGCGCGGTTTGCCACCGTCATCACGATCGGCAGGCCCAGACCCGAGGCATTGAACAGCGCCTCGGCCATGAACAGCAGCCCTTGCGAGGCTGTCGCGGTATAGGCGCGCGCACCCGCGGCGGACGCGCCGATCGCCACCGACATCGCAGCGAACTCGGATTCGACGTTGATGAATTCGCAGGGTACGAGCGCACCGCTCTTCACGATCTCGCCGAGCGCTTCCACGATATGCGTCTGTGGAGAGATCGGGTAGGCACAGATCACCTCTGGACGGCACATCGCCACCGCCTCGGCCACCGCACGCGAACCCTCAATTTGTTTCAGCATGCAGCACCTCTTCATAAGCCGCTTGTGCCGCGGCTACGTTGCCCTCGGCCACCTTGCCGGAGAATTTTTCCCGGATGGCGGCAGCCACGGAGTCCAGGGAAACCCTTCCCGAGAGCGCGGAAAACCCGCCGAGCAGGGCCGCATTCGGCAGCGGACGACCGACATGCTTCATCGCAATCTCTGTCGCGCCGACGGTACAGATGCGATCCACGTGAAAGTCGCGCACGAACTCGTCCAGCCCCAGCGCCGCGAGGCTGCGCGTGGTGTTGATCAGGATGTAGCCGTGCTCGGCCAGTCCGGCGAACACCTCCACCTGGTGCAGCAGGGTCGGGTCCTGGATGATCAGGGCGTCTGGCTGCATGATCGGCTCTCGCAGGCGGATCTCGCGATCGTCGATGCGGCAATAGGCCACCACCGGCGCGCCGGTGCGCTCCGAGCCGAAGCTCGGGAAGGCCTGCGCGTGCCTGCCCTCGCGAAAAGCCGCAATCGAAAGCATCTCGGCGGCGGTCACCACGCCCTGGCCGCCACGACCGTGGATTCTTATCTGGAACACAGGCTCACCCGCATGGCATGGATTTCCGTTTCCCCGCAAAGCGACAGGGCAAGAATCCGCCGATCCGCGCCGAACCGGTTGACCCAGATCAAGCAGTGTGGGAAAAGCGCGGATCGCCATGGGAGGAACGCATGCTCGCAAGCCACGACCGCTTCACCTATTCCCCGATCATCGACCGCCCTGATTTCAGCTGGCCCGACGGCCGCCGCCTCGCCATCCACCTTTCGCTCAACCTCGAGCACTTCGCCTACAACCAGGGACTGGGGCTGTCCTACTCCCCCGGACTCCCGCATCCCAACACCTACAACTGGGCCTGGCGCGAGTACGGCAACCGGGTCGGCGTCTGGCGGCTGATCGAGCTGTGCGATGCGCTGCAACTGCCGCTTTCGGTCTTGCTGAACTCCGAGTGCTACGAGCACTGCCCGCGCGTGGTGGCGGCGCTTCGCGCGCGCGGCGACGAGATGCTCGGCCACGGGCGCACGAATTCGGAACACCAGAACGATTTCGACGAAGCCGGTGAAACGAAGCTCATTGCCGATGTGACTACGGCGATCGCGATACATGAGGGTCGCGCGCCGCAGGGCTGGCTGAGCCCCGGCGTCAATCCGAGCCTGGTCACGCCGGATCTGTTGCAGGAGGCCGGCTACACCTACCTGATGGACTGGCCGATGGATGACCAGCCGGTATGGATGAAGACGCGCTCAGGCCGCATCCTGAGCCTGCCCTACCCGCACGAAGTCAACGACATCCCGATGATCGCACTGCACCACGGCACCGCGCCGGCATTCGCCGACATGGTGATCGACAATTTCGACGAGATGCTGGCGCAGTCGGAAAAGCAGTCGCTCGTCTACGGCATCGCGATCCACGCCTTCCTGATCGGCCAGCCGTTTCGCCTGCGGCATTTTCGCCGCGCGCTGGAGCACATCGCCCGGCACCGCGACCGGGTGTGGATCGCGACCTCAGGCGAGATCGCGAAACACTTCATTGCCCGGTTTCCGAACTAGCCCCGCACAAAACCCGGGGCGCGCGACAATCTAGGCAAGCGGTGCGGGTATCCCCGAGGCCACCGGCGGGGTGTCGAACGCCGATGGCGCCCCGTCCAGCCACGCCTTGCCGCGCGCGTAGAGCGCCTGGACCACCGGCCCGGTCAACTGCGGCATGTCTATCTTGACCTTGAAGCCCAGCCCGGCCTGCAGGTAGGCCAGGTGCCGGTAGCCCTCGGGGAACGAGGCCAGCAGTGCAGCATCGAGCACCAGTTGCGCACTCGGGCTGACAGGATCCATGCGGTCCTTCTCATAGATCGGCTGGCGGCGAACGATTTTCCATGCACCGTTGCGCTTCTCGAAGAAATCGTAGAACCGCCCGGTGCAGACCGCATCGACGAGCACGCCCGCCACCGGGGCGCGCTGGTTGATGGTCATCTTGCATTGCGAGATCGCACGGCTTGCCTTCACGTCCACCGAAATGCCGCCGAGAAAGTGCAGAATGTTCACGCCCTTGTCGAACCCCGCCCGGCTGACCTCGATGAACTGTTCGGCCGGCCCCTGCAGCCAGGTGGCGGACATCCAACCATCGTCATGCCACACGGTGCGAAACCGCTCCCAGTCACCGGCGTCGCGCCAGATCGCCCAGTTCTGAACGACTTCGGCTATTTCCCTTCGGTCTTCGGCCTGCGCATCCACATCCGTTCTCCGTTGTTGGTCCGACAAAACGCCCCCGGCTAGGGTCGCGAGTCCCTGCGCCCCTGCGGGCGGCGCGATTCGTGGCGCGCCGGTGCACCCTGCGGGCGCGCCGCCGGCACCGGCGGTAGAAGCAGCTTCTGCACAATTGCGTCGATGCGCGCAGTCTGCGCGTCGTCGGGCTTTGCAACGATCGCATACCACTGTCTGACAAGCGCCTCGGGATCGGCCTGTGCGGGCGTGCCCGAACGGAACCTGTCCTGCAGGCGGGCCAGCATCCGGACGCGACGCTGCGCTGCATGCGACTCGGGCGTCTGCAGTTCCAGCGCGATCTCGAGGTCCAGCAGCAGTGCATCGCGTTCGGCGTGGCCGCGCTCGAGCACATCCGCGGGCGCGTCGGCGCTTTCCGCCGACTCGGCCATGCGCGCAAAACGCGCCGCATGCTTTTCCCTCTTCTGCGCTTCGATCGCCTGCGCGGCCTGTACCTCCGCCTGGCGTGCCTGCTCGCGTTCGGCGCGCTGTTCGGCTTCCGCCGCCTGCTCGAGGTCGCGACGCGCGAACGCGGCGTCGCAGGCTTTGCGGAACTTCTGCCAGAGCTTCTGATCCGCCCCGTGCTTCAGGTGCACCGGCCGCGCCTCTTCCTTCCAGCGCCTCTGCAACGACTTGGCTGCGCTCAGCGCCCGGCCAAGATCGGTCTCTTCAGCCAGCGCCTGCGCTGCGGTGACGAGCGCTTCGCGACGCGCGAGTTCCTCAGCGCGCGCGGCCTCAAGCGGCGTGTCGATCCCCGCAATCAGTGCATCGAAGCGTTTTCGAAGCTTGCGTTCATCGCGATAACCCGCTTTCGGCGCACTGCGCCAGGCGACGATCATCTCCTCGCGCCTTGCCTCCAGCGCCTTGAAGTCGGGCGCCTGCGCATCCTGCCCGGCCAGCCATGCTTCCCAGCTCTGGCACAGGCCCTCGCGTGCCGCGCGCGCGGCCGCATGCACCGCCGCTTCCGCGGCGCGTTGTTCGGCCACGGGCTTGTAGGCTTTTTCGAGCGCCCGGTCGAAGCGCTTCCAGGCCGACTGTGACACCGGACCATGCGCATCGAGATTCTTCCATTCGCGACGCAACAGCGGCACCGCGCGTGCGCGCTCGCCGATGTCCGGTTCGCCGCGCAGCAGTGCCTCGGCCACACCGATCAGCTCTTCGCGCGCGCGATCGGTTCCCCAGCGCGCCCAGCCGGCAAGGCGCGTCAATTGCGCCCGGGCCCGCTGGAGCCGTCGCGCGACCTGACCGGAAGCTGCGCTTCCGCCCAGCGTGGCCTCGACGCGCTTGAGCACCGCTTCGGATTCGGCGGACCGCCCTTCCTCGAGGTCCTTCTCGAGTTCATCCAGCAGGCGAAGGACCGCTTCCTTGTCGACCGGCTTTCGCCGTCCCTTGCCTTCGCCTGCGCTCGCCGACTGCTGTGCTTCCAGCGCCGCGCGGGCAGCAGCCTCGGCGTCCACAACTGCCTGCGCCGCTCGCAACTCGCGCTGCGCAGCTTCCTCCGCTGCGCGCGCAATTGCCGCACTGCCCTCGGTCAGCGCGGCATCGATCTCTTCCAGCGCTGCGGCCAGTGCGCGCGCTGCAGGCAGGGTGGCCAGCCAGGCCGGACCGGTGGTCGCAATCCGCGCAATCTCTTCCGACTGCCCGCGCCATCCATCAATATTTGAGCCGTCCGGCGCCTCGGCCGCAACAATGGCCGCGCGCAGGGCCTCCGCTTCGGTCAGGCGCGAGCGCAGGTCGATCTGCGCCTGGGTCTCGAGCAGCACGCGCGCACGCGCCTGCTCGAGCAGTGACTCGCACTCCGCAGTTTCTTCTCCGCCAGGACCCAGAGCCGCCAGTTCCTTTTCTATCTGCAGCAGATGGGAGATCGCGACCGGCGTCGCCTCGAGAAGCGCATGCAGCGCCACTTCGAAGTCCAGCGCGCGGCGGGCACGCTCGCTCTCCTGCCGGTGCGCCTTCAGGCGCTCGCTGCAATACCGGTAGACATGCTTGTCCTTGTCCCGGCTCGCCTCGGCCACGCGCTTCAGGACCGCCGGATCCGCGATGCGCCGCACCGCGGCAAGGCGAATCTCCGCGAAGCGGCAGCGCGCGGCGACCTCGGCCAACAGCGCCTCGCCCTCGACCCGCGCAAGCCATTCACCCGCCAGGGTCTTGTCCGACGCATGGCAGACCGCCTCCATCCACGCCTCGGGCGGATCGCCCGCATCGGGCACAGGACGTTCGGGTTCCGGCAGGAATCGCAGCAGGATCCGCCACGGGCGCGGCCTG
>CAWJNP010000026.1:0-4244 GCA_963844255.1 uncultured beta proteobacterium
TTTGTCGGACTGTCGGATTTTATGAGACTGCGTTCCATTTGTTTTCAACAGGTTGCCTTTGTCGCATTTCTGAAACCGATTCAAGGTATGTGAGGCTGGAAGCGATTTGAGTCGCTATTGGTGAGACTATCCAGCATCCGTGCGTTGAGTAAGTTATGTCCGATAATCCTGCAGCTGACAAGGATTGGGAAGAAGCCGAGTTTCGCGTCAATATGCTGGCGAAGCTGCCGGAAAAGCTAAGCCCGGGCACTGCCGAATGGGCCATGGGCCAGCTCGGCGTCAGTCGCGCGACACTCTTCCGACTGCTGAAGCAATTCCGCGCAGACGGGCGGACGAGTGCGCTCTTGCCCGACACGCGTGGGCCCAAACCCGGGATGCTGCCGATGGACCCAGACGTCGAGGCGATCGTTTCCCACCACTTCAAGGACTTCTACGCCACCCGCCGCAAGCCGACCAAGACGCGGTTCTGGCGCGAAGTTGCGACCGATTGCCGGGCACAGGGGCTGGCACCGCCCTCGATCCGGCGTCTTGGCCGCTGGCTGGAACAGAAGGATCAGGCAAAGCTCATGGCGAGGCGGGAGGGCAAGGACAAGGCGGAGCGTCGCTACCTGGCCACGCCCGGTGGCCTCATCGCAAACCGTCCGCTGGATATCGTCCAGATCGACCACACCAAGGCGGATGTGACGGTGGTTGACCCGGTCTCGCGGCGCCCGCTCGGCCGACCTACCCTGACCGTGGCGATCGACGTCAGTACCCGCATGATACTGGGGTTTCACCTGTCGTTGGAGCCGCCATCGCTGCTGTCCGTGGCTCTGTGCCTGACCCATGCGGTGATGGATAAATCGCACTGGCTTGCGGCTCGGGGACTAGGGACAGAATGGCCAGCACACGGAATTCCCAGGGCAATTCTTGTGGACAATGGCGCGGAATTCCACGCGCCCGCTTTCAAGCTTGCCTGTTCAGAATATCAGATCAATCTGCAGCACCGCCCGCCTGGGACGCCACGCTATGGCGGCCATATCGAACGGCTGATCGGCACGATGATGGGTGCCGTGCACCTGCTACCGGGCTCGCATTTCTCAAACATCTTCGAGCGCGGCGATCTCGACGCCGAGGCCGAGGCAGTGATGACGCTGCCCGAGGTGGAAGCCTGGCTGGCATTAGAGATCACCGGCTCGTATCACGCCCAGGTGCACAATACGCTGGAGGCGCCACCACAAGCGGTGTGGAACCAGCAGCTCGACACGTCCACATCGCGGGTGCCGGCCGATCTGCGGCAGTTCCTGATCGATTTTCTGCCTTCCGAGCAGCGCGTCCTGCAGCGCGACGGGTTGCACCTCTTCCATATTCGTTACTGGTCGGATGCGTTGCGTTGGTTGATGGGGCAGGGGGGCTGCAAACTCACGCTCAAATACGACCCGCGCGACCTCTCGCGTATTTTCGTACTGACCAAAGACGGGATCATAGAAGCTCGCCCCGCCGATCTGACTCGACCTGCCATCACGCTCTGGGAGCACCGCGCCGCGCGGCGCGCCTTGCGCGAAGCTGGACGGCGGTCTGTGGATGAGGGGCTGATCTTCTCGACAATTGAGGCGCAACGCGAGCTCGTGGACACGGCGGAGCGGCAAACGAAGGCCACGCGACGTCATCAGGCCCGGCGGGCGCATCTGGAACCCGGGCCGATGATCGACGTGACACCGGCTCTCGGGACGCGAGAAGCCCTGCCTGCGCTGGAAGGGGAGGGGAACCCGCTCCTGAACCACCCCGGATTCAAGGTCGAGGAATGGTACGATGACTGAGTTTCCGCATCTCTATCCTGCTGCCCGTCAATTGGCCGCGCTCAGTGCGCAAGAGCGTATCCACCGCATCCGCGCCGACCGCTGGGTCTCCTATCCCCGGGCTGAGGCGGCTTTGGCGAAACTGGAGACTCTGATGTCGTTCCCCGAGCGCGCCCGGATGCCGAATCTGCTCATTGTCGGCGATAGCGGCATGGGCAAGACAATGATCATCGAGAAATTCACCCGTGATCATGCGTCCAGCTTCGACGAGGTCACCGGACGGCTGCATATACCGGTCGTCGCGGTCCAGATGGTCTCCGGCCCTGACGAGTCGCGTTTCTACCGGCGTGTTCTGGCAGCCATTGGGGCTCCCGAACCGCCGCGCGCCACGCTCGCCGTGCTGGAAAGCCTGGCTCTGCGGCTGCTCACCGAGCTGCGCCCGAGCATGCTGGTGGTCGACGAAATCCATAGCCTGCAGGCGGGTACGATCCGCGAGCAGGCGCGCTTTCTGAACATGCTGCGCTTTCTGGGCAATGAGTTGCGTGTACCGCTGGTCTGTGTCGGCACGGCACAGGCCCGCAACGCGCTGCGCACGGACGATCAACTCGTTCGCCGTTTCGAAGCCTTCGCCCTGCCTCCGTGGCGGGAAGGTGACGATTTCACGGGGCTGATGAGCACGCTCACCCGCACGCTGCCGCTCAGGCGCGAAAGCCAGATCGAGCAGAAGGCGCTGTCGCGCATCATTCGCGTCACCGGCGGCATCACTTCCGGCCTCTTTTCGATCATGTCGCAATTGGCGATTGCGGCCATCGAAAGCGGCGAGGAACGGATCCTGTCCCGCGATATTCTGGGCGGCGACAGGTTGCAGACAGTTCTGGGAGAACCCGTGTGATGGGGCCCGGGCGTCTGCCGGTCGTCTACGCTCCGGAGGCCGACGAGCGGCTGTCTTCGTGGATCGCACGCCTCGCCCCGTTCTACGCAATGACGGTCCCTGACTTTCTCGCGGCGATTTGCTTGAAGGGGCGCGGCGTGTTCGACCTGGAATGGCGTCTTGGGGAAGCGGATGGGGCCCTGATCGCGGCCAGAACCGGGCTTTCGTTCGCGGCCGTGCAGGCCATGACCTTCCGGGATGGGGTGCCCGAGGCGCGTATAATGATCGCGCGGAAGAACCGACGCCAATGCCCTCTATGCCCCGAAGAGGTGCACCGAAAATCCACCGCACTGCCATGGAGATTTCGCTGCCCGGTTCATGACGTAGAGCTACGCGACGCCACCGGCGCAACCCTGTCGGACATGTTGGGTGCTGAGAGGACCGCGACACTGGAGGCGCCCGCCAAAGGCGGTGCTGCTGTTCTCGATGCGTGGGCGCGCGGGGAAGGGGAGGGGGCCCTGGGGCCAGCCGAAATGCTTGCCGTCCTGACGACGCGACACCGCCGAGCGTCGCCTCCGTCCATCGCAGAGCAACCGCGCATGTCGCTGCAGACCCGGCGAGACTACCATGATTTCCTCACCACGCCGATTATCCGGCAAGCGCTGACGGTCGTCGTTCCCGAATACGATCAGGTGGCGCCGGTTCTGGCCAAGCCCGTGCGATCCGGTCTTCACGCCCTGGCTCAGAGCTCGTTGCTGCAGGCCTTCGCGTTGACGGTCGGCATCGGCCGGATCGTCGAGGATCCGATCGACCGCGTGATCGACGTTCTGCTCGCCAGTGACGCGGAAGGGCAGGGGCGGGTCCGGGACGCGCTCAAGACCTGGCCGCTCTCGCCCCGGCGGCGCATCTCGGCCCGGTTCTGGCGCGCTCAGCGTGACGAGAGGGAGCGTCAGATCGTAGAAAAAGCCACGAAGCAGCGCCAGTCTCACAAACTCCGACTCAGCCAGTCTCATAAATACCGGTACAGAAGTCTCATGAACCCCGGTCGGTTTTTCGCGGAAGTGCTTGAGTCTCATAAATTCCGGCGTTCCGACAGAATCTAAAGCGATTCCTGCATGGAGCTGAGCATAATTCTTTGCGTCCGATAATGCAAACTTATTGGACATATCTAGAACCGGCAAGGTGCGGCGGTTATTGTCTTATTCTCTGGATAAAAGCGCCGCGCAAGTGTAGGCTCCGAGCATGACATTTGCCCGGCCGGATCACATCAGCGACCTTGACACGCTACCCCGGATACCCGCCTGGGTCACCTCTGCACGCGCTGAAACCCTTGAAGATGTGGCGTTTTTGTCAGGTGCGGCGCTCAGTCACCTGCATCTTGTGCTGGTGCGCAGTGATGTCCCCCATGCCTTGTTGCGCGATCGTCTGGCGCTGCAGTCGGCTGAAGCCTGTGTCGGGTTTTCCGGGCGGTCCGAGCGGGCCGGGGAGTTGCGCGACGCAGTCCACCTGCTGCGACCCGGTGATCTGCCCGGACCAGCGGGGGAAATCTACCTGGCTTGGCGGCGTACCGTGGAAAAGCCGATTTCGGTCAAGGC
>CAWJNP010000027.1:0-51796 GCA_963844255.1 uncultured beta proteobacterium
TGTCGACCAGCCGGTCCTTGCGTGGCACCGGGGCGCGCCGCATCTCGTCGCCCTCGGCGGGTTCCATCACGAGGTTCACGGTCAGCGTGCTCTCCGTGACGATGTTGATCCACAGGATCTGCACCGCCGTCAGGGGCATGGAGAAGCCGCCAAGCAGGGCAAGGAGGAGGACCATGACCTCGTCGATCGAGGTAACGAAGAGAAACAGAATCACCTTCTTGAGGTTGCCGTAGACGACCCGACCCTGTTCGACCGCGCCGACGATGGTGGCGAAGTTGTCGTCGGTAATCACGATGTTGGCCGCACTCTTGGCCACCTCGGTGCCGGTGATCCCCATCGCCACGCCCACGTCGGCGCGCGCCAGCGCCGGTGCATCGTTTACACCGTCGCCAGTCATGGCCACCACGTCGCCGCGTGACTGCAAGGCGGCAACAATGCGCAGTTTCTGTGCCGGATGAACGCGTGCGAATACGGCGATGCGGTCCAGTTCCGCCAGCAGGGCGGCCTCGTTCATCCGCTCAAGTTCTGCCCCATCCAGTCCGAGATCGCTCTCGCGCGCGATGCCGAGTTGTCGCGCGATTGCAAGGCCGGTCTGCTTGTGATCGCCGGTCACCATGACCGGCCGGATGCCGGCCGCGCGACAGGCCGAGACTGCTGCCTTGACCTCTTCGCGCGGCGGGTCGATCTGACCCAGCAACCCCAGCAGTGTTGCGTGCCCGGAATAGGCATCGAAGCTGCGCGCTATACCTGGGCGCTCTTTGACGACGCATGCTACGGCCAGCACCCGCAGCGAGCGTTCCGCCATCTCTTCGGCTGCGTCGCGCGCCGCTTGACGTGCGGCATCGCCATCCAGCGCGCACAGCCGCAACACGTGCTCGGGCGCGCCCTTGATGAAGACCCGGGCCGGTGAGCTCGTGGCGGTGTGGTGGGTGGCCATCATTTTGCTTTCGGCGTCGAAAGGAATTTCGCCCTCGCGCGGGAACGCGATTCGAAGCCTGCCGACATCGATGCCTGCCTTTTCCGCGACCACGAGCAGGGCCGCTTCGGTCGGATCGCCGAGGATGGTCCAGGACGTTGTTTCACGGTCGGGCGGCACCAGCATCGCGTCGTTGCACAGCGCGGCGGCCTCCAGCAACTCCGTGACCGCCGCATCCGCCGCGGTCACGGTCCCGTTTGCGTCGCTGAGCACGCCGTCCGGTGCGTACCCCGCGCCCGATACATCGATTGTCCGCCCCGGAGGCAGCCACAGGGTACTCACGGTCATTTCGTTGCGCGTAAGGGTGCCCGTCTTGTCGCTGCAGATCACCGTGGTCGAGCCGAGCGTTTCCACCGCCGAGAGGCGGCGGATGATCGCACCGCGCCCGGCCATGCGCTGCATGCCGACGGCGAGCGCGATCGTCATGGCCACGGGAAGTCCCTCGGGCACCATCGAGACCATCTGGCTGATTGCCACCATCAGGACGTCGGCGAGCGGCAGTCCGCGCGCGAGGCCGAGCGCCAGTACCAGGACGAACACAAGCCCTGCCGCGATCACGAGCACGCGCCCGAACTGCGCAATACGCTGCTCCAGCGGAGTCTTCGGTTCCTGTGCCTCCTGGGTCAGCTTCGCGATGCCGCCCACTTCGGTGAAGGTGCCCGTGCCTGTGACGAGCGCCCGTGCCCTGCCTGCCGTGACATGGGTACTGGAATAGACCATGTTGCGGCGATCCGCGAGACCCGTGTCATCTGGGAGCGCCGACGTGTCCTTGGCCACCGGAACGGATTCGCCGGTCAGCGCGGCCTCGGCCACCGACAGCGCGGCCGCGTTGATCAGGCGTGCATCCGCGCCGACGGCGTCGCCCGCAGCCAGCAGCAGAATGTCGCCCGGCACCAACTCGCGCGCGGCGATGGCGCGCTCGGTACCGTCTCGCAGTACGCGCACCTGCAGGGCCGAGAGCCTGCGCAGCGCGGCCATCGAGCGTTCTGCGCGTCCCTCCTGATACGCGCCGATCAGGGCGTTGGCCAGGACCACGCCGAGTATCACCGCCGCGTCGCCCAGGTGCCCCATGCCGGCGGCCAGTGCCGCCGCAGCGAACAGGATGTAGATCAGCGGGCTCTTGAACTGTTCCAGAAACAGCAGGAACACGGGGCGGCTGGCCGATTCGGGGAGCGCGTTCGGCCCATGCTCGGCGGCACGACGTTCGACAGACTGCGATGCGAGGCCGGTATCCGGGTCGCTTTGCAGCTGCGCAATGGCCGCGGTTACGTCCAGCGCATGCCAGGAAGGGGTCTTGCTCAAGAGAGGTTCGTCCATGGAATCGATCCGATCAGATTGCGGCAATCATCGTAGCCGACACGAACAGGACATAGCCGTCGAGCAGGGCGGGGCTTCGAGGAGGGAACTCGGAGAACCGTAGCACGGCAGCGCCGCGACGGATTGACCTCAGTCAATTCGCGCGGGCGGGCTGCCGGGTCGCTTGTACACGCTACAATCCGCCTCCTTTTCCCCAATTCAACCTAGGGCACATTGCCATGCTGAAGTTCTACTACAACGCCGCTCCGAATCCGATGAAGGTTGCACTGCTCCTCGAGGAACTCGGACTGCCGTACGAAGCCGTGCCGGTCGATACGCGCAAGGGCGAGCAGTTTTCCGCCGACTACGTGAAAGTGAACCCGAACAGCAAGGTCCCGGCCATCGTGGATGGTGAGGTGCGCATGTTCGACAGCAACGCGATCCTTCTCTTCCTGGCCGACCGCGAAAAACGCTTCGTCCCGCTGGATGCGGCCAGTCCCGCGCGCGGCGAGATGCTTTCGTGGCTGATGTTCATCGCCAGCGGCATCGGGCCGTTCTCCGGCCAGTCGGTGCACTTTCGCCACGCCGCGCCCGAACCCAAGGAATACGCGCTCAACCGCTACGACTACGAAGCGCATCGCCACTGGAAGCTGATCGAGGACCGGCTGGCGAAGTCGCCGTACCTGCTCGGCAAGGAGTACTCGATCGTGGACATGGCTTTCTGGGCCTGGGCCCGCCTGCTGCCCTATGTGCTGGGCACCGGAGACGCGACCTGGAGCACCTACCCGAACATCAAGCGCCTGCTCGACGAAATCAACGCGCGTCCGGCCGCGGGACGCGCCGATGCGCTCAAGGCGAAGCATGCCTTCAAGACCGAGAACGATGACGAAGCCAAGCGCTTCATGTTCCCGCAGAACGAGCGCCTGAAGAAGTAAGGCGCTTCAACCGTCCGGCAGACGCATGCCGAGTGCCTGCGCCTGCCGGCGCTCGAAGTACCGGCAGCGTTCGTCGTGGTGCTGGCCGATGATGCCGCCGCGCACGCAGCCCGGTTCGACAGCGCGGTAGAGCACCCGCCAGCTCTCGGGCAGGCGATCGCCGTCGGGCGGCGCGATCCACAGGCGAAACAGCAGGCGTTTGCGCGCGGCCTCGGGGTGGTCGGTGAAGTCGGTGCGCGAGTGCAGCGTGACATGGCTGTTGATGATCTGCAGGTCGCCCGGCGCCAGCCACATCGTGTGGGCGAGGTCGGGGCGACGCACCATGGCGTCGAACGCATCCAGCGCGTCCTGCTGCTGCGTCGCGATCCGCGGCACGCCTTCCAGCTTCTGGGCGGAGGTCACGCGGTTCCAGTTCCATTTGCTGAAGAGTTTTCCGTCCGAAAAATCGATGACCGGGTGCGGGTAGGAGGGCGCTTCGTCGGGCGCCTGCTCGCCCTGCCGGCTGAAGTGCACCGGACGGTGCAGCCATTCCACGAGACCCGGAAATTCCACTCGCATCCGGGCGTACGCGGCCGGCGTGCTGGTCGTGATGCTCATGCCGCCGGCGGCCGCCTTGTTGTAGCAGGAAAGAACGACGAGGTCAGCCGAATCGGTATGGAAGTCGAGCTGCGCATTTGTCGAGTAGCCGCGACCGGTGCCGGTGCGGTACGCCGTGCCGGCGTCGCGCACGGCGGAGGTATACAGGCTGGCCTTGCCCTGCGGCCGTGCGACACCTTCGTGCAGCCCGATCGCCCAGGTCAGAAGTTCGAATGCGTCCTCGTCGAGGCCTTCGCGCGGCAGTCCCCTGAGCAAGGCGACCCCGCGCCCGCACTTGGCCTCGGCGAATGCCGCGGCAATGGCTGGCCCGGCCGCACCCAGATCGAAATCTTCGCGCCGGTAGTCGAGCAGGGTCTTGGCCCGATCGCGGCCTCGGTTCAATGTCGAGAGCAGGTCACGCCGGGCCCGATCATCGAGCGCAAACTGCCAGTGCCCGCGCTCGGCCTCGAGTTGCGCGGCGTCCCATGCCACGACCGGTCGTTCAGTTTTCATGCGCAAATCTTCTCACGAGCAAGGTGCGCAGGACCAAGGGATTCGGTATCCTGAACGCACCCAAACCGGAGTCGAAGGGAGATCACGATGGCGGAAGTCGGCAAGGCAGCCCCGGAATTCAAGCTCAAGGCCCACGACGGCAGCGAGGTATCGCTTGCCCAGTATCGCGGTTCGAAATGGGTGGTGATATCGGCCTATCCATTTGCGTTTACCGGTGGATGAAGCAACCAGACCTCGAACTTCAACCGTGCGTTGAAGAAATTTGAAGAAAAAGGTGCCCAGCTGCTGGGTCTTTCCTGCGACACGATTCCGTCGCTGAAGGTGTGGGCGCAGAGCCTGGGTGGTGTCGCGCATCCGTTGCTGTCGGATTTCCACCCGCACGGCAAGGCCAGCGATAGCCTGGGGATCTACAACACCGAAGGCGGGTTTCCATTTCGCTCGGTGACGATCATCGATCCGAAAGGCATCGTGCGTGCCTTTCATGTGTATCCCGCAGGCGTGCTGCCGGTGCCGGATGAGGTGTTTGCCGAATTCGTCGGTCTGCAGGGCAGCTAGCGGTCCTCGCGCAAGCCCGAATCAGGGCTGCCACGGATCGTTGTAGTTTTCCGCGCCGCTCTTCCGGATGTCGCTCAGCCAGTCGCCCGCATAGGGCCAGGCGCCGGGCGCATCCGGATCCGGGCCCTGCCAGAAACGGGCGAGCGGACCGTCGCCGACCTTCTCCAGCGACCAGGCCTGGCGGCGAAAGGTCCAGCTGTCCGGAACCAGCCGGTGCGCTTCGCGGAAATGCTCGACGGCCGCAGCATGATGGCCGTCGATCTCGAGCTGAGTCGCGAGCTGGAAGTGCGCATGTCCCATCGCCTTGGCGCCATCGCGCGGACGTGAACGGGCGACCACCTCATCGGGCGACAGCGCAAAGCGACTCTTTGCCCCGTGTTCGACCCAGTCGCGCAGCGCCGCATGATAGGCCTGCGTGTCCTTGCGGATCTTCGCCGCCTCGGCGCGAATCTCAACAAAGCGCTGCGGCACTTCCGCAGGCAGGCTGAAGCGCGAGGTATTGCCATCCGGCTGGGGCGGTGCAGGTGCGGCCTCGGCCGGCCGGACGATCATGCCGTGTTCGTCGATCCAGACGCTGCTCGGAATGTTGACCACGCCAAACAGGTCGGCCAGCACATGATGCCGGTCGATCAACGACGGATGCTCAGGCTTTGCCGCCTCGATGAAGGCGCGGCATCCGGCATCGCCGAGGGAATCGAGGCCGACCGTGACCAGCTCGAAGCCCTTCGGGTGGAGTTCGTAGCGCAGTGCCTGCCACACGGGCAGGTCTCTGGAGCAGCCTCAGTACGGTGCCCAGGCATAGAGCAGTACCTTCTGCCCGCGCAGGCTGGAGAGTCGGAAATCCTTTCCGTCGAGTCCGGGCAGACGCAGGTCCGGTGCCTCGGCGCTCGCCAGCGCACGCGAGCCGACCGTGGCAGGCCCGAGCGCCCAGAGGCCATGCTCGGGCGCTGCGATCAGGGGCATGGCCATCTCGCGGGCGAGCTGCGGTACATCGACCATCTCGCCCGGCGGCTGTGACAGCGGAATGCAAACCGGTCCCTGGCAGGCGCCTTCGGGTTTCAGATGCCAGCCGGTGCCGGTCTCGAATTCGGATTTCGGTATGCGCAACGAACGCAGCAGCATGACGTGGGATCCTCAGTTGTATTGCACAGAATACGCCCGCGTGGCGCACGGTTTTCCAGAACGCTTCATGCCTGCCATCCTATCGCCTTGTCCGCCTTCAGGGATGCGATTTCCTCCGTAGAGAACCCCCATGCACCAAGGGCCTGCTCGGTTTGCGCACCGAATTCCGGCGGCCCGCCCTTGACGCTGGAAGGGGTACGGCTGAACCGCGGTGCGGGGGCAGGCTGCACGATCCCGTCCACGGTGACGAAGCTGTTCCTTGCCTTGCTGTGCGGGTGGTCGGCCGCTTCGCGAAAGTTCAGCACCGGCGCAAAGCAGATGTCCGTCCCCTCCATGATCGCGCACCATTCGTCGCGGGTTTTTTGCGCGAACCGGGACGCGAAACGCTCCCGCATTGCAGGCCATTGTGGCCGGTCATATTGTTCGGGCAGCGTGGCCGCGTCGAGTCCGAGCTTGTCGAGCAGCATCGCGTAGAACTTCGCCTCGATCGCGCCAACCGAAACGAATTTGTCGTCGCGCGTGCGGTAGCAGCGCCAGAAGGGCGCACCGCCGTCGATGAAATTGTCCTCGCGTTGTGGCGACCATTGTCCGGCCGACACCAGACCGAATGTGCCGAGCGCAAGGTAGGCAGATCCTTCGGTCATGGCCACGTCGATGACCTGTCCCAGGCCCGAACTGCGCGCCTCGAGAACCGCCGCCAGCAGACCGACGGCGAGAAACATCGCCCCACCGCCCATGTCGCCCACCACGTTCAGCGGCGGAACCGGCTGTTCCCGGGTGCCGATGGCATCCAGCACACCGGAAAGGGAGATGTAGTTGATATCGTGTCCTGCCGCCTGCGCGAGCGGGCCGTCCTGTCCCCAGCCCGTCATCCGGCCGTATACGAGCCGTGGGTTCTGCGCCAGGCAGATCTCCGGTCCGAGGCCCAGCCGCTCCATCACACCGGGACGCAGCGGGTCGATCAACGCGTCCGCTGACGCGATCAGCCGCAGGACTGTCGCGATGCCCTGCGGATGCTTGAGGTCGACCGCGATCGAAGGCCGGCCCCTGCGGCGGATGTCCGCCTTCGCGCCGGCGAACTCGAAGCCCAGGCCCGTGGGACCGGGACGGTCGATGCGCACGATGTCGGCGCCCATGTCTGACAGCAGCGCACAGGCCAGCGGCGCAGGGCCGATGCCCGCGATTTCCACGATTTTCACGCCGGCCAGCGGCCCCCCTGAAACTTTGACATTGCTCATGCTTTCTCCCGATGAAGTTCTGCAGCGCCGATTCGGCGATTATTTCGCGGGCTTGTGTGACCAGGCGGGTCGCCGCTTTTCAGTGAATGCGGCAATTCCCTCGCGCGCCTCGTCGGTTGCCATCACATTGCAAAGGTTCTCGACCGCGGCGGCGACACCTTGCCTGTAGCCGTTGTCGATCGCATTCATGAAGTTGTTGCGCCCCATGCGCATGACAGACGGGGGCTTGGACGCGAACATCCGTCCGAGTTTGCGCGCCTCCTCGAGCACCTTGTCGTCATCAACCAGGCGCGACACCAGTCCGAGCGTCGCGGCTTCGGTTGCGTCGAAGGGACGGCCGGTAAACAGCAGATCGAAGGCGCGGTGCTTGCCGACGATGCGCGGCAGGTGGGTGAAATGGATAGCCGGGATGATGCCGACGTCGATTTCCGGATAGCCGAAACTCGCAGAGCGTCCGGCGACGATCATGTCGCAGGAGATCGCCATCGTCATGCCGCCGGCGCGGGCCGGACCGGTGACCGCCGCGATCGAGGGCTTGCCGAGCCTGAAGTGGATGTCGGTCATGCGCACGTAGAGCATTTCGAGCACGGCGCGGAAATCCGCGCTGTTGCCGCCGCTGACCTCGTTAAGGTTCAGCCCCGCGCAGAACTGGTTCGGGACACTGCTGCCGAGGATGACGGCACGCACGGACGGGTCGGCAGAGGCGCGCTCCAGCGCCTCGAGCACTTCGCCGATCATGGCCCGCGTAAGTGAATTCACCGGTGGCCGGTCGAGCATGATCTCGGCCACGGCATCGCGTATCTCGTAACGTACAGAGCTCATTGCGGTCGTCCTGTTGGCGTGTCGTTCAAGGTGTTCCTGGGCCAGTCGCCGGCATCGATGGTTTCCCGGTAACCATGCCAGGTCGCGTAACCAAGAAGCGGGATCACCACGGCCAGGCCCAGCAGGGCGGTGGCGAAGGCAAGCGCGGTCAGGCCGACAATGAGCAGCACCCAGACGGCCATGGCGGGCTTGTTGCGCAGCACCGCGTTGACGCTGGTGACGATCGCCGTGATGGCGTCCGCGTCGCGGTCGCAGATCATCGGCAGGGAGAAGGCGCTGAACATGAAGGTCAGGAGCGCAAAGATCGAGCCGACCGCGGAACCGATCGCGAGAAAGGTCGCGAGCTTGTGCCAATCGGGATTGGACTGGACCGGAAAGAACACATGGACCATGGATCCGGCCCGGGCCCAGACGAGGAACAGCACCAGCAGCGCCAACGCGAACACCATGGCCGTGCCCAGGGACCTGCGCTGTTCGTCCAGGCAGCGCCGCAGCGAAGGTGCGAGACCCAGTTCCAGTTGGCGGCTGACCGAATACAGTCCGAGCGCCAGCACGGGGGCGACGAACACGAAGCCCGAGAGCAGCACCAGCACCGACCAGTAGGTGCCGAGCTTGAGGCCGATCCCGGTGACCAGCCACGAGAGGACCACGATGGCCAGTCCGTAGCCCAGGCTCTGGCCGGGGGCACGGCGAAAGTCAGCCCAGCCCATGCGTATCCAGCCGAGCGGTGCGCCGGGCACCAGCACGCGACACGGCGCGACAAAAGGCAGCGCGGTACGCTCCACGCTGGCGGGCTCCCTCCCTGATGTGTCTTCGGACATGTAGCTGGCTCCCGATCAGATTCGCTCCGGCCTTTCAGATTCCGGAAGCACGGCGTTCAAAACGGTCGATGCGGTTCATCAGGATCCGTAGGAACGACTGGTAATACTGTACCTGGCAGGCCGCCGAGGCACGCGCAAGCGCGCCCGCCTTGATCTCCATGAGCACGGCGTTTTCCATTGCACGGATCGAGGTGCTCCGCGGGGCGCCGCCTTCCTCGAAATAGAGGATCTTGCCGAAGCAGTGCCCGCGTTCGAGCGTGTCGAGCGTCGTGCCCGCGCGACTGACTGCCAATTGCCCGGCGAGCAGGATGAAAAAGCCGTCGTCTGCCGCGCCCTCGCGGACCACCGTCGTGCCCGAGGAAATCCGGTGCCAGCGGCTGATCCGCAGCGTCTCCCAGATCTCTACATCGCCGAAGCCGCCGAAAAAGGGCAGTTGCCGCAGGGTGCTGAATTTCTCCGCGTCCGACACGTCCTGGTCGGGGATCTGCAGATGATGGAACAACTGCGCAAGGTCGTGCGCGAACTCGCGCCACTCGGAATAGCGATCTTCGCGGCTCTTGGCGAGCGCACGCATCACGATCGCGTCGAGCGCCGGCGGGATGGACGGCCTGTGCAGGGACGGCGGCTGCGGTTCGAGATGGACGATCTGGTAGAGCAGGCTCTCGCGATTGGTTCCCTGGAACGGGCGCTTGCCGGTCAGCAGGTGGTAAAGCACGACCCCCAGCGAGTAGATGTCGGTCTGATGATTGAGGCGCTTGTCATGCACCTGTTCCGGGGACATGTAGGTCGGCGATCCAACGCCCGACAGATAGGTGTGCTCCGCCGCCAGGTAGTGGGCTGCGCCGAAATCGCTGATCTTGATTTCGGTGCCCTCGGCGAGCAGCAGATTCCCGGGCTTGATGTCGCAGTGGATGATCCCCTGCTGCTGTGCATAGGCCAGCGCGAGGCTGGCCTTGAATACGAGCGTGACCAGCTGTTCGACCGGCAGCAGCGTGTCGAACTGGCAGTACTGCTCCAGTGTCCCGCCGGGGACGTACTCCATCACGATGTAGCTCTGGTCCGGGTCGTTCACCGCGTCGTAGATCGCAACCACGTGCGGGTGGTTGAGTTTGCCCGCAAGCGCGGCTTCGGTCAGGTATGCGCGATGGATCCGGCGGCCCAGTTCGGAGTCGTCGCTCGACTCCCCCTGCACGACCTTGATCGCCACCTCCCGATTCGTGAACGGGTCCTTCGCCAGATAGACGCGGCTGGTCGCACCGCTGCCCAGGACGCGGACCACCGGGTATTTGCCGATTTTTTCGGGGAGGCTGTCGTTCATCTGCCGGGAACTCTTGCGCCACCGCTCGGCGGTCCCAAAAAAAAGACGAGGCCCTCGATGGGTGGGCGCTCGTCCGAATTCCGATAGTACGGGGAAGGAAGCAGTTGGAAGCCTATCGGAGAGAAAAGACTAAGGGAAAGCGGCCGGAAACGTGATCACCCATTGGGGGTAATTCTAATCACTGGATCGACACTGCGCCCGCCGGTTTTGCAGCGTGCGCCTGCCTGACCCGGTGCATCAGTCTGCGGAACCCGGGGCACACGTGTTCAGGTAAAGATCCTCGACCTTCGCCCTGGCCCAGGGCGTGCGTCGCAGGAACTTCAGGCTGGATCCGATGCTCGGTTCGTGCGTAAAACAGCGCACGGGGACCGCCGCCCCCATGGCTTCCCAGCCGAGCGCCGCGATCAGTTCGTTCAGCATGCGCTCCAGTGTGACGCCGTGCAGGGGGTTACGGGGCTGGATCATGACGGAGGCTCAGTCATCCTCGATCTGCTGCCCATCGATGTAGGTCCAGCGGCCGTCCATGCGCACGAAATGGCTGATCTCGTGCATGCGCTGCGCGCGTCCGTTGACCCGGCAGCGCGCGACAAACTCGACCACGCCGGCGTCTCCCGTCTGCTCTGCATGCCGCACTTCCAGTCCCAGCCATTTCACGGGAGACAGGTCCAGCTCGCCCGGGGCTGTCGAGGGGTGCCAGGTAGCGAGCAGGTAGTCGATCAGGCCCACGACATAGGCGCTGTAGCGGGAGCGCATCAGGGTTTCGGGGTCGGGCGCATGAATGCCCGATTCAAGGCCGTTGTGCCACGGCTGGCAGCATGCGGTGTAGGGGCGTTCGCTGCCGCAAGGGCAGCGCAGGAAGCGCGGCAAGGCAGCGGGGCGGCGTGACATCAGTCGAGCGCAGAAATTTCCGGATCGTTCGGGCGTATCACCGCCGGCTAGCCTTTTCTTTCGAAATACGTCAGGTCGACGTAGATCGCGGCGGCCAGAATCACCTTGCGGGTATCGTTATCGAGCGCTGGAGAATCGAATTCAATCCGGAAGTCGTCACGATCGGTCAAGGCTTCGGAAAGCAGGCCGGACCATTTCTTTTTCACGAAAGCGACTTCCCTTCCCTTGGCGACAAACGGAAACGTCCACAGTTTCCAGATCGGGGAGGCCACTTCCATCACCGGCAAGCCACGCGCGTTTTCCACGCAGAAGCGCTTGGTGAGTATCGAGAACCGCTTCTGGATCGCGCCGATCCGCTGCTGGCTTGCGTTGAACACTTCGAGGCGCGAGAAATAGATGCGGAAAGGGTGTACTGCGTGCAGGACTTCGCGCCGCTGATTGTCGTAGAAGTGGATCTCGAAGTGTCTCCAGTGGCCGAGCAGTTGGCGGAATACGAACCCCAGCAAACCCTTGCGCTCTTCGGCCGCGTAGCCGACCGGCCTTCCTGTCGCATCCGAAATCCGATAGCGATTGCGTGTTTCGAAGTCGAATACTTCCGCAAGCTCGAACTTCTGCGTCACCTGTAGCGCCTGATGGCCGGTGAGGTCGAGGTCCGCGGCGGCCGCGCCGCCGACGGGGCGGTACGCCACGGGCGCTGACTGCGATTCCACGAACTTCATGTAGGCAATGCCGCACTTCGGGCATTGCCAGTCCGGCGCGGATTCGGACGCGGCGCGCACGTGGCTGCACTTGGGGCAGGGCTTGCCGATGTATTCGCTGCTCATCGTTGCTCCGTCGAAACGCGGGTGTCAGGCTTCATATTGCGCACAGACCTTTTCGTCGAATTCAAGCCCGAGCCCGGGCCGTGCCGGCACCTCGATCCGGCCGTCCACGATCTTCGGCGTTTCCTTGAAGAGTCGGTTCGTCCAGGGCATGTACTCGACCGTGAGCCCGTTCGGAACACCCGCGACCAGGTGCACGGAAATCTCCGGGTAGAGGTGGCTGACGACCGGCAGGTTGAACGCCTCGGCCATGGCCGCGATCTTCAGCCAGCCGCTGATCCCGCCGGTGCGCATCACGTCGAGCATGGCGATGTCGACCGACCGCGCTTCGAACATGTGGCGGAACGGCACGATCCCGAATACGTACTCGCCGGCGGCCGTTGGGGTATCGAGGGCCGCCGTGACGCTGGCATGCCCTGCGTAATCGTCGCAGGCCACCACGTCCTCCAGCCAGTACAGGCCGTATTCCTCGATGCGCCTGCCGATGGAGATTGCCTGCCGCACGTCCCAGCGCTGGTTGATGTCGCACATCAGATCGACGTCTTCGCCGAGCAGTTCGCGCAACTTGCGAATCCGCTCCACTTCCTTTGCCATCGTGGTGTCGCCCGGCAGCGCCAGCTGGGTCTTCATCTGCTTCCAGCCGCACTCCCGCAGGATCCCGGCCGCCTTGAGCAACTGGTCGAGCGAGGCGTCTCTCGACAGGGCGCCGGACGCATACACCGGCACGCTCGAGCGCGCGCCGCCGACAAGGGTGGCTACCGGTACGCCGAGCGCCTTGCCCTTGATGTCCCACAGTGCGATGTCGATCGCAGACAGTGCGAGCGTCACCATGCCGCCCGGGCCGGCAAGCACCGCCCGGTTGATCTTCGCCATGACCGCCTCGATCGCCAGCGGATCCTGGCCGATGGCAAGCGTGGCGAGCGTCTCGACCGATGATTTAAGGGCAGCCGACAGATTTCCGCCGAAAAACGTGTAGCCGATGCCTTCGATGCCCTGGTCGGTTCCGAGGGTCAGGGTGATGAAATCGCGCACCGGTCCAAGCAATGGCGGGGCGCCGGCGAGCGGCTCGTCGGCCGGCAGGCGGATATGGCGGGTACGGACGGAAGTGATCTTCATTCGACGGGATTCCAGTGACAGCGGGATCGCAGACACGGGAAGTATAGAGGCTGTGCCGGCAGACCGGTTCCCGGCCTCCGGGCTCCACGGCCGTTTCACACACGGAAAAAGCCCCACGATTCATTCCATTCTGTATCGGTATCGATACACAAACTACCCCGGTGACCGCTCCAGTGCTTGTCTACGTAGAAACAATCTTAATGATTTAAGTTCACGCCACAGGCTGCCAGCAGCTTCGCCCTCTCGTCCAGCAAACGCAGCGCCGCGTCGCGCCCGAGGTCCGGCACCTCGAGGAGCACGCGGTCGATGCCGGCCTCGCGGTACGCCGCAAGCTTCGCCGCATCCGCGGGCGCGGCGAACACCGTGATCGACAGCGTGGACGGATCGCGACCGGCGGCTTCCGCGGCACGGCGAAGGCGCGCGACCGCAGTCCCGGGCTCCCAGCCGGCGCGCGGACGCGGGAACCATCCATCGCAGAACTCGACCACGCGCTTGAGCGTATGGTCGCTTTCCCCGCCGAGGAATATGGGCGGATGTGGCTTCTGGATCGGCTTCGGGTACTGCCAGACCGGATCGAAGTTGACGAACTCGCCGTGGAACTCGGCCTGTTCCCTGGTCCACAATTCCTTCATCGCGAGCACGCGTTCGCGCAGCACCTTGAACCGCGTTTCGTAGCGGGCGCCGTGGTTTTCCATTTCATCGACGTTCCACCCACCGCCGACTGCGAACATGAAGCGGCCGCCCGAGAGGCGGTCGAGGCTGGCGACAGACTTGGCCGTGACGATGGGGTCGCGCTGCGGCATCAGCGCGACACCGGTGCCGATCTTCAGAATCTTCGTTTTCGCCGCGGCAAACGACAGCGCGACGAACGGGTCGTAGGTATGAATATAGCGCTTGGGCAATTCGCCGCCATTGGGAAACGGTGTCCTGCGGCTGACCGGGATATGGGTGTGCTCGCATACGAACAGCGACTCAAAGCCGCGCGCCTCGAGCGCCTCGGCAAGCTCGCCGGGGTCGATGCCGTAGTCGGTGGGGAAGTGGAAAACGCCTATGTCCATCGCTGCTCCTTGTAGCCGGGGACCCCATGGGAGCCGAATATGTTCACACTCACCACGCCGGCGCGAATGCGTCCAGCGCCCGCGAATCGGTGCCGGGTCCGCCATCGGGCTTGAAGGCCTGGAGCACCACCCTTGTTCATGGTGAACCTCCTGTCGGAGCGTTGGGCGATGTTTACCATGCCGCTATTCAACGGCGTCCGGGAGGTGCCGTCACGAGGAACATCTTACCCCGGGGTCCCGCGAATCAAAGGATCCGTTCCATACTCCGCCTGGCGAAGCATCACACCAGATTCAGGGCAACTACCGAGGGCTGTCATGGCAAAGAGCGTGCAGGCGGAATCCTTCCAGAAATTGCAGGCGCAGGTCCGCAAGTTTGTAACGGAGCGCGATTGGGATCAGTTCCATTCGCCTAAAAATCTCAGCATGGCCATCTCGGTCGAATGCGCCGAGCTCATGGAGCATTTTCAGTGGCTGAGCGAGGACCGGAGTCGGGCGCTCGGAAAAAAGGAGCGCGCGGCGATCGCGCACGAGCTGGCGGATATTCAGATCTACCTGATCAGTCTGGCGCGGGCGCTCAAGGTGGACCTGGTTTCTGCGGCCCAAAATAAACTTGTCATCAATAACAAAAAGTATCCAATCGAGAAGGCACGCGGGAACTCAAGAAAGTACACTGAATTTACCTAGCGCCAGTACTCGGTCCCCAGGCGCCAGAACTTCGGACTCTGCGTCTGCGTGCAGGGGTTCGCTTTGAAGTGGGGCCGGCTAACTTGGCTATGATCGGCGTTTTGGATCCCGGGGTTCGCAATTGTCCTTTCCGACCGACCTTGCCTCATTCCTTGAATTATTGCGCCAGCACGGCGATGGGGCCTACGGCCTGATCTTCGCGCTCTCTGCCTCGCACAGCCTGCTGTTTACGCTTTTCGCCGGATATGCCTCCAGTTCGGGCGCGCTCAACCTTGGCACGCTCATTGCGGTCGTCTGGACAGGCAGCTTTGCAGGCGATGCAGTCCGCTTCTGGATCGGACGGCGGTTCGGCAACCAGTGGCTCGCGCCCTTTCCGCGGATATACCGCAGCAGCCAGATCGTGGTCCGGCTGGTGGATCGCTACTATGTCTGGCTGATCCTGTTCCACCGCTATCCGCACGGCATGCGCGGCGTCGCCGGCTTTGCCTACGGCATGTCGCGCCTGCCCTGGTCCACATTCCTGGCGTTTAATTTCGTCGCGGCCGGCCTTTGGTCGGGAGTCATTCTTTCGGCCGGTCATGCGTTTGGCCATGTATCCGAGAAGCTGATGAGCGATGCTTCCTCGCGCATTGGACTGATCATGCTGGTGGCGTTTCTCGTGCTGTCGTGGATTCTGAGCAGAAAACTCGAGCGCATCGTCGAGCGTAGTTGAGCAGGAGAGTCTTCACTCCTGCAAGTAAAATGGCACCATGACGAACAACCCGATGGACGACGCCGCTGACACCGAAACCCCGTTGGTAAAGGAACCGCGCGTGTGGCGCGACAACGGCTGGACCGCCCGTGTAATCAAGAACGAAGACGACGAGGGCTGGGCAGTCGCGATGATCCTGGACGGTGAAGTCGAGCCCGTGCTGGTCGGCCCGTGGACGATGGGACGCGACAAGAGGAACCCCAAGCCGTTGGACTCCGTCGCATTCAACACCCTGGTCAAGACCGCTTCGGAATTCCGGCTGCGCCAGGAGCAGCAACTGCGTGCGGCGCAGCACCAGAGCATCACGGTGAATGCGCCATCCGGACCCCTCAGCGTTACGCTGGAAATCGTTGCCGACGAAGACGATCCCCATGCGCTTCTGCGGGCACACGATGCCAATGATGATCTGCTGGCTCAGGTGCGCGTAGGTCCGGGGTTCAAGCTGAGCAGGGCCAGCGCGAACGCGTGGATCGCGGATGATTTTCGCAAACCGGGATAGTCAAGCGTAAGTTGTTCCGATTTTTCCTCGAGGAATATGGTGTCAACCCAAGAAAATCCCGAAAGTTCGGGCTCCACGCAAGGTGCAGGCGCCCTTGAATCCTTCATGTATTTCCCTTCGCCACTGGCACTGTTGAATCAGGAAGGACAGCTCGAACTGGCAAATAGAAGATTCGCGCAATGCCTGGCCCGTGCCGAAATCGATCCGAAAAGCCTTGCCGGCGCTGCGCGAGTGACAGACGCGGACTGGCACCCGGTTGCCGCTGCCGACGGCCTGCCACGCATGCGGATACGCACGGTCAAGACGCCGCATCGCGTACTTGTCATTGGCGAAGACCTCGCCTTGGTCGCCCCTGCCGGGAAGCTGGACGCATTGCTCAACCGTGTAAAGGAACTCGAACAACTCGTCGCCACCGACCACCTGACCGGCGCATGGAATCGCACCCACCTCGACCATGTCATCGACGCGGAAATCACGCGCAGTGTTTCCTACCGACAGCCGCTTTCCTTGATTTTATTGGATGTGGATCATTTCAAGCGGATCAACGATACACACGGTCATCCGGCCGGAGATCAGCTGCTTTGCGAGTTGGTCAATCTGGTCAGATCGAAAATCCGAACCTCCGATTTGCTCTTTCGAAGGGACGGAGGAGAGTTCGTGATCCTGCTGGCGTCGGCAGGGTATCGCCATGCGCTGGTCGTGGCCGAAAATGTGCGCGCTGCAGTAAGCAGCCACGAATTCGCCGGGACGGGCAGTGTGACTGTAAGCATGGGCGTCGCGGAGCACGACGCAAGCGAGGAAGCAGACGCATGGTACGGACGACTTGACGAGGCGTTGATTGCAGCCAGGAGCGCGGGGCGCAACCGCGTCGTCGTCGATCGAAAGGGAAACTCCGACCGATGGGCGGCCGAGCGGGGTGCATCGGCATTGCGCCTCGACTGGTTGGAGGGTTACGAATGCGGCAATGTGACCATCGATACGGAGCACCGGGAAATATTCAATCTCGCGAACGACCTGATCGATGCCTCGCTGCGTGATCCTGTGGAGATGACGTCTTTCAAGTCCGCGCTCGCTGCACTGATTGACCACGTGGAACGCCATTTCGCGGACGAAGAGGCGATTCTCAGCCAGCTCTGTTACGCGCAATTCGAGGAACATCGCCGCTCGCATGCCGGCCTGCTCGCGCGTGCCAGGCGCTTTCAGAAGCAGACCGAGTCGGAGGAATTCCACATGGGTAACCTCGTCGAGTTTCTGGCGCAGGACCTGGTTGCCCGACACCTGCGGATAGTCGACCGCGGATTTTTCCCGCTTTTTTCGAAATGAACGCACTGATTAGCCTGCCGCTTCAGCCCGTACCCGCATCGAATCGAAAGAAGGGTTGGGGGGCGATCAAAAATAGAAGCCCCCTCGGCCGGCACCATATCGACCGCCGGACTTTCCCAATTTCGGTATCAAGAACGCTGGGGGGAGATATGAGAGTAGTCCTGCGTCTGTTGCTGGCCTTTGCCGTCGCGCTGCCGCTTGGCACGTCCTGGGCCGGGCCGATCGAGGACGCCCGGGCCGCGTACGATCGTGAGGACTACGCAACCGCGTTGCCTCTGTATCAGCAACTGGCCAGTCAGGGTGATCCGACAGCGCAGTTCGCCCTGGGCATGATGAATCTTGGTGGCGAAGGCCTTGCCAGGGACCCGGCAGCCGCGTTGAAATGGTTTCGCCTTTCCGCAGCGCAGGGAAATGCGCTAGGGCACATTGGCCTTGGCTCGATGTACGCCGACGGCCGTGGCGTGCCGCAGGACCATGTCCGCGCAAACATGTGGTTCTACCTGGGAGAGCTGTCCGGCCGGGCCATGTCTGCGGAAGCCCTCATCGGTCTTGGTACGAGGACGCCGCCGCACGCGATCGCCGCGGAGCTGCGCGCCGATCTCGAGAAGAAGATGACGCCGCAGCAAATTGAAGAAGCTCGGAAACTGGCGCAAGAGTGTCAGGCCAGGAACTTCAAGGGGTGCGACCCTGCCTGGGCCGAGTGGGCGAAAATCGGCGAAACCGGGGACGGAACTTTCTATCTTGATCCCGCCACGATCCGCAAGGACGGCGACCTCCGCAGCGTTTCGGCAGGTCAGGACATGAAACAGCGGGATGCGGACGGCACAATGTCGGTGCGAGGGTCCTACGTGTTCGACTGCAAGGACGCGCGATTCAGAGTCCTCTCGGCTTCCGGGCACTCCGAACCCATGGGAGGTGGGAAATCGATTTCCTCCGAGAGTGATCCGAGTGAATGGAGTTCCATCGCTCCCGGTACGGCTAACAAAGCGATGTTCAACTTCGTCTGCGCCAGGCAGGGTAAAGGCTGAACCATAGCGCTTTAGAATCAGGCGCAACCAGCTCGTTTCATATTAGAGTCGCCTTGATCGCAGGGCTGAAGACAGCAGGGCAGCTGAAAAATAGAGAGAAAGCCTGCATTGAAAACTGAACATAGTCACCAGCCCATTCGACAAGACCACGGGCGGCTACGCGCTGTCTTTGCACTGCTGCTTACTCTCCAAGTTCAGTCTGCGATCGCCGATGACTCCTGCGCCCAGGTAGGAAGAAGCACCACATATTGGGTCTTCGGCGATGGTGTCACGTTTAACAACTGGCTCAAACTCTGCGCGGAGGGAAAGACCGCGGTTGATGCGTTGATCGGCGCACAGACGCGGGATGTGAATGTTCAAGCGGCTATTCGGAAGTGCCACAGTGAAGAGACAGGATTGATGGCGTCTCTAAAGCTCGACTTGGCGTGTCAGACGACTGCACGTCGGGGTCTGCCGACACCGCCTCCGCCTTTGGCTACGCAAGCAACTTCTCCGCAGTTTTCGGCGGCGCGGCCAGCGAACGTCTTACAGGACTGCCCCGATTGTCCGGAGATGGTCACCCTGCCGGCAGGAAGCTTCGAGATGGGCGAGAGGGGAAAACGCACCGCGTAACGCTCCAGAGTTTTGCGATTGGCCGGGTCGAAATCACGCAGCTGCAATGGCGTGCAATTGTCGGCAGCAATCCGAGCGAATACAAAAGCTGTGGCGATGACTGTCCGGTGGAGCGGGTAAGCTGGACTGAAGCCGTGAACTTCGCTCTGAAACTAAGCCAGAAGACGGGTAAAACCTACCGACTGCCCAGCGAAGCCGAGTGGGAATACGCGTGCCGTGCGGGCGAGCGACATGAATACTGCGGCTCTGATTCCATCGACAGCGTTGGCTGGATCCAGCGCAACGGTGGGCGCACAACACATGCGGTGGCCGGCAAAAAAGCAAATGCCTGGGGTTTGTCGGACATGAGCGGCAATGTCTGGGAATGGGTGCAGGACTGCTGGCATAGCGACTACAACGGCGCACCAGCGGATGGGAGCGTCTGGCAGGGAGGCGATTGTGCGCGCCGTGTCCTTCGTGGCGGTTCGTGGGGCAACAGGGGCGACGAGTTCACTCGGGCGGCATACAGGGACGGAGTCGATATGGACGCGAGTCCTGACACTGGTTTTCGCCTGGTCCGGACTACGCCTTGAATGAGCGACCTTCTTTGGGGCGCCTCACCGCTAAAAATAGAAAAGGAGTCCGAATTGCAAACAGATCACAATTGCCGGCCATTCCGACAAGATCGCAGGTGGCTACTCGCGGTCTTCGCACTGCTACTTACTCTCCAAGTTCAGTCTGCGATCGCCGAAAACTCCTGCGCCCAAGTAGGAAGAAACACCACATATTGGGTCTTCGGAGATGGCGTCACGTTTAACAACTGGCTCAAGCAATGCTCGGAAGGCAAGACGGCGGTTGAGGCGCTGATCGGCGCCCAGGCTCGCGACGAAAATGTTCAGGCGGCGATTCGAAAGTGCGCCACTGAAGAGGCTGGAGTGATGGCATCTCTCAAGCTTGACGCAATGTGTCAGACCATCGCTCGTCAGGGGTTGCCGAAGCCACTCGCTATTCCAGCGGCGCAGGCTATTTCGCCTCAGTTCTCGTTCGCGGGGCTGCCGCCCTGTGTGTCGGCAGTCCAAGGCAAGTACAAAGAATATTCCCTTCCCGACAGCGGCCTATTCAAGTCAGAAGCGGAGATTGATTCGGTGTGGCAGATGAAGGACGGCAAGCCGTTCTGGACGTGGACTCTTGTGAGCGGCCGAACCGGGTCAAACGAACTCATCGGCATCGAGGGTGAAGAGCTTGTATTCAATTCAGCCTTTGACAACGAGGGAAATTCTGCCAAATGGCGCGTGAAGATTCGCTTCGATGCCACGTGCGAATCGTACAATGGTACTTGGGCGTGGGTAGACCGAACCGGCACCGTGAGAGGGAATAGGGCGGGGCCGTTGTAGCTCGGATGTACTTCGGCCGTCCATACGGCTTCCGGACTTTCCCAATACCGATCCCTCGCGCGGTACGGCCTGGAGGGGGCAGGTCATCAACAACGTGTCAGGCGTCCTCGTTCTCCTGGCCACTCAAAAAGGCGATCACACACCGATTGAAGATCTCCGGCTGATCTATCAATGGCAGGTGCCCTGCCTTCTTTATCAGATGCAGTTTCGCATTGGGAATAATCCTGGCAGCAGCTTCGGCATGCTCGACAGAAAAGAGCAGGTCATCTTCCCCCCAGACAATGAGCGTTTCATTTTTGATCTGGCCAAGCATTTCTTCGGAAATTGCTGATACTGCGGCCCCTCTCCCTTGGGTAAAAGCTTTCTTTCCGCCAGGCTTCTTAAGAACCTCAATTGAGTATTCGCTGTGGTTTGAATCCCGCTTTTCCGGACTAAAGAGCAGGTAACTTGAATTGAATCGATTCGCCACAGAGGACGGAAAGACATTCATCCAAACCATTCCAAGCATTGGCCAAAACGAAGGCTTTGCACCCAGTGCCCCTGAGTCGACCAAAACGAGTTTCTCAACCATCTGTGGATTCTCAATCGCAAATTGAAGTGCTATCGCTCCCCCTTGAGACAATCCCACGATATGTGCTCTATCTATCTCCAGTGATTCCAGAAGGTCTCGCAACCAGGCAGAAAAATAGGGTCGGTCGTAGGCTGCGTCAGGCTTGTCGGATTCCCCATAGCCCACGATATCGGGTGCGATCACGTTGAATGTTTTCGCGATGGCGCCGATAGATGGATACCATGTCACGGCACCAGCGCCAGCTCCGTGTAACAAAATCACCGGGTAACCATCACCTGCCGACAGATACTCTGTTCTTGCGAACTCGGTAGTTATTGCGCGTTGCTTGACTGGTAGCTCAATCCGGTCAATTAGGGCTTGTCTGTAGCCAGTCGCTTCCATATCAATCGATTCTTGCTCAGTTGGTTTGGCTTTGCCCCCGGTTCATGTAACACGGGGGCCTGCGGATACATAACAACACAAGTGAGGGGATGAGAATAGGGAGCCAAGCCTTCAGGACTAATTGCGGACTTGCCTTGCAGGCGGTACCAGACCCGAACACCTCTTAGGGTGTGAGAGTAGATTCCCCATCGCTCTTCGGCCGTCCCCATACCGACCGCCGGACTTTCCCAATACCGATCCCTTGGCCGGCCCCAGAATGCAAAAAGCCCGACCGCGATGGCTGGGCTAAGTGCATGACATGCTAAGAAAATCGGTGGCTCCCCGACCTGGGATCGAACCAGGGACCTGCGGATTAACAGTCCTAGCACTTGGGGTTTAACCCTACCGGTCACCTATCGTTTCCCCTATTGATCCGACTAGGGGAAAAGTCAGTCTAACGCTTGCCGTTTCGAAAAACGTGGAGAAAATTTGGAGCACGGCAGGGGAAAGCAGCATGAAGTATGTTTCCCGAGGGTCGCATCTACCTGCATAGCGCTTGCTTTAAGAACCTTGCTCTGTTTTTTGCGACGAACGCGATCTTCAGAATCGGTAGTTCAATCCCACACGAATAAGATTTTCGTCCACAGGAATACCACCTGAACGATTCACAAAAGTAGCCAGCCCCTGCGGAGGAGGGGAGGGATTAAAGTAGCCCGAATTTTTGAGTTTAATATACTGATACTCAATTTTCGCAGACCAATTTGGAGCGAAGGCCCATTCTGCGCCGAGGCCAGCCGTCCATCCCGATCTATTTTTCGCTTCCGAAGCGAGCGCGGAAAAGGCCCCGGTGCCAGAAACAACAATTTCAGTCTTGGCAACTGCGTAGCCAGCTGTTCCAAACAAAATCCAATCGCCTATTGAATAGCCCAATCGTCCACGAAGCGTAGCAAGCCACTTCTCCTTCGTTTCGGACACAGCGCTCGCATTGAAAGGCGGGATATCGCCGGCCCCACCTTTGGTGTTGTCTGAAGAATAGTCTCCTTCTACGCCGAAAACTATTCGTCCGGATTGGAAGTTACATCCCCCTGTCGCGCCGACCAAGTTTCCCCTAATACCGTACTCGGGCGTTATGTTTCTACCGATGGAGTCGATGTGCTGGCTATTGCCCCTTCCTGCTCCGGCTTGGACTCCAACATAGCAGCCGCGCCAGTTCACGTCCGCCGCTTCCGCCGAACTGGCGGCTAACGCCGCGATCAAAGCCAAATATGCAGCCCAAGAAATTCTCACGGATTATTCCTTTTTTTCTCGAGGCCACCAGGGCCCTATTTTTGTTAGCGTGTCCGCGGACCATATGTCAACGTGAAATCAGTATAGGGGGTGTGTATCTACGCCAACCATAGGCCGAATGGCTTACGACAAGTCGATATTTCTAGCACTCCTACGAAGGGGGGGCTACCTTCTATACGCCTTAGATTCCCTCCTGCCCCCCTCAGCAACTTGCGTACTTGCTTGTGCAGCCCCGACCTAATTATCCGACTTGATCTGAGTTATCCGATTGGGCTGCTGCTGGTTTCGTGGAAAGTGACCGCCGGACTTTCCCAATACCGATCCCTCGGCCGCCCCCAGAATGCAAAAAGCCCAACCGCGATGGCTGGGCTAAGTGCAACACCTGCAACAAAATTCAGTGGCTCCCCGACCTGGGATCGAACCAGGGACCTGCGGATTAACAGTCCGACGCTCTACCGCTGAGCTATCGGGGAATTGAAGCCCGCCATTCTACAAAAATTGACCGCCCCGGGCAATGCCAAAACCTACTTGATGACTTTGGCAATGACGTCGGCCGCGTAGTCGATGTTCCCCATGTTCAGGGCCGCACAGCAGATCCGGCCGCTTTCGATCGCATACACCCCGAATTCCTCGCGCATCCGCACGACCTGGTCCTTGGTCAGCCCGGAGTACGAGAACATGCCGTTCTGCCGCAGGATGAAGCTGAAATCCGCCCCGGGAACGCGGGCATGGATTTTCTCGACCAGCAGTTCGCGCATTTTCTTGATCCGGTCGCGCATGCCGGCGAGTTCCTTTCTCCCACAGCGCGCGCAGTTCGGGCGTGATCAGCACCGTGGCGATGACGTGGCCGCCGTGCGAGGGCGGGTTGGAATAGTTGGTGCGCACGAGCCGCTTGATCTGGCTCAGGACCCGCGCGGCTTCCTCGGCGCTCTGGGTGACGACGCTGAGCGCGCCGACCCGTTCGCCGTACAGCGAGAACGACTTGGAAAACGAGTTCGACACCAGCACCGGCAGGCCGGCCTCGGCAAAGCGGCGCACGGCCGCGCCGTCGGCGTCGATGCCCGTCACCGAAGCCCTGGTAGGCGATGTCGAGGAAGGGCACGAGGTCGCGCGGCTTCACGACGGCGATCACCTGGGTCCCACTGCTCGCGCGTGAGGTCGACCCCGGTCGGGTTGTGGCAGCAGGCGTGCAGGACGACGATGGACCCGGTCGGCATCTTGCCCAGCGCGTCGCGCATCGCCGTCGAAGTTCACGCCGTGCGTGGCGGCGTCGTAGTAGGGGTAGGTGTTGACCTTGAATCCGGCATCCTCGAACAGGGCGCGGTGGTTCTCCCAGCTCGGATCGCTGACCCAGACTTCGGCCTTGGGCGCGGCGCGGCGCAGGAAATCGGCGCCGATCTTGAGGCCGCCGGTGCCGCCCAGGGCCTGGACCGTGACGATGCGGCCTTCCTTGACGGCGGGCGACTCGGCGCCGAACACCAGCGACTGCACCGCCTTGTCGTAGGCGGGAAGGCCGTCGATCGGCAGGTAGCCGTGCGGCGCGGCCAGCGCCGAGGATCTCTTTCTCCGCCTGCCGCACGCAGTCGAGCAGCGGCACCTTGCCGTTCTCGTCCGTGTAGACCCCGATCCCGAGATTCACCTTCTTCGGGTTCTTGTCGGCGTTGAATTGTTCGGTCAGGCCGAGGATCGGGTCGCGGGGCGCCATCTGGACGCCGGCTAGCAGGGAGGCAGTCATGATCGTCATTGAAATGAAGGAATCGCCATTTTAGCGTGGAGTACGGACATTCTGGCGCCGGGTTGTGCCCGCATGGGACAATCGGGGTTTTGGCACAGAATCCATGGCCAGCCTTCCGACCCCGCTTCCGCTGCCCGTCGTCCAGCCAGCGGGCTCCGCCGCGAACGAGCAGCATTTCGTCTCGTACCCCGGGAGCCCGTTCCGGCTGAACCAGCCGTACCCGCCGGCGGGCGACCAGCCCGAGGCGATCGAGAAGCTGATCGAGGGCGTGAACGACGGCCTTGCGTTCCAGACCCTGCTCGGCGTGACCGGCTCGGGCAAGACCTTCACCATGGCCAACGTGATCGCCCAGCTGGGGCGGCCGGCGATGGTGCTGGCGCCGAACAAGACCCTGGCGGCACAGCTGTACTCCGAGATGCGCGAATTCTTTCCCGAGAACGCGGTCGAGTACTTCGTCTCGTACTACGACTACTACCAGCCCGAGGCCTACGTGCCTTCGCGCGACCTGTTCATCGAGAAGGATTCCTCGATCAACGAACACATCGAGCAGATGCGGCTGTCGGCGACCAAATCCCTGATGGAGCGGCGCGACTGCGTGATCGTGGCGACGGTCTCCGCGATCTACGGCATCGGCGACCCGTCCGAATACCACAGCATGATCCTGCACCTGCGAACAGGGGAAAAGTACTCGCAGCGCGATGTGATCCAGCGGCTTGCGGTCATGCAGTACGACCGCAACGAAATGGATTTCCGCCGCGGCACGTTCCGCGTGCGCGGTGACGTGATCGACATCTTTCCGGCGGAACACGCCGAACATGCGGTACGGATCTCGCTGTTCGATGACGAGATCGAGTCGCTCTCGCTGTTCGATCCGCTGACCGGACGCACACTGCACGGGCTGACGCGCTTCACGGTCTATCCCTCCAGCCACTACGTCACGCCGCGCGCGACGACCTTGCGCGCGGTCGAGGCGATCAAGCTCGAACTGTCCGACCGGATCAAGTATTTCCTCGACGCGACCCGCCTGGTCGAAGCACAGCGCATCGAGCAGCGCACGCGCTTCGACCTCGAAATGCTCAACGAACTCGGATTCTGCAAGGGCATCGAGAACTACTCGCGCCACCTCTCGGGCCGCAAGGCGGGCGAGCCGCCACCGACGCTGATCGACTACCTGCCGCACGACGCGCTGATGATCGTCGACGAGAGCCACGTCACCATCGGCCAGCTGGGCGGCATGTACAAGGGCGACCGCTCGCGCAAGGAAAACCTGGTCGAGTACGGCTTTCGCCTGCCGTCGGCACTGGACAACCGTCCGCTGCGCTTCGACGAATTCGAGAAGATCATCCGCCAGACCGTGTTCGTGTCGGCGACGCCGGCCGATTACGAGCAGGAGAAGTCCGGCCAGGTCGTCGAGCAGGTGGTGCGGCCGACCGGGCTGATCGATCCGCAGGTCGACGTGCGCCCGGCGGTCAACCAGGTCGACGACGTGCTGTCCGAGCTGACGCTGCGCGTGAAGAAGGGCGAGCGGGTGCTGGTCACCACGCTCACCAAGCGCATGGCCGAGGACCTCACCGAGTACCTGCGCGACCACGGCGTCAAGGTGCGCTACCTGCATTCGGACATCGACACCGTCGAGCGGGTCGAGATCATCCGCGACCTGCGCCTCGGGCGAGTTCGACGTGCTGGTCGGGATCAACCTGCTGCGCGAAGGCCTCGACCTGCCCGAGGTATCGCTGGTGGCGATCCTCGACGCCGACAAGGAAGGGTTCCTGCGCTCGGAGCGCTCGCTGATCCAGACCATCGGCCGCGCGGCGCGGCACATCAACGGCACGGCGATCCTGTACGCCGACCGGATCACCGACTCGATGAAGGCGGCGATCGGCGAGACCGACCGCCGCCGCAACAAGCAGATCGCCTTCAACCTCGAGCACGGCATCAAGCCGAACGGCATCACCAAGCGCATCAGGGACCTGATCGACGGGGTGTACGACGCCGATGACGCGCAGGCCGTGCGCAAGGCGGCACAGGACGAGGCGCGCTACGAACGCATGACCGAGAAGGACCTCGCGCGCGAGATCAAGCGGCTGGAAAAGCAGATGATCGACCACGCGCGCAATCTCGAATTCGAGAAGGCTGCCGAGGCGCGCGACGAACTGCAGCAGCTGCGCAAGCGCGTCTTCGGCGTGGAACATCGCGTCGGACTGACCATGGTGCGCGTCGTGTTCGTCTGCATGGGAAACATCTGCCGTTCGCCGACCGCCGAGGGCGTGTTCCGGCGATGGTCGATGCAGCCGGATGTGCGGACGATTTCCAGATCGATTCGGCGGGAACACACGATTACCACACGGGGTCGCCGCCGGACGCCCGGGCACAGACGCATGCGGCGCGGCGCGGCTACGATCTGTCGGCACAGCGTGCGCGACAGGTCGGCTGTCGGATTTCACCGAATCCGACCTGGTGCTGGTGATGGACCGGATGAACTCTCAGACGCTGGAGCGCGTCTGCCCGCCGGAACACCGCCACAAACTCAGGCTGTTCCTGACGTACGCAAAGGAACGTCGGCGAAGACGAGGTTCCCGATCCGTACAACGGTGGCGATCAGGGCTTCGAGCGCGTGCTCGACCTGGTGGAAGACGCAGCCCGCGGATTGCTCCGCGAACTGCGCGGCGAACTGCGCCAGCCAAAACCGTCAGGGGAGATCTGAGGAGGGGCGGAGCCCCGCTTCGCGTCGCGCCTAGTTCTTCGTTTCCACCTGCATGAGCGCTTCCGGCGCGGATTGCTGCGTCCGCGAACGACGCGGACGGCCAAGTTTCACCGGCTCCTCTTCGAGCGTGATAGGACTTCGAACGCGACGGATCGGTTTCGACCATTTCCAGTCCGGCGCCGGACAGCAGCACCTTCGGATCAGCCGCCGCCACGGGAGCCGCCACAGGCAGCGGCGATGCTTCCGGTTTCGCGATCAGCGCGGGTTCCGGCGCGGCCTTCTCCGCAACGACAGGGCGCGGTGCTTCGACGGGCACTTGGACCGGCGCCGGGGCGGGTGCTTCGATCTCAGGCGCCTGAACCACAGGTGCTGCGCTGACCTCTGGTGCAACCGGTGGCTCCGCGACGAACGCCTGCGCCGGGGCTTGTGCCTGCCGCTCGACTGGCGGCTGCGCCTCGGGTATCGAGTCCGCAACAGTCGCGCTGGACTGCGATTCCGTCACTGCAGTGACGACAGATTGCTCCATGGCCGGAAATTCGGCCTGCGGATGTCCTGCAGCCGGTGCGTCGACGCGCTGCTCTGCAGGTACCGCATTCGCGCGGACCGCGGTCACGACCGCCGCGACGGTCACGCCGGCCGCGGCGTTCGCCTTCCTCGCCTTCCTGCATCGGCGGCCGTGGCTCGCGCGGCGCTTGGTCTGCACGCGGCTCCCTGGTTCGCGTGGCTCACGCGGCTCGCGGGGAGGGCGACCCTGCTGCTGGTCACGGCGCTGCTGGTCCATGTCGCGGCGTGCGCCTTGACGATCGCCTGCGGGTCTTTCTTCGCGCTGCCCCTCGACTCGCTGACCCTCAGGCCGCTGACCTTCGGGCCGCGGTTCGCGCGGGGGACGATCGCCACGCGGCGGCCGCTGCTCGCCGCGACGCGCGTCGCGCCCGCCCTGCGGCCGGTCCTCGCGTCGCCACCGTTGCGCTGGCGTCCGTCGCGGTTTCGATTGCCGCGATCACGTCCATTGGAGACACGCTCGCCGCGATGTTCGCGTTGCCGCGGTGCGGGCGTAGCAGGCCGGCTTTGGCGCGGCTGCCGGCAGCAACGGCGGGCTTGTCCTCGTCACGGTTGAACCATCCGAGGATGCGGCCGATGATGCCCGGCCGCTCGCCGTTGCCGCCGGCGTCGCCACCGGCGCGGCCTTGCGCATCCGGTCGACGGTTGCCGCCGCGTGTCGTTGCTGCGGCGGTGCGTCGGTGCGCCTTCCTCGACCACGCGATCAGGCACGTTCGGTGCCGGCTGGTCGGGGACGATCGTCTTCACGGCGGCTTCCTGCCGCGGCTTGACCGGTTCGGCCACGCCGCCGGCTTCGTTCTGCTGCTTCCGGCTCCTTGACCATTTCGAAGCTGGACGGCATATGGTCCATCTCGTTCAGTTCGTCGTGCCGCAGGCGCTGGATCGAGTAGTGCGGCGTCTCGAGATGAATGTTCGGGATCAGCAGGATGTTGACCCGCAGGCGCGTCTCGAGCTTCTGGATCTCGCTGCGCTTTTCGTTCAGCAGGAAGGTCGCGACGTCGACCGGCACCTGCACGTGCACCGCGCCGGTGTTCTCCTTCATCGCTTCTTCCTGCAGGATGCGCAGGATGTGCAGGGCGGTCGATTCGATGCCGCGGATGTGGCCGGTGCCGCTGCAGCGCGGGCAGGTGATGTGGCTGGATTCGCCCAGCGAAGGCTGCAGACGCTGGCGCGACAGCTCCAGCAGCCCGAAGCGCGAGATCTTGCCGGTCTGCACGCGCGCGCGGTCGTAGTGCAGGGCTTCGCGCAGGCGGTTCTCGACTTCGCGCTGGTTCTTCTGCGACTCCATGTCGATGAAGTCGATGACGATCAGCCCGCCGAGGTCGCGCAGGCGCAGCTGGCGCGCGACTTCGTCGGCGGCCTCCAGGTTGGTGCGCAGCGCCGTTTCCTCGATGTCGTGGCCCTTCGTGGCGCGCGCCGAGTTGACGTCGATCGATACCAGCGCCTCGGTGTGGTCGATCACGACCGCGCCGCCCGAGGGCATGCTCACCTGGCGGGAGAACGCCGATTCGATCTGGTGCTCGATCTGGAACCGCGAGAACAGCGGCACGTCGTCGCGGTACAGCTTGACCTTGTGGACGTTGCCCGGCATCACGGTCTGCATGAAGGCCTGGGCCTGCTCGTAGATCTCTTCGGTGTCGATCAGGATCTCGCCGATGTCCGGCTGGAAGTAGTCGCGGATCGCGCGGATCACGAGGCTCGATTCCAGATAGATGAGGAAAGGCTTGGGCTTGTAGCGCCCGTCCTCGCCCGGGGTGCGGTCGTTGGCGGCCTGCTCGATGGCACCCCAGAGCTGCATCAGGTAGCCCATGTCCCACTTGAGTTCCTCGATCGTCCGGCCGATTCCGGCGGTCCGGGCGATCACGCTCATGCCCGGGGGGACTTCGAGCTGGTCGATGAGCGCGCGCAGTTCGTCGCGATCCTCGCCCTCGACGCGGCGCGAAACGCCGCCGCCGCGCGGGTTGTTCGGCATCAGGACCAGATAGCGGCCGGCCAGGCTGATGAAGGTGGTGAGCGCCGCGCCCTTGTTGCCGCGCTCGTCCTTCTCGACCTGGACGATGAGTTCCTGGCCTTCCTTGAGCGCGTCCTGGATGCGGGCCTTGCCGACCTCGGCATCCTGCCTGAAGTAGCTCTTGGCGACTTCCTTGAAGGGCAGGAACCCATGCCGCTCCTCGCCGTAGTCGACGAAGGCGGCCTCGAGGCTGGGCTCGATGCGGGTGATGACACCCTTGTAGATGTTGCTCTTGCGTTGTTCCCTTGCTGCAGACTCGATGTCGAGGTCGATGAGCTTTTGGCCATCGACGATGGCGACGCGCAGTTCTTCCTGCTGCGTCGCATTGAATAGCATGCGCTTCACTTGTTCTTCTCCTGCGCCGCAGGAGAGTCCGTGAACCGACGGTCAGCGTTTCGTTAGCTCTGTAAGCTTTGATTGCCTATTTCGAAGATTAGACAGTGTCGTCGTAGTGAACGAAATACCGGCTGGACGCCGGGATCGTAGCGCTCCGCTTCCATGCGGAGCGCGGCGAGGTTCCTTGGGGTCAGACTCTCTGTGTGCGCTTTCAAGTACTATCGCTACTTCCGGTGAGCGAATTTGACCAGTTGCTTCGGGTCCGGCCTTGGCCGGACAGGAGGCGGGTAACAGGTCCCGGATCCGGCCAAAAGCCGGCCGACTTCTTCGGACCTTGCCTCGCAACACAAAGCAAGCGTCCAATTATATACACAAAAATGAACGAGTTAAGTAAAGCTCGGGCGACCTTGCTTGAAGTTGGCGACGAAAGCGCCGGCCAGAGAATCGACAATTTCCTGATCCGCCATCTCAAGGGGGTGCCCAAAAGCCATGTTTACCGGATCCTTCGCAGCGGGGAGGTCAGGGTCAACAGCGGGCGGATCAAGCAGGACTACCGGCTGAAGGCCACGGACCAGGTCCGGGTGCCGCCAATCCGCGTCGCCGCACCGGAAGCGAGGCCCGCCATCAAGCCCCTGGGCCTCCCCGTCGTGTTCGAAGACGCCGCCCTGATCGTGATCGACAAGCCGTCCGGCGTCGCCGTCCACGGCGGAAGCGGGATCAGCTTCGGGGTGATCGAATCCATGCGCGCGGAGCGCCCGAAGGCGAAATTCCTCGAACTCGCCCATCGGCTCGACCGGGATACCTCGGGCCTGCTGATGGTCGCAAAGAAGCGCAGCGCCCTGGTCGAGCTGCACCGCATGCTGCGCGAAGGTGAAATCCGGAAAGACTACGTCGCCATCGTCAACGGCGCATGGAAGGGTGGCGCGCGCAGGGTGGAGGTGCCGCTCCACAAATTCGTCACCGCCGAGGGCGAGCGACGGGTCAGCGCCAGAGCCGACGGGCAACGGGCGGTCACCATATTTACGCCGCTGGCAGTCGGAACGGAGGTGACGCAGCTGGAAGCCAGGCTGCTCACCGGGCGCACGCATCAGATCCGGGTGCACGCTGCGCACCTCGGCCACCCGATCCTGGGCGACGACAAGTACGGCGACTTCGAGCTGAACCGGAGGCTGGCGAAAACCGGCGTCAAGCGGCTTTTCCTTCACGCGCGTCGCTTATCATTGCGCCACCCCCTGACAGGCGACGCGATCGAATTCGAAGCCGCCCTTCCGCCCGACATGCAGCGTTTTTGTGAAGCCCGATTCAAATGAGCCGACCCGCACCGCGCTACTCGCTGATCGTTTTCGACTGGGACGGGACCCTGCTCGATTCGGCCAGCGGGATTGCGGCCAGCATCCAGGACGCGAGTCGCGAAATGGGACTCGAGATTCCCACGCTCGAACGCGCGCGCCATGTAATCGGTCTGGGTCTCCAGGACTCCCTGCGCTTTGCCGTGCCTGATCTGCCGGCCAGCGGATACCCCGAATTCGTCGAGCGATACCGCAGGCATTTTCTCGCGCGTGAAGAGCAGATGACGCTGTTCGCTGGTGTTCCGGAACTGCTCGCCGGATTGCGCGATGCCGGTTACGTCCTTGCGATCGCGACCGGCAAGAGCCGCCGGGGGCTCGACCGCGCGCTCGCGTCCAGCCAGCTCGGGAAGCATTTTTCCGCCTCGCGCTGCGCTGACGAGACCACGCCCAAGCCGGACCCTGCGATGCTCAATGAGCTGATGCGGGAATTGTCATTCACCCCGGCAAGCTCCCTGATGATCGGCGACACCTCGCATGATCTGGATATGGCCTCGAACGCCGGTGTCGATGCCGTCGGCGTGAGTTACGGGGCGCATCCCGAGGCGTCGTTGCGCGCAAGGGCGCCACGCGGGCTGGTCGGGACTGTCGCGGAGCTACAGGCATGGCTGGCTGTTCACGGGTGATCTGCGCTGCGTCCGAGCTCGCCGATGCCGGACAGGGGGTGCGCTTCGAGACACGGCTTGGCGGCGAAGCGGTCGCCGCCTTCGTGGTGAGGCATGAGGGACGCGTTCACGCCTACCTCAACCGCTGCGCACATATCGCAATGGAACTCGACTGGCTTCCGGGCGCGTTTTTCGATGCAGAGGGGCGCGATTTGATATGCTCGACACACGGCGCCGCATATTCCGCCTCCAGCGGCAAATGCCTGGGTGGCCCGTGCTCCGGCGGATCGCTGGTCAAACTTGCCGTCGAAGAACGCGACGGATTCATTTTCGTAGAGGAATCGCTGAATGGCTGAAAACGGTGGGCAGTGGGAGCGCGACGTGCTCGAGAAGCTCGCGCTTGCATCGATCCGGGAGCAGCGCAGCGCACGTCGCTGGGGCATCTTTTTCAAACTGCTGACATTCGCATACATCAGCGCGGTCCTGTTTTTCGCGATCGACTGGCGTGGCAAGACAGAAGGAATCACCGACGGCAAGCACACTGCGCTGGTGGAGATCAGCGGCGCAATCGGGCCGGGCAGCGACTACAGCGCCGAGCGCATCAACGCGGCCCTGCAGGCTGCATTCAAGGACGCGAATACGAGAGGCGTCGTGCTGCGCATCAACAGCCCCGGCGGAAGCCCGGTTCAATCCCAGAACATCTATAGTGAAATGCGGCGCCTGCGAGCCAAGTACCCCGCAATACCTTTGTATGTGGTGGTCGAGGACATCTGCGCGTCGGGAGGCTATTTCGTGGCAGCCGGCGCGGACCGGATCTACGTGAACAAATCCAGCCTCGTGGGTTCGATCGGTGTACGCATGGATGGCTGGGGCCTCACCGGACTCATGGAAAAGCTCGGCGTTGAGCGGCGCCTGCTGACCGCGGGCGAAAACAAGGGATTTCTCGATCCTTTCCTGCCCGTGGACGAAAAGCAGAAGGAGCACGCGCAGTCCATGCTCAATGAGATCCATCAGCAATTCATCAGCGTGGTTCGCGAGGGGCGTGGCAAGCGGCTGAAGGAGACGCCGGATATGTTCAGCGGCCTGATCTGGACCGGCCAGCGGAGCGTCGACCTCGGATTGGCGGACGGGTTCGGGCAGCCTTGACTATGTGGCCCGTGAAGTCATCAAGGCCGAGGAAATCGTCGACTATTCGCAGAAGGAAAACATTGCCGAAAAGTTCGCACGTCGCCTTGGCGCCGGCGCCGCCAGTGCCCTGGTCGAGGCGGGGCTGCGCTACGCCCCGGCAATCACCCGGTAGTTGTTGTCAGATCGGGCTGAATCCGAATTCTTCGAGAATTTCGCAAAGGGCAATGAGGGGCAGGCCGACCAGGGAGGTCGGGTCGCTGGTCTCAATGCTGGACAGAAGTACGATTCCAAGCCCTTCAGACTTCGCGCTTCCGGCGCAGTCGTAAGGTTGTTCCCGGCGCAGATAAGCCTCGATTCTGGCCGAATCCAGAGGACGAAAATGAACCCGGCACCCCACGACCCGGGTGACCGTCCTGCCATCCCGGGAATCGAGCACGCTCACAGCCGTATCGAATTGTGCCGTTTTTCCGGACAACCAGTGGAGCTGGGTCGTGGCTTTCTCGTGCGTGCCGGGCTTGTCCAGGCGGCATCCTTCGCACGAGGCCACCTGATCAGAGCCGATGATCAATGCATCCGGATTGGCGGCCGCGACCGCCTGCGCTTTTGCGGTGGCCAGCCGGGACGCGGTGGCTTCCGGAGTTTCGGCCGGCAGAGGCGTTTCGTCGGCGTCCGGTCGCGTCCACTCAAACGGCACGCCGAGCCGGCCCAGGAGTTCCCTGCGGTAGACCGAACTTGAGGCGAGGACGAGTTTGCGTGTTTGCGTCATGACTTTGTTTTGACAAGGTTTTTCTTGAATGATATCATTTAGGGTTTATGCGGCACCAGACCGAAACGACAGGCAGGGCACGTTCCAAGCACTTCGACGGGTTTCAGTTCGCCGAATCAGGGGGTGTGCTTCGGGGCGTTCTTCCGGTGGCGGGGTTTACCCGGTTGCTGGACATGCTGAGTTCGTCGGAGGGGGAAATCAAGTACGAAGTGCTTGGCATCCCTGATGAATCGGGAAGGCTGGCGCTGCGGGTGCGGTTGTCCGGATCGCTGAGGCTGACCTGTCAACGCTGCCTCGGGATGCTTGAGTATCCGCTTCAGATCGACGAAGTGCTTGTGCTTGCGCGCAGCGAGTCCGAGATCGAGGCGCAGCCGGTGGATCCGGAAAGTCCGGATCGCATTGTGGCAGGCAGGGAAATGGAGGTAGGTGAACTGCTGGAGGACGAGATTCTTCTGGCAGTGCCGTTTGCGCCACACCACGAGCAGTGCTCGCGGGAGGGCAACGACAGAAAGGGCGAAGCACACGATTCGCCGTTTGCGGATTTGCGCGGACTGCTCCATCGGAGCGGCCGCACCAGGAATTAACGAAAGGAGTTTTACCATGGCAGTTCAGCAGAACAAGAAATCGCCGTCCAAGCGTGGCATGCACCGCGCGCATGACTTCCTGACAAGTCCGTCGCTCGCCGTCGAGCCGACGACGGGTGAGACCCATCTGCGGCACCACATCAGCCCGACTGGGTTCTATCGCGGCAAGAAAGTCACCAAAGGCAAGGGCGAGTAAGCTTCCAAGCCGACCTCCGGCTGCATTCATTGCGGTCGGACGGGATCCTGCATGGATATCACGGTTGCAGTCGATTGCATGGGGGGCGACCACGGCCCCTGCGTCACCGTACCGGCCGCGCTCAACTTTCAGAAGCGCTTCCCCTCGGTCGACTTGATACTGGTCGGGCTGAGCGACGCAATTGCATCGGAACTCAAGACTTGCCGCGCAGAGGCAGGTGCGCATCTGCGCGTACAGCATGCCTCCCAGGTCGTGGCGATGGACGAGTCCACCGCGACCGCCCTGCGCGTAAAGAAGGATTCCTCGATCCGGGTCGCGGTCAACCTCGTCAAATCGGGCGCAGCGCATGCCTGTGTAAGTGCGGGAAACACCGGCGCACTGATGGCCATTTCCCGCTTTGTACTGAAAACGCTGCCCGGCATCGACCGACCGGCGATCTGCAGCGTGCTTCCGACGATGCGCGGACATGTCTACGTACTGGACCTTGGGGCGAACGTGGATTGCGGCCCCGAAAACCTCCTGCAGTTCGGGATCATGGGTGCCTGCCTGGTTGCCGCGGTGGAGCAAAATGAAAACCCCTCGGTCGGCCTGCTGAACATCGGCGTGGAAGACATCAAGGGCAACGAACTTGTCAAACGCGCCGCGGAACTTCTGCGCGAAAGTGGCCTGAATTTTTTCGGGAATGTCGAAGGCAACGACATATACAAAGGCACGACCGACGTGGTCGTATGCGACGGATTCGTCGGCAACGTGGCGCTCAAGAGTTCCGAAGGTGTGGCTCAGATGATTGCTGCATTCCTCAAGGAAGAATACAAGCGCACGCTGTACACGCGATTGGCCGCATTCATTTCGCTACCGGTGATCACCGCGTTCAGGCGCCGCATGGACCACCGGCGGTATAATGGTGCGAGCCTGCTTGGATTGAAGGGAATCGTGATCAAGAGCCACGGATCGGCCGATGCGTTTGCCTTCGAACACGCACTTGAGCGGGCGGTCGAAGAGGCGCGTAACGGCGTCCTGCAACGCATCTCGGCGCGCATGGCAGCGCTTCACCCACCCAATACCTCTGCATGACTTTCGCCCGCATCGCCGGCACCGGCAGTTACCTGCCGCCACGGATCGTCAGGAATGACGAATTCTCCGAGAAGCTCGAAACCAGCGATGCCTGGATCCGGGAGCGTACCGGTATCGTGCAACGGCATATTGCGGATGAATCGCAGACTGCGAGCGATCTTGCCTTCGAGGCGAGCAAAGCCGCCCTGCAGGCCGCCGGCGCACTCCCCGCGGACATCGACCTCATCATTGTCGCCACCTCCACGCCGGACTTCATTTTTCCGAGCACCGCCTGCCTGCTTCAGGCGAAACTGGGTTCCAGGAACTGCGCTGCATTCGACATCCAGGCCGTGTGCAGCGGTTTCGTATACGCACTTGCCACGGCGGACAAGTTCATCCGCTCGGGTGAGCACAAGTGCGCCCTGGTGGTCGGATCAGAAGTGTTCTCGAGAATCCTCGACTGGAACGACCGGGGAACGTGCGTGCTTTTCGGTGACGGTGCGGGCGCAGTCGTGCTGCGCGCATCAGAGTCGCCCGGCATTCATTCCACGGTGCTGCGCGCGGACGGGAGTCATGCGGGAATGCTTTCCGTACCAGGCAACGTGAATCGTGGACGGATCGTAGGTTCGCCGTTCTTGCAGATGGTCGGTAACCAGGTGTTCAAGTTCGCGGTAAAGGTGCTCGACGAGGTCGCACGGGAGACGTTGACGGCCGCTGGAGCGACCATCGAGGACGTCGACTGGCTGATCCCTCACCAGGCCAACATCCGGATACTCGAAGCGACTGCGCGCAAGCTCGGCCTGCCCGCGAACAAACTCGTCGTGACCGTCGATCACCACGGAAACACGTCTGCTGCATCGGTGCCGCTCGCGCTGGACGAGTACGTCCGCGACGGGCGGATCCGCCCCGGGCACCGGTTGCTGATGCAGGGCGTAGGTGGGGGATTCACCTGGGGCGCGGTCTACGCGACCCTTTAGTTCAGCAAGGAGTGCAGTCAATGAAGCTTGCAATGGTGTTTCCGGGACAGGGCTCCCAGTCGGTTGGAATGTTGAGCGCGTACGCGGGTTTGCCCGAAATCGATGTGGTACGCGCGCAGGCATCTGACGCACTCGGCGCTGACTTCGTGAGCTTGCTGGACGCCGGCCCGGCCGAAGCGCTGGCCATGACCGTGAATACCCAGCCCGCCATGGTGACCGCTGGCATTGCCGCATTCCGTGCATGGATCGCCCTGAGCGGACCCCGACCGGCGATCGTGGCAGGGCACAGCCTGGGAGAATATGCCGCGCTGGTGGCAGCTGGCGCGATCGGGTTTCAGGCGTGCCTCCCGCTGGTGCGCCATCGCGCTCAGGCCATGCAGGCCGCTGTCGCGCCAGGAGACGGTGCAATGGCGGCGATCCTCAATCTTGATGACGCCGGCGTGATCGCGGCCTGCGCCGAATCCGCGCAGGACGAGGTCGTCCAAGCCGTCAATTTCAACGCCCCGGGACAGGTGGTCATTGCCGGCAGCAAGAATGCCGTTGCGCGTGCGATGGAAGCCTGCAAGGCCCGGGGTGCCCGGCGCGCGATGCTTCTGCCGGTCAGCGCGCCCTTCCATTCCAGCCTGATGCAACCGGCAGCGGATGCGTTGCGCGTGTATCTCGAAAAAGTCGATGTCCGAGCACCGGACATTGCCCTCATCAACAACGTGGATGTGGCAATCGAGTCCGATCCGGTCAGGATCAAGGATGCGCTGGTGAGGCAGGCAGCCGCACCAGTACGCTGGGTGGAGATCATCGGAAAGATGGCCGACCTGGGTGTCACTCATGTTCTCGAATGCGGTCCCGGAAAAGTCCTTGCCGGAATGACCAAGCGCATCAACGCGAATCTCCAGGGTTATGCGCTGGCAGACCGGGCTTCGCTGGAACTGGCCCTTGCAGCGGTGCGCGCGGCATGAGCGCGCTGGCAGGTAAAGTTGCGCTTGTCACGGGCGCTTCCAGGGGAATCGGGCATGCGATCGCCATGTCACTCGCACGGGACGGCGCGACGGTCATTGGAACGGCCACCAGCGAAGCCGGTGCGCAGGGGATCACCAGCGCACTGGCGGCCGCCGGATGCACCGGTGCCGGAATGGTTCTGGATGTGCGAGATGCCGCATTGTGCGACGCCGTTCTCGCCGCAGTTGCCAAGGGATACGGGGACATCGCGGTTCTTGTCAACAACGCCGCCGTGGTGAGAGACAACCTCGGCCTGCGCATGAAGGACGATGAGTGGGACGATGTGATCGAGACCAATCTCCGGTCCGTATTCCGGCTTTCGCGCGGCGTCCTGCGCGGGATGATGAAAGCCCGCTGGGGACGGATCATCAGCATCACCTCCGTGGTCGGTGCAGCCGGGAATCCGGGCCAGATGAACTATGCTGCCGCCAAAGCCGGCGTGGTCGGCATGTCCAAATCGCTCGCCCGCGAAATAGGAAGCCGCAACATCACGGTCAATTGCGTTGCGCCCGGATTCATCGATACGGACATGACCCGTGCGCTCAGCGAGGAGCAGAGGGGCGCGCTGCTTGGCCAGATCCCCCTGGCACGCCTCGGAACCCCGGACGACGTTGCCGCCGCCGTGGCTTTCCTGGCCTCGCCGGCGGCCGGGTATGTCACAGGATCGGTCCTGCACGTCAACGGCGGGATGTACATGGCCTAGATTTGTTTTCGGCCGGGGACGGGCCTTTTGGTAAAATTCGATAATTGAGCTTGGCCCAACAGGGAAGGAGCAGGACATGGACAGCATCGAACAACGCGTTAGAAAAATCATCGCCGAGCAACTGGGCGTCAACGAAGCGGAAATCAAGAACGAGTCCTCGTTCGTCGACGACCTCGGAGCCGATTCTCTCGACACCGTGGAACTGGTCATGGCGCTTGAAGAGGAGTTCGAGACCGAGATTCCGGACGAAGAAGCCGAGAAGATCACCACGGTGCAGCAGGCCATCGACTTCGTCCAGGCACGTCAGAAGGCCTGACTTCGCCCCATCCCACCAATGGAGTCAGATTGACACGCCGAAGAGTAGTCGTCACCGGGCTGGGCGCGATCAGTCCGGTCGGAAATACGGTCAGGGAAGCCTGGGAAAACCTGGTTGCAGGCAAGTCAGGGGTTTCCCGGGTAACGCGATTCGATCCTTCGCGCCTCTCCTGCCAGATCGCAGGCGAGGTGAGGGGGTTCGACATCACCGAATACATATCCGCCAAGGAAGCCCGACGGATGGATACGTTCATCCATTTCGGCATGGCCGCCGGCCTTCAGGCGTGGAAGGACTCCGGTCTTGATATCGCCAAGGAAGATCCGGAGCGCTTCGGCATCAATTTCGGGTCCGGGATCGGCGGCTTGCCGATGATCGAGAACACGCATAACGAACTGCTCAAGAACGGCCCGCGCCGCATTTCTCCGTTCTTCATCCCGAGCACCATCATCAACATGATTGCCGGAAACCTGTCGATCATGCTCGGGACCAAGGGGCCGAATCTCGCGATCGTCACGGCCTGCACAACCTCGACACATTGCATCGGTGAAGCAGCAAAGTCGATTCGTCACGGTGAAGTCGAGGTGATGATCGCTGGCGGCGCGGAGGCGACCGTGACCGAACTGGCCATGGGCGGATTCGCCGCCGCCAGGGCGCTTTCGACCCGCAACGACGCACCCGAAGCGGCCAGCCGCCCCTGGGACAAGGACCGGGACGGATTCGTGCTCGGTGAAGGTGCCGGAGCGGTCGTCCTTGAAGAGTATGAACACGCCAAGGCGCGTGGGGCACAGATCTATTGCGAACTCGTCGGATACGGCGTCAGTTCCGATGCATACCACATGACGGCTCCCGCGGAGGACGGCGACGGTGCGTTCCGATGCATGCGCAACGCGCTGCGCGATGCCGGTCTCGACGTCGGGAGCATTGATTACATCAATGCCCACGGTACCTCGACACCCCTTGGAGACATTGCGGAAACCATGGCCGTCAAGAAGCTGCTTGGAGGCCGGGCAAAGCAGGTGGCCATCAACTCGACGAAGTCGATGACTGGCCACCTTCTCGGTGCAGCCGGAGGCATCGAGGCAGTTGCAAGCATCCTGGCACTTCGCGACCAGGTGTCTCCCCCGACGATCAACCTGGACAGCCCGGACCCGTTGTGCGACCTTGATTACGTGCCGAAAACCGCCCGCAAGATGGTCATACGTACGGCGCTTTCGAATTCCTTCGGGTTTGGCGGAACGAACGGCACGCTGATATTTTCCCGTCTTTGACCGGTACGCCGCCACTGCGCGTCGAATTGCGTGGTTCCGCGGCCCTGACCGGTCTGGCGCTCGCGGTTCATGTGGCTGCCGGATGCATAGTGGTCTTCGTGTTGCCCATGCCCGCAGCAATCCCTGCGCTGGGAATACTGGCGTTTCTCGCCATTTCCGCCGTCCGGGAAAAGACACTCCATGTTGCACCGCACGCACCGGCGGCCCTCGATCTGGCCTACGACGGTGGCCTGATCTTGCGTCTGCGCGATGGCTGCGAAGCCACTGCAACTGTCGCAGCGAGGCGCTATGTGGGCCGCTGGCTGGTCGTTCTCGGCCTGGAAGGGGGAGCGGGTGGACGGCGCACAATCCTGGTGGCCCGGGATATGCTTGCGCCCGAGGCCTTTCGACTGCTGCGCCTGTGGGCCCTGTGGGGTACGCTACCGCGCCCCCGTGGAGGCGAAGGCGCCCGATCGTCATCCAAACGAACTATTTCCACGGATACCTGTCTTTGAAGCATACGCATCGATTGATTACGGGCCGTGCTCAGTTGGGTGAGGGCGCCTGAACATGGCGGATCGAGAAATCGACCAGCAGTTGGTCGAGCGCGCCCAAAAGGGCGACAAGCGTGCCTTCGGGCTGCTGGTCGAGAAGTATCAGCGCAGATTGGCCAGATTGTTGTCGAGGTTTGTACGTGATCCAGCCGAGGTGGAAGACGTGACCCAGGAAGCCTTCATCAAGGCATATCGAGCACTGCCGAATTTTCGCGGTGACAGCGCGTTCTATACGTGGCTCTACCGGATCGGGATCAACACGGCCAAGAATTACCTCATGGCCGCCGGGCGCAGGGCCCCGACCTCCACCGATCTCGATTCTGAAGAGGCCGAAGGGCTTGACGAAGGCGAGCAACTTCGTGACATCAATACGCCCGAAAGCCTCATGCTTACGCGCGAAATCGGCGACACCGTCAACGCCACGATGCAAGGACTCCCCGAGGAACTCCGGACCGCCATCCAACTGCGCGAGATCGAAGGCATGAGCTACGAAGACATTGCGCAAATCATGAATTGTCCGATCGGCACGGTACGTTCACGGATCTTCCGTGCGCGCGAAGCGATTGCCGAAAAGTTGAAGCCGCTGCTCGACACCGGCAATGACAGGAGATGGTGATCCGATGAAATCGAAAATCTCGGCAATGATGGACGGGGAACTTTCCCACGATGAAATTGCGGAGCCTTTGCGTTCGATGCGCGAGGACCAGGAAGCGCTCCAATCGTGGCGCGATTACCACCTGATCGGCGACGCCTTGCGCGATACCGGAGGCCTGTCGAGTGATTTTTCCGCGCGCTTTGCGGCTCGACTCGAGGAGGAGCCCACGGTTTTCGCGCCTGCGAGCGTACCCAGGCGACCGCTCGAGCAGCGACGACACTGGGTTGCGCTCTCGGCAGCGGCCAGCGTGGCCGCGGTGAGCCTGGTGGGCTGGCTGGCGTTTGCCCCGCAGCAGGAGATCACACTGCAATCCGGACCGATTGCCCAGACGGCTACGGCGGTTGTTTCCCCGGCGGCTGAATTCCAGAACGTGCCGTTGCCCAGCGAAACCAATGACTATCTGCTTGCGCACCAGAATTACTCGCCACGCAGCACCTTGCAGGGTGTGGCTCCTTACGTGCGCACCGTTTCCGAATCCATCCGTTCCAGATGAGAGCGTTTGTACTGCTGCTCCTGCTGATCCCCGGTCTGGCGCAGTCGCAGCAGCAATCGACCGGTGCCCTGGATGCGGCAGCCTGGTTGCAGAAGATCTACCATGCGTCCGTGAAGCTCAGCTACTCTGGCACCTTCGTGTACCGGCAGGGCCAGCAGAGCGAATCCTCCCACATCGTGCGACTCATCGATGGCACCGGCGATACGGAGAAACTCGAGGCGCTGGACGGGATGCGCCGCGAAGTCGTGCGCAAAGGTGATGAGGTCAAATGCTACCTCCCGGACAGCCAGACGGTTAAAGTTGACCGTCGATCGGACCATCGCAGCTTTCCTTCGCTGCTGCCGGCGCAGATCTCCGGCCTTTCCGGACAGTACGTCATCTCCAAGGGGGAAACGACGCGCATCGCCGGTTTCGATTGCCAGGCAATCGTGCTGAAACCAAAGGACAATCTGCGCTATGGATACAAGCTCTGGGCCGACACGCGCACCGGAATGTTGCTCAAGGCGCGAATCTTCAACGAGAAAGACGAGGCCGTCGAGGAATTCACCTTCACCCAGTTGACCGTCGGTGGAAAGATCAATCCCAAAGACCTCAGGCCCAGCTTCGACAGCCAGGGAAAGGAATGGCGGGTAGTGAATGCCAGTGTCGAGCCGGCCAATCTGGCCGATGCCGGTTGGAAGGTGAGCCCGGACATACCCGGCTTCCGGAAAGTGGTCGAGGTCAGGCGGCATCTGCGCGAATCCCAGAGAGTCGCCCAGGTTGTGTATTCCGACGGCCTGGCGGCCGTTTCGGTGTTCATCGAGCCGATGGAAACCCACCACGATCCGGTCCGTACCGGCCTGTCGAACATGGGGGCCGTTAATATCTACACCCGCGAGCTCGCGAATCATGTTGTCACCGTCCTAGGCGAAGCGCCGCCGGTTACGGTGCGACGCATAGCCAACGCGGTTGAATATCGTCGTCCGCAATAACACTGGAACGTCAGAATGAAGAAATACCTTGCCCACATGCTCAGGTTTGCAGTGACAGGTCTGGTGCTTCTTGCCACCTGGCCCGCCCATGCGCAGGTGCGCGACCTGCCGGATTTCACGGATCTTGTCGAACGCCATGGTCCGGCGGTCGTCAACATCAGCACGACTCAGTCAGCGAAGCAGTCTGGCCAGCCGAACGTTCCGCAATTTCCCGGCCTGGACGAAAACGACCCCTTCTATGATTTTTTCCGGCGATTTGCGCCACGGCAGCAGCCCGGACCCGGGCCGCGCCATCCGGAGAACAGGTCGCTTGGGTCGGGCTTCATCATCAGTGCGGACGGCTACATCCTGACCAACGCGCACGTGGTGGAAAGTGGTGACGAGGTCAACGTTCGCCTGACCGACAAGCGCGAGTTCAAGGCCAAGGTAGTCGGCGCCGACAAGCGCACCGACGTTGCACTCATCAAGATCGAGGCCACCGGACTGCCCGCAGTGCGTATGGGCGATCCGGCAAAGCTAAAAGTGGGGGAGTGGGTGCTGGCGATCGGATCGCCGTTCGGATTCGACAACACAGTCACCGCCGGGATTGTCAGCGCGAAAGGGCGCTCGCTTCCGCAGGAAACCTTTGTTCCGTTCATTCAGACCGACGTGGCGATCAACCCCGGCAATTCGGGCGGACCCCTTTTCAACATGCGGGGAGAGGTGGTCGGGATCAATTCCCAGATTTACAGCCGCACAGGCGGCTTCATGGGGTTGTCGTTCGCGATCCCGATCGACATGGCACTGGATGTTCAGAACCAGCTGCGTGCGAACGGTCGCGTTTCGCGCGGGCGGATCGGTGTGGTGATTCAGGAAGTAACCAAGGAACTTGCCGACTCCTTCGGGCTGCCCAAGACCTCCGGCGCACTGGTGAACCAGGTCGAGAAAGGAAGCCCTGCAGACAAGGCCGGCGTCGAGGCGCTGGACATCATCGTCAGATTCGACGGCAAGGCGATCGACTCGTCGGGCGACCTGCCACGCATTGTCGGCGGAACCCGGCCGGGGACCAAGGTGGTCCTGCAAGTGCTGCGCAAGGGCGCGTCGAAAGACCTCAGCATCACGGTCGGAGAACTTCCTGAAGACAAGCTTGCTGCTCGCGACGCACCGCGCAAGTCCAGGCCGGCCGAGGTGGCGGCAAACCGGCTCGGGCTGGTGGTCGCCGAACTGAGCGCAGAGCAGAAGCGGGACATGAAACTCCAGGGCGGCCTGTTCGTCGCAGACGTGAAACCCGAGGTGCGCGGCGATTTCAGGCGCGGGGACGTGCTTCTTACCCTCGTGCACAAGGGGCAGCAGACTGAATTGAAGTCGGTCACTCAGTTCAACAAGCTTCTCGCCGGCCTGGACAAGAGCGCGACAGTCACGATGCACGTAAGGCGGGGCGCCACGGCCGTATTCGTCACTGTCAGCGGGCTGGGTGACAAGGGCTGACGGCGGATAAAAGCAGATCGTGAGTGTGCGTCTTGTACTGTATGGGCGTTCGTACTGCCACCTGTGCGACGACATGGCGCGTGCCCTTGAGGATCTCCGGCCCGGTCTGGATTTCAGCTTTCAGGTCGTTGACGTCGATTCCGACCCGGCCCTGGAGGCGCTGCATGGTGAGAAGGTGCCTGTTCTGACCGACGCGCAAGGGAACGAAATCTGTCACTATTTCCTCGACATAGACCTCTTGCGGGCCCGCCTTGCGGTAAAATGACGTTTGTCCACGGAAGGGTGCCTCAGGCACCCTTTTCGTTTATCCATGCCCCAGAGCCACATCCGAAATTTTTCCATCATCGCGCACATCGACCACGGCAAGTCGACGCTCGCGGACAGGTTCATCCAGTTCTGTGGCGGCCTGTCGGACCGGGAGATGGAAGCACAGGTGCTCGACTCCATGGACCTCGAGCGGGAGCGCGGCATCACGATCAAGGCGCAGACGGCAGCATTGCGCTACAAGGCGCGCAATGGCGAGATCTACGCCATGAACCTGATCGATACGCCCGGGCACGTGGATTTCTCCTACGAGGTCAGCCGCTCTCTGGCGGCCTGCGAAGGCGCACTGCTGGTCGTGGACGCTTCCCAGGGCGTCGAAGCACAGACCGTGGCGAACTGCTATACGGCGATTGAACAGGGCGTGGAAGTCATTCCGGTTCTCAACAAGATCGATCTGCCGTCGGCCAATCCGGAGCAGGCGATCGGGGAAATCGAAGACGTGATCGGGATAGACGCCAAGGACGCCATCCATGCCAGCGCAAAGAATGGCATCGGCATTGAAGACATCCTTGAATCGGTCATCGCACGCGTTCCCCCTCCGCAGGGCAACCGCGAAGCACCTCTCAAGGCGCTGATCATCGATTCCTGGTTCGACAACTATGTCGGCGTGGTGATGCTCGTGCGGGTCGTGGACGGCACACTCAAGCCCAAGGACAAGCTGATGCTCATGAGCACCGGCTCGACCCACTGGTGCGAGCAGATCGGCGTCTTCACGCCGAAATCACAGTCACGCGACAGTCTTTCCGCAGGCGAGGTCGGGTTCATCGTTGCGGGCATCAAGGAGCTTCGCGCCGCAAAGGTCGGGGATACGGTCACGCAGGCTGATCGTCCGGCGATCGAAGCTCTGCCCGGATTCAAGGAAGTCAAACCTCAGGTATTCGCCGGGCTTTATCCGGTGGAGGCAAACCAGTACGAGAACCTGCGTGAGGCGCTTGAAAAACTTCAACTCAACGATGCGTCGCTGCAATATGAACCCGAGGTTTCCCAGGCTCTCGGTTTCGGGTTTCGGTGCGGATTTCTCGGCCTGCTTCACATGGACATCGTGCAGGAGCGGCTGGAACGCGAATACAACATGCAACTCGTCACGACCGCGCCCACGGTGGTGTACCAGGTGGAGCAGCGCGACGGTCTGGTGGAACTCATCCAGAATCCGGCCAAGATGCCGGACCCGTCCAAGATCACCGAGATTCGCGAGCCCATCATCACGGTGACCATCTTCACCCCGCAGGAGTATGTCGGCGCGGTGATCACGCTCTGCACCCAGAAGCGCGGCGCGCAGACCAATATGCTGTACACGGCGCGCCACGTGGTGCTGACCTACGACCTGCCGCTGTCCGAAGTGGTTCTGGATTTCTTCGACAAGCTCAAGTCGCTGACGCGTGGCTACGGGTCTCTCGACTACGAGTTCAAGGAATACCGGGCCGCCGACATGGTGAAGCTCGATGTCCTCATCAACGGCGAGCGGGTGGACGCGCTTTCGGTCATGGTCCACCGCGGGAACGCGCAGTATCGCGGTCGCGACCTGGTGAGCCGGCTGCGCGGGTTGATCCCGCGGCAGATGTTCGACGTCGCGATCCAGGCTGCGATCGGCGCAAACATCATCTCGCGCGAAACCGTCAAGGCGCTGCGCAAGAACGTCCTGGCCAAATGCTACGGTGGCGATATCACACGCAAGAAGAAACTGCTGGAGAAGCAAAAGGAAGGCAAGAAGCGCATGAAGCAGGTCGGCTCGGTGGAAATCCCGCAGGAGGCCTTTCTTGCCGTCCTGCAGATGGATTCAAAATAAGCGTGCCCATGAGCTTCGCACTGTTCCTCCTGCTCCTGCTCGTGGTCACCGGGCTGGTCTGCCTGATTGATCTCCTCTGGCTCGCCAAGAAGCGGCCAAAGGATGCCAGGGAGCCCTGGTGGATCGAGTATTCGGTCAGCTTCTTTCCCGTCATTCTGATCGTTTTCCTCCTCCGCTCTTTCCTGTTCGAACCGTTCAAGATTCCGTCCGGCTCGATGATCCCGACGCTGCTCGTCGGGGACTTCATTCTCGTAAACAAATTCACCTATGGCGTCAGATTGCCGGTCATCAACAGGAAGATCATCGATCTGGGCACCCCTGAGCGAGGCGACGTCATGGTGTTCCGCTACCCGGACGACCCGTCGCTGGACTACATCAAGCGCGTCGTAGGACTGCCCGGAGACCGCGTGAGCTACCAGAACAAGCGGTTGTCGATCAACGGAAAGCCGGTTGCAGTCCGGCAGATCGACGACTACCTGTCCCGCGAGCGGATGCAGTTTTCCCGCCGCCTGGTCGAAACGCTGGGCGCGCACGAGCACGAAATACTGCTCGAGGACGACGCACCCGGTTTCATGCGCCAGGCCCACACGTTCCCGTATGCCGAGAATTGCCTCTACAATACGTCCGGCCTGACCTGTACGGTGCCACCCGGGCACTATTTCATGATGGGCGACAACCGCGACAATTCGAGCGACAGCAGGGTGTGGGGTTTCGTTCCCGACGAGAATATCGTCGGCAAGGCGTTCTTTATCTGGTTAAACCTGAACGAACTGGGCCGTTTCGGCGCGTTTCGTTAGCGGGGAATTTGGAGGTCTACATGCAGAACAAACAAACCGGCGTCAGTCTGAGCGGCCTGATGGTCGTACTGGTGGTACTAGTTTTCGTCGCCTTGATCGGATTCAAGGTCGGTCCGGCCTATGCCGAGTTCTTCACGGCAAAAGACATGATCAAGAAGATCGCGGCGGAAAACCGCAGCGGGACGGTCCAGACGATCCGGAAGGCATGGGAAACGAAGACGATGATCGACGATATCAAGGCGCTCAACAAGGACGACCTTGAAATCACCAAGGACGGCGGCGATGTGGTCATTTCCTTTGCCTACAAGAAGGAAATCCCCCTGTTCGCCAACGTCGGCGTCTACGTGAACTTTGCGGCGGACTCGAAAGAGTAGCCCCGAAGCAGTCCAGGTGCCCCGGCCCTCGCCCCTCGAAAAGCGGATCGCCTACCAGTTCGGGAGCAGCGCGCTGCGCGAACAGGCGCTGACCCACCGCAGCTACGGGTCGCCGCACAATGAAAGACTGGAATTTCTCGGCGACGCCGTGTTGAGTTGCGCGGTCTCGGAAGAACTCTACGGACGCTTCCCGAGCCTTTCTGAAGGGCAGCTCGACAAACTGCGGGCAAGCCTGGTCCGCAAGGAAACGCTCGCATCTATCGCGCAGGAACTGGGACTCTCGGAGTTCCTGCACATCGACGAACCCGCCCTCGCTCGCGTCGGCGGAAGCAGCCCGTCGATGCTGGCCGATGCCGTGGAGGCGCTGTTTGGCGCCGTGTTCCTCGACGGGGGATATGCCGCGGCACGGGAAGTCATTGAGCGAATATTCAAAAGCCGGCTTGAAAGCCTGGATCCTGCCGCGTCTGGCAAGGATGCGAAAACCCTACTGCAGGAATACCTGATGCGCCGCAAGCGGAAACTGCCCGAGTACCGGATCGTGGGAACGGAAGGCGCCGACCACCGGCGCACATTTGAAGTCGAGTGCCTGGTTGAAGCGATGAAGCTCAGCGCCAGAGGAAGCGGAAGTACACGCCGCAGTGCCGAGCAGAAGGCCGCAGCGGAGATTCTGAAGCAGATAGAAAAATGAGCAGCCCGACCTTCCATTGCGGAACGATCGGCATCGCCGGGCGCCCGAATACCGGCAAGTCCAGCCTGCTCAACCGGCTCATCGGGCAGAAACTGTCGATCGTTTCGTCCAAGGCTCAGACGACGCGGCATCTGGTCAGAGGCATCCTGACGACCAGCGACTGTCAGTACATATTCGTCGATTCTCCGGGATTCCAGACACGACACGAGAATGTGCTGAACAAGTCCCTGAACCGGCGCGCGACCGAAGCTGCGCGCGACGCGGATGTCGTGCTCTGGGTCATCGAGGCCACGCGCCTGGGGGAGATGGACCGCGCACTGCTTGCAAAGATCGATCCGAAACAGAAGGTGATCGCCGTGGTCAACAAGGTCGATCTCGTCAAGGACCATGAGCGACTGATGCCGTTTCTCGCGACATTGGAAAAGGAGCGCGCGTTCCACGCGATCGTGCCGGTCAGCGCAAAGACGGGGCGCAATGCCGAGGAACTGCTGCGCGTCATCCGAGCAGCGCTGCCCGAGTCGCCCGCGATCTATCCGGCTGACCAGTTGACGGACCGTGACGAGCGTTTTTTCGCCTCGGAACTCGTACGTGAGAAGCTGTTTCGCGAACTCGGGGACGAACTTCCCTACAGCTGCGAGGTGGCGATAGACAGCTTCAAGGAAGAGGGGCTGATGCGGCGCATCGAGGCGACCATCTGGGTAGACCGCGAAAGCCACAAGCCGATCGTGATCGGCGACAAGGGCGAGCGGCTTAAAAGAATCGGCACCGCCGCCAGAAAAGACATGGAGCGGCTGTTTGACGGCAAGGTTTATCTCGGTCTCTGGGTCAAGGTGAAGCGGGGCTGGACGGACGACGAACGCGCGCTGCGCACGTTCGGCTACGGCTGAGACGGGCATGGCGCAGTCCAGGCGCAGGATCGAGCACGAGCCGGCTTTCGTCCTGCACAGTTACCCCTACAAGGAAACCAGCCTTATCATCGAGGCGTTCTCGCGCCGGCAGGGTCGCACCGCACTGATCGCAAAAGGCGCGCGACGCCCGCGTTCGGCCATGCGCGGCGTGCTGCATGCGTTTCAGCCGCTGCGCATGTCCTGGACCGGATCCGGCGAGCTGAATACGCTCCTCGCGGTCGAATGGCAGGGCGGGTTGCCATTTCTGCGCGGCTTCGGTCTGATGTGCGGGTTCTACGTGAACGAACTCATTCTGCGCCTGCTTCCGCGCGATGACGCGCACGAAGCCTTGTTCGACGCCTACGCCTTGAGCCTCGAGCGGCTGGGACGCGAGGAACCAACGGCAATGGTCTTGCGCAGCTTCGAGAAACGCCTGCTCGCTGAACTCGGGTATGCAATGCTGCTCGACCGGGACGCCGCAAGCGGAGCACCCATCGACCCTGACGGACAATATCTGTACGATCCAGAGCGGGGTCCGTTGCCTGTACGAGGCTCGGCGGGCGGTTTTTCCGACAGGGAAATGGTGGTGCGCGGCAGCACGCTGCTGAACCTGGCGGAGGATGACTTCAGCAGTGCCGAGACCCTACAGCAGGCGAGGGGACTGATGCGCGCTCTGATCAGCCAGCGCCTCAACGGACAGACCCTTCATACCCGGAGCGTACTTCTGGAGCTGCAAGACCTATGATCGAACTGGGCGTCAATGTCGACCATGTGGCAACCATACGGCAGGCGCAGGCGCACCTACGAGCCTGATCCTGTCTGGGCGGCGATCGAGGCGCATCTTGGCGGAGCCGACGGGATCACCGTTCATCTGCGCGAAGACAGGCGCCACATCCAGGATGAGGACGTGCGCAGGTTGCGCGAACTCACGCACATCAAGCTCAATCTGGAGATGGCCGCGACCGACGAGATGGTCGGGATCGCCTGCGGCCTCAAACCGGAAATGGCGATGCTGGTTCCCGAGGGCCGTCACGAGATCACGACCGAAGGCGGACTGGACATCGCGTCTCAGGAAGGAAAGCTGAAAAATGCCATTGCCCGGATCGCCGGGGCCGGCATCGTGGTGTCGGTGTTCATCGACCCGGACCCGCGACAGATCGAGGCCGCACGGCGTGCCGGGGCGCAGGTCTGCGAGGTGCACACCGGGCCCTATGCGCACGCCTTCCATTCGCGCGGACGCGATGCCGAGAGCCCTGCGGTCGTCGAGGAGCTCGAAAAGCTTTCCAGGGCCGGACAGGCGATCCGCGACCTCGGGATGCGTTTCAATGCCGGCCACGCGCTCAACTACTTCAATGTCGAGCCGGTTGCGCGACTGGCGGGGATACGCGAACTTCACATCGGGCACGCCATCATCAGCCGGGCGGTCTTTGTCGGGATGCGTGATGCGGTGCGCGAAATGAAGCGGCTCATGACCGAGGCCAGAATCGGACTGCAGGACCGCAAATGATCTATGGCATTGGTACGGACATCATCGAGATCCCGCGGATCGAAGCGGCGCTGGGTCGATTTGGCGAGCGTTTCGCGCGCCGCATTCTTTGCGAACCCGAATTCAGGCGGTTTGCGGCACACCGCAAGCCTGCGGCCTACCTGGCAAAGCGGTTTGCGGCAAAAGAAGCATTCACCAAGGCGCTGGGCACCGGGATCCATGCGCCGGCCAACTGGCACGGCGTCTGGGTGATCAACCTGCGTTCCGGAAAGCCGGCGCTGGAATTCACGCCGGCGTTGCAATCCCTGCTCGACGCGCGAGGCGTCGGACGCGCACACGTATCGCTGACGGACGAGCGCGAAATGGCAAGTGCCACCGTCATACTCGAGACCGACAAATGAAGGCAGAGATTGCCCTCGGACCCGTCATCCTCGATGTCGCGGGTCTGCAGCTGGACGCGACCGACCGGCGACGGTTGCTGAATCCGCTGGTCGGCGGCGTCATCCTGTTCGCGCGCAATTTCGAAAGCCCGACCCAGGTCCTCGCCTTGACCGAAGAGATCAGGGCATTGCGGCGCCCGGAACTGCTGATCTGCGTTGACCATGAAGGCGGCAGGGTGCAGCGCTTTCGTCACGGATTCACTGCGATCCCGCCCATGCGCCGACTGGGTGAACTCTGGGAGCGCGATCCCGCGGGCGCCGTACGCAGCGCCGAAAGCGTCGGCCGGGTGATCGGCACTGAGCTCTCAGCACATGGCGTCGACCTGAGCTTCACGCCAGTGCTCGACCTCGACTACGGCGCAAGCTCCGTCATCGGCGATCGCGCATTTCACGCCGCTCCGGAGGTTGTGGGCGCGCTCGGCGCGGCGCTGGTCCGCGGACTGTACTCGGCCGGGATGGGTGCGGTCGGCAAGCATTTCCCGGGGCACGGGTACGCGAAGGCCGACTCCCACGTGGCCATACCGGTCGACGATCGCTCGCTTGAAGAGATCATGGCGCGTGATGTGGCGCCGTACAAGCCGGTGATAGCCGCAGGCCTTGCCGGGGTCATGCCGGCACATGAAGAGGGTAAGATAACACTCCCGCTCATCCATACACTGCGAAAATGCAATGATGCCGAACGTGAAGTTATTGCCGCTGTGGTTGAACAGGATGAAATGTCACTTGATGACTTCCGCGCAGTTTCCGGCTTTGTTAAAAAGTACGGCGGTATTGCCTATACAGTCGATGCAGCCCGCTTCTACATAAATCGCTGCAAGATACATCTTGACCGGTTTGAGCCGTCACCGGTTAGAGAAGCTTTACGCAGCCTGTCCGAGTATGTGGTGACACGCAGCAAATGAGTCTGCTGTTAGAAGTTTTCTGTGTTACTTTCCAATCACCAGAACTGTCAGAAAACGACTTAATTTCAACGCATCCTCATCCTGCTTGACCGCTTTAGCCAATTACGTTTTCCCCCGATATCATTTTCACTCTCCGGAGGTATCATGCAGCGGTTTCTTTTAAGT
>CAWJNP010000028.1:0-70222 GCA_963844255.1 uncultured beta proteobacterium
CACGCATTCGCTTGTTCTCGTCGTCGGCAATCGATACCGATTGGACCGCCAAACTGGTCGATGTTCTCCAGCCACCGGAGCGGCGATCCATATCGCTGAGGCATTCTACGCGCACGTCACCGCAACGGCTTCGATCACGTCGAGTTCCTGGAGCCTGACACAGTGACAGCGTTTCGCATCGAACTCGCGCCCACCAGTAACGTATTCTGCCGGTCACAGGTTGCGTGTCGAAATCTCCAGTTCCAACTTCCCGCGCTTTGACCGCAACCTGAACACCGGGGAGGACATCGCCGAAGGGACGCGCTGGCAGGTCGCACACCAGACGATCTTCCACAACGCGCAGTATCCGTCGCATATCATCCTGCCCGTCATACCGACGACATAGCAATGGTACTGTGGGACAGGCAGCGCCATTCAATCCCGAATCAGGAGCCTCTATGCACCACGCAGAGCCACGTTATCAAATCGCGGCGTTCAAAGATACGATGGTGCCGATGCGCGATGGCGTCAGGCTCGCCGCCGACGTGATTGTCCGGCGCGTGACGGCGAACTCGTGGATGGGCAGTTTGCGACGATCTTGATGCGGACATGTTACGACAAGACCGCACAGCGGTATGTCGAACCCATCGCGTATCATTTCGTGCCGCGTGGCTACGCGGTGGTACTGCAAGACGTGCGCGGACGGCATCAATCCGAAGGCACCGGACAGTATTTCCACACAGCCAACGAGTATCAGGGACGCGATGGCTACGACACAGTTGAATGGATCGCGGCGCAAACGTGGTCCAACGGCAAGGTTGGCATGGTTGGCAGTTCCTTCCCCGGCCCAACGCAGACGCACGCGGCATTGTATCGACCGCCGCACCTCACGGCGATCTGGCCTATCATGTGACACCCACGAACAGCTATGAGCATCAGGTGCGGATGGGCGGCGCGATGCAGTTGCAAATGTTTGGGGCGCTGTTCGTCCACGCCCAGGACGCGCAGGAGATTCGCGACGATCCCGCCGCGCAACGTTCGGTTGTCGCGGCGATGGAACAGTTGCGGGAGTTAGTCTACGCCACGCCCTTCAAGCCGGATCATACCCCGCTGCGGGTCGTCCCCAACCTTGAGGCGACCCTGATCGACTATTATCGGCGCGGCGCATACGACGAGTTCTGGTCAGCGGTATTGCAGGACTTTACCCGCCACTTCGACCGTCACGCCGACATTCCCACGACCTTTACGGGCGGGTGGTTCGACCTGTTCGCCATCGGCACACCGCGCTACTTCAACGCCATGCGCGCCCAAAATACCACGCAGCAACGCCTGATCATGGGACCGTGGATGCACACCACCATGCGGTCGGGCGTGACGTTCGCCGGCGATGTTGATTTCGGTCTTGATGGGGCGTGGGGCTTGGACCGCTTGGCCGACGAAACGCTACGCTGGTACGACCGCTGGTTGCGCGATATACCGACAGGCGTCGAGGACGACCCACCCGTGCGTATCTTCGTGATGGGTGGCGGCGACGGGCATCGCACGCCGCGAGGCCACATGTTCCATGGCGGCGCGTGGCGCGACGAGCAGGAATGGCCGCTCGCGCGCACGGTCTGGACAACCGTTCTATTTCAGCCGGACGGTGGGCCTCGCGAGCGGACCTGCCGCCAGCAGACGCGGAACCGATCGCGCTTCAGCGCCGACCCTGAGCATCCGGTGCCGACCATCGCTGGCAGCATGTCGGGACTGAACGAAGTGGTCGCGCTGTCGCCCGACCTCGATCCGTATTGGAGCCAGACGCTGCCGCTGGCTCCACGGATGCGCTCGATCGTGATGGACGGAGCCGCCCACCAGCAGGAAACGCCGCGGATCGTCGGCGCTCGACCACCCTACCTGCCGCTCGCCATGCGCCCCGATGTGCTGGTTTTTCAAACCGAACCGCTCCCGGCAGCGGTCGAAGTCACGGGACCGCTTGAGGTCCACCTCTGGATCGCGTCGTCAGCGCGTGACACCGATTTCACGGTCAAACTGATCGACGTGTACCCGCCCAACCTCGACTACCCGGCGGGGTATCACATGAACCTCTGCGACGGTATCATCCGTTGCCGCTACCATGCCAGTTCGGGAGCATGAACAGTTGCTCGAAGCGGGACAGGTGTATCAGGTGAGATCGACCTCGCGCCCACCAGCAACCTGTTCGGCGTGGGACACCGCATCCGACTCGACATCGCCGGATCGAACTTCCCACGCTTCGATGTCAACCCGAACACCGGCGAGCCGATGGGTCAACATACCCACACGCTCGTCGCGCACAACACGGTGTATCTCGACCGTGATCGCCCGTCGCATGTTGTGCTGCCACTGATCCCACGTTCCGCCGAGCAATACGGCCCGAACGGTCACGCACCGCACGGTGAGGTGCCAGGTGCATAGGCGAACACGCTTGAGGAAAACGCATGAACGAACGACCACTCTGACGGCGCGATCATCGCGAAGGATGTGATGGTACCGATGCGCGATGGCGTGCGCCTGGCGACCGATATTTACCGTCCTGCTACGAACGGCGAAGCGACGGCGGGACAGTTCGGCACGATCCTGCTTCGCACCTCCTACGACAAGGCCGCGCAACGCTACGTCAGCACCATCGCGGACTACTTCACGCCGCGCGGCTTCGTGACCGTGCAGCAAGACCTGCGCGGACGCTACCGCTCCGAAGGCACAGGCCAGTACCGGCATACCGCCAACGAGCATGAGGGAACGCGACGGCTACGACACGATTGAATGGATCGCGGCACAGCCATGGTCGAACGGAGGGTCGGCATGGTTGGCAGTTCGCATCCTGGCCTGGTCCAGACCCACGCGGCATTGTATCGGCCACCGCACCTGACGGCGATCTGGCCCGATGTTAGCCCGACCAATTCCTATGACCATCAGGTGCGGTGCGGCGGCGCGATGCAACTGCATATGTTCGGTGCGCTCTTTCTCCATGCCCAGGATTCCCAGGCCGCGCTCGCCGATCCGGTGTTGAAAGCGCGCATCTGGACGGCGATGACCCGTATGCGCGAACTGGTCTACACCACGCCGTTCAAACCCGGGCACACGCCCCGGCTGCTGTGCCGGAGCCGGATACGACCCGCTGACCGACCTGATCCCGATCTGCATCATGGCGAAAACACCTCTGGTGGTCGTGGTACCCGCGAATTCGCCCTACCAGGACCTCAAGGGCCTGATGCAGGGCATGCAGAAAGCCACGCAGGAAGTGCTCTATCCGACACCGGGCGTCGGTTCGCCGCAACTGCTGGCGCAGGAAGCATTTCGCCAACGCGCCGGATTTCCGGCCGCGCCGGTTCACTACAGCGGCAGCGCGCCCGCGGTGCTGGCGGTGCTCGCGGGCGAGTTTCCGTTCACGATCGAAAATCCGCTGCTTGTGCTCGGCCACATCAAGGCGGGAAAGCTGCGCGCACTCGCCGTTACAAGCAAGCAGCGCGCGCCGCTGCTGCCCGACGTGCCGACGATGTCGGAGGCGGGCCTGGAGGGGTTCGAAGCCGGCGGCTGGTACGGCCTGGTCGCACCGGCGGGCATCCCGGCGGAAGTCGTCGCCCGGCTGCACGCCGAGACCGTGGCTGCGCTGAAGGAACCGGAATTCGCCAGACGTATTTCCGAAATGGCTTCGCCCAACATCACCAGCACGCCGGAAGAGTTCCGTGCATTTATCGTCGCAGAAACGCAGAAGTGGCGTTCGGTGTTGCTCGCAGCGAAGAAGAAATAACGCACCGCACGCTGCACTGCCGGGCGCCGCTCAGGTCTGGACGGAAAACCCCATGGCTGCGAGCCTGCCTGCACTCGACACCATGTCGCGGTCGGCATCCTGCGAAATGATTTCCAGCACCGGCCGCCGCACATGGCCGAGTTCGGCCAGCACCGGCGGCACTGCCTCGAACGGAACGTCACCGGCACCCACGGTCGCGTGCCGGTAGACGGTCCTGCCGGTATCCGACAGGTGCACGAGTTTCAGGCGCTTGTGGCAGCGTCGAAGCGCTTCGCACAGATCCTCCCCGACGAAATGCCCGTTGGCCGCATCGTAGACGACGCCGATATCATCGTTCCCGTAGCGCTCCAGCGACTGCATCATTTCTTCAATGCCGGGGAGAAAGGCGAACGGCATGTTCTCGATCCACAGCGCCGTACCGGCCTTCTTCGCCAGGGGCAGGAGCTCGTCCAGCGCAGAAAAGAAATACCCCTCCAACTCCTCGCGCGGCGCGGGAAACAGCGGGTTGGCCTTGCCCGGGCCGAGGACGACACCTTCAGCTCCGAGCTCGCCCGCGAGCGCGACGATCTGCCGCAGCAGGCCGAGCGTGTGGCGACGCATCTCGGCGGAGGCACCCGCGATGTTCATGTCGACATTGGGCATGTTGAGCGTGACAAGGCGCAGGCCGCGCGCCTCGATCAGCCGCCGAAGCGCAGACCGTTGCGCAGCATCGGCCTCGGGCGGCCAGCAGTGGCCCGGATACATCATGAGCTCGAATTCGATGAAGCCAAGATCGGCCAGGTGGGAAAGACACCCGGCAGCCGTATGCGACATGGTGTACGAGTAGGTATTGCAGGCGAAGGATCGTGTATTGTGATTCATGCGGCCTTCCTTACTGGTGGGGGGGGGTCGACAATTGGAGTGCGGGATGTATCGATACCGATACACAGACTACCCGCCAAGCCGCTCCAATGCTTGAGTTTATAAAATAAAAGTTTACGATTATCAGATGAATGTCCCGCTTCGAGGCGAAGAATTTTGCGACGACTTCCGCAGGGCGCTGCCGCCGGAAACCGTGCAGCGCCTTGCGCGGATCTCGCCGGGGCGTGCGGCCTGGTCGGTGCTGCAGGAGGTTCTTGTCCTCACTGCGCTGATCGCAACGGCCGTGTACTTCTGGACCCCTCCCGTGGTGATTCCCTGCGTGATCCTGATCGGCACCCGGCAGCACGCTCTGTTCATCCTCGCGCACGACGCCGCGCACTACCGCCTGTTCGAGTCGCGCTGGCTGAACGACGCTGTCGGGCGCGCCTGCGCCACGGTGCAGGGGCTTTCGATGCGCACCTACCGGGTGGTCCACCGCCTGCATCACAACAACCTCTACGGCCCGGCCGATCCAGACACGGCGATCCACGGCGGCTATCCGCGCGGCCGCGCGTATCTTCTGAAAAAACTCGCCAGGGACCTCACCGGCCTGACGGCCTGGAAAACCTACGCCTACTTCTTCGGCGCGCCGGCGATCAACACCGAGACCAATGTGGCATTGCGACCGCTGAACGATACGTCGGAGCGCCTGCGCAGCGAAGCCCGGAGCGACCGTACCGCGGTGATCGGATTCCACGTGCTCGCGCTGATCATCGCCACGGCAAGCGGCCACCTCGTCGAATACCTTGTGCTCTGGGTGCTGCCGCTGCTGACGGTGGTGCAGGCGATCCTGCGGCTGCGCGCAGTCGCCGAACACGGCGCAACCACCGACTACTCATCTCCGCTGACCGCCGCGAGGACGAATCTCGGCGGCGCCATCGTGGAGTGGCTGATCTTTCCGCACCGGGTCAATTACCATATCGAGCACCATCTCTACGCCTCGGTGCCGCACTACAACCTGCCGGAACTGCATCGCGAGATGCAAAGCAGGGGAATGCTCGAGGGGGCCGAGGTGCTGAAGTTCGGGACGACGCTGGGCAGGATCTTCGCCGATCGACACCCGGCGAGCACGGCGAACGCCTAGGGACTCAGGCGGCCGCGGCGGCAGGCCTGAGATGTGCCTCGCGTATCGGCAGGTTGACCAGCGCAGCCATTGAGGCCAGTGCGATGTCCGCGTACCACATCCACTGGTAGTTGCCGGTGGAGGCGATCGCGATGCCGCCCAGCCAGGCGCCAAAGAATCCGCCGATCTGGTGCGAAAACAATGTGAGGCCGAACAGTGTGGCCAGGTAGCGCGCACCGAACAGCTTGCCCACCAGTCCGGCCGTGGGCGGCACCGTCGACAGCCAGGTCACGCCCAGCACTGCAGCGAACAGGTAGAAGGTCAGTGCCGTCTTGGGCGCAATCAGGTAGACCGCCACGGCCACGGCGCGCGACCCGTACATCCAGACGAGGATGTATTTCATCCGCCGGAACTGTCCCAGCCAGCCCGAGCCGATGCTGCCGACGATGTTCGCAAGGCCGATGATCGCGAGCGCCGTAGCCGACACCGATGCCGGCAGGCCACACAATCCCACCTCGCCCGGGAGGTGGGTGACCAGGAACGCGATGTGGAATCCGCAGGTGAAAAAACCTGCGTGCAGGCACCAGTAGCTCGGATCCTGGAACGCCACACGCATCTGCGTGCCCAGGGTCATGCCATCGGCCGGCAGCGCGCTCTGCGCGGCGGCAGCGGCCTTGCTCTGGCGCAGCGGCAGCGCGAGCAGGATCGTGCTGAGCGTGGTCGCGGCGAGCGCCAGCATTGCGGTGATCCATCCGAATGCGGAGATCAGCGCCTGCGCGATCGGCGCGAAAATGAACTGTCCGAACGAACCACCTGCGTTGATGAATCCGGAGGCGAAGGAGCGCTTCTCCGCCGGCAGGCGTTGCGCGGCGGCGCCGATCAGCAGGGAAAAACTGCCGGCGCCCGCACCGGCAGCGGTCAGTATGCCCATCGCGAAGACGAGGCCGAAGCTCGAACCCATGAGCGGGGTGACCGCCATGCCGAGCGCCATAAGAACGGCGCCGATCACGATCACCCGGTAGGAGCCCACCCGGTCGGCAAGCATGCCGAACAGCGGCTGAGCGGCGCCCCAGATGAATTGCCCGACGGCCATCGCCAGGCTCACCGTGACGATGCCAAGGCCGGTCGAACTGTTGATCGAGGAAACGAACAGGCCGGTCGACTGCCGTATGCCCATGGTGACCGCAAGAATCGCGGCCGAGGAAATCACCAGCGTCCAGAACGTACGTTGCGGGCTCATGGACGTCATCCGGGTTACAGCTTGAGGCGCATCGGGCGCATGCCCGAAAACTGGAAGCCCTCGGCTGCGTACACGGCGTGCGCCAGGGCATTGTCCTCATCCGACAACAGCGTGATCCGCCGCACGCCCGCCTCGCGCGCACCGACCACCGCATACTGGAGCAGCTGCGCGCCCACGCCGCGACCGCGGCACTCGGGCAACACGACCATGTCTTCCAGCCAGGCCGACTTTCCGCCCTCTGCCGTGCTCACGGTGTACAGCGTGCTCACCATGCCGACCACGCGCCCGCCCTCGCGCGCCACGTAGATCACGCCGATACGCGGGTCGCCGAGGATCATCTCCACGGCCCGCCGCTGCTTGTCGGCATTCGGGACAAAGTCGGCTTCGATGGAAAACAGGGTGCCGAGCAGGTCGACAAGCTGGGGGATGTCCGCCTTGGTGGCGAGACCGAATTCGATCTTGGAATCGGAGGCGCTCACAGCGCGTTCCGGGCAATGCGTTTCATGGTCAGGTCCTCATGCAGGCCGGCATTTTAGCTTTTCTGCGTGCCCCGTGGCCCCGGCAACAGTTTTGCAAGTTCGGCGCCATGCACCAGACGCAGGCCTTTTTCGGCAGCAAACACGCTCGCTGTTTCGCTGAGTTCGCCGGCCGCCACATAGATGCCTTCAACTGCGCCGCGGGCATGCTTGGCCGATTCGAGCTCGCGCAGAGGCTCGATGCCGGTGCGCGCGGCCTTCCAGCGCTTGCAGCTGACGAGGCTGACACGGTCCGCACGGACAAGTTCGAAGTCGGCGCCCGCTGCAGCCTTGCCGACCGTGTAGCCCTCGCGGCGATACGCGTCCTCGAGCAGCCCGGAAAACTCCTTCCATGACAATTCACGCAGGGCTTCGAGCGTCCCCTCGACGCTGGCCGCGCTCGGCGCACGCAGCTGCCCCCAGGCGGCGTAGCACGCGATGACCATGATGGGCAGCGCGACGAAGAATGCGTAGGGAGCGAAGGCGTCGGGCATTACGAGTCGAACGACCGCGAACAATCCTGCAGCCAGCGCCGCGCTGATCCACCAGGGCGACCGCAGCAGGATCGCGAAGATGGAATTCTTGTTCATTTCGAGTTTCATGCGCAGCGGTCTCTGGAGTGCGAAAAGATCCGAAACCGAGGATCCTCTTCAGCCGGGAATGGCAAAGGCCTCCGGTCGACCATCCTTCGCCGCCTGCAATGCACCCCAGACCCGCTGCGGTGACGCCGGCATGTCGAACCGCTTGACGCCTGCCTGGCGAAGCGCATCGAGCATCGCATTCATCAGGCAGGGCATCGAACCGGTCACGCCGCCCTCACCCACCCCTTTGGCGCCCAGCGGATTGGTCGCAGTCGGCACCGCATGGTCGATGACGCGCAATCCGCCCACCAGTCCCGCACGCGGCATGCCGTAGTCCATGAAGCTGCCGGTGAGCAGCTGCCCGGTTTCCGGATCGTAGACTGCCTGCTCGCAGAAAATGTGGCCGGCACCCTGCGTCACGCCGCCCTGCATCTGGCCCTCGACGATCTGGTGATTGATGATGTTGCCGGCGTCGTCGCAGGCAAGATAGGCAACGATCTCGGTCTCGCCCGTCTCCGGATCGATTTCCACCTCCGCGATGTGGCAGCCGTTCGGATAGGTGCTCGGTACCTTCGGGCGCTCCTTGTAGTCGAGGTCCAGTTTCCCGGGAAACTTTCTGGCCAGGGCAACGATGCCCACCTCGCGGTCCGTACCCTTGATCCTGTACATGCCGTCCACGAATTCGATGTCGGCCGCGGCGCTTTCCAGCTCATCGGCCGCAAGCGCGAGGCCGTTCTTCACGATCTCGTGCGCAGCAGAAAACATCGCGCTGCCCAGGCCATGCAGCGTGCGCGAGCCGCCGGTCGGGTTGGCGACGAGGTCGAAACCCGGTTCCGACGTACGCAGGCGGATTTTTTCCATCGGCACCCCGAGCACCCGCGAGACGATCTGTGCGAAGGTCGTTTCGTGCCCTTGCCCGTGGTTGTGCGAAGCCGTGCGCAGCGTCACGCCGCCGTCTTCGTCCCAGTTGACGAGCGCCTGATCGTAGGGCGCAAAGCCGCCGCCGGCCGTGGCCTCGATGTAGGTCGCGATCCCGCGCCCGCGCAAACGGCCGCGCGCCTGCGATTGCTGCCGCCTTTGCGCGTAGCCCGCCCAATCCGCAGCGGCGAGCGCACGGTCGAGCACGCCCGCGAAATCACCGCTGTCGTATTCGAACCCGGTGACGATCTTGTAGGGCATCTTCGACTTCGGAATCATGTTGCGGCGACGAAACTCCACCGGGTCCATGCCGATGACCAGCGCCGCCTCGTCGATCAGCCGCTCCAGCGCATATGACGCAACCGGCCGGCCTGCGCCGCGATACGCCGCCGTCGGAACGGTGTTGGTCAACACCAGCTTGCCCTGCGCGCAGGCGGCCTGCACGTCGTACACACCGTTGATCACGTTCAGCATGTTCATCGTATTGACGAACGCACCGGTGAACGCGACATAGGCGCCGACGTTGGCGAGGTACTCGAAACGCATCCCGAGAATCCGGCCATCCGCGTCCATCGCCAGTTCGCTCGTGTGCACGACATCGCGCGCCTGCTCGTCGGCAACGAACACTTCCGAGCGGCTCCCGACCCATTTGACGGGCCTGCCGAGCTTCTTCGCTGCCAATAGCAGCGCGCCATATTCCGGATAGGCATTGAAGCGCACGCCGAACCCGCCGCCGACTTCCTCGGCGACAATGCGCACCTTGTCCGGCGGCACGCCCAGGATCGCCGATAGCTGGCCGCGCATCGGGCCGACACCCTGCGTGGTGGCGTGCAGGAAGTAAGTCTCGGTGGCCGGATCCCACGAACCCATTGCGGCGCGGGGCTCCATCGGATTGCCGACCACACGCGTGTGGTAACCGGTGTATTTGACGACATGCGCGGCACGCGCAAAGGCTGCGTTGGTCGCGGCCTCATCACCGCCGGTGTAGTCGAGGATCAGATTGCCCGGCACCGTGTCGTGCAGCTGCGGCGCACCCGCCGCCAGGGCTTCGCGCGCACCCACCACCGCCACAAGATCCTCGAAATCGATCGCCACCGCTTCGGCTGCGTCCTGCGCCTGCGCAGCGGTTTCCGCCACCACCAGCGCCAGCGGTTCCCCCACGTGACGAACCGTACCGACAGCGAGCGAATAGCGCGCCGTCGTGCCCTGCTCGGCGCCGTTGCGCCCCTTGAGCGGCGCCGCAGCGGGCATCGGCTTCTGCCCGGCGGCCGTCACGTCGGCGCCGGTCAGCACCGCGATCACGCCGGGCATCGCCAGCGCGGCCGACGTGTCGATCGACAGGATCCGGGCATGCGGCCGGTCCGAGCGCAGAAAGTGGCCATAGGCCTGGCCCGGCAGATTCCAATCGGAGACATAGCGTCCCCGCCCCTTGAGCATGCGCTCGTCTTCGAGCCTGCCCTTGTAGCCGCCGAATGAAGTAGTCATAGGAGACGGATTGTAGGAGAAAAAAGACCCGGCGGCAGATCGAGCCCGCCGGGCTGGGAGGCGCAGCCCTTACTGCAACCGCATCGCCTGAGGTAAGCTGGCGAAAAAATCAAAGCCGGTTTCTCGAAGCAACCGGCAATCAAAAACAGATGACGCCCAGCGCTCAATCGGAGACCCTCAATGTTCAAAACCACACGCGGCACTGCTGCCTTCGCGTTATCCGCGCTTGCCCTGCTCAGTTTCGCGGGTGCCGTGCAATCCGAGACCTACCCCACCCAGCCCGTAAAGATCGTGGTGGGCTTCCCGCCAGGCGGCACGACCGACGTGATCGGACGGCTGGTCGCGCAATCCCTGTCGGAGCAGACCGGCAAACCCTTCCTGGTCGAGAACCGGCCCGGCGCCAGCGGAAGCATCGGCGTGGGCGTAGTCGCCAAGGCGGCACCGGATGGCCATACGCTGGTCGTCGTGCCGAGCACCTATGGCACCGCAAGCGCCCTGTACACGAAGCTGCCCTATGCCGACAGCGAACTGATCCCGGTGGGCCTGATCGGCAGCACCCCCTATGTGTTCGTGGTGCACCCGACGCTGCCTGTGAACACCTTTGCCGAACTCATCGCCTTGCTCAAGCAGAATCCGGGCAAGTACGAATACGCCTCATCCAGTCCCGGGACGGCGCAGCATCTGGGCGGCGAGCTGGTCAAGCGCATGGCCGGCGTGGACATCCTGCACGTGCCCTACAAGGGCAGCGGGGCACTGCTCCCCGACCTGCTCTCCGGGCGTGTACCGATGATGTTCGAGAACCTCGCGGTCATGCTGCCGCATATCCGCAAGGGGGCGATGAAGCCGCTGGCCGTATCGAGCGCGAAACGCTCCGCGCAACTGCCGAATCTGCCCACCGTCGCCGAAACCGGCATGGGCCTGGAGAAATTCGAAGTATTGGGCTGGTTTGCGTTGCTCGCACCGGCCAAGACTCCGCCGGCGGTGGTGAGCTTCCTGAATGCAGAGATCAACAAAATGACGACCAAGCCGTCGATCATCGCCCGCTTCCAGGAACTCGGGGCCGAGACCATGAGCGGCACACCGCAGCACGCCGCCGCCTATATCCGCGAGGAGCAGGACAAGTGGTCGAAGGTGATCCGCGACGCGGGGATCCAGGCCCAGTAACCGGGAGGGCTCGCGCCTCAGGAGCGGTGCGTCAGTCGTGCAGCGCGGCGACGGCCTTTTTGTCGGCAGCCGGGGCGGCAGTGGCCGGGGTGGCGTTCATCTGCGCCACAGCGGCCTCGGGATCGAGGTAGCGGCCGGTGTAGTCACCCATGCCCGAGGTGCGGATCATGTGGCGGATCTCTGCCGGGTCGTAGTCGCCCACGGCCAGGTGCACCATGCAGCGGTTGTCCCACATCACGAGGTCGTCGACGCTCCAGTAGTGCCGGTAGGTGAACCGCGGGGCAACCGAGTGTTCGCACAGGAACTTCACGATCGGCTTGCTCTCTGCCTCGGACAAGCCGAGGAAATTTCGCACCCGCTCGTTCACGTACAACGCCCTGCGGCCTGACTCGGGATGCACGCGCACCGCTGGATGCACCACCGGCGGGTTGAGCCGGCGGAACTCGTTGGCGACCGCCGGCCCGCGCTTGTCCAGGCCCTCGACCAGACTGACGTCGTGCACAGCCTCCAGGCCATCGAGAAAATCCCGCATCTTCGGCGAGAGCGTCTCGTAGGCGAGGTACATGTTGGCGAACATGGTATCGCCGCCGACCGAGGGCTTTTCCATGCAATACACGCTGGTGCCCTTGGCCGGACGCAGCGTATAGGAAAGATCGGTGTGCCAGTTCTGCCCGGCGTTGTAGGTCTTGGAGGGCTGGCCGTTGGTGCGCTTGTTGGTCAGCACGAAGACCTCGTTGATCTCCGGGTGGCGGTTGAAGGGCTGCGTGGCGTAGTCGTCCAGCTCGCCGAAGTTGCGGGTGAATCTCACCAGCGAATGCGGATCGAGCGTCTGGCCCGGGAACACCAGCACCAGGTGCTCGAGCCAGGCCTGGCGGATGACGTCCATGTCTTCGGCGGACGGGTTGCTGACATCGATCCCGGTGATGCGCGCGCCGCATGCGTAGCCTACGCGCTGTACGGATACCTTTGACACCGTGTTCTCCTCGCTCAGACGTTGAAGCGGAAATGCATGACGTCGCCGTCATGCACCACGTACTCCTTGCCCTCCACGCGCATTTTGCCAGCCTCTTTCGCCCCGTGCTCGCCCTTTCCGGCGATGAAATCCGGATAGGCAATGACCTCGGCACGGATGAAGCCATGCTCGAAATCGGTATGGATCACACCGGCCGCCTGCGGCGCGGTCGCGCCGATCGCCACTGTCCAGGCGCGCACTTCCTTCACCCCGGCAGTGAAATAGGTCTGCAGGCCCATCAGCGTGTAGCCCGCGCGGATCACGCGATTCGAGTCCGGGTTCCTCGAGACCGAGGTCATCGAGGAAGATCTTCTTGTCCTCATCCTCCAGATCGGCCATCTGTGCTTCCAGTGCCGCGCAGATCGCCACCACGGGAGCACCTTCCTTCTTTGCGTAAGCCTCGACCGCGGCCAGCATCGGATTGTCGTGGAAGCCCTTCTCGTCGACATTGGCGACGTACATCGTCGGCTTCATGGTCAGGAGAAACAACGGCTTGATCACCACCAGCTCTTCTTTCGCCAGGTCGACCGTGCGTGCAGGCAAGCCCTGATCAAGCACTTTCAGAACCTTCTCGAGCACCGCGACCAGACGCTGCGCTTCCTTGTCGCCGCCGGTCTTGGCGAGCTTGACGTTCTTCGACAGCTGCTTTTCCACTGTCGCAAGATCGGCCAGCTGCAAGCTCGGTGTTGATCGTCTCGATATCGGAGATCGGGTCGACTTTCCCGGCGACGTGAACCACGTTCTCGTCGACGAAACAGCGTACGACGTGCGCGATCGCGTCGGTCTCGCGGATGTTGGCCAGGAATTGGTTGCCCAGGCCCTCACCCTTGGACGCACCGGCAACGAGGCCTGCAATGTCGACGAATTCGCATACCGCGGGCAGGACTTTCTGCGGCTTGACGATGTCGGCCAGTTTCCCGAGGCGCGGGTCGGGGACTTCGACGATGCCCACGTTGGGCTCGATGGTGCAGAACGGGTAGTTCTCCGCCGCGATCCCCGCCTTGGTAAGCGCATTGAACAGCGTGGACTTGCCCACGTTGGGCAGTCCGACGATTCCGCATTTGAGGCTCAAGGCGTGTCCTTTACGATAGGTTCTTTCGGAGGTTTCGGTTTGCTATGCAGCTTGTGCATCGCGCGCTCGATGTCGCCCGCAACCGCGAGCGGCAGGACCTCGAGCACACGGTCGATCGACTCTTCGATGGCCTCACGGTCGAGCTTCGAAGGCTTGCTCAGCACGTAATCGGCAACCACGTCGCGATCGCCCGGATGGCCGATCCCCAGCCGGATGCGCCAGTAGTCGTTCGTGCCGAGGTGCGCGGAAATATCCTTCAGGCCGTTGTGCCCGCCCGTGCCGCCGCCAAGTTTCATCTTGACCACGCCCGGCAGGAAATCGAGCTCGTCGTGCGCGACGAGCACTTCAGCCGGTGAAATTTTGAAAAATCCCGCCAGGGCACCGACGGACTTTCCGGAAAGATTCATGTAGGTCGTCGGCATCAGCAGCCACAATCCGGTCGCGTCGTCCCGTCCGGCGATGCCGTGGTACTTCGCTTCCTTCCTGAGCGCGATGCGCTGCGCGTCGGCAAACCGTTCGACCAGCCGGTAGCCCGCGTTGTGCCGCGTGCCCTCGTGCTCCTTGCCCGGATTGCCGAGGCCGACGATTAGACGGATAGCCATTTATAAAAAGAAAGGGCGGCCTTGTCCCAGACCAGGCCGCCCTTGTGCATGTACCTTAAACGAAGGAACCGGGGGGTATGAGGGGGGCGTTGTTCCCCCCTTCCTTCCCTATTTCTTCTTGTCGCCGGCCTTGGCGGCCCCTGCCTTGGCAGCACCGCCCTTGGCATCGGCAGCCTTGTCGCCATCCTTGGCGGGCTCGGCCTGCTTGCTGGTCGGCACTTCGCTCGCGGCGGGTGCGGCAGTCGCTTCTTCCTCGACCACGGCAAGCTGCGGCACGAGCACCGACACGACGACCGGGTTTTCCTTCTTGTGGAGGACCGCTTCGACGCCCTTGGGCAGCTTGATGTCCTTGGCATGCACCTGGTACCCGACGGTGGCCGCCGACAGATCGATCTCGATGAACTCGGGCAGGTCGTCCGGCAGGCAGGTGATGTTGAGCTCGTTCAGCACGTGGCTGACGACGCCGCCCTGCTCCTTGATCGCCGAGCAGACTGCTCGGCATTGACGAAGTGCAGCGGCACCTTCATGTGGATCTTGCGATCCTTGGACACGCGCTGGAAATCGACATGCTGCACCTGCAGCTTGAACGGGTGCATGTTGAAGGCGCGCAGCAGCACCGGCTCCTTCGTTGCCATCGATGTCCAGCGTCAGGATCGAGGCGTGGAAGGCTTCGCGCGACAGATTCCGGGCGAGATCCTTGTGGTCAAGTTCGATTGCCGTTGGTTCCGTATTCCCACCGTACACGATGCCGGGCACTTTCAAGGCATTGCGCAGGCGGCGGCTCGCACCCGTTCCCTGCAATTCGCGCTTCTTCGCGCTGACTTCGATTTTCATGACTGCTCCTAATATTGCGCGACCCGCGACCAGGCACACGCTGTGGTGGAGACGCGGGAAACGCCCCGCATCCCCGTAAGGACGCGGGGGACATTCCCCCGCACCCCCTGAAACTATTCTACGAACAACGAACTCACCGAGTCCTCGCTGAAAATCCGCAGGATCGTCTCGGCCAGCAGGCCGGCGACCGACAACTGCCGGATCTTGCTGCAGGCGAGCGCATCCTCGCGCAGCGGAATCGTGTCCGTCACCACCAGTTCGTCCATGTCCGACTCGGCGATCCGGCTCGACCGCGCCGCCCGAGAGCACCGCATGGGTGCAATACGCAACCACCTTCGTGGCGCCCTGCTCCTTCAGCACCTGCGCCGCCTTGCACAGCGTGCCCGCGGTGTCGACCATGTCGTCCATGATCACGCAGGTGCGGCCGTCCACCTCGCCGATGATGTTCATCACCTCGGACACGTTCGCCTTGCGGCCGGCGCTTGTCGATGATCGCAAGGTCCGACTCGAGCCGCTTGGCCAGCGCCCGTGCGCGCACCACGCCGCCCACGTCGGGCGACACCACGATCAGGTTGTCGTACCGCTGCTTCCAGACGTCGCCGAGCAATATCGGCGCCGCGTAGATGTTGTCCACCGGGATGTCGAAGAAACCCTGGATCTGGTCGGCGTGCAGGTCCATCGTCAGCACCCGCTCCACGCCCACCGCGGTGAGCATGTTGGCCACCACCTTGGCGCTGATCGCCACCCGCGCCGAGCGCGGCCGGCGGTCCTGCCGCGCGTAGCCGAAGTACGGAATCGCCGCGGTGACCCGGGCGGCCGACGAGCGTTTCAGCGCGTCGACCATGACCATCAGTTCCATCAGGCTGTCGTTGGTGGGCATGCAGGTCGACTGCAGCACGAACACGTCCTTGCCGCGGACGTTCTCCAGCAGTTCCACCATGACTTCGCCGTCGGAAAACTTGCCGACGATGGAGCGACCCATGCCGATGTTCAGATGCTTGACCACGTCCTGGGCCAGCCGCGGGTTGGCGTTGCCCGTAAACACCATCAATCTGTCCAGTGCCCTGCTCGGCCCCAGGTTCGCCATGACTCCAACTCTTCCTTCGCGCCGCAATCCGGTTCACTGCGCACGCTTCAATTCGCACGCCTGAAATCGAGCCGCGCAATTCAATCAATATGGCTGGGGAGGAAGGATTCGAACCTTCGCATGCCGGAATCAAAATCCGGTGCCTTAACCAGCTTGGCGACTCCCCAATCGTTTACTTCCGTTCCTGCAAATTCAATCGCCCACAGCCCAGTCACGAAGCGGGTGCCTGTCCAAGCCGCGGGAAACAAACCCCCGCATGCCCTCCGGCAACCGCGCTTCGACGGCCCTTGCCTCGGCTTCCGTACCGAACCCCGCGAAGACACATGCCCCGGAGCCCGTCATGCGCGCATCGCCGTGCTGCGAAAGCCAGCCCAGATGCGCCGCAACCGCAGGGTACAGGGCTGTTACGACCGGCTGCAGATCGTTTTTCCCAAGACCCGGCAAAAAGGGCAGCATTTTGAGTGGTTTCGTATCCCGTGTCAACGCGGGTGATGAGAAGATTTCTTTTGTGGATACCGACACTTGCGGCGTCAGCACCAGGTACCACACCGGCGGCAGGTCCAGCGGCGTGAGATGCTCGCCCACGCCTTCGCCAAACGCGTTCAGGCCCAACACAAACACCGGCACGTCCGCGCCCAGCGCAAGCCCGGCCTGCATCAGGTCCCGCCGCGGCAGGTTCAGCCCCCAGAGTCTGTTCAGGACCAGGAGCACGGTGGCCGCATCGGAGGATCCGCCCCCCAGTCCGCCGCCGATCGGCAGGTTCTTTTCAAGGCCGATGTCGGCGCCAAGACGCGCGGCCGCGGGGCCGTTCCGCTGCACCGCGCGCTCGCGCAGCAGTCGGGCAGCTCGCAGGCACAGGTCCGTCTCCGGTTCGACGCCCGGTGTGGCGTCCACGCGCCGGACCGCTCCGTCGTCGCGCACCGCAATGCCCACCCGGTCTGCGCGGTCGATCAGCCTGAATGCGGTCTGCAGCAGGTGATAACCATCGGCACGCCGGCCGAGTACGTGAAGGAACAGATTCAGCTTCGCGGGTGCGGGGTGCCAGTCCATCAGCGGACAGGGCCGGGCGCGGCCGCCGGCAATTCCGAACCTCCACCCTGCAGCCAATCGTGTACTGCGAGACGCAATTCGATGCCGGGGTAGTCCAATTTGAGGCGAACGGGCAGACCGTCCTCGCGGTAAGCCTGGTACTCGATGTGCCAGCCGCCCTGTTCCAGCAACTTCAGCCGTCCCATGGCGTCGCGCGTAGCGACCGCGGGCTGTCCTTGCATCGCCCTGCCACGAACCCAATCCACCAGACCGGCCAGAGGCAGGCGAAAGCCGAGGGCCTTCTCGGTCAGCGACTCCGCATCCGCTGCCCGGAATTCCTGCCCATCCGCCGTCGTCAGGACGACCAGATCGCCCGTCCGCACGATACGCGCCACGCTCGAGCCGATCGGGGTGGTCATCAGCATCTCATCGGAGTCCTGCGTGTGGCGCCAGGCCAGGTTACCGCTGGCCGCCTCCTTCTGATAGCGAACCGCAATGCGGCCGGCAAGCTCGAACTCGACGCGCTGTCCGGGCGCGCGCTCTTCCAGCCCGGCACAACCAACCAGCGCCAGCAGGACACCGCCAAGGACAAAACGCAGACCGAAGACCGTCATGTTCGCGCGGACGGGACTTCCGCGGCGCGGTTCTCCCGTCATGCTGATCAGGGATTCTTGAAGCGCTTGATCGTCTTCTTCAAGGCCTCGTTGTCGGGCGATTTCTTTTCCGCCTCCTGCCAGATTCGCTCGGCCTCGGCACGCTCACCCATGACCCAGAGAACCTCGCCGAGGTGCGCGCCGATTTCGCCGTCAGGACGGCCCTCCCAAGCGCGGCTCAGGAATTCCTTTGCACGCGGATAATCGCCCATGCGGTAGTAGGTCCAGCCCATGCTGTCGACAATGAACAGATCCTCCGGCGCGAGCTTCATGGCTTTTTCGATCAGCGTTCGCGCCTCATCGAGGCGCACATTCCGATCGGCAAATGAGTAGCCCAGGGCGTTGTAGGCATGCGCGCGTTCGGGACTGACGGCGATGAGCCGCGTAAGGTCAGCCTCCAGCACGTCAAAACGTTCCAGTTTTTCAGCCGTCAGCGCGCGGTCGTAGAGCAGGTCCGGCTGGTCGGGCTGGGCCTCAAGCGCCTGGTTCAGCACCTTGAATGCCTCGGCGTTCTGGTTGGCTTCGCGCAGCAACTGCGCTTCGCCGATCAGCATCTGGACCTGCTGCGAGCCGGCATCAACCTTGCGCAGATAAGCGCGCGCCGCGCCGAGGTTTCCCTGCTTGAACAGCACGTGCGCCGTGCGCAGCCGGGACGTGATGAACTGGTCACCTTCCTCGATCTGGGCGTACCACTTGAGCGCTGCGGGATAGTCCTTCCGCTCTTCCGCAAGCTGGCCCAGGGTCATGCGCACGCTGTTCTTGTCGCGAAACGTCGTCTCGAGCAGCTTCGAGAGATAGGTTTCCGCCTCGGCGTAGTCCTTTAGTTGCGCCGAAAGCAGGCCGACCGCATACAGGACATCGGCACTCTCCGGATAGGCCGCCAGCAGCGCCTTGAACTGAGCACGCGCCTCGGGCAGCTTCTTGTCGAGCACCAGCAGGCGTGCGTAATTCAGGCCCGCTTCACGCGACCCGGGATAGACGCGCAGGTATTCGGACAGGCGTGCCTGTGCCTCTGCCGGAAACCTGGGCTGCAAAATCTGCGCTTCGAAGATCGCCGCCAGATCCCAGTCCGGTTTCAGCTGCGCCGCGCGGCGGACTGATGCCAGCGCCTCGGCGTCTTCGTCGGCACCCGCCGCCGCCTGCGCTATCGCGAAGTGCGCTTGCGGCAGGTTCGGATGCCCTTCGGCCAGCTTTCTGACGGCCGCCAGATTGGCCTTGCGGTCCGGGTTCGCCGAAAGAAAGCGGTTGACCTGCATGAATCCGTTTGCCGCCGACACCGTATCGGTGCCAAACAGCCTGGCGAGGTAGGGCACCGCTTCCTCGACCCGTCGCGTGCTGATGAGCAGTCCGCTGATCGTCTGCAGCGCACGCGTCGAATCCGGCTCCGCCTCGTACCAGATCTTCGCCGCCTCGAGCGCGACGTCGGGCAGACGGGCGTAATTCGCTATTTCCGCGGCGCGCCGGGCAACCCGGGGATCGAGGGTGCGCTTGGCCAGCTCGAGGTAGGTTCGCGCCGCGTAGGCGGGGTTGTCGCGCTGGGCGGCGATTTCGGCAAGCAGCAGGCCAAGAAGAACCGGCTCGGTGAGTTCCTGTTTCGGCAGCCGGGATTCGTCCGGCTTCTGTGCCTCGGACGGCTGCAGTGGCGAGGCCTCGTCCCTGTCACTCGATTGGGCCAGCGCCGGGATGCAGAACGCCATCGCAAGAACCACTGCGATCAGTTTGGCAGCGCGGCGAAAATCCGGAAGGAGGCGAAGGAACACGAAGGGTAGGGATGGGCGCGAATCGCGCTGTCGGTCACTGGCCATATTAGGTATATTTACCACTCCGCACAAGCGCGGCCTGAACGTTCACCCGACTTCGACACGCGGCGCACCGCCAAGTTCTCCCGAATGCCAGAACTCCCCGAAGTCGAGGTCACCCGCAGAGGGATCGCCCCCTTTCTGACGGGCCAGACCATACGCAGCGTCGTCGTGCGCGAGCCCCGTCTTCGCTGGCGGGTGCCGTCCGAAGTTCTTGGGCTGACGGGGCGGAAAATCCGCTCGGTGAAGCGGCGCGGCAAGTACATCCTGGTCGATTGCGGTGCCGGGCATCTGATCCTGCACCTGGGGATGTCGGGCAGCCTGCGGATACTCAAGCCCGGCGTGGCGCCCGAAAAGCACGATCACTTCGACCTGACCGTCGGGGGCGAACGCGGCGATGCGCTATTGCGGCTGCGCGATCCGCGCCGGTTTGGTGCCGTGCTCTGGACCACAGACAACGTTGCCGACCACAAGCTGATCGCCGGTCTTGGCGTGGAGCCGCTGCTGGCCACCTTCAGCGCCGCGCGCCTGCACGCGCTCACGCGAGGCCACCGCGTGGCCATAAAACAGTTCCTGATGGACGGGAAGAAAATCGTCGGCGTCGGCAACATCTACGCCAACGAGAGCCTGTTCCGCGCGGGCATCAACCCGCGTACAAAGGCGGGCCGCCTGTCGATGGTACGCAGCGCGAAGCTGGTCATCGAAATCAAGGACACGCTCGAATCGGCCATTCGCGCGGGCGGGTCCAGCCTGCGCGATTTCGTACAATCCGATGGAAGTTCGGGCTACTTCCAGCAGAACTACTGGGTCTACGACCGCGCCGGCCAAGCCTGCCGGCGCTGTGGCACGCCGATCCGCCGCGTCGTGATGGGGCAGCGGGCGACCTTCTACTGCCCGGCCTGCCAGAAATAGGCGCGCTCAGCCGCCAAGCGCAGTGACTTTTCCCTTGAGCTTGGCCTGCACCAGCGGGTGCACGAACTTGGACACATCGCCGCCCAGGGTCGCGATCTCCCGCACCAGGGTCGCGGAGATGAACATGTGCTGCTCGGAGGGCGTGAGGAAAACGGTTTCCACGTCGGGATAGAGGTTGCGGTTCATTCCCGCGAGCTGGAACTCGTACTCGAAATCTGAGACGGCGCGCAGGCCGCGCATGATCACCCGGGCGTTGTGCTCGTGGATGAAATTGATCAGCAGGCCGCTGAACCCGACGACCTTCACATTCGGAACGTCCTTCAGCACCTCGCGGGCAATGTCGACGCGCTCTGTCAGCGTGAAAAACGGCTTCTTGGCGCGACTGTCAGCCACACCGACAATGACCGTGCTGAACAGCACGGCAGCACGCCGGACCAGATCCTCGTGTCCGCGCGTGAGGGGATCAAACGTCCCCGGATAGACTGCTCCGATCATCATTCCACTCCAGCAATTGGTAATTGACCTGCCCCGCACGACTGCGCTTCAACTCGCGCCAGGGGCGTTCCGTCTCCAGGGGTTGCGGTGCCTCCATGTAGACGCGCGCCCCGGAATTCAGCACGCGCGGCAGGTGTACGAGCACTTCGGCGAGCACATTCTGCCTGAATGGAGGATCGAGGAAAACCACGTCGAATCGTTCGTTCGCAGCGGACAGGTATGCCGAGGCTTCGCCGCCGACCACGTGAAGCGCACCGGCCTTGAGCCGTGCGGCATTGGCACGCAACGCGAGCACCGCCGTGCGGTCACGTTCGACCAGCACCACGCGCGCGGCCCCGCGCGACGCCGCCTCGAAACCAAGCGCACCGCTGCCCGCAAACAAATCGAGACAGTGCGCGCCGGAGAGGTCCTGGCCCAGCCAGTTGAAGAGCGTCTCGCGAACCCGGTCGGGCGTGGGTCGCAGGTCGGCGAGCGCAGGAAAATTCAGCACGCTGCGCTTCCACAGACCGCCGATGATGCGAACGCGGCCTGGTGTGTGGCCGTTCGAGGCTGTCTTCGATTTGGGCAATTGAACCGGGGGCGTTTGCTAAAATGCAAGCCCATCTTAGCGGCTTTCCCGGCCGCGGGCTCCCATGTTCGGCTTCGGCAAACAACCTCAGCAGGAAAAGCAGTCCTGGACCGCACGGCTCAGGAGCGGACTTTCGCGCAGCCGCGAGGCCATCGGCGGCCTGTTCTCCCGGGGCAAGATCGACGAGGCGCTCTACGACGATCTCGAGGCGGCGCTTCTCGGCGCCGATTGTGGCGTGGAAGCGACCACGCAGCTTCTGCAGACACTGCGCGCGCGGGTGCGAAAGGAAGGCGTCACCGACGCGTCCGCGCTGAAGGAGCTTCTGAGGGACGAACTCGCAATACTCATCGCGCCACTGGAGAAATCGTTCGACCTGTCGCGCGCCAGGCCGCTTGTGATCATGGTGGCCGGCGTGAATGGCGCCGGAAAAACCACCTCGATCGGCAAGCTCGCCAAGTACTTCCAGGCACAAGGCAAGAGCGTGCTTCTGGCCGCGGGGGACACGTTCCGGGCCGCCGCACGGGAACAGCTGACGGTCTGGGGAGAGCGCAATGGCGTGACGGTCATCGCGCAACAGTCCGGCGATCCGGGCGCAGTGGTGTTTGATGCAGTTGCTGCGGCGATGGCCCGGGGGATCGACATCGTCCTCGCCGACACCGCGGGGCGCCTGCCGACCCAGTTGCACCTGATGGAAGAAATCCGCAAGGTGAAGCGCGTGATCGCCAAGGCCATGCCCGGCGCGCCGCACGAAGTGATACTGGTGCTCGACGCCAATACGGGCCAGAACGCGCTTGCACAGGTGAAGGCGTTCGACGAGGCCGTCGGGCTCACCGGACTGGTGCTCACAAAGCTCGACGGCTCCGCCAAGGGCGGCGTGGTCGCGGCCATCGCGGGATCGAGGCCCACACCCCTTTATTTCATCGGCGTGGGCGAAGGAATCGACGACTTGCGCCCGTTCAACGTGCGGGATTTCTCGGAGGCGCTCGTTGATTAGATTTGTGAACGTCTCCAAGCGCTATCCGGGCGGTCAGGAGGCGCTGCGGGACGTAAGTTTCGAAATCGGCGCCGGCGAACTCGTGTTCCTCACCGGCCATTCGGGGGCCGGAAAATCGACACTGTTCAAACTCATCCCGGCGATCGAACGCGCAACCACCGGTTCAGTCATCGTCAACGGCCAGAACGTGTCAGCGCTCAAGCCCGCGGCGATTCCCTTCCTGCGGCGAAACCTCGGCCTGATCTTCCAGGACCAGAAGCTGCTCTACGATCGCAGCGTGCTCGACAACGTGTTGCTGCCGCTCGCGTTCAGTGGCTTTACGCCGGGTGAAGCGGGAAAGCGGGCGCGCGCTGCGCTCGACAAGGTGGGATTGCTCGGACGCGAAAAAGCCAACCCGATACAGTTGTCCGGCGGCGAACAGCAGCGAATCGCCATCGCCCGCGCAGTCGCCAACCGTCCCGCGATCCTTCTCGCCGATGAACCGACGGCCAACCTCGACGCCGATTCGGCCGCTGCGATCGTCGATATTTTCGTATCCTTCCGGCAGGTCGGCGTCACGGTGCTGATCGCCACCCATGACCTGACGCTGCTCGAGCGCCCGGGCACGCGCGTCCTGAAACTGGAAAACGGCCGACTCGCCGCCGGGGACGACACCGCGTGAGGCGCTGGCTCTCGCAGCATCGGCAGGCACTGGCATCCGCCATCGGAAAGCTGGCATCGCAGCGCGTCTCCAGCCTGCTGAACGTGCTGGTCATCGGCATCGCGCTGAGCCTTCCGGCCGGGGGCTACGTGGTGCTCGATAGCCTGCGGGGCATGACCCAGCGTTTTTCGCTGGAACCTCAGATGAGCGTGTTTCTCGAAGTTGGCGCAAAGACATCCGAGCGCGATGCGCTCGAGAAGCGGCTGAGAGTCGAGCCGCACCTCACGTCGATTCGGTTCGTGTCGCGCGACGAGGCGCTGAAGCAACTGCGCAGCACCGAGGGCATGGCCGAAGTGATGGCGGCGCTGAACCGCAATCCCCTGCCGGACGCGTTCATCGTGACGCTCCGCGAGGCGCCTGCCGGGCAGCTGGAGGCGCTGGCGGAGTCCCTGCGCAAACAGCCGGGAGTAGCGCAGGTTCAGGCCGATTCGGCCTGGGCGCGAAGACTGTCCGCACTCCTGGACGTCGGTCGATTGGGGATGGCCCTGCTCGCGGCCTTGCTCGCCACGGGTCTGGTAGCGAGCACTTTCAACACCGTACGGCTCCAGGTTCTGACACAGCGGGAGGAAATCGAGGTCGCCAGGCTGCTCGGCGCGACCGACGGTTTCATCCGCCGGCCTTTCTACTACCTTGGCATGCTTCAGGGCCTGGCTGGTGGTGTGGTCGGCCTGGCCATTCTGGCGGGAAGCCTTTACTTCCTGAACCGGGGCGTCCGGGTACTTGCCCAGACTTATGGTTCCAGCTTCGAGCTCGCGTTTCTCGCGACCGGCGACGCAGTCGCCGTCGCCGCCTTTGCTGCTGTCCTCGGTTTTCTGGGCGCTTATCTGTCAGTAAGCGTATACTTACGTGGAATGGAGCGCGGGTAAAAGGATTGCCCGAGAATATCCGGGAACTCTTGGAGGAATTAGCACTCAAACCTGCAGAGTGCTAGAATTTCCCTCAAGGAGATAGCCATATGCAAACCGCGATGACCGTGCCGGCCCAGTTCCCGATTCCGATGCCCGTCGGGAGTCTGGACGCCTATATCCAGTCGGTAAACCGGTTCCCGCTGCTCAGCCTCGAGCAGGAGCAGAAACTCGCCCGCCAATACCGCGACACCGAGGATCTTGGCGCCGCCCGGGGTCTGGTGCTCTCGCACCTGCGCCTCGTGGTATCGGTTGCCCGCGGCTATCTGGGCTATGGCTTGCCGCATGCCGACCTGATCCAGGAAGGGAATATCGGCCTGATGAAGGCGGTCAAGCGCTACGACCCGGAGCGCGGTGTGCGTCTCGTGTCCTTCGCAATTCACTGGATCAAGGCCGAAATCCACGAATACATCCTGCGCAACTGGCGGATGGTCAAGCTCGCGACCACGAAGGCGCAGCGCAAGCTGTTCTTCAATCTGCGCTCGATGCGGCGCGATTCGGGCACGTTGTCGCCAGAAGACATCAACCGGATGGCGACGGCGCTCAACGTCAAGCCTGCGGAAGTCTCCGAAATGGAAATGCGGCTCGCGGGGCAGGAAATGACGTTCGAAGCCGACGACGATGACGAAACCTATGCGCCGGTCAACTATCTGACCGCCGACGTGAACGCCGAACCCTCGAATGTGCTCGAGTCGACCGAATCCGAGCGCATGCGCACAGAAGGGCTGGCGAAAGCGCTCGAAAGCCTCGATCCGCGCAGCCGCCGCATCGTCGAGTCTCGCTGGCTGCAGGATAAAGACAGCCTGACCTTGCACGATCTCGCGGCCGAATTCAAGGTATCGGCGGAACGCATCAGGCAGATCGAGGCGAAGGCGCTGGAGAAAATGCGCAGGCTCATGGCGCCGGCCTGAACGGCGCGCGCTATTCCTTCAGAAGCGTGCGGATGTCGTCCACCAGCGTGGCAATCTGGTCGTACTTCACGTAGAGACGCAGGCGGCCGGCGGGATCGAAGGCATAGCTGGCCGCCGTATGATCGAGTGTGTAGCTCCCCGGGGCCGTGCCATCGCGCTTTTCGAAGAACACCTTGAATTCTCTGGCAGTCTTGACCGTGGTTTCGGCGTCGCCATGGAGTCCGAGGAAACGCGGGTCAAATGCCGGCACGTACTGCGCGAGAACCTTGGGCGTGTCTCGCTCCGGATCGAGCGTAATGAAGAGCACCTGCACGCGGTCGGCATCGGCACCGAGTTTTCCCATCACCTGCTTCAGTTCCGCCAGCGTGGTCGGACAAACGTCGGGACAGTGGGTATAGCCGAAAAACACGATGACGACCTTGCCGCGAAAGTCCGCCAGGGTGCGCGGCTTTCCCGTATGGTCGGTGAGCGCAAACCCCTTGGCGTAGTCGGCGCCCGTGATATCGACATTCCTGAACTTCGGTCCGCCGCCGTCGCACGCAACCAGCAACAGCGCGGCGCAAAGCGCCAGGAATACGTTACGCAACAAGGTAGTGGTCGATGAGCAGCGCTGCGAACAGAAGCGACAGGTAGAGGATCGAGTAGCGGAAGGTCTTCTGTGCGAGCCGATCGCTGTAGTTCAGATAGATGCGCACGGCGTAGACGATGAATATGCCGCCCAGCACGATCGCCGCCGAGAAATAGAGCCAGCCGTTCATGCGCACCACGAACGGCAGCAACGAGGCGGCGAACATGATCAGGGTGTACAGAAGCACGTGAAGTCGCGTGAACTTCTGTCCGTGCGTGACCGGCAGCATGGGCAGTCCGGCCTTCGCGTACTCTTCGGTGCGATACAGGGCCAGCGCCCAGAAGTGCGGGGGCGTCCAGGTATAGATGATCAGGAACAGCAGCATCGCCTCGGTCGTCACTTCGCCCGTCACCGCGGCCCAGCCGAGCACGGGCGGCATGGCGCCCGAGGCACCGCCGATCACGATGTTCTGCGGCGTCGCCGGCTTGAGGATCACCGTATAGATGATCGCGTAGCCAACGAAGGTCGCAAGCGTCAGCCACATGGTCAGCGGATTGACGAACACATTCAGCAACCACAATCCCAGACCACCGACCGCGCCGGCAAACACCAGGGTCTGAAACGGCGAAAGATCGCCGCGCGGCAGCGGCCGCCAGCTTGTACGCTGCATGAGCGCGTCGATCTTCTGTTCAACGAGGCAATTGATGGCAGCCGCGGCACCAGCCACGAACGCAATGCCGAAAGTGCCCGCAAGCAGAATCTGCGGAGGCACCATGCCGGGCGTTGAAAGGAACATGCCGATCACGGCGGTAAAGACGATCAGCGAGACAACGCGAGGCTTGGTCAGCGCGTAGAACGCCCTGGCCTTCTGGGTCAGGGAGCGCGGCGTTGCGGAAAGCAGGGCTTGTGCGGACATGTTGTCGGGATCAGTCGTGCGAACCGGACGCCCGAAGGACGGGCGCCGCTTGGCGCGCCACCGGATCGAGCGCAAGTCCATGGAAAGAAACGTAGTTTATCACGATCATCACAGCGAGAAGGAGCGCCGCACCGGCGTTGTGGGCGGCAGCGAGCCAGAGCGGGAGGCCGAACGCAACGTTGGCCACGCCCAGCGTAATCTGCAGGCCGAGCGCGACGAAAAGCAGCGCGCCCAGTCGACGCAGCTCGGCGTGCAGCGTCAGCCGCAGCGCGGTGAGGCCGAGTATCACGGCTGCGACCATCGCGAACATCCGGTGGACCCAGTGGATCGCAGTCAACGCCTCTGCCGAAAGCAGGCCGCCATCGGGCGTCATGCCGAGTTCGCGTACCACGTGGAACGCATTGCCGAAATCCATCTCCGGGACGAGGGCGCCACGACACAGCGGCAGGTCCGGACACGCCAGTGCTGCGTAATTCGTGCTGACCCACCCACCGAACATGATCTGGACGCAAAGGACCGCGAGCGCGAGGATCGCAAGCCTTCTATGCGAGCGCACCCCGGTGACATCGCGCGCCGTGCTGAATTGCCACTCACGCAGCGCAAGCCATACAAGCAGTCCGAATGTGGTCATGCCACCGATCAGGTGGCCCGTGACGATCGCCGGCTTGAGGAGCATCGTCACCGTCCATTTTCCGAGGGTTGCCTGGACGCCGACGACAACGACGATCGCGGCGGGCAGCCAGGGTGCCTGGCCAAGTATGTGGCGGCGCAGCCACGCCAGTATGGCTATCGCGAGTATCAGCAATCCCAGGGTGCCCGCAAGGTAGCGATGGCCCATCTCCTTCCAGGCCTTGGGCATGGAGACCGGGCCGTGCGTGCCGCCCTGCGCGTCGACCGCGCGCGCAATCTGCCCTTCGGCGTGCACCGGACTCAGTTTTCCGTAGCAGCCCGGCCAGTCCGGGCAGCCGAGTCCGGCGTCCGAGAGACGCACGAAGGCGCCCACCACGACCACCACGAATGTCAGGCAGGCGGTCAGGAGAACCAGCCTTCCATACCCAGACATCGGGATCTTCATCCGATCTGGGAGGCTTTCATCAGCCTCTGCAGGTCTTTCAACATCCGTGACGGATTCGGATCGCGAGGGAAGCGCATCATCAGGTTGCCGAGCGGGTCGACCAGGTAGATGTGGTCCGTCGCGGACCGCTCGGCGGGAAATGCCGTACCGAAACCGCCTTCCTGCGGCCGCGCAAGCTGCGTGCCGTCGATCGCCTCGAGCAGCGCCGCTTTCGGTACCTGCGTGTCGGTCACCAGCCACACGCGCTCCACGCGCGTCATGTCCTTGCCGAGCGCCTTTCTCACTTGACGCATGAAATAGAGTTTGCGTTCGCAGTATGCGTCACAGGCACCGGAATCGAATTGCACAAGCAGCCATTTGCCGCGCATTTCGGAAAACTTCAGCGGCCGCTGGTCGGCACCCAGCAGGGTGGCATTCGGAAGCGGTTGCGGGGGAAGCAGGGTCCCGTAATTCGCCGCACCGCCCGGCGTCCAGCCGAAAAAGTAGACGACATATCCGGCCAGCACCGGCAGCGCAAAAAACGCTGCCAGGGCAAGCAGCTTGATGCGCCCGCGCTTGACCGGGTCAGACGGCAGAAGATTGTTCACGTTTGAAACTCAGACTGAGAAAAATGATCACGGAAAGGGCTGCGATGAGATACCACTGGATCGCATAGCTTTCATGCGTCCCGACGCCGAAATCCGGGGCCGGCCAGTCGCGCACCAACCCGTCGTCGAGCGACGAGTTCTGCTGCAGAAACACGGGCTGGAGGGCCAGCCCGGACCAGCGTGAAAAATCCTCGTTGGTCAGGCCCTGCCACACCACCCCCGTGGGCAAGCCGTCGCCGGCTGCCAGCACGCGCTGCGGGTGTGCGAGTCCCAGTCCGTCGACCGAGACTTCCCCCACGGGCGTCCGGATCTGCGGGAGGTCCTCGCGCCTCGCATTACCCGCAATCCAGCCCCGGTTCACCAGTACATGCAGCGTACTGTTGGAGAGGCGCAGCGGCGTCACAACATAGTAACCGACGCGTCCCTTGTAGACCTTGTTGTCCAGAAGCACGGTGAATTTCGGCACGAACTCGCCTTTCGCGTGCAAGCGCTTGTATACCAGTGCGTCCGGGGAGGAAGGCACGCCCGGAATCGCGACCGGTGCCGCCCGCTCCGCCGCGTCGAATCGTGCCGCGAGGTCGCGCTTCTCGGCTGCGCGGCGTGTCTGCCAGTTTCCCAGCAGAAACCGTCGCGGCGCACGCAGCGAGGGCGAGCAGAAACGCCCACCAGCGCGGCTGGAAGCGCAGGCCTGCGACTCTAGAAGGCATCGGTAGAAGCGCTACTTTCCATCGGCTACACTGCATCCATGCGCTACGTCGTCATCGTCATGCTTTTGCTGATCATCGGCAGCCTGGGTTCCGGGCTGTACTTCGTCATGCACGACCAGGGAGACTCGAAACGCGCGGTCAAGGCGCTCGCGATTCGCGTCGGCCTCTCCGTCGCACTCTTCCTGATTTTGATGGGCAGTTACTATTTTGGTTTCATTCCCGCCCGCGTAGGCAGCTGAATCCGTCGCTGAAAAAAAGATGCCGCACCAGGTGCGGCATCAAGTCTTGCTGCCTCCGGAATTCCCGACACGCGTCTTGGTGCGCGCGTGGGAACCCTCCTCCTCGTTGTTCTGCGCGCCGCAACACCTGCGGCGCAGCCCCTTCCTAGAGCCAGTAGACGAATATGAACAATCCGAGCCAGACCACGTCGACGAAGTGCCAGTACCATGCAACCGCCTCGAAGGCGAAGTGGTGGTCGGGCTTGAAATGTCCGGCGAGGCATCGCGCCAGGATCACGGTCAGCATGATCGCGCCGAGCGTCACGTGAAAACCGTGGAAACCGGTCAGCATGTAGAACGTCGAGCCGTACACGCCGGTGGACAGCTTGAGGTTGAGTTCCGAATAGCCGTGGCCGTACTCGATCACCTGGCACACGAGGAACGTTGCGCCCAGCGCTACGGTCAGGAACATGAACAGATTCAGCATTCCGCGCTTGTTTTCCTTCAACGCCCAATGCGCCACGGTGATCGTTACCCCGGAGGTCAACAACAGGAACGTGTTCAGCGCCGGGAGGCCCCAGGCCGCCATCGGAGTGAACTTCTCGGCGAACCCCGGTCCGGCCGAAGGCCAGTGGGCGGTGAATCCGGGCCAGAGAATCTCGTTGTGAAGCAGGCTCGCAAGGTCAGGCACCGAAACGACGCGCGCCCAGAACAGGGCACCGAAGAATCCAGCGAAGAACATCACTTCCGAAAAGATAAACCAGCTCATTCCCCAACGGAACGAGAGGTCGACGCGCTTCGAATAGCGTGCGGTCTCCGACTCATGGATCACGGCGCCGAACCATCGATACAGCATGTAAAGGAGGATCATCAGGCCCAGGGCGAGCGAGATATATCCCGCACTCATTCCGTTGAACGTGAAGATCGCCCCAAGTGCCATGCAGAAAATGCCCACCGAACCCATGATCGGCCAAGGCATCGGCTGCGGTATGAAGTAGTCCGGCGTAGCTTCGGCGGTCGGATGTTGCGACATGTTTTTCTCCCGTATTCCCTGTTTCCTGATTTCTGCAGACGGTCAGCTGGTTACCAGCTTTACCACCATGACCAGCGTCAGCACGAACAGCACCGCGCCGATCAGTCCGGCGACGATCACCTGCACCGGACTGATGCTTACTGAATCCTTGTCGTAATCAGCCTTCTTCCTCACGCCGAAGAAAGACCAGAAGACCGCTTTCGCGACCGCGAAGAACGAGGCCCTCGGCCGCGCGTCCTGGGCCATCATGATTTCCCGCCCATTCCGGCAACCTCGAAAAACGTGTAAGACAATGTAATCGTATTCACGTCGTCGGGCAGCTTCGGGTCGATGAGAAACACCACCGGCATGCGGCGTGTCTCACCCGCTGCGAATGTCTGCTTTGCAAAACAGAAGCACTCGAGCTTGCTGAAATACTGCCCCGCACGCTGCGGCCCGTAGCTCGGCACCGCTTGGGCGGTGATGGCCACCGGCTTAGTGTTGACGACCTCGAATTCCACGGTGGCGAGTTCACCCGGATGCACCGTGATGTGATTCTGCAGGGTGCGAAAGCGCCAGGGCAGATTGTGCGCATTGGCATCGAACTCGATCGTGATGGTGCGCGAGTAATCCACCTGGGTATTCGACACGACATTCGCGGCTGCTACCGGCTCAAGGTTGTTGAGCCCCAGCGCAAGGCAGATCTGCTTGTAGAACGGCACAAGGGCGTAGCCAAATCCGAACATCAGCGAAGCGACGATCGAAAGCTTCACCAGCATCCGCCGGTTGTCGCCGCCTGAGTGATAACCCGGGGCCGTACTCATCTGATCAGCCAGTACTTGACGATCACGGCGGCGAAAAACACCAGCGCGACTGCGGCAAGGATCAGACCGGTCCTCGCGTTGCGGCTCAGAGGCATGTCTGCGGCCGTCCCATCGAATGCCCTGGATGTCACTTGATGACCGGCGGGGTTTCGAAGGTGTGGTACGGCACCGGGCTGGGCAGATGGGTCCACTCCAGCGAATCGGCGCCCTCCCACTGCTTGTCGGCAGCCTTCTCACCGCTGGTAATCGCCTTGACGACGATGTAGAGGAAGAACACCTGCGAGAGTCCGAAGCCGAACGCGCCGATCGTCGAGATCTTGTTCCAGGTCTCGAACTGCAGGGCGTAGTCCGGGATGCGTCGCGGCATGCCGGCGAGGCCGAGGAAGTGCTGGACGAAGAAGATCATGTTGAAGAAGATCATCGACAGCCAGAAATGCCACTTGCCCAGCGTTTCGTTGTACATCCTGCCGGTCCACTTCGGCAGCCAGAAGTAAATCCCGGCAAAGGCCGTGAACAGGGCGCCGGCGACCATCACGTAGTGGAAGTGCGCGACCACGTAATAGGTGTCCTGGAGCTGAATGTCGACCGCAGCCAGCGACAGCACCAGCCCGGAGAAACCGCCCATCGCGAACAGGAACAGGAATCCGAGCGCAAACAGCATCGGCGTCTCGAACGTGAGCGATCCGCGCCACATCGTCGCCACCCAGTTGAACATCTTTGCCGCGGTCGGCACGGCGATCAGCGTCGTGGCGTACATGAAGAACAGCTGGCCGGTGACCGGCATGCCGACGGTGTACATGTGGTGCGCCCAGACGATGAACGACAGGATCGCGATCGAGGCCGTCGCATAGACCATCGAGGCATAGCCGAACAGCGGCTTGCTCGAGAACGCCGGGATGATCTGCGAGATCACGCCGAACGCCGGAAGGATGATGATGTAGACCTCGGGGTGGCCGAAGAACCAGAAGATATGCTGGTACAGAACCGGGTCGCCGCCGCCTGCCGCATTGAAGAACGAGGTGCCGAAATGACGGTCGGTCAGCGTCATGGTCACCGCGCCGGCAAGCACCGGCATCGAGGCGATCAGCAGGTAGGCCGTGATCAGCCAGGTCCAGCAGAACAGCGGCATCTTCATCAGCGTCATGCCCGGCGCGCGCATGTTCAGGATCGTGGTGACGATGTTGATCGACCCCATGATCGACGACATGCCGAGGATGTGCACGGCAAAAATCGTGAAGTCCATGCCGATGCCCATCTGCACCGTCAGCGGCGCGTACATCGTCCAGCCCACGCCCGGCGCTCCGCCCGGCATGAAGAACGACATGATCAGCAGCGTCCCGGCGAACGGCAGCAGCCAGAAGCTCCAGTTGTTCATCCGCGCGAACGCCATGTCCGGCGCACCGATCTGCATCGGGATCAGCCAGTTCGCGAAGCCGACGAATGCCGGCATGATCGCGCCGAACACCATGATCAGGCCGTGCATGGTCGTCATCTGGTTGAAGAAATCCGGATTCACGATCTGCAGCCCGGGTGAAAACAGCTCTGCGCGGATCACCAGCGCCATCACGCCGCCGACCATGAACATGGTGAAGCTGAACCACAGGTACAGCGTGCCGATGTCCTTGTGGTTGGTGGTTGTGATCCAGCGCATGATCCCGCCGTAACCGTGGTGGTGATCGTCGTGACCGTGACCGTGATCGTCGAGGACTGCGCTCATTGGGTTCTCCTGAAGATATCTGTTACTTGCGCAGGGCCTTGACTTCGGCGGGCTGGATCGCCTCGCCGGTCTTGTTGCCCCAGGCATTGCGTTCGTAGGTGATGACAGCGGCAATTTCCGTGTCGTTCAGCTGCTTGGCGAAGGACGCCATCGCGGTGCTTGCCTTGCCATTCAGGACGATGTCCAGATGTGCAGCCTTCGGGCCGTTGGCAATCTTGGAGCCGTCAAGCGCCGGGAACGCGGGCGGCATGCCCTTGCCCGTCGCCTGGTGGCAGGCGACGCAGTTGGAAGCGTAGACCTTCTCGCCACGTGCCTTGAGCTCATCCAGCGTATAGGTCTTGGTCGGATCGTCGGCCAGCGCGGCCAGCTTCTTCTTTTCGCCGTCGACCCACTTCGTATAGTCCTCGGCGCTGACCACTTTCACCACGATCGGCATGAAGCCGTGCTCCTTGCCGCACAGCTCGACGCACTGACCGCGGAAGGTGCCGATCTTGTTGGCCGTGAAGTGGGTGTCGCGGATGAAACCGGGGATCGCGTCCTGCTTCACGCCGAAGGCGTTCAGGCCCCACGAGTGGATCACGTCTGCGGCAGTGGTCAGGATGCGGACCTTCTTTCCGATCGGCACCACCACCTCGTGGTCGACTTCCAGCAGGTAGTTCTCGCCTTTCTCCGCCCGGCCCTCGATCTGGTCGCGCGGCGTCGCGAGCTGCGAAAGGAAGCTGATGCCTTCGCCCTCGCCCTTGATGTAGTCGTAGCCCCACTTCCACTGGTAGCCGGTGACCTTGATCGTGATGTCGGAATTGGTCGTGTCCTTCTGCGCGATGACCGTCTTGGTCACAGGCCACGCAATGCCGATCAGGATGAGCAGGGGAATGACGGTCCAGACGATCTCGACGGTTGTGTTCTCGTGGAAGTTCGCCGCCTTGTGGCCCTTGTCCTTGCGGTGGGCGAAGATCGAATAGAACATCACGCCGAACACGCCAATGAAGATCACGACGATCAGCGCCATGACATATTCGTGCAGGCTGTGGATATCTGCCGCGATCTTGGTCGCCGGCGGCTGAAGATTCCACTCCAGCGCATGCGCACTTCCGGCTGCCATCAGCGCAAACAGCCCTGCGGCCAGCGCCCATCGTCCAATTTTCCCTGCCGAGACCTGTTGCATGCTCACCTTTCGACTCCTAGTTCCGTAATCTTCTGTTCAGCTCGCCCGCCAGATCCAGCCGCGCCTGCGGGTGCAGGTGGCGACCGATCTCCAGGCTGCGACCCGGCACTGCGAGCATGACCCGCGCGCCTGTCCCCTCCCCCGCCAGCTTCACGCTCGCCAGAGCCGGATTGAACTCATGGCAGCGCATCGAATCCGATTCACGTACTTCTATCAGCAGTCTGCCTTTGTCGAGCTGAATTCGCTCGTAATCCGCAGCATGCCGGCCATTCACCAAAAACGCGATTCCCAGGCAAACCAGTTCAATTCCCGCGAAGGGCAGGACCATCCATGCCCCCAGCGCCGCAAAAAAAACCGCTATGCCGATCGTAACGAACGCGATCAGCCCGAAGGCCCACATCAGTCCGGCCGGAGAAATCGAGCAATTTCGCTTGAGGAGCAGGTCGAATCCGGACCCCTGCCCCTGAAACGCCAATTCTCGGCAGGGAAACTCCTGACTCCAACCGTTCATGGAAGCGTCCCTTCGGACACCGCAAAAAAAGCCCGCGTAAGTTACCACAGCGCCCCAAAGCAAACAAGCCGAAACCCGAGATAAAGCCTCGGATTTAGACGCGTTTTCCAAAAATCAATCGCGTTTTCTTATGCCTGGATCGAGCCGTACAATCGCGTGACCTTCGGCGCTACGCCGCGGCGCAGCCTTCCATGCGTGCCCGTACACCACTTCGATCGTGGCCGGTAAGCGACCTTCCCGAACAAAGGAGCCCAGTCTGTCGAGTGCATGCTTCCATCGGCGTGGTCCCATCAGACCGCGCGATCTTCCTTCGAGGGCGCAGGTCTGGCCGCTGTCGCGCAGCTCCGCAAGCATCTGCCCGGCGCCGGAGTAGGTCAGCGTGATCGTCTCGGTGTCCATCACCGGTGCGGCAAAGCCGGCCGCCACCAGCATGTCGCCGAGATCGTGCATGTCGACAAAGCCATGCACGCGCGGCGCCTGGCCCTTGCCGGCCAGTGCCTGGCGCAACTCCTTCAGCGTATCCGGCCCGAGCGTACTGAACATCAGCAAACCCTCGACTTCAAGTACCCGGTGGAACTCGCCGATCGCGGCCTGGACGTCAGGGGACCAATGCAGCGCCATGTTGGACCAGACCATCGAGCACGCGCCCGTCTCGAGTGGCATGCGCGCCATATCGGCGCATATCCGCATCGGCCCCGGACGGCCTCGGGCGCGATCGAGCAAACGCTGCGCAATATTGCGCGGAACGGCGGTTTGCAGCATGGGCAGGGCAAGATCGAGCGCGAGCAGGTGTGCCCCGGGATAGCGCTGCGCGAACTGCGCAGCCTGTGGAGCGCCGCCGGCGCCGGCGTCCAGAATCCGGCGTGGCGCAAGCTTGACGTAGTCGAGTCGCTCCAGCATCCGCCCTCCGACCTCTGCTTCGAGCCGGGCCGCGCCGGCATAGGTTCGCGCGGCGCGCTCGAAGCTGCGCCGCACGCGACGCGAGTCGAGGGCAAAAGCGGGTGGCGGCGTGGCGACCAGCGGCGGAGGCGGCGGAAAAGTTCCGGGCTACGCGACCGTGCGCCGCGTAATCGGCGCGAGCGCCAGCTCGATGCTGCGAGCGACTGCGAGTATGCGGCGATCCGTTCCTGCCAGTCCGGCGACCGACAACCCGACCGGCGCCTCGCCGGGCGCCTGACATGGCAGCGTAACGCCACATCCGTCGAGGATGTTCCCCAGGCCCGTATTGCGAAGCACGCGCATGTTGAGGCGGAAATAATCGTCGTCGCTGCGATCGGCATCGGCAATCGTCGGCGCGATTGCGGCGCACGTCGGGTACAACATCGCATCGTACGGCGCACACAGCGTTTCGGCCGCACGAATGGCTGCGGCCCGGTCGAAACCGAGCTGAATATAGTCGGCCGCATTGAAATCCTTCGCAAGCACGACGCGCTTTGCGACCCTCGGGTCGTAACCTGCCGAGCGCGATTCCAGTCGCTTGCGGTGGATCAGCCACGCCTCCGCGCCCGCGAATCCTCCGTTTTTGTACAGATCCTGGGCACGCGTGAACTGCGGTGCATCAACCCGGGCCACGATCGCCCCTGCCGCGGAGAGGCCCGCCACTGCTCGCTCGAACGCCGTCGCAACCTCCGGATCCAGTTCGTCGAACAAGCTGCAATTCGGTACCATCAGCCGCATCCCCGAAACCGGCAGCACAGGCAGAGGATCAGGGGCAACGCCGGCCATCAATGCGTCGTATGCCGCGCAGCACGCCACGCTGTTCGCCAGCGGCCCCACGGAATCGAGCGTCCAGGACAACGGAAAGGCACCGTCGCGCGGGATCCGGCTCGCCGTCGGCTTGAACCCGGTCACGCCGCACAATGCCGCGGGCAGGCGCACCGAGCCGCGCGTATCCGAACCCAGGCCCATCGCGCACATCCCGTCGGCTACCGACACCGCAGCGCCCGAGGACGATCCGCCGGGCACGCGTCCCGTGGCCCGATCGTAGGGATTCCTGGGCGTACCGTAATGGGGATTGAGACCAAGCCCGCCAAATGCGAACTCGACCATGTTGGTGCGCCCGACGATCACCGCACCTGCGGCGCGAAGGCGCGCGACGGCCGGTGCATCGACCGAGGCCGGCGGTGCATCGTCAAGCACCTTCGAGCCCGCGCGGGTCACGTCGCCGGCGACGTCGTACAGGTCCTTGACCGAAACCGGAATGCCCTCGACAGGCGAACGGACGATCCCGGCGCGCCGCAGTCGATCTGAATGGTCGGCTTCAGCGCGCGCCATTTCAGCATAGACCTTGATGAAGGCGCGCGCGCCTTCGCCCCCGGGGTCGGCGATCTTCGCCAACGCCTCGTCGACCAGCGCGCGGCTCGTGATTTTCCCCGCCGCCAGATCTGCGCCCAGCTTTGCAACCGTCCACATGGTTATGTCCATCCGCTCAGGAGAAAGTCGCAGATTCTGCGCGGGGTGCAGATGGCGCGTCAACCGCGAATCGGTATGCCTGGTGTCGTGCCTGCACGCCGGCGGCGTGCAGAAGGTGCGGCATGCCGCATAATCGCCGGCGATGCGATCGCCTCACGGAACACGCGGTTCAAGCGGCATTGCCGACTGGTTTTTCGGCGGGACCTGCTATCTGTGCCGCGGCGAAAGCCGGAGCGGCGTGGTGTGTGCTGCGTGCCGCGCTGACCTGCCGCGGCTTTCGCCGCTGCGCTGTCCGCGATGCGCGTTGCCCGTTGCACAAGGCCTGCCCTGCGGGCGGTGCATCGGGGATCCACCGGCATACGACGCCACGGTCGCGGTGTTCGAGTACGCGTTCCCGGCAGACGCCCTGGTGCAGGGGCTGAAATTCCGCGCCGAACTCGCACTGGCGCCGCTTTTGGCCGACGAACTCGCGGCGGCGGTCCGCGCCGGTGCAGCCGACGAAATCGATCTGATCATTCCAGCACCGCTTCATCCAGATCGCCTTGCGGAGCGCGGCTTCAACCAGGCGATGGAAATTGCGCGCTGCGTCGCCGCCCGGCTGGGCGTGCCGGTGGCAGCCGATCTCTGCGGGCGCGTTCGCCCCACTCCCCCACAGACCGATCTTCCCTTGAAAGGACGCCGCGACAACGTGCGCGGCGCATTCGGCTGCCGCCGTCGGTTGGATGCCAGGCACATTGCGGTCGTCGATGATGTGATGACGACCGGCGCGACGCTCGACGAAATTGCCGCCACGCTGAAGAAATCCGGCGCGAACCGGGTGGTGAACTGGGTCGTCGCACGAACCACGATCGAATGAGGCGTCCGCCGCCGCATGTTCCACATCGTCCTCTACCAGCCTGAAATCCCCCCGAACACGGGCAACATCATCCGGCTCGCGGCGAACACGGGTGCTCAGCTGCACCTCGTCTCGCCGCTCGGATTTTCAATCGATGACAGACAACTGCGCCGGGCGGGACTCGACTATCACGAATTTGCGCGCATTCGCGTGCACGGCGACTGGCCTGCCTGCCTCGACACGCTCGCAGGAGCCAGGCGTTTTGCCTGCTCGACGAAGGGCACGACCCGGCATACCACGCCCGCCTACACGGAAGGTGACGCCTTTGTGTTCGGTCCCGAAACGCGCGGTCTGCCCGACGAAATCATCGGGGGCGTTCCCGCGGAAAATCGCCTCAGGATCCCGATGCGACCCGACAATCGCAGCCTGAATCTTTCGAATGCCGTGGCGGTCATCGTGTTTGAAGCCTGGCGCCAGCTCGGTTTTGCCGGCTCGGTCTAGCTTTCGCTTCTTGGATCCCGCGAAAGCAGAAGTTCGAGCGCCGCCTGCGCAGATACCTTTCCGGCGAGCACCCCGCCGACCGCACGCGAGATCGGCATGTCGACACTGCATCGTTCGGCCAGGACGAGCACTTCGCGAGCTGAGCGTACCCCTTCGGCCACATGACCCAGCTCGGCGAGTATCGTGGCGAGGGGTTTTCCCTGGGCCAGTTCCAGTCCTACGCGGCGATTGCGCGAGAGCGTTCCGGTTGCGGTCAGAATCAGGTCGCCGGCCCCCGTCAGACCCATGATCGTTTCGGCGCTGCCTCCCAGCGCCACACCAAGCCGCTGAATCTCCGCGAGGCCACGCGTCACCAGCGCGGCACGTGCGTTCTGCCCGAGCCCCATGCCGTCCGATATCCCCACGGCAATCGCCAGTACGTTCTTCACGGCGCCACCGACTTCCACGCCGACCAGGTCGGCGGTGTAATAGACACGCAGGCGACCGCCGTGCAGGGCGGATGCCGTGGTACGAGCAAACGTCGCGTCCCGCGCGGCGAGCGTGAGCGCGCAGGGCAGTCCCTGCGCGACCTCGATCGCAAAAGACGGGCCCGACAGGGCACCGCATGCAGGAAGGGCTTCGCCGTACACCGCTTCCATCACCTGGTGCGGGAGCAGTCCGGTGCCCTCCTCGAATCCCTTGCAAAGCCAGATGACCGGCGTTCGCGAGTCCTGCGCGCAGAGCGCCTGCGCAAGCGGACGCAGTCCTGAAACCGGCGTGCCCGCAATGACAAGCCCGGCCCCGGACAGCGCCGCACCCATGTCCGCAGTGACCGACAACTCCGGCGGAAGTACGGCGCCCGCGAGATAGCGCAGGTTGCAGCGGGTCGCCGCCATATCTTCTGCCTGGGCAGGATCGCGCGCCCACAGCGATACCGCGTGCCGCCGGGCCAGTGCGATGCCCAACCCGGTGCCCCAGGCGCCTGCACCGAGTATCGCTATATTCACGAGAACCGCACGAATGCCCGGATCAGGCTTGCGTGCTCAGAGGCCCCAGACCAGGGCGGACTTGAGGTACCCCGTACCGCCATCGGCGTGCCGGACACGCAGCCAGCCGCCCGGGACGATCTCGACCAGGTCCAGCGCGACGTTCTGCGTCGCCTTGAACGCCGGCGGCGCCCCCTCTTCCGCGCGGCTCAGGATGTCCACGTTGGGCGTCGTGACAATCACCATGCGGCGCTCCGAAAGGAACTTCTTCTCCACCCACGACAAGGTGCCGGTATGGTCGCGAACCTTGACCCACGCATCCAGGTTGACGATCACCTCGAGCGGATAGAACCGCGACGCAACGTACATCGGAGTGGAAACCTTCGAAGGCGCGTCGTACATCACGACAGCACTGTCTGCCACGCTACGAAACTCGGCCGCATGCGCACCGGAAGCGCAGACCAGCACGAATGCCGCCAGCAGGCTGCGCATGATCAGTGCGCCACCTCGATGCGCGGTCCGTCCTGTGCACTTTCCTGCTGGCGCTGGACGTAAAGCGCCTCGAAGGACATCGGCGCAAGCAGAACCGGCGGAAATCCTCCGCGCGTGACGAGGTCGGAGATGACTTCCCGGACGTACGGATACAGAATCGTCGGACAGCCGATGCCGAGCAGGGGATCGAGTTCCTCCTGCGGCACACCGCGTATCGTGAATATCCCGGCCTGCGTCGCCTCGGCGAGAAAAAGGGTCTTTTCCCCGGTTCGCGCCGTCACCGTCACCGTTACGACGACCTCATACAGTGCCTCGGCGAACGAGTTCGCCTCGTGATGCACCTGTACATCGAGTTCGGGCGCGTCGCCCTGCATGAACACCTGCGGCGCGTTGGGGATTTCGAGGGAAAGATCCTTCACGTAGAGCTTCTCGATGTTGAAGGTCGCTTGCTGATCGGACATGGGAGACTTCTCCGGTTGGCTCCCGGGGCGTCATCGCGCCCGGAGAGGATTGTTACCTTGCGCTCTTCTGGGGTGTCAGCGCTGCGAAGGCACGGGCGCCAGCAGCGCATCGAGCTTTCCCGCACGCTCCAGTGCGTAAAGGTCGTCGCAGCCGCCGACGTGCAAATCCCCGATCCATATCTGCGGCACCGAGGTACGTCCGCTCCTGGCCGTCATTTCTTCACGGCGCCGCGGTTCCAGGTCCACGCGAATCTTCTCGAACTCGCCGACGCCCTTGGCCTTTATCAGGCGCTCTGCGGAAATGCAATACGGACAGGTCGCCGTACAGTACATCAGGACACGCGACATGCTTACTTGACGACCGGCAATCCGGCCTGTTGCCAGGCCGGGAATCCACCGGAAAGATTGACCACCTTCTCGAATCCGCGGGCGCGCAGCAGGGCAGCCGCCTTGCTCGCCCGGCCTCCCTCGTTGCACAGGACGATGACCGGCCGGGACTTCTGTTTCTCGATTTCCCCTGCGCGCTTTTCAATGTCGGCAACGGGAATGTTCTTTGCCCCGAGCATGTGCCCGCCCGCAAACTCGGCCGGGTCGCGCACGTCAAGTACCAGCGCGTCTTCCCGGTTGATCAGCTGCGTGGCCTCGAGCGTGGTCACCCATGGGCCGCCGGTGCCGCGGCGCAGATAGGGCCAGAGGAGCATCGCGCCGGAAACGAAGGCAACCGCGATGAGCATGATGTTGTTCTTGATGAAGTCCACGGGAACGGGAAAGGAGTCCAAGATGCCGCTGGGTCAGGTTCAGAAGGCCTATTATAGAATATGCAGCCTGCAAACGACGGCCGAACCCTCCAACCGCCCATGTACAAGCTCGTCCTGTTGCGCCACGGCGAATCCGACTGGAATCGCGAAAATCGATTCACCGGCTGGACCGACGTGGATCTTTCGGCCCGCGGACTGGAGGAAGCGCGTGCCGGGGGCCGGCTGCTGAAATCCGAGGGCTACGATTTCGACATCGCGTTTACTTCGGTGCTGCGCCGGGCGATCAGGACGCTGTGGATCGTGCTCGAGGAAATGGATCGCATGTGGATACCCGTCGAGCACAGCTGGCGGCTCAACGAGCGCCACTACGGTGCGCTTCAGGGGCTCAACAAGGCCGAGACCGCCGCCAAGTTCGGCGAACAGCAGGTTCTGATCTGGCGCAGGAGCTACGACACGCCCCCGCCGCCGCTGACACGGGACGACCCGCGCCATGCGGGCGGAGATCCACGCTACGCGCAGCTTGATTCCGGCGAACTGCCTCTGACCGAGTGCCTCAAGGACACGGTCGCGCGCGTGCTGCCTTACTGGAACGGTTCGATTGCACCTGCCGTACGCTCAGGCCAGGCGTGTGATCGTCGCCGCGCACGGCAATTCGCTGCGCGCCCTGGTCAAGTATCTCGACGCGGTATCCGAAGGCGATATCGTGGGGCTGAATATTCCGACCGGCATCCCGCTGGTGTACGAGCTCGACGCAGACTTGCGGCCCTTGCGTCACACCTATCTCGGCGATCCGGAGGAAGTGGCAAAGCGGATCGCCGCGGTTTCCAGTCAGGGGAAGGCGAAAGCCTGAGGCATGAAGTTTGCGGTGCGCGGCATGGCCCGGTGCGCATCCGCCCTGGTCTTCTGCGCCTGCGCCGCCACCACCGTCTCCCTGTGTGCTGCGGCCCCGCGGGAGGTCGATGATCTCAACGCCCTGCGCTCTCGAATCGAGGCGCTCAAGACCGAACTCGACAAGAAAGAAGCCACGCGGCGTGAATCGCGCGACGCGCTGCGCGAATCGGAGCGGGCGATCTCGGATGCGAATCGGGCGCTGCGCGCGCTCGAAACGGCGAGCCGCGGAGCGCAGGAGGAACTGGGGGAACTGACGCGCAGGCGCCAGGGCCTGGGTGAATCGGTGGCGCGCCAGCAGGCCGCGCTGGGACGCATGCTCGCGGCACGCTACGCCGCGGGCCCGCCGGACATCCTGCGGATCGCGCTTTCGGGAAATGATCCCAATGAGGCCGCGCGCAGCCTCGTCTACCTTGCCGCATTGTCAGGTGCGGTTGCGCGCCTGATCGGGGATTTCCGTGCCGGTGCTGCCGAACTGGACGGGATTGCGGAAACCGTGCGTGAAAAGGCGGCCCGGCTCGAGACGATCGAGTCCGAAAAGCGCGACGAACGCAAGAAAATCCTGGCCGAAACGAACGAGAGAAAACGGCTGCTGGCGAGGCTTGCCGGGGATATCCGCAACAGCCGCAAGGAGATCAGGAATCTGCGGGGGGACGAATCGCGCCTGGCACGGATCGTCGAGGAAATCGGCAAGGTTCTCCTGAAAGCACCCGGTGCCGGTTACGTTGCGACCCGGCGCAAAGGGGTGATCACCGAACGACTGCCGGAGAAAAGCACCGACGGAGCAGGGTCCGGCCTGTTCTCAAGTCTGCGAGGCAAACTGCGCCTGCCGGTGCGCGGGGAACTTGTTGCACGGTTCGGCAGTCCACGCAATGAGGGCAGAAGCGCATCGAAGGGCGTATTCATCCGCACGGCAGAAGGTCAGACCGTGAGGTCCGTCGCACCCGGACGTGTGGTGTTTCGCGGATTGGATGCGTGGTTTCGGAAATCTTCTTATCGTGGACCACGGGGAGGCCTACATGTCGGTCTACGGAAACAATGAGGCACTGCTCAAGCAACCCGGCGATACCGTGTCGGTTGGAGACCCGATCGCGACCGTCGGCAGTACCGGTGGGAGTGCCGAAACGGGCTTATACTTTGAATTGCGGCATCTGGGCAAAGCGTTCGACCCGCTGAGCTGGTCCGATCTCAACTAGAGATCCCCACAGATCCGTATCCTGGAGCATGTACATGGGCGGTAAAGACAGAGGTAGCCGGATCAGGCAGATCGGCCTGGTTCTCGTCGGCGCGTTTGCCGGGGTGCTGGTCAGCCTGAACTTTCAGGCCATTGCCGAGCGCACACGGTCGCCCCTGCCGATCGAGGAATTGCGCGCATTCACCGAAGTGTTCGGCGCGATCAAGTCCAACTACGTCGAAGAAGTCCAGGACAAGAAACTCATCGGCGAGGCCATCAACGGCATGCTGACAGGCCTTGACCCGCACTCGGCCTATCTCGACGCGGACGCGTTCAAGGAACTCCAGGTCGGGACGCAGGGCCAGTTCGGCGGCCTGGGCATCGAAGTCGGCATGGAAGACGGCTTCGTCAAAGTCGTTTCGCCGATCGAGGACACCCCGGCCTACCGCGCCGGCGTCAAGCCGAACGACCTCATCATCAAGCTGGACGAAACCCCCGTAAAGGGCATGTCCCTCAACGACGCAGTCAAGAAGATGCGCGGCAAACCCAACACGCCGATCACGCTCACCATCGCCCGCAAGGGCGAACCGCAACCGCTCGTGATCAAGCTCCTGCGCGCGGTGATCCGCGTGCAGAGCGTCAAATCGAAAATCGTCGAACCGGGCTACGGGTATGTGCGGGTGTCCCAGTTCCAGGAAGCGACCGCCGAGAGTCTCGCGCGTGCGCTGGGCAACATGTACAAGGAAGGCCAGCTCAAGGGCCTCGTGCTGGACCTGCGCAACGACCCGGGCGGCCTGCTGTACGGCGCGGTGGCGATTTCGGCGACGTTCCTGCCGGAAAAGAGCCTGGTCGTGTCGACCGACGGACGCACCGAGGACGCAAAACGCAAGTATTTCGCCTCGCCGGATGACTACCTGCGCGGCAGCGGTCGGGACGATTTTCTCAAGGCTCTGCCCCCGGGAGTCAAGAACGTCCCGATGGTGGTGCTGGTCAACGGCGGCTCGGCTTCGGCCTCGGAAATCGTGGCGGGCGCACTGCAGGATTACAAGCGCGCCACGGTGATGGGGACGCAGAGCTTCGGCAAGGGCTCGGTGCAGACCATCATGCCGCTGGGCAACAGCACGGCGATCAAGCTCACGACCGCGCGTTACTACACGCCAAGCGGGCGCTCGATCCAGGCGAAGGGAATCACGCCGGACATCATCGTCGAGGAGCCGGGCTCGCATCAGACGCGCCTGCGCGAGGCGGACCTGCAGCGCCACCTGATGAACGACAAGGACAAGGAAGCCGAAGCCAAGGCCAAGGCAACTGCGAAGTCGGCTGCCGAGCGCGCAAAGGAAAGCGACAAGGACGGCGAGAAGGCGGACGATGATGCGAAGACGAAACCGATCGAGCTCGGATCGAAGGACGACTTCCAGCTGAAGCAGGCCATCGCCCACCTCAAGGGGCAACCGGTTCTGGGCCAGCCGCCCAAGACCGTCGCCGACGCCAAGGCCCCGGGCAACTGAGCGCCGGAGCGGGTTGTGCGAGACGCGCAGTTATTGCGCTACAGCCGCCATATCCTGCTCGATGAATTCGGCATCGAGGCGCAGGAAAAACTTCTTTCGAGCCATGCACTGATCGTCGGCGCAGGGGGCCTCGGATGCCCCGCAGCGCTCTACCTTGCTGCCAGCGGAGTCGGCAGACTCTCGATCGCGGACGGCGACACGGTCGATGCCACCAACCTGCAGCGCCAGATCCTGTACCGCGATGCAGTGGTAGGAAAGCCCAAACCCGAAGCGGCCAGAGGCGCCCTGCACGAGGTGAATCCGGAAGTGCAGGTCGTTGCCCTGTGCGAGCGCGCGGAAGGCAGCCTGCTTGAATCGCTGGTCGCTGCCGCCGATGTCGTTCTGGATTGCAGCGACAATTTCTCGACGCGACATGCATTGAATCTCGCATGCGTGCGGCACCGAAAGCCCCTGGTATCTGGAGCCGCGATCCGGTTCGATGGTCAGCTTGCCGTGTTCGACCTGCGCCGCAGCGACTCGCCCTGCTATGCGTGCCTGTTCCCCGAAGAGGCCGAAGCGGAGGACGTCGCGTGCGCCGTGATGGGCGTGTTTTCCCCGCTGACCGGGACGATCGGCGCCCTGCAGGCGGCTGAAGCGATCAAGCTGCTCACCGGGATGGGCGACACCCTCAGTGGACGACTGCAGATGTTCGACGCGCTGCACGCGCAGTGGCGCACGGTGCGCGTCCCGAAGGACGCAGGCTGCAGCGTGTGCGGTAAAGCTGAACTTTAGTTTTCTATTTCCGACCCTGCAGGCTGTCTTCCAGCCGATCTGTATGCCAAATCAGGCAACTCGGCAGACTGAATCAGCCGATGTAGTGCCAGTGTCCGGCAAGTGTTTCCGACGGTTTCCTGGAAAAACCGCTGTGCGCGTAGGCGTGCAGGCAGCCGATCGAATAACGCACCAGCGCCGCAGCGTGCGCGGCGGGATCGCCTGCATCCTGCGACGCCTCATGCGAAGCGGCAAGTTTCAGCGACTGCTTCAGGGTGGCCTCGAACCGGTCGAAGAACTGGTTCATGCGCGCCTGCAGGCGCTCGTGCTCTCCGACCAGGGCTTCTCCGGTGAGCACCCGCACCATGCCCGGATTGGTTTCCGCAAAGGCGAGCAGCGTTTCGATCAGTTTCGGTGCCTGGCGGCGCGGATCGGCCTCTTCCTCGGAGATCCTGTTGGCGAGCGTAAACACCGAACTCTCGATGAACTCGATCAGGCCCTCGTACATCTGTGCCTTCGAGGCAAAGTGGCGGTAGAGCGCCGCTTCGGAAACGTCGAGCTTTTCGGCCAGCAGCGCCGTGGTGATCTTCTCCCGGCGCGGGGCCTCGAGAATCCCGGCCAACGCGAGTTGGGAGGATTCTCCACCTCCACGACCGCCCTGGTTTTGGGGTGCTGTCACACCTTGAAGGGACGACGCTTCCGCAATGGTCGGCTGATCGATCGACGACACGTCAAGATCGACACGGGCGATCATGCCTACCGGCAAGTCATCGGATATGGAAAGCTGCGCCTGAACACCGCTCGTAAGCAGTAGCCAGAGGCTGGCCGTTGCTACAGCACCAGTGATGTGATAGGGCATCTCCGTCTTTCCACGGTGAAAGCGGGTGAATTGCAATGAAAAGTCTCGGCAAGCAGCGACCTGAAGACGGCAGGAGATAAACCCTTGAATTTGTTATCGTCTTTCCCTTAGTGAGGATTTAACGATTTTGACGATCACTAGGCATTTCGATACGACAATGATCCAGCCAATCGCACGCGGCGATGGGGCGACTGTCCGAAGCGTCCGGTCGCCGAGCAGGCATAGCGAACGCGTGACATGCCAGATCACCCGTTTATCACTCTTTGTGAGGGATGTGAACGACGGCAGACACTCTACTCTGTGACCAGCTTCGGATGCGGAAGCTTCAATCGTCCGCTCGAACGCTCGCGGCTTCGTGAATGTTAATCTTCCATCGCACGGCTTTTTGTCGGTCATCCCTTGGGATCGGACTCGACGTTAAAGGTAGTCAAAATGCTCGATAAAATCGCACTTTTTGTCATTTTCGCGATGCTGGTCATCGTCACGGTGGCGATCGTTATCATCGGATCGCTACCGGGCAAGATCGCTCGAAATCGCAACCATCCCTGGCCTGATGCGGTCGACGTGGCCAGTTGGATTGGTTTGTTGACTGGCGTGCTGTGGCCGCTGGCGCTCGTTTGGGCCTACTTGCCCGTGCCGACAAAGTCGGGAGACGTCTCAGACGCTACTACCCCGAACGAAGATATCGCGACGCTGCAGAAGCGAATTGCTGAGCTGGAAGTCACGAACAAGCAGCTTCAGTCGCGGCTTTCGGAGGGTTCCGTATGATCGCCATTATTATGATCGGTTACATCGCTTGTGTGATCGTTGCTTTCAAGCTCGTCAAGATCAAAGTCACGCCATGGACGGTCGCTACGTCTGCTCTGATCGGTGTCGTCCTGTTGGGTGGCATCGTGATTGTATGGAAACAGGCAGCACCGTTTACCGAGCAGATGATTCTACAGCGGCGCGTCCTGCAGATCGTTCCGGATGTTCGCGAGTACGTTACAAAAGTCCATGTGGAGGGCAACCAGCTGGTCAAAAAAGGTGACCCAATTTTTGACGTCCTGCCGGACCGATTCCAGGATGCAGTTGATCAATCAACGGCGCAGCTTGCCGCCTCTAAAGCGACCGTGTCACAAATGGAGTCTGCGGTGACCGCTGCTCAGGCAGCGGTAAAAGGGTCAGCCGCCGACACTGCCACTGCCAAGGCTAATCTCGATACTGCCCTGGCGCTGCAGGCAACCGAAGCGGGTGCGATCGCAAAGTTGAAGATCACCGAAGCCCAGCAGTCCTACATTGCCGCCCAGGCCAGTGACAAGGTCGTCGCGGCGCAATTAAAGAAAGTGCAGTTCTCACTCGTCTCGGCACAACGTTCCGTGGATGTCGCTCAGACGGGGTTGGACACCGCTAACTTCAATCTCGAAAGGTGCCACTACAACTCGCCGATCGATGGAAGAGTTATGAATTTGCAGATCCGCGAAGGGACTGCCGTGTCACCCTGGCATTTCACATCGGTCGGCACGATCGAGGACATGTCTGATTCCTACATCCTGGCGATTTATCCGTCGAACCAGTTGAACCACGTCAAAGAGGGTGATGACGTGGAGATCGTGTTAAAACGGCTCCGTGGTCAACTTGCGACGGGCGAAGTCGAGAGAATCTTGAAATACTCTGGCGAAGGTGAATTGTTGCCCAGTGGGATCCTTCCAGTCGCCGCGACGATCGGATCGAAGGGAAAACTGTTCGTCAAGATTCGTCTTGATGATGAAGAATTGGCAAAACAATTGCCCTTGAGCTTGGCCGGAACCACTGCAATCTACACCGACTTTGGTGGGCCGTTTCAAGTCATCACCAAAATTGTGGTTCGCGTTAAAGGCTGGACCTATTACATCCTGCCGCACTAAAGATGCACACGAATTGATCGCTGAATTCGTCAGCCGCGATGCTGAACAAGCTGCTACAGCACTGAAACAAAAAAAGAGAGTTCAATAATGGTCACGCTCATCGGTATTGTCTATTGCTGCCTGGTTGTCATCGTATTCAAGGTGCTCAAGGTCAAAGTGTCTGCCACAACCGTGGCCGTTTCGATTTTGATCGGAGTGATCGTGTTAGGCGCAGTCATCATGGGTTGGCAGTTTTCGGCTCCTTTGACCGATCAGATGGTCGTTAACCGAAGAGTGATTCCGCTTCAAGCCGAACAGAATTCCAAAGAATTGATCTCGAAGATTTACGTCAAGTCTGACGAACCGGTCACGAAGGGAACTGTACTGTGGGAGTTTGATAAGAGGCCCAATCAAATCGCGGTGAATCAGGCGACTGCCCAATTAGCAGTCTCAGAAGCGAAAGTATCAGAGTTGGTTGCTGAGCTGGAAGTCGCCACGGCCAGCGTGGATAAGGCGAAGGCCAATCGGGACTATCAGAAAGCCATGTTGGATACGGCGACCGAAATTCAAAAATTGGATCCTCAGGCCGTCGCCGCGTTAAAAGTCGAAGTCCAGCAGGAAACTTACTTGTCCGCGCAGGCTGCGGTCGAACAGGCAATTGCTGCCAAGCAGCAAGCGGCATTTGCCCTGAGCAGTGCCCAGGAAGGAATCAATTCTCTCCAGGCGCAACTCAGTCTTGCAAAGCTTAACTTGCAGCAAAACGATGTCATCGCTCCCGCCGACGGCTACGTCATGAACATGCAAGTCGTCGAAGGCTCGATGGCGACGTCGACAGTTGCGGGACCGATGGGCGTTTTTGTGGACATGTCCGAAACCCTGGTAGCCGCCGTCTTTCCCCAGAATTTACTGGCCAACGTTGAACCTGGAAACGTGGTCGAAATCGCCTTCAAAAGTCGTCCAGGTCAGATTGCCACCGGCAAGGTCATCGACGTTATCGAATTTTCGGGTGAAGGGCAATTCACCCCCGCGGCTAAACTGCCGATCGCAGCCGACGTGGGATCGAAAGGGAAGTTGGTGGTCAAAATTTCGCTGGATGACAAAGAGGCCGCCAAAGAGTTGGCAATGGGAGGCGGAGGCACCACCGCGATTTATACGAACTCCGGCAAGCCCTTTCAAATCATCACCAAGATTGTTATTCGGGTCAAAGCCTGGACGAAGTACTTGCCGGTTTAAACGTTTTGTAGTTTCGCAGGCCCAGACCTGTCCTGGATCACTCGTTTATCCCTACTTGACGTGGTGGCTGTGGCTTCCAGCCGCAGATAACTAGAGCACGACGCCGCAGCCACGTTCGTGCGACAGTCGTCAAAACACGACTGGGATTCCTGTAAGTGTTGGTAAGTTTGCTTATACTGCGCGAGCCATTCTCAGCGTCCGTCCAATGTTGCGATTCGTTCTTTCCTGTGAGGCTTGAGATGCGTCAACGAAACGCTTTGCTCCTAATCAGTCTGTCCGTACTGCTGTCGGTTCCCTGTGGGCCGACCTTTGGTCAAGTTCGCGGAAGAGTGGGTGGCGCGGGTACTACCCGCGGCGTGCCGAGTCCCCGCAGCGGACTGGAGTGTCGCAGCAACCCGATCGCCAATCCGGCGCCGTCATTGACGCCGAGCGAAGTCCTCAATCCGCGAGGTTCGCTCAGCGCCGGTCAGGTGCTCAACCCGAAACCGTCGCTCAACCGACCGCGCACCGGCGGTGCATCGCCCGAGGCGAGTCGCCACGGTGCGACGGCGGCAGTCTTATATCAAGCCGCACGACCAATCGTCGATGACAAAACATCGAGTGACGCCGGGGGCCCTCCTGCATCTCCATCCAAGGCAACCAACTTGCCCGCCGGCGAGCAGATTCTCATTGCAGTTGTGGCGTTGGACGGTCAGATAGGGAAAATTGCCCCGAAGCAAGAATGGTCAAAGCATTTGTCGCTCGACACGCTTCGAGCCGTCCCAGTGCTAAGTGAACGGCCGGCAAATGACGAGCAACGAGCGGAGCTGGAGAAAATTCTAAAAACGTACCAGGCGGTGGGAAGTGAGGATCAGTCCACGAGCGTCAGTAGCCTACCCGAGTTCAAACAGACTCTTGAGGCGATTCAACAATACCTGTCGCCGATGGACGTTCGGCTGCGACAAAAAACTGCGGCGTCGTTCCAGCAACTTGCCAGCGACCTAATGTGGTACAAGAACGGCGCGCCCTGGGTCGAGTATCTGGTCCCGTCAGAGTTGAAAACGAACGATGGCAAAACGCAATTACCGAAAGAGCTGCTAGAAAAGCAACTCAAGCGATATGCCAAGATTTCCAGCGATCCGTTCTACAAGAAGGTCTCGTCGCTGGGTGGTTTCAAGCCGGCATACGACGCCGTCAAAGCCTTAGCAGCAAGCGGGAAATAGCCGTCGGATTCGTGGTACACGCTGCTAGTTTTGTTGTTCCCAAGCAGTATTTTGAGCTGGGAGTTGGCTCGATCTGCTTCTTCGGCCCAAAGGGCCGGAAGCTCTGGCAGGCATATCGATGGAAAACGCTGAGACCTGTTTTGGCTTGTATGAGAATCGCCCTCGTGAAACGACTGGTTTTACCTGTGCCGTTGTAGAGTTTCCGACGGTCACACCGTCACCGTGCTGCGTGCAGCCACATCCTGGCCCGCAACGCAAGTCCTCGCATCGCGGCGGCGAGCAAACTTTCGGCAAGCACTTCTTTCGGTAGTCATCGCAACCGAAACAGAGCGGAACACGGACGCACGGTGCCTTCTTGGAGCAATAGTCGTCGCACTGGAGGCAAAGGGGAACGCTTGTGCAGGGTTCGTTCTTGGCGCAATAGTCGTCACGGCACCATTTGCCAATGCAATCTGGAACGGGACAACCAAACAGCTTGTGGTATGGTTCGGCAGCAGACGCCTTCGTCAAGCAGCATGATAAACCAGCCAGGATGACAATAGTTCTTGGTATCGCATTCATCAATTCACTTCGCTATTGGGCTAGGTGTGGGAAGTGGTGCGGATAGGAAGAAATAGATATCCGCTTGAGTGGGTATCTGTTCTTTCTGGGGAGCTAATAAACCGCGGTCTCCAGCAATTCCTATTCATCGTCGGTCGGTACTGGCGGCAGCATTCGATCGTCAGCAGTGGGCTTTTCCGTGTTGTCGGTTTCCTGGTCTGTTTTCGGCATGGGGTCCTCACCCGTCATCCGGTAGGCAGCGGAAGCGGATGCAGGGAACTCATCAATCGTTGTCATCGGGCCGCGCCGAATCCCGTTCCTCATTTCCCAACCACCGCCGAGAGCCTTGTAGGTGGCGACCATCGCGAGGGCGGCATTACTCTGGACGCCTGCCATCGTGTTTTGGGTTTGGACGAGAGACTCTTGCAGGTTGAACACACGGTTAAAGTCAGTTGCACCGCTGCGGTATTGCGCGACAGCCAAATCAACAGACTTTTGCGAGGCACTGACCGCCTGATTCGCATATCTCAATCGATCCAGCGATTTCAGAAACTGGTTGATTCCTGTCTCAACTTCCGAATTGGCCTGTAGCACGGTTTGCTGATAGTCAACCGCGAGTTGTTGGAAGCTCGCGTTTTGCAGGTTGACGTTGTTGACCAAGCGTCCATAGTTCAGGATGTCCCAGTTAAAGCCGGGTGAGATTCCTCCGCCCGAACTGGATGACTTGAACAGATCCGAGAAATTCTCCGACCCCAGAGCAATCGAACCGACGATCGAGAAGTGGGGAAGAAGATCAGCGGTAGCGACGCCGATTGCAGGCACTTTGAGCCGCGACTTGTCTTTCGGCAGCCCGCACATCGGGCCGACGACGCAATAGATTCGCGGGCACACCCACGACAAGATCTGCCGGCGGTATCGGAATCGGGCCAACTCCCAGTTCTGGTGTCAAATCCCGAGTCGGAAGTCCAAGGAGTACACACAGGCTGTTGTTGGCACTTCGGACTTGGCTCTCGTACAGAGGAATCGACTGCTGGGTGTTCGACAACACGGTCTGGGCTTGCGTCACATCCAGCTCGGTCACTGCGCCGCTCTTGAAGCGAACTTGGGCGTAGTTCAGTGATTGCTCCTGGATCTCGACGTTGTCTCTGGCATACTGCAGTTGCTGCTGAGCCGTCCGCAAATCGATGTAAGTTGACGCGGTTTCGCTTAGCAGACAGATTAGGACATTGTCGTAGTCTTCAACTGAGGCATCCAGGTTGGCATCTGCCGACTCGATGTTGCGACGGAACTTTCCCCAGAAGTCGACTTCCCAAGCTGCCGAAAGCCCTAAGGCCCCCGTGCTATACCAATGGTTGGGCGGGGAGTTGACGATGTTTTCGCTGATCCCTGTTTGCGTGAAGCTGCCGTTTGCTTCCTGCTGCTGGGGGAACAAACCGCCGACGGCGATCGAGCGCAGGTAACGAGCCTGCAAGACGCGAAGGCCAGCGGATTTGACCGACAGATTCTGCTGATAGGTCTGCTCCATCAGCCCGTCAAGAATCGGGTCGTTGAACGAGGCCCACCAGTCGGCATAGTTGGGCAGCTCGGCGCGGACGCGTTGGTCGTACTCGTCGATCCAAGTGTCGGCGACCGGCGCGGCCGGCTTGCAATACTCGGGGCCGACTTTGAAACCATTCTGAACGTAGTCGCGAAAGCTGCCGGTATGGGCACAACCAGCTGAACATCGTGGCAAGTCCAATCACGGCGAGTCCCAACGCCTTGCGCGGAGTCACCGTGCGACGCGTCGCTCCCATCGATTGTGACAATGGCTTTTGATTGGCTGGTAACATCTAGGAATCTCCGTATTCCGACGTAAATGACGTAACCGTGTTTTGCAATTCAACAGTTGATCGCTATCGGGGCATATTCCATTACGCACTCTCCGATACACGGCGTCTTAGCTCTCACCGCTCTTGACGCACAACACTCCACTCATGCAATGGTTTAGAAATCGATTTTGGCTCGCATGCCCAAGACCAACGCCGTGTCGCGTGCCTGAATGGCCGGTTCAACTGCCTGCAGGTCAAATGTCACATGAAACCAAGGGTTAATCTCTGCGTTGTAGTAAACCTCGCCACCTTGAACGTTGCCCAGCGGAGTGATGCCACTGAATACATCTTTAAAGTCGCTGTTAAGCCCGTTGTAGAAGTAGCCCACTCCCGCGCGATCCTGTGGTCGGCTGTCCATCAGGCCGAAACCTTCCAGCGACACAGCCGTCGTCACTTTAAACGGACTTGTTTCTTGATCGGCGAAGCCCACATAGCCAAAGAGTCGCGTGTATCGCTTTTCGTTGCAGCGATCTTGCCAAAGCCTTTGTTCGGCCAGATAGGCTGCGGACCAAGTGCCTGACTGCTCGGCAGGAATCACGCCGCCCGCTGGCGGGATCACCCAGCCCTGCGTATCAAACGAGGTGTAGTCGCCAGTCGCATACGTACCCACCAGCGTGTGTGTACCAGCCAAGCCACCGAAAGTTCTGAATAGCGTCTTAGCAGTCCGATCATCTCGACGCCATTAGGAAAGTCTAAGCCAACGGTGGTGGGACTGTTCTGGCTCTCCAATACGACGAAGGCGGCTTCTGGGCCACGTTCGCCAGCCTTGATGATTCCGGCCGCGTTGGTCACCAAGGGAGTACTGGGGATGACAGTCAGCGGAAGCCCAAGCGATGTGTTCATGAATCCATCGCGTCCCACGCCCCAGTCAGGAAAGAACCCGCCCCAAAGTTCAACAACGTTCGCTCGACCAAACGTCGCAATGATTCCGCCTTCGAGCTGCTGCGCGTACATCAGGTTGGTGAGCCCAAATGATTCTTCCGCCCTCGGTGTGAGCAACTGGGTATTGACCGGAGCGAGTCCAACGGCATCGCCAATCACGTTTTGGCCGAACTGCCAATCGGCGGCATGAATCGCTAGCGAGCCGCCTTTCCATAGACCGAGCTTCTCAGTATCGGCAGTCAGGTAAAGATCGAATTTGCTTCCGTAACGAAATCGCTGTTCGCCACCGCCACTGGCGACACCTTGGTAATATTGTGTTAGCGAACTGGTGGCAACTATTCCGTGCTCGGCAAGGCCCGGCTTGATTCCCGACCAGTCACCCAGCAAGGTTTCGCGGCAACCAAGGCACAAGCACTTGGATTGATCGCATGATTGGCAACGCACCGATTGGCAGCGACACGCGTCGCAGCCACTTGTGGGACCACATGCATTATCACACGCAGTGTCACAACGCTCGGCATAGCGATCGCACTGTGCAAAAAGCGGTTGGATGTAGCCAAGGACAAAGACCATTAAGATTAGGGCGATTGGTCGAGTGCTGGTCAAGAGACGAATCCTTTCCGAATCGTTTCCGATTCCCATGGCCACGCACGTCCGTGTGATGGCGTTTGTTGTTTACAGCGTTCACATCGGGCAAACTGGATCGAGAAGCCCCAGCCGTCAAAGTGGTCTGCAAGTCAAGAGGTAGAACGTCATGATCGTCTTACGGCGGTCCATCAGGTATGCTCGGACGGCTCGATAACGTGAAGATCGTCGCGAGCCGCACAGCAATTTAAATGGACCAGACTGCGTGGCACGAAGTGACATGGCTTCACGGCAATTGTGACGGTTATAAGGAATCGAACGACCGCAAATCACTCGTTTTTCACTCATTCTGAGTGATGCTCGGCGGCAGAAGGACTTCTACATTGAACGCCCTGAGGCGAATCGTCTCTGCGACCCTGAGGCGACCTAGAACTCTCGCTCTGCAAACGAACCAATATCAACTGCCAATCGACCTGAACTGAACCTGTCCCATTGAAATTCGACCCAAAAAAACGACAACGGAGAACGGATCGTCGTCGTCGACCCGCGCTGACGAGTTCGTCGAGGCGGTTCGATCTGCAATCCACACGAATCTGACCGGCCGAAGTCTGACCATTGACCGCTGCGCCAGCAACTCGGAGTCTCTCGCGCCGCACGCTGCAGCGGATTCTGACGGAAGCCGGCTGTCCGTTCCGTCGCCTGGTCGACGAAATTCGCCAGGAGATCGCGGAGGAGTCATTGATGGATGAGGGCAAGACGTTCCGTCGAAATCGCTCATCAGTTGGACTATGCCAATGCCGCGAACTTTGCACGTGCATTCCACCGTCTCTCAGGTGTCACGCCGACTCAGTTTCGCCATGGTATCCGGCTGCGGAGCTCGCCCAAGTGTGATGCGAAGAAGGACAATTATCGACCGTTTAGTTGAGCGAATTGCGCCGTGTGCGAAGACTCCGCAGTGAATGTATGTCGTACCCCGGCTAGCGACATCCGCCACTGGCTCATTGCCCCACCGACCGCGACACAACAGCCGCAAACCAAGCTGATTGGATTCAATCATGATTGCAAATAGTATTGTTGAGTCAATCACTCAATTCGGAGTCATGATCGCAATAGTTGTGATTGTAGCCGTCATGTTGGCGACGACGGCGTCGGGGAAATCTATCACTCGCTTTTTGCTTCCCCGAGCGGTAACCGATGTGGTGTCCAAACTGTTGCCGAGATCCCTAGTCACAGACGCGAAGGCCACCGACTTTGCTCAATTTCAGTTGCAGGTGAGCGGAACAGCACATCTAAAAACGGTGCACGTCCGTCGCTTAGCAGAAATGACAATCGCGTGGACGTATGATGAATCAATCGAGTTCCCGCAGACCGGGATGTATGCCTTCAACCGTTTCCGGCACAATCTCAAGACAGGGCGCAGCCTTGATACCAGAGAAGGTCAAGGCACGCATTGATCGAGCACTAACCGACACCCTGAAGTCAAAGCAGTTTCAGCCAGCTGATACGGACGTAGCCGATATCTGGATCAGCGTATTTGGAGCTTTAGAAAATGAGGTCTCGCTGCAGGCTATGTCAGAATCATTCGATCGGCCTGACGATGATGAGTGGCGCGAAGCCCTCCGCACGGCGATGGCACATGGTCGTGCCGAAGAAGCAACAACACTCGGTCGCGGGTCTCTGGTGCTTGACATCGTCGATTCGCAAACAAAAGAAGTGATTTGGAGAGCAGCATCCATCGCAGACATACTGGTAGATGTCGACGATGCTGAAAAAGAGCGTCGCACGGGTATCGCGATCGGCGAAATGCTACAACGGTTTCCACCACGTCGTGTCTAAGGGACTTGCAACGCCGTGCATGCTCGCGGGAGAAAAGCAAAATGAATCATGAATGGCAAGCTGTTTCGCTAGGGATTGTCTTCGGCAAAGCCGGACGTTCGGTGATTGAAATGCAGCGACTCTTGCGAACAATCATGTCGTGCATCGTGCTGGCGGGGCTGACCGGTGCGAACCGACGCAATGGGGCAGGAACTATCGCCGGTGGAGGCTCAGACGATTGCTCGTGAAGCGTACATCTACGGTTACCCAATCGTCGAAAGCTACCGGACGATGTATGCCTTTGCGATCGACGCGACGGCGATGAATTCAAGGCACCGCTCAATACGCTCAAGCACGAGGCCAACGTCTTCACACCCGCTGACAACCGTGGTTGTCACGCCCAACGCCGACACGCCCTATTCGTTTTTGTGGATGGACTTGAGGAGTGAGCCTGTCGTGCTCGGTGTCCCAGCCATGGAGGAGGGACGCTACTATTCGATCCAGTTGACGGACCTCTTCAAATTCAATTTCGATTACATCGGTTCCAGGATCGACCGGCAACGGCGCAGGGCAATACCTGATCGCCGGGCCGAGTTGGACAGGCGAGACGCCAACGGGCATTAGCAAAGTCATTCGATGTGAAACCGAATTTGCGTTTGCCATCTATCGCACGCAGTTGCGTCGGGCCTGATGATCTTGAGAATGTTAAGGAACATTCAGAAGCAATACACGGCTAAGACTTTGAGTGAATTTGCGGGTGAGCCAAAGCCGACGCCCGCGACCCAAACCGAGTTTCCACTTCCGTTGTCTGATGCTGGCTCCGATCTCGCCTTCTTTTCAACACTCAATTTCGTGCTGCCGTTCTGCCCGCCTGACCCATCGGAACAGGAACTCGTGACTCGACTGGCACGCATTGGTGTCGTTGCCGGTGAGCCGTACGATGTTGCCGCGGTCAGCCCCGAAATTCAGGAAGCACTCACCAAAGGAATGGCGGAAGGTGAGGCTGCGATCACGGCAGCGGCTGCCAAGTTAAAGGTCGCCGAGGTGATTGGCACACGCGATTATCTTGGCAGCGACTATCTGATCAAGCGCGCAGTGGCTGCGAAGCTCGGGCGTTACACCAATTCCAAAGAGGAAGCACTCTATCCGTTGTATCTCTCGGATGCCGAGGGAAAGCCGCTCGATGGGAGTGCAGGCAAACTATGTATTGAAGATCGGATCGGAAGAACTGCCACCGGTCAACGCGTTCTGGTCCATCACGGTTTACGACAGCCAGAGCAACGCACTGGTTGCAAATCCGATCAGCCGATATCGAATCAGTTCGTCCATGATTTCGACTCGCTCAACCGCGATGCGGACGGCGGCCTGACATTCTCCATTCAGTTTCACGTCTCCGGACGAAGAACAGGCGGCCAATTGGTTACCGGCGCCCAACGGCCCGTTCTACATGGTCATGCGTTTGTATTGGCCGAAGCCGGAAGCCTACGACGGCACGTGGACGCCGCCGTTGGTTTGGGCAGCTGACTCGGCGCCCACATCGGCCGTGCAAAAGCCTGCCGGCGCCGAGGCGGCCGAAGAAGTGAAGCCGTCGGTGCTGGTCGATGAGCCCAAACCCGAGATGGAACGTCCGACCGTCTGGGGCGAACCGACGGAGGTTCAGGTGGCGATCTACGTCATCGACGTCGACGAAGTCGACTCGGCCGATCAGAGTTTTGCCGCCAGCGTGTATTACGAAGCACGATGGAAGAATCCGTTACTGCGTCACAAAGGACCCGGGCCGATGCATCGCGGAATCTCGGATGTCTGGACTCCTCGACTGACGATCATCGGCCAACAAATGGCGTGGCGATCGTTTCCCGAGTCCGTCGAAATCCAACCGGACGGCACCGTGATCTCTCGACAAAAGGTGTGGGGTCGGTTTTCGCAGCCGCTGATGCTCCGCGATTTTCCGTTCGATCAGCAGACGTTGTCGATTCAGCTTGTCGCGGCGGGACTTTCGGAAGAACACGTCAAAATGGTGCCGCTTGTCAATGAAGCGGGCAGATCATCCGGCATCGCGAACAAATTTTCGTTGCCGGACTTTGACGTCGAGTCGTGGGAGGCCTCTGCCGACTCCCTACTACCCTGACGAAGGCCAAGTCGGCGTGGCTGGATATGAAATGAAGATCAACGTCCATCGTCAGCCGACCTACTATATCCTCAAGGTCATCATTCCCTTGTGCCTGATTGTCATCATGTCCTGGTTGCCTCGGTGGATTGACCCCGAGCAAATCGGAACGAATATCGGTGTATCGACGTCGGCGTTTTTGACTCTGGTTGCTTACTTGTTTGCGATCACAGTTCTCTTGCCGCGCGTCTCCTACATCACTCGAATGGACCGGTTCATTCTGCTTTCGACGCTGACGGTATTTGCAGGCTTGATCCAAACCGTCTTCAATACAGTTTTGATTCGAGGCAAGAGACGGACAACGGGCCGAACGGATCGACCGCTGGTCGCGGTTTGTCTATCCGATCCTGCTGGCGCTAGTGCTGGGATATTCCTTCCTGTTTTGACAAAATTGAGTCGCCATGAGCCAAAATTCCTCCGTAAACCAGTCCCGTTTTTCGCGGTTGCGATCGGTGACCGGGTCGGCGCTGACCACTAGTCTGCTCACGCCAAGGCGAATGTGGCTTGGCCCGGCGCTGACTGCGGTTGTGATTGCGGTCGTTGGATGGATGGCGCATCGATCGGTTGAGGACTCGGTCAAGACAAACGTTGCCGAACAACTTCAGGCGTTGCTCAACGCAGATCTGGCCACACTGGAATTCTGGTTTGAGGAACGGCGCGTCGACGCGCGCTCCATGGCGAGAATGAAACGTGTCAGTGAGTCGGTCGCGCAGCTGTCCGTGACAGCACAACAGGCCACGCCGGAGGAGGTCACCGCTGCACTACTTGACGAGCGATGCGATGGGTGAACTTCGAGAACGGATGCGGCCTCTGCTTGAGTCAGGCCGCATCGAAGGGTTTGTCGTGATCGACCAGAGCGGCATGGTGATCGGCCGCGATCAGAACACCGCGGTCGGAGACAGCTCGCTCGTCGCACGATTTCAACCTGTCCTGGAACCCGTCTTTGCAGGAAACACTGTCATCATCCCACCGTTCCCAAGCGTGTTACCGCAAGTCGATCGGGATGGATCCATGCGAGCTGGTGTGCCAAACATGGCCGTGGCGAGCCCCGTCAAGTCCGATGACGGAGAACCGATCGCCGCACTTTGCCTGACGTTGAACCCCGCGAAGGAGTTCACCAAGATTCTGCGAGTGGCGCGTTACGGGAAGAGCGGTGAAACCTACGCCTTCAATGCGGAGGGGTTGATGATCACCGGCAGCCGATTTGATGACGAATTGAAGAGGATCGGTTTACTTGCGGACGACGAACAGACGCGTTCGGTGCTGAATGTTCACATTCGCGACCCAGGCGTCGACCTCACCCAGGGAAACAGACCAACACTCCGCGGGCCGGAGCAACCGCTGACTCGCATGGCGGCGGACGCAATCAGTGGAGGAGAAGGTGTCGATGTGGATGGCTACCGCGATTATCGCGGTGTCCGCGTGGTCGGCGCGTGGAAATGGTTGCCCAGAGAAAACATTGGGATTGCGACGGAAGTGGATGCCGCGGAGGCCTTTCGGCCGCTGTACGCTTTGCGCCGCGCGTTTGGAGTCTTGGCTGGATTGCTGGGGTTAACCACGATTGGGCTTGGTGGGCTCGCGGTTTATGCTTCGCGATTGGAACTTCGCGCCCGGCGGTCTGCGCTCGAAGCGAAACGACTCGGCCAATATGCCCTCGGTGAAGAACTCGGTGCGGGTGGGATGGGGGTTGTTTACCGCGCTCACCATGACATGCTCCATCGGCCTACCGCTGTCAAGCTTCTGCATGTGGATAAAGACAGACGAACAAGCGATCGCTCGGTTTGAACGCGAGGTGCAACTGACAAGCCAACTGACGCATCCGAACACGATCGCGATCTACGATTACGGCCGCACGCCCGAAGGCGTCTTCTATTACGCGATGGAATATCTGGACGGAATCTCGCTGCAGGATCTGGTCGATCGTTTTGGACCGCTGCCTGACAATCGTGTCAATCACATTTTGGGGCAACTTTGCGGCTCTCTCTCGGAAGCTCACGGACTTGGACTGATTCATCGTGATATCAAGCCGGCCAACATCATGCTGACCAAATGCGGCGGCATGTGTGACTTCGTCAAGTTGCTCGACTTCGGGTTGGTGAAGTCGCAAAACGCGGGCCGCAACGTGACGCTCGCCGGATCGCTTACCGGAACACCGCTCTATATGTCGCCCGAAGCCATCCAGCACGAAGAGCTCGACGCGCGCAGCGATCTGTATGCGGTGGGAGCCGTCGGATATTTCCTGCTGACGGGCACTCCGGTCTTCGATGGCAAGAGTATCGTCGATCTATGCAAACAGCATCTCCAGGCGACTCCGCAGCTTCCTTCGGAGCGATTAGGCAAACCGATCGATGAGCAGTTGGAGCAGCTAATCTTGCGATGTTTGGCGAAACGTCCAGACGACCGCCCGGCGAGCGCCGAATTGTGCGAGGAAGAATTATTGGGTTGCCCGTCGGCGAGTCGCTGGACGCAAGTGCAAGCCAAAGCATGGTGGGCCGAGCACTTGGTGGTCGATCCGTTGGCAGGCGACACCGCAGTGGACTCGCACGACGTCACCGCGACGATCGACGTGACAATGGACGTGCAGCGGCCAACTGAATAGGAAGTTTATCTCCTGCTCGATTCGGCAGATTCCGAACGAAAACGCTGACGACAAGGATGCTGAAGCAATTGTTGTTCCACCCTTCGACGATGACGTTCATCGTTCATTCGTTGATCGTCGTGTTACTGGGCGTACGCGTCATCATGAAGCGGCCCGCAACGGGCGTAGCACTGGCATGGTTGCTGTTGATCGCCGCGTTTCCCTTCGGCGGCGCACTGGTTTATTTGCTGGTTGGTGAGCGGCGGATTGGCCGTAGTCGTACAACCGGCATCCGATCACTCAACAACGATTACCGAAGAATCGCTGACGCAGCCATTGATGAAGGGCTGACCGAAGTTGACTGGTCCCGTCACGCCCTGCGGCAGAGGGCATGAACCGCCTCGGGCTCGCGATGGCGGGCAGTCACACGGTTTGTGGAAGCAGGTTCGAGATGTTCTCGGACACGCCAGCGATTCTTCAATCGATCGCCCGTGACGTGGATTCAGCCGAAAAAAGTGTGTTGATGGAGTTCTACATTTGGAACGAGGGTGGATTGGCCGATGACGTGCTGGAAGCCGTGATACGGGCTGCCCAACGAGGTGTCCATTGTTGTTTGTTGATCGACTCACTTGCGCGCGGCCATGGTGGAAGAGTGACCAACCGCAACGACTACGAGAGGCCGGTGTCGAACTGACGTCTGCACTCCCGGTCGGATTGTTCCGTACCTTGATTGGACGCACCGATTTGCGTTTGCATCGAAAGATCGTCGTGGTAGATGGCGACGTTGCCTGGACCGGTAGCATGAATTTGGTCGATCCGCGGTTCTTTAAACAAGACTCCGGCGTAGGCCAGTGGGTCGATGCGATGGTCCGTTTACAAGGTTCCGTCGTCGTTCCGCTGGCCGCAACGATGATCGGCGATTGGATGCTTGAATCCGGCGAGCAACTTGAAGAGATTATCGCACGAGCTGAACTTCGGCTGGTGAAGCCTGAGGGGTCCGCAGACATCCAGGTGATTCCGTCGGGTCCTGGGCAATCGGGTGATGGATTGCTGCAAATGATCCTCTCCCTCATCAACTGCGGCACAACACGAATTGGTGTTGACCACGCCTTACTTGGTGCCTGACGACTCGCTGCTCCGCGCAATTCGTGGTGCCGCATGTCGCGGGGTTGCGGTGCGATTGATCGTCCCGGAAAAGGTTGACTCGTTTCTAACACGCTTTGCAAGTCGATCCTACTACGACGACCTGCTGGACGTCGGCGTAGAGATTTATCTATTCCGAGGGGGCCTGTTGCATACCAAATCGATCATGGTCGACGGAGCCATGTCGATGTTTGGCACGGTGAATCTCGATATGCGCAGCTTTTGGCTCAATTACGAGGTCGCCTTGTTCGTCTACGACAAGGAATTTGCGGCACAGCTTCGCGGATTGCAGCAAACCTATCTCGACGATGCTAACTGTCTGGATCCTGATCTCTGGGCACGGCGATCCTTCGGCAACCGTTTCCTCGAGAATGCACTTCGTCTGATGAGTCCACTACTCTAAGCAATTCATATCGCCGCCGCAGCTAGCTGCGCGGAAGATCGATTGGATTCAGCTTGTCGGGGTCTGGTTTTGAACGCAAGCTTCGCTCGGAATCTGAACAGCAAGACCTCATGCAAGACACGCTTGGAATACCCCGTTACAGTAGCCCGAGTTTTCCAGATGCGTTAACGGTTTTAGGCTTCTTACGGACGCGGCTTCGAGCGAGTTGCAGGATTGAGGTTGGTGGTCATGTCAAGCAAGGTCAATGCCAACCAGACAGCGTCACGTGATCTTCCATTCCCGATTTGACTTTCTGAAATGCCCAAGCCCAGCCGTCAACAGATCTTCACGGAATGCCAACAACATGAAACTCCGCGCAGCTCCCTCTGCCGACGCCCAATCTGCTGAGGTGTCCCGACCGCTGTCAATTCGGCCTCGGCGAAACTCGCTGAGGTTGCATCAACCGCCAGCTGGGAGGAATTGCCCTTCGCCGCAGCGGTGAAATCCACCGCCGACAGTCCGGGACGGTTAAGAACGTCGTCAATCTGATTGCGCCCGGCTGCACTGGCGGCCTTGAAAGGACGTTTGTTCGTGCACAATGACGAACCGACCTGGGTCACCAGTGCTGAGGCAATCAGGCAGCTATTGGACAGGCGAATTCCGCATGAGGCATGGGTGACGACCAGCAACATGCCCCCCGTCAATGACACCTTGCATGAACAGTCCGACGCAAACGCCGATTTATCAATGGGTTACGCCGTTCGCACCGGCATGTGCAATGACCCCCACAAGTCGGGGTGACAGGACGCCAATAGAACTTTTTTCCCGCGGCGTGCGGATAATGAACCTCGACATAAGTCTTCTTCCACAAGCACTTACGTCAATTCTGGCTTGAAGCGATGCTCCCGCCCGAACTGCTCGCCAGCAAAAGTGACCGGGGTCGTTTCGGGTGTCGATGGTTTGCCCCATCGTGACATTTGATCGCGATCGGTGCGATTCCCTGGCGAGTCGATACTACGCAGTCCTCTGTTCGTCGCCCCAAACTTGTTTTGCGCGCTCAGGACACGCCCTCATTTGTCGTGGAGCGATGTCCGACTGGGGCATGACCGATGACGATCAAGCTGACACCAAAGGGATATCGCGCTGTAGCGGTATCCGGCACCGCCAGACATTGCTGGGAAACCGCTCGCGACGGCGGTTTGTCCGACCGCCAGCGCGAAGACAAACGCGCGAATTAAAGGGGATCGATTTTGCCGACACAGTTTCGGCCATGACAACCGACGCTCAGCACGATCTCCGCACGGCCACGATAAGCTTGGCCACAGCCATTGATTCCTGGGAACGGGTTCGAGCCCACTTCACGTACGCTTACTGGGCCCGGGTGAGACCCAATAGTGAGTTGTCGTTGGTCGTTGGGTGGTGCCGAAGGACGGGGCGTGAGTGTAATCAGCCCCTGTCAGGACGGCCCAAGGGCCCGGAAAATCTCAACAAATCTCGTCGACGTAATAGTTGTGAGGGGATGTGGGGCGGTGGTAGAGTGCCTCCACTGCCTTTTCGAAAACGCCAAATTCTCGGGTCCACCCTTCCAGGGACTGACACGGCGGGCGAAGCGGATTAAACTACCAATACCAATCTTGGCTGTGCGGATTCGCTTCATCTGAGGCGCCTTCGATGGCACGACCAAGTATGAATTTCAAGCCGTACCAGTCCGCAGATCCCCGTGCGCCTCAGCTGGACGGAAAACGTTGTTGAGGAAGACAACAGTGAAACACGTGTCCGAATTGACGCTAATTGCTTGGCTCGCCGGCCTGCAACTGCTGGCCGCTGCGGACCCTGCCTACAATCCCGCACTTTTCAAGGCCATCCGCGACGGCGACCTCAAAGCCATCCACGGGTCGATTGAAGAGGAAGCCGACCTTAACGCCCGAGATGACCGCGGGAACACCCCGCTCCATCTGGCAGCGCTTAATCTGGACGTGGGCACAGTTGCCCGTCTCCTGAAAGCCGGAGCAAACCCGAATGCGACGAACATCTCGGGAGATACGCCATTGATCTATGCCGCCAGCAGCTTGGAAAAAGTGCAGTTGTTGCTCCAACACGGAGCTGACATCAACGCCCGAGCGACCAGTAGGGCGACCGTTCTGTCCGCAGCCGGCGCGTTTCGTGACTCCTATCGTGTCGTTCGCTTCCTTCTCGATAGCGGGGCCAAACCGGATCGGGAACAGCCCGTCGAAGTTCGCAGCGCTGTGCTCGGCGGCGATGTGCAAACCGTGAAGCTACTGCTAGCGCGCATGCCGCAATTACCCAGGGCGATTCCATAGATCACTTGGATTCGCCGGTGGTGTTAGCCGCCGTTTTTGACAACCAGCCGATCGTCGAAGTGCTGGTCAAGAATCCCCGTGCCACGGAAGCGACGGTGGGATTGCTGAACGCTGCCTTTCACTGGGCAGGATTTGGGCAGAAAGCTTCAGTGGCGGACGGTCGCTAGCGCCTTAGCGGGGCCGATATCGACGCACCTTTCAGGGCCATGGATTTCCTCGGCCCTCCTCGAATTGACGGAACGCTTCCCTTGCACTGGGCGGCCTACAATGAACAGGATGACCCTGAACTCGTGCGGTTGCTGCTGCAAAAAGGTGCCGACGTGAACGCTGTCAATGAAGCTGGCGAAACTGCGCTGGATTGGGCGAGCAAACGGGGCCACCGCCAAATCATTGCAGCGCTGACCGAGGTCGAAGGGAAACCGGGCAAGTACGAGCCAAGTCCAAGCAGATTCCCAATCGAACTGTTCCCAGCGGGGATCCGGCACCGCCAGCAATTCGTCCGTAAGTCTGCCGTACGAGCACTGACCCTGATGGAGCGAAGTTCCGATGTCTTCCTGGAAACCGGTTTTACCAAAGAAGCGAACTGCGTCTCTTGTCATCATCAGTCGATGACATCCGTGGCGGCCAACTGGGCAAACGCGCGTGGCATCCCTCCCAATCTGCCGTCGCTTCGGAAGATCGTGGATGCCACGCGACGAGCTTTGGAACCGGAGATCTCCAAATGTTACGAGGGTATCGTGCCCAATCCGAACCCGGGCATTGAGAACGGTTATATGTTGATGCAGTTGGAGGCTCTCGGCTGGCATCGGCGGCACGCGGTGACCGACGCGCTAGTCTGGCAATTGGCGGCTTCGCAGAAACCCGATGGGAGCTGGCCTTGGACCGTTAGCCGGCCGCCGTTGGAGCACGGCCACATCAAGGCGACTGCCCTGGCGGTGAAATCCCTCCGGACCTATCCGCTGCCGTCGCGGAAGAAGGAATTGGAAGAGCGGACTCGAACGGGTGAAGTTCGTGGCTTCGAGGGTGCCACCGCGGAGTCTCCGACCGAGCTGGCGTTTCAACTTCTAGGGTTGAGTTGGGCCGTGCGAAGCCCCATTCCATCACGGCCTTCACGACGCCATCCTCGCGGCTCAGAGAAGCGACGGCGGCGGGCTCGACGTTGGCAAACCTGGAGAGCGACGCCGGATGACCGGCTTGAATCTCGTGGCGCTGCATGAGGCGGGTGGCGTGAAAGCCGGCGATCCGGCTTACCGACGGGGCGTCGATTTTCTCCTCCGCACGCAATTTGACGACGGCTCCTGGTGGGTGCGCAGCCGGACGCTGCCCGCCCTGCCGCATTTCGATAGCCAGTTCCCCCACGGAAAGGATCAGTTCATCTCCGCGGCCGGCACCGGTTGGGCCACCATGGCGCTTCTGTTGACGCTGGAAACAACACCGCAGGCCACCTCCTTGAGAAGCGCAGATGGCCGCGCTGCCGGCCATCCAGGCCCCGTCCGCTGTTTCGCCGGATCAACAGGCCACGGCCAGATCCACTACGGCCGCGCGCTTTCCTTCAAGAAAGATATCCAACCGATCCTCGAGGCGTTCTTGTACGGATTGCCACGGCGGGGAGACTCCGAAAGGTTCGTTCAACTCGGAAACGCTTGCGGGTCTGATAAAGGGTGGCCAGAGCGGCAATCCCGCCGTTATTTCCGGTCGCGCCGATACGAGTCCCTTGATCCGTTTCGTGCGCGATAAAGTGGAGGATCTTGAGATGCCTCCGCTGAGCCGAACGCCCAGTATATGCGCCCCTCACCACGGACGAGATCCAAAAGCTTTCGCTGTGGATCGACCAAGGACTTCCGGAATAGCAAGGGTGGTCCGCCTGCTTGAAGGCGCCCGTCCAGCGAGTGCGCCCTCATCGGTGTTTTCAGCGACCAGTCGCGCCGCACCACACTCGGCCGGAACGTACGGACTGGCACGGGCATTCCGGACGGCACACGACCGGTCTGCGTCACAGAACGGCCCAAGACAGCGACGCCAGATTCGCCTCGTCTCGCCTACCGTGGATTGCATCGCCCGCCCACAGCAAGGAGTCGTCGCTAAACGCAGCGGCGAAATCCACTGCCCGCAATTCAGGTCAACGAATTCTATAGTCCAACTGATATCGCTCGGGTGGCTGTTGGCGGCCTGCGGATGGCTACGTTCGTGACCAATGTCGAACCGTCATGAGCCAGTTTGCAAGTTTGCCCTGACCAGCAAGCAGCGCTCTATTGCTGCCGATTCAAACGCCGGGTTCTCGCCACGCGCAGAACGGCTGATCCCGTTAGCCCAAAGCGAGTGTGATTTCGATTCTCATGATCGCGACAAACTAACACCTTGAACGGTTCATTCGTCGTAACCCGAGTCATCATAGACGTTTATGAATTTCAAAACGGCAACCATAATGACCCCGGTCAGTCGGGGTGACAAGACGGCAATTGAACTTTTTCGGCATGGAGTTACCGCCATATATGTGCAGTTACCAATTGCTGCACAAGGACTTGCATCGTTGCTTGCTCGGTCAAACCTCGACCAGTAATTCGCGAGTTGACCGGGGTCGATTTCGTCTGTTCGTATTGTTTTTTGAAAGCCCGTTAACAGCGTTTGTGCCATTCGCATCCTCAGTCGAAGGGCCACTGGGGCAACGCGATATTTTTCTGGATGCTTTGAAGCTGCTGACCGACGCAGCCAAGCCGATGCAAAAACACATGCGGTGGCCGTTTCGTGAACAATCTGAAAAATGTTTTAATAGAAGGCGAGCCTATTGACGTTTGCGCGAGTGAGTTATGGTCAGGGAAGGCTGAGAGCCCGGTTTTTCCAGGGCGTAGCAGTTTTCCCCGGAAAGTTCCTTGCGCAACCTTCAATAATGGTTGATTTGACGTGCTGCGGCGACCACCACGCGGTGAGGCAGCGATCAATGCTTGCGGCTAATAGCCGCTCGCTTTATCGGGTAGGATCACATTGACTTGCTCAGCGTAGTCATCCCAAAGCGCGATCATTTCGGCGAGCTTCTCCGAACGGGTCGCCGAAAGACCGTGCATCTCGGATGGATCGTCCGCGAGGTTATGCAATTGCCATGTGTCTGGCGTCACTGCGGGGATCATCCCATGACGTTTCTCATGCTGCGGCAAATAGATAATTGTTGCAATCGCGTTGACGGATGGCCCACTTGCCAAACAACATGCGCACTGTGGCACGAATCGAGGGGATGTTGAGAGCCACTCAAGTCGAAGTCGGCTCCACGCTCTTTTTACCATACGCCCGGAATCAGCTTGTACCGAACCCTCATTGCGTATTCCTTGTACCCGTTCAATTCTTCCTGCAACGTCTGGTCCTCCCACTGGGTCCGCACGATCAACACCATTGAGGCAAAACCCGCAGGAATCAATGCCCACAAAGAACCCAACGATAGTGCCATGCCAATTGCATGGAGAATCCCCCCGACATAACCGGGATGTCGAGCGATGGCATAGGGGCCGGTGTCGATCACCGAATGCCCCCGATCCGTTTGAATCCGCACGGTGACTTCAAAGAACTTGTTCACGCCTTCGGCCCAAGTGACGATTCCAATCCCGGCAAGCAGCAAAGCGTAGCCGACACCGCAAACCCACCACGGAACCGGGAACCAGTGGAATCGGCCATCATCCAAAGCCGCCACGAGTAGGACGGCCGACATCGCTGGAAAGTAAAAGCTGAGCAGAATCTTGTCCCAGCCTTTCGTTCCTTCGTGGAAGCGACTTCTGGCGACGATGACTTCGGGATTCACACGATGAAGAACAAGAAATACTGCTGAAATGACGCCCAGCAGAACGAGGACGAACAGCCAGCCCTTCGGCCACGCCCATGTGCCAGCAGGTAGAAACATAAACAGGGCGATGAATACAGGCAGGCAAATTAGTCGCAGCACCAGACGGCGGCGATTGATTCCTTGCGTCCATGAGGTTGATCCCGGCCAAATCTCGTTCATTGCGTGTTATCCATTCATGTGCATAAACACTTTGGGGTCGATGCTGCCGGCGCACAGAAAGCCGGCCCAGAACGCTCCGGGAATGCCGGGAGTGAGAACGTCCTGTCCGGTCAGGTAGAGTCCGTCGATCGGTGTCTTCATCCGCAGCGCGTCGGTCGTGATGCGATGTGGCGTCACATCGAGTCCGTAGAACGAACCCATGCGGTGTCCCGTGATCGACGCGGTTGCCAACGGTGTCGAGAGTTCGTGAAAGACGATCAGTTCGGCCAGTCGCGGGAAGTACTTTGCGAACTGCTCCAACAAGATCACTTCGATCTGCTTCTTGAATGATTGGTAGTCGTCGCCTCGTTCGCCGGGTGGAACATCCGCCCATTTCTCGACGGTTGACCAATCGGACCACACCATTATTTCGCCTGCGTATTTCTTCTCCGGGCCGGGATCATGAGCCGGGTCTTTGAATGACGCAAACGAAACAAACATGCCCGGCGGCGCGCTATCGGGGGCGTCCGTCCAGACGGCATCGACTTCGCCGGTTGGATAGAGCCAGTGATTGGACTTCGTCATTCCGGCCGCTTCGACGTCGCCCTCGAAACCGAGAAACAATGAGTAGTGACAGATGTTGGGCCCAATCGACCGAATCTCATTCACCCAATCGTCGTGGCCGTGACCGTCTGGCAACAGCCGATCGACTGTTTCGCGAGCGCCGATGTTTGACACAATGCGTTTCGCAAAGAACTTTTCTCCGTCTGCTGTCTCGACACCCGTGACAACTCCGTTTTCCATGATCAACGACGTGACTTCGACGCCCGCCCGCGTTTCACCTCCGTTGTTCGTAATGGTGGGCAACAGGTGTTCGCCAATCGAGCCCGCCCCGCCGACGGGATAGTAAGCGCCAGCTTCCAGATACGAATTCATCACGGTCGCGTGAATCGCAAAACTCGCCGTGCTTGGTCGACCACCGAAGTCGCCCCACTGGGCCATCAGGACTTTGGCAAGTTCCGCATTGCCCGTGATTTCATTGACGACTTCCGCGGTCGTGCGTTCGCAGAATCTGCTGAGCTTCTTGCCTCGCCACCACTTCACGGCCGATGCAAAGACGGACGGCATGGAACGCACCTGCCCGACAGTGTCCATGGCGTCGCGGCCGTCGATGATCGCGTCGAACCACTTGTCGATCGCTTCCGCTTCGTCGGGAAAGCGTTCCTTCAAGTCCATTCGCTGTGCTGAAGCGGGACGCGAGAGTTTCAGCGGAGCCGCGTCGCCGATGTGCAGCGTATCGTAAACGGAGCCAATCGGAGCCAGTTCGATCGGCGAGTCACACAACCAATCCAGCATCGCTCTTTTCGGACACATCCGGACCGAATCCGCCGAGGTAGTGAAGTCCGGCGTCCCACGAAAATCCTTCGCGCGAAAAGCTATGCGTTTGGCCGCCGAGCTTGTCGTACTGTTCCAGCATCAGCACCTTGTGTCCCAATCTGGAAAGTGCTGCGGCGGTGACCATCCCACCCATGCCGGAACCGATGACGATGATGTCCCATTCGTTTTTCATGATTTTTCCTTGAT
>CAWJNP010000029.1:0-28272 GCA_963844255.1 uncultured beta proteobacterium
CTTCGACAAGTTGTCGGTGACCCCGTGAATCGAGCGCCGCCGACCGGCAACGGAGAGCAGTAACCGCGATGAAACAGGAAGCAGGCCATCGTGAGGCGCTTCAGAAGGCGAGCGAGGAATGGCGGCGGCGGGGCAATGTCGGCCGCGCCCTCTTCAATGCAACACGCAAGTTCGAGCAGGATCTGCTTGCCTCTTTGGCCGGCAACGGCTTTGGAGAGATACGCGCCGTCCATCTGAATCTCTACCGGAACCTTGATTTCGACGGCACCCGGCTGACCGAACTGGCAGCGCGCGCCAGCATGACCAAGCAGGGCATGCAGGAGCTTGTGGATCGCGCCGAAGCGGCCGGCTTTGTCGAGCGCCGCCGACCCGCAGGATGGCCGCGCCAAGGTCATTGCTTTCACGGCGACCGGGGACTGGTACTTCTGGAGGCCCTGCGCGGGGCGATCACGCAAGCCGAGCACACCATGATCGCCGGCATTGGCGGCGCGCAGGTCGACCTCATTGGTCAATGGTTGCGCGCCTATACCGACGACAGTGAAAAATCCCGCGGCGCAGCGCCGACCGGTGATGATTGACCGCACGGGGCGCAGGCGCGATACATGGGGGCAGCGTCGAGGATCCGGTCCAGAAGAGTCGGAGGCAGGGCAGGAATCGCCATGGTGCAAGACGTCAAACCCATGGAGTTCGACGTTCACCCGTCGGTCCCGGGAATGAATGCCCTGCTGCCTTATCTCGATCCGCATTGGCAGGAGCAGGTCACGGACCGCGGCATCACGACGCTGGATTCCATCTCCTACCCGACCAATCTCGAATTCACCGCGCGTCCTGACCTGCGCAAGCGCGGCCTGGATTTCGACGGGCTCACCGGACAGGTATTCGATCAATGGGGCGCCGGACGCGCCATCCTGAATTGCCTGTACGGCGTGCAACTGGTGCACAACCTCGACATGGCGGTTGCCTTCCACCCGGGCACTGAACGACTGGATCAAGACCGAGTGGCTCAATCGCGACCCGCGCCTAGCTGCCTCGATAGTCCTGCCGATGCAGCCGCCTCGTTGCCGGCCAGCCGGCCGCCACCGGCATGATCCAGAAGAACAAGGAGAAGCCGTTCTTCGACGAGTTCGCAAAACGCACCGGCCTGCCGATCGACGCCGACTACAAGGCCATCGACCAGCTGGGCATCAAGGACACCGAGCAGCTGCGCGTGATGAAGGCCGGGCTGTTCGACATCGTCTCGCTGCGGGTCTCGCAGAACTCGCGCGACGAGCCCACGCTGCTGGGCATGGACCTGGTCGGCGCCTCGCCCGACTACGCCGCCGCGCGCAAGGTCTACGAGGCCTACTTCGACACGCTGGACCAGCGGCTGCAGAAGCAGTTCCAGGTCAAGCTGCTGGGCGTGTGGCCCTTCGGCCCGCAGATCCTGTTCTGCAAGAAGCCGCATCACCCAGCTGACCGACCTGAAGGGCATGAAGGTGCGGGTCTACGACCAGAACCTGGCCAAGTTCATCGAAACGGTCGGTGGCACGCCGGTGCCGCTGTCGTTCACCGAGGTGCACCAGTCGCTGTCGCTGGGCGTGGTCGATTGCGCCATCACCGGCCCGAGCTCGGCCAACTCGTCGAACTGGCCGGAGGTGACCACGCACCAGTACCCGCTGGGCTTCCAGATGGCGCTGAACGGCTACGCCATCACGCTGAAGGCCTGGAACCGCCTGAAGCCCGACCAGCAGGCCAAGATGCAGGCCGCCTTCAAGACGCCTGACCGACGACATCTGGGTCTACTCGCAGGAGCTGACGCAGGACGCGCTGAACTGCAACGCCGGCAAGGACCCCTGCACCACCGGCAAGAAGTTCAAGCTGGTCAACGTGCCGGTGACGGCCAGCCGACATCGAGATGGTGCGCAAGGCGGTGCAGACGATCTCGGTGCCGACCTGGGCCGAGATCTGCGACAAGTCCAACCCCGGCTGCTCGGCCGCCTGGAAGAAGACGGTCGGCAAGGCCATCGGCGTCCAGTGAGCTGATCGCGCCACGCGACCCCGCGCGCACCGCACGGCGAGGAGCACATGCAGGACACCATCGAACGCTGGCTGGGCACGCTGTTCGGCCTGATCTTCGTCGCCCTGTCCGTGCGTGGTCGCGGTGGAGACCGTGGTCCGCAAGGTGTTCAACTTCTCGCTGCAGGGCGCCGACGAACTGGGCGGCTACGCGCTGGCCGTCGGCGCCACGATCGCCTTCAGCCTGGCGCTGCTGGGGCGCACGCACATCCGCGTGGACGTGTTCCACGACCGCCTGCCGGCGCTGGCTGCAGACCGGCGCTGAACTGGTTGTCGGTCGTGGGCCTGGCGGCCTTTGCGCTGCTGCTGGCCTGGCTGGCGTGGTTCGTGCTGACCAGGACTCGCGCGCCTACAAGAGCGTGTCGCAGACGCCCTGGGCCACGCCGCTGTGGTGGCCGCAGACCGGCCTGGCTGACCGGGCTGATGGTGTTTGCGCTGGTCGCCCCGGTCTTCGCCGCTGCGCGCCACCTGGCTGCTGCTGCGCGGCCAGGCCACGCTGCTGAACCACGAGTTCGGCCCGCGCTCCACCAAGGACGAGGTCGACGAGGAACTGGAGGACCTGAAGCACGCTCGGCGGCACGGCCGCGGCGTCGCCGACCCGCCGGAGCACGGCATGAACATCACCTACATCCTGATCGCCTTCGTCGGCGATGCTGGGCATGATGCTGCTCGGCCTGCCGATCGCCGTCGCGATGGCGGCGGTCGGCATCCTCGGCGGCCTGCTGGCCTACGGCATGCCCTTCATCAATTCGATCGCCCCGGTGGTCTGGGGCGTGCACAACGACAACCTGCTCACGTCGATCCCGCTGTTCGTGCTGATGGGCGAGCTGCTGCTGCGCTCGGGCATCGCCGACCGCATGTTCGGCGCGCTGGCGGCCTGGCTGGGCCGGCTGCCGGGCGGGCTGCTGCACACCAACGTCGGCTGCAGCGCGCTGTTTGCCGCCACCTCGGGCTCGTCGGTGGCCACCGCGGCCACCATCGGCACCGTGGCGCTGCCGTCGCTGCACCAGCGCGGCTACCCGATGACGCTGTCGCTGGGCTCGCATCGCGGCCGGCGGCACGCTGGGCATCCTGATCCCGCCGTCGGTCAACATGATCGTCTACGGCTCGCTGACCGACACCTCGATCGGCAAGCTGTTCATCGCCGGCATCATGCCCGGCCTGCTGCTGACCGCGTGCTTCATGCTCTACATCGCCGGCGACGCGCTGCTGCACCGGCACCGCGATGCGCGAGGACAAGGTGCCGCTGGCCGCAGCGCCTGCGCCTGCTGCAAGGACCTGGTGCCGCCGGCGGTGGTGTTCTTCATCGTGATGGGCAGCCTGTACACCGGCGTGGCCACCACCACCGAATCGGCCGCGCTGGGCGTGGTGGCCTCGCTGTTCTTCGCCTGGCGCAGCAGCCGCAAGCTGAGCTGGCCGCTGCTGCAGCACTGCTTCGTGCAGACCGCCAAGACCAGCGGCATGATCCTGCTGATCATCACCGCGGCCTTCATCCTGAACCTGGCCATCAGCCTGACCGGCGTGGCCGAGGCGATGACGCAGTGGGTCACGTCGTTCGGCCTGTCGGCGACGCAGCTGCTGCTGGTGCTGATGGTCTTCTACTTCGCTGCTGGGCATGTTCATGGACGTGCTGTCGATGATGGTGGCCACGATCCCGATCACCTTCCCGATCGTCACCGCGCTGGGCGTCGACCCGGTCTGGTTCGGCATCTTCATCGTGCTGATGTGCGAGCTGGGCATGATCACGCCGCCGGTGGGCATGAACCTGTTCGTGGTGCACGGCATCCGGCCCGACAAGGGCGGCATCCGCGACGCCATCGTCGGCGCCTTGCCCGTACGTGGTGATCATGGTGCTGTTCACGCTGCTGCTGATCGCGGTGCCGGGCCTGGCCACCTGGCTGCCCAAGCTGATGTGAACACGCCGCTGTGGCAACTGTCGGCGGCCGAACTGGCCGCGGCCTACCGCACCGGCGGCACCACGCCGCCGGCGGTGCTGGACGCGTGCCTGGCGCGGCTGGATGCGCTGAACCCGGTGCTCAACGCCGTCGTGTCGCAGCGGCGCACGGCGGTGCGGGCCGAGGCCCAACGTCGGCGAACTTGGTGCCGGGGGCCAACCGTTCGGCGTACCGCTCCTTCCGTGGCCACCACGCGATCGGCACGTGGTCTTCCGCGGTGTTCGCGATCAGGTCTTTCCCGGCCTTCGTGATCGGGTGGAACGGGTCTTCGTGGACCGGACTGCCGGGGATGTCCAGGTACGGAATTGACTTCATCCAGGAACCGCACGAGACTCCGCATCAGCCGGGATCTTCGCCTGCCCCTTCTCGCCGAGGAAGAGCATGTCGTGCCCGGCGAGCACGGCCATGGTCACTTCCGGGATGACGGTGTTCTCGTACCCGACGATGCCGGGGAACAGTTCGGCTCCGCTCTTGAGGGCCGCTAGGAAGTTGTCTGGAGTTCGGCTTTGACGGATCTTCGATTGCCAGCCGGATTCGCGGAGGTGCTTCAGCGTCGTCGGACGGGTCACGGGGTGGCTCCGGGTGTCGGGATACGCATTGTAGGCGGGCCGGGGGCTGAATCTCGAACCGCCCGGCCGTACATATTTCCTTCGCCCTTACCTCCTTCTGAATCGGAGTTTCCCCATGTCGAAGATGCGTGGTCTGATCGCGGCGTTCGTCTGGTCGCAGTCGTTTCTGCCGCTCGTGCCGACGACAACCCGGAGTACACGAGACTGGGCCGAAGTTCAAGCCGGGCACCACCGCCAAGTTGAAGATGACGAACGAGTTCAGCGGTGACGAAGACGGCCACCACCATCGTCACCAAACTACTGGAAGTGAAAGACGACAAGCTGGTACTGGAAATGGAAACCGAGACGGAAGTGATGGGCAAGCCGTTCAAGGTGCCCGCCCAAAAGCGTGAAGTGAAGAAGACGGTCGAGGTGAAGGACGGTCAGCCCAAACCGGGTGTGAAACCGGAAGGCACCACCGAAGAGGGCACCGAGACGGTGAAAGTGAGCGGGAATGACGTGAAGTCGAAATGGTACAAGTTCAAGACCAAGACCCCGCAGGGGGAAGTGACCGGGCAGATGTGGACGAGCGAAGACGTGCCCGGCATGGTGGTGAAGATGACCAGCAAGACCGAGATGTTCTCGATGGTGATGGAATTGGTCGAGTTCACCAAGAAGTAGGGTGTCGGTCAGGGGCAGCGACTACAATCGGAAGCGAGGCGGTCGCCTCCCGTGCCGGCCGGGTGCCGGCACTGTTCGTTTTTACTTCCGAGGCTCGGTCATGCGAACTTGGCAACGGCCGGCGGTGGGGGTGGCGGTCGCCGCCCTGGTGCTGGCCGGGTGCGGGCCGTCGAAAACAGCCCGATGCCGACGGACGGGCCGAATCAGGTGGTGTACAGCGTGCCCGGCATGACGTGAGCCTCTTGACCGGCAACCGTGCGAATCCGCGATCGCCACTCTACCGTGGGTAGAGACCGCTCAGCATCAAGACCGAACGCGGAGCAAGATGCAGGTGAAGTTCACGGTGAAGGACGCCAAGCAGTTCAACGACGCGGACGTGATCGCCGCCCTGAAGGAGAAGAGGAGCAAGTACAGCAGCGGGGGCGACGAAGCTCGAGCGGCCCGAGCGAGAAGTGAAGAAGGGACGAGACGAAGACGAATTGAGATGATTCAGCGAGCCGCGACCGCCACGGAGCGGCGTTTCATCGTGCACGCTCCCTGGCGGTCGCGGCTCGTCTGAGATTCCTCATGCTCCCCAACTACACCCCGTACAAGAACCTGCCGCCGCTCGCCGGGCTGTGCAGCATCGAGGAGGCCGCCAAGCCCGGCCTGCCGCGTCGAGGAGTGCGTCCGCCGGCTGAAGCGGTTCCACTACTGCTTCAAGCGGCTGCACGAGCATCCTCACCGCCCGCATCACGTCCGAGCCGATCTACGAGTTGAAGACGGCCTTCGCCCACCACGCCTACCTGTGCGCCGAGCACGCGACCGCCCTGCGGACGCGCATCGGCGAGATGCGCGAGCCGCCGCTCGGGTCTGGAGGACGGTGCCGCACCCGGCGCTGGAGGTGTTCTTCGACGAGATCCTGGCGGCGCCGACGACGGAGGAGTTGCTCAATGGTATTTACGCAGTCGCCATGCCATTTCTCGAGAGCGCGATATCGATCAGCTATCGGCGGACAGACGCATCCTCTGACGGATGCTCCGAGTCGAACCGCGTGCTGCGATTCGCGCAGACTCGAAATCGATGACATGGAACTGTGGGGTGATCGTGCCCTTCGTCCTCTGGCGTCGAGACGAATTCACCGACGAAGTCCGGGATCTCGCAGTCCATCTGGCTCAACTGATCCGTGTCGCCGGCGGCCTGGATGGTACCGACTGATCCAGGAGAATCGCACAGCCGATCACACGTCGCTACTCCGCCAAACCCTACGTCTACGACCCCATCCCGCAGCGCGACGAACGCTTCACCGACCCCTGGAACCAGGGCGTGAACGCCGAGGCGTTCCTCTACGACGAGACAGTACCCGGCGCAGGCGAAGGCGCTGATGATGCTCTACAAGCGGCTCCGCGAGATCGACGTGCCGGAGATGATGGCCAGCATCATCGCGCAGACGCCCGGCAAGCCGTGGGGCTACTACCGCGACATGACCCGGCAGCTCTGGGACGAGGCCCGGCACGCCATGATGGGCGAGGTCGGCTTCGTCGCCCTCGGCGTCGACTGGACGAAGGCCCGCATCACCTGGAACTGGTCGCTACCGGCTGAACACCGAGTGCACGCCGATGGAGCGCCACGCCGTGCTGTTCTTCATCGAGCAGGGGCTGATGCCGAAGACCGGCAAGCGCTACGAGTGGGAGGTCGGCCGGCGAGTCGCGGCATCCCGCTGACGGCGACGATCCAGGACTTCGACTGGGCCGACGAGGTGCTGCACAGCCAGATCGGCCGGGAGTGGTACGTGCCAGGAGTTCGGCGGCCTGCAGGAGGCGCTGAAGTACGGCGACGATGCTGGACGAAGATCCTGAGCAACTGGACGACGGTGAAGGAGCAGGGGCTGACGCAGCACGAGAACTGGTGGCCGGCGATTTACTCGCAGGCGTGCGCGGCGGCCGGCGCGCGAGCCGGATCCGGCGGTGTTGGCGTTCGACGAGACCTACGAAGCGAAGCGGGCGGATTTGCGGGGGGTGGTGGGGGAGTGATCCGATACGCCATCCCGCTCATCGTGCTAGCCGAGTTGTTCGGCACCTCGCTCTGGTTCACCGGCAACGCGGCGGTGACGGAGTTGAAGGCGGCGTGGGAACTGTCGCCAGCCGCGTCGGCGTGGCTGTTGAACGCCACCCAACTCGGGTTCATCGTCGGTACGCTCACGCTGGCCGCAACTGCCCTCGCCGATCGCTACCCAGCGCACCGCGTCTTCTTCTGGTCCGCCATCGTCGGAGCAGCGGCGAACGTCGGGTTCGCGTTCCTTACTGATGGTTTTGCACTCGCTCTGGTGTTTCGCTTCGTCACCGCCTTCGCGCTGGCGGGCATTTACCCGCTCGGCATGAAACTGGTGGTGAGGTGGGCACCGGAGCGGGCGGGTGGTCCTCGGCTGGCTGGTCGGGGCCTCGTCATCGGTACGGCGTCGCCGTTCCTCTTCCGGCACTCGGCATCGATCTGGGACTGGTCGGTGGTGCGCTGGCGTGTCGTCGGCGCTCGCCGTGCTCGGCGGGGTAATGGTGCTACTGCTCGGGGACGGCGCGGCGAGGAAAGTCGCCCGCCGGTGCAGTGGGCGGATGCGTTCGGGCGTTCCGTGATCCGACGTTCGCGCCTCCGCCCTCGGCTACTTCGGCCACATGTGGGAACTGTACGCCTTCTGGAGTTTGGTGCCGAGGTTGGACGGACCACTCCCTCACGGCGTTCGCGGTGATCGGGGTCGGGGCGGTCGGGTGCGTCGGCGGCGGGTGGCTTAGCCGTCGGATCGGCGGGTGGAAAGTCGCCCGATTCGCGCTCGCCGGGTCGGGGTTGATGTGCGCTGCGTTTCCGGTGGTGCGGCCGGTTCAGCTGATCGTGCTACTCGCTGGGGGCATCACGGTGGTGGCCGACTCCCCGCAGTTCTCGGCGCTGTCGGCGAGAGCCTGCCCGCCGCAGGTGGTGGGCGGGGCGGTCGCCCTTCAGAACGGGCTCGGCTTCCTCATCACGGTCGCGTCGATCCAACTGGTCGGGGTACTGTGGCCACTCTGGGACGGACGAACGGTATGGGTGCTTCTGCCAGGACCGCTTCTAGGTTTACTGGCGATGGGACTCGACCGCCATCGCCCCGGCGGTAAATCCAGTTGAATTCAGAAGCAACCTCCTCGGTCACCTCGTTGTCGTCCACGATTTGTTGCTTGTCGCACGCCTTGTCTACGCTGACTGCTCGAACTCCAAAAAATCGAGTTGGGCGTCGGTCTGAGGGGATGTGTGTTGATCGACTATCGATCGACGGGAAGCAGATTGTCGGGTTTCGTAAGATTCTGCTCGCGTTCTCCACCAGGATGACCGGTATAATCCACTCACGGTGTGGGATCCTCTCACACCTGACACGACGAATTCGTTCGCCGCTCCAACGACCCGTCTTGGTTCCGCCGTTCTGAGTCTCATCTCCGACCGCCTACCCGAGCTTGATCGACCGGTTCAGCGACTAGGTTCAGGCACTCACGCCTGACCCGATCGCGTGTCCGCCATCCCGGCACCGTGCCGGTCTGGCCGTCGATTTTTCGTTTGCGGCCAGAACCGGCCGTGAAAGGTGACTTGTGAAGAAGTTATACGTCGGAAACCTCGCGTTCGGGACCACTTCGGACGACCTCACCGCCTTGTGCGGCGAGTACGGTCAGGTGACCAGCGCTCAAGTGGTGACTGACCGGGAGACGGGCGGAGCCGAGGGTTCGCGTTCGTGTCAAGGGCTGGGCGGCGGAGGACGCCTATACGTTCTGCAGCCTCGCCTGCGACCTGCGCGTGACCCAACTGGTCGACGGACACAAGGGCATCCACGCAATGGTCGCGAAGAAACTTCTGGACTGAACCCGGGGAGACGGAAATGGCAGAGGATATCTGGCGCTGGGACGCCGTGCGTACCGCGCGTGCGGTGGCAAATCGCGAGATCAGCGCGCGCGAAGCCGTCACTTCCTGCGTGGAGCGCATGCATGCCGTCAATCCGTCGATCAATGCCATCACCCTGGACCTGTCCGCGCAGGCGCTCGCCGGTGCCGACGCCGTCGATGCGGCCGTTGCGCGCGGCGAGAAGGTCGGCCCGCTGGCGGGCGTTTCCCTGACGATCAAGCAAAACGTCGACCAGGCGGGTTGCTCCACGAACAACGGCGTGGTGGGATTCGAGAAGATCGTCGCGACCGAGGACAGCCCGGTCGTCGCGAACTGGAAGGCCGCGGGCGGCCTGATCATCGGCCGCAGCAACTGCCCTGCGTTCAGCCTGCGCTGGGATACCGACAACGACCTGTTCGGACAGACCTGGAATCCCTGGTCGAGGGCGCACACGCCGGGTGGGTCGAGTGGCGGTGCCAGTGCCGCAATCGCGGCCGGCATCGGTGCACTTGCGCACGGCAACGATCTCGGTGGCTCGGTCCGTTACCCGGCCTATGCCTGCGGTGTCGTGGGTCTGCGCCCTTCCTTCGGCCGGGTGCCGGCGTGGAATCCGACCGGGACCGCGGAGCGGCCGATGTGCACGCAGTTGATGTCGGTGCAGGGACCGCTTGCACGCACAGTCGCCGACGTGCGTCTGGGCCTTGCTGCGATGGCGGCGCGGGATCCGCGCGACCCGTGGTGGATAGGGATGCCGCTTGAAGGCGAGCCCGCGGCCAGGCCGATCCGGGTGGCGATGATCACGGATCCCGCCGAACTCGGCGAGTGCCCGCAGCAGCCCGGGGTGCTCTCTGCGGTGCGCAAGGCCGCTGCCTGGCTGTCGGAAGCCGGGTATGTCGTGGAGGAGGTCAAGACACCGGGATTCACCGAATCTGCGGCGCTCTGGGCCTCCCTGCTGAACAACGAGATACGCACCCTCATGATGGCCACCATCGAAGCCGAAGGCGATGCCGGCATCCGCAAGGCGGCGCACTTCATGGCGGATCCCTCGCCGGTCCTGGACGCGGCCGGTTACATGCGCGCCATCGCCGAACGCACTCGACTGGTGCGCTCCTGGTTCCTGTTTCTCGAGCGCTATCCGCTGGTGCTCTCCCCGGTATCGGCAGAGCCACCGTTCGCGCGCGGATTCGACACCAGCAGCCAGGCACGCATGCTTGAAGTCCTCAGGGCGCAGACACCGCAGGCCGCACTGCCCCTGCTCGGCCTGCCGGGGGTGGCGGTGCCTACGGGGATCGAGAATGGATTGCCGACCGGCGTACAGATCATGGGCGCTCGGTTTCGCGAAGACCTTTGCCTGGATGCGGCTGCCGCAATCGAGGCGCGCGCAGGCCTGTTTACGCCGATCGAACCGCGTGGATGATCTGGATATCCGCGAGGTTCAGTGGAACAGCAAGCGCGTCACCCTGAAAGCCTCACCTGTCCCAGGCGTCCGCTGCAGGCTTAACCAGCCGAGTGCGGGCCAGCCGTCGACCTCGATCCGGTACAGGTTGGGGATGCCGGCAAGCTGCCGATCGTTCCTGTAACCGTGCGTGTCACCGTGTGCGAGCACAAACGGCTTTCCCAGCTGTAGTGCGCTGCGCTCGAGCGCGGCCCGCAGTCCGGCATAGCCATCCGGCATCCCCTGCAGGTTGCGCCTGGCCTCGAAATCCGGATTGGCCTGCATCATGACGACCAGCGTGTCGAAGCGGGGCGCAGAGGCGATTTTTACGCCTGCGTCCAACCATTCGAAGACCGCCTTCATGCGCGCCGCGTATTCCGCGTCCATTGCCGGCGTGCGACCCAGGTTGTTGTTGCTGCCGGGGACGTTGAGGCTGACGTACAGGACTCCCTTCCAGGACCAGCGCGTGTGCTCCGGGCGTGCGGCCGACTGGCGCGCGAATTCGGGTAGCGCAGGGGTGCCGGCATGGAATAGCAAGCGGACCATTGCCAGGCGTTCGAGCGGGTCGTGGCCGCTGCGATGGCAGTCGGTCCATTCGTTGTCCCCGAGGACCAGCACAAAGGGCGCCGCGAAACGCGCGAACTGCGCCTTGCGCGCGTCAAACCATTCGTCGGTGCAAGGCCCTCTGCCTCCGGTGATGTCGCCCAGGTGAACGACGAACGCAGGCTTCGCGCGATTGATGTCGTCGATCATGCCGTCGAGCAGATTGGCGTGCGCCTGTGAATACGGCACATCGCCCAGCAGCACCACCGGCGGTTCCGGCGGCGTCGCGCCGGGGACACCTGCAGCGCAGCCGGAGAGAAGCAGCGCGACAATGAACAATTGGCGGATCACAGCTTCTTCAGCCGGTAGATCAACTCCAGCGCCTCGCGCGGCGAGAGTTCGTCGGGATTGACCTGGGACATGGCCTCGCGCAGTGCGTCGAGCACCGGTTCGGGTTCGGGCTGCGCCTGTCCCGCGGCAAACAGGTCGTTCTGTGTTCCCCGCTGCAGGCTCGCGTCCTCGAGCATCTGCAGGTATTTGCGTGCCGTGCGGATCACGGGCTTCGGGACGCCTGCGAGCGCCGCGACCTGCAGTCCGTAGCTCTGCGAGGCCGGTCCTTCCTCGACGGCGTGCAGGAACACGATCGTGTCCTTGTGCTCGACGGCGTCCAGGTGGACGTTTGCGGCCTCGCGATATTCGACCGCGAGGCGCGTCATTTCGAAGTAGTGGGTCGCGAACAGCGACAGCGCGCGGCTCTTTTCCAGCAGGTGGCGCGCGATCGCCCATGCAAGCGCCAGGCCGTCGAAGGTCGAGGTGCCGCGGCCGACTTCGTCCATCAGGACCAGGCTGTTGGCGGTGGCGTTGTGCAGGATGTTGGCCGACTCGGTCATCTCGACCATGAAGGTCGAACGCCCTCCGGCGAGGTCGTCGGCGGCGCCGATGCGGGTGAAGATCTGGTCGATCGGTCCGAGGCGTGCCGACTTGCGCCGGCACGAAGCTGCCGACGTGCGCGAGCAGCGTGATCAGCGCCACCTGGCGCATGTAGGTGGACTTGCCGCCCATGTTCGGGCCGGTGATCAGCAGCAGCCGGCGCGTCGCCGACAGTCGCGTTGTCGTTGGGGATGAAGTGCTCGACCTGCGCCTCGACCACCGGATGGCGGCCGGCCTCGAACTCGAGCAGGTTGTCCTCGACGAACTGCGGTCGGCACCAGGCGTGGCGCGACGCGAGTGCGGCGAAGCAGGCGAGCACGTCGGTCTGTGCCAGCGCGCGCGCGATGCGCTGCAGCTGCGGTACGTGCGCCCGCAGTTGATCGAGCAAGCGCTTCGAACAGTGATTTTTCCAGCGCCAGCGCGCGGTCCTTGGCCGACAGCGCCTTGTCCTCGAACGCCTTGAGCTCGGGCGTGATGTAGCGCTCGGCGTTCTTCAGCGTCTGCCGGCGGCGGTAGTCGTCCGGCACTTTCTGCGCCTGCGCGTTGGTGACCTCGATGTAGAAGCCGTGCACGCGGTTGTACTCGACCTTGAGGTTGGCGATGCCGGTGCGCGCGCGCTCGCGCGCTTCGAGTTCGACCAGGAATTCGCCCGCGTTCGACTGCAGTTCGCGCAGTTCGTCCAGGTCGGCGCGAATAGCCGTCTGCGATGACGCCGCCATCCATCACGCGGGCGCGCCGGCTCCGGGCGCGATCGCGCGTGTCAGCAGCGCAGCGCATTCCTCCGGCGGGTGCAGGTCGGATGCGCAGCGTCGCAAGGAGCGTGGCATCGACCGGGACGAGCGCGGACAACTCAGGCAGCAGGGTCGAGGCTGTCGCGCAGCGCCGACAGGTCGCGGGGGCGGGCGTTCTTCAGTGCGATGCGCGAAGCGATGCGCTCGACATCGGCAAAGCGGCGAAGCACGGCGTGCAGGTCCGCGTTGATGCCCAGCAGCGCTTCCACCGCCGCGTGACGCGCGGCAAGCGCGGCACGGTCACGGACCGGGTGGTGCAGCCAGTGGCGCAGCAGGCGGCTGCCCATGCCGCTTGCGCAGACGTCGATCAGCGAGAACAGCGTCGGCGCGGGTTCGCCGCGCAGCGTTTCGGTGATCTCCAGGTTGCGGCGCGTCGCCGCGTCCATGCGCACGTATTCGCCCGCGCGCTCCGCGCTGACGGCGCAGACGTGCGCGAGCGCCTGGCCCTGGGTCTTGCGCGCGTAGTCGAGCAGCGCGCCGCAGGCCGAGATCGCCGCGTGCAGGTCCTCGCAGCCGTAGCCGGCGAGCGATGCGGCGCCAAGCTGTTCGAGCAGGCGCTTTCTGCCGGCCTCGAAGTCGAAACTCCACTCCGGCAGCCGGGTGAGCGCGTGCCGCAACTCGTCGCAGCTGCTCCGACGATGCGCGCTCGAATCGGCGACCAGGATTTCGGCCGGGCGCAATGCGGCGCAGTTCGCTCGCGAGGATCTGCGGCGCGACTTCGGCCACGCGCAGCTCTCCGCTGGCGAGCGACAGCCAGGCGAGGCCGACGCTGGACTTGTCGGCGGTCAGGGCGAGCAGGATGTTGTCGGATTTCTCGTCGAGCAAGCGCCGAATCGGTCAGCGTGCCCGGCGTGACGATGCGCATGACCTGGCGCTCGACCGGCCCCTTGGAGGTCGCCGGGTCGCCGATCTGCTCGCAGATCGCCACCGATTCGCCCGAGCTTCACGAGCTTCGCGAGGTACTGCTCGACCGCGTGGTAGGGCACGCCGGCCATCTTGATCGGCTGCCCGCCGGAGGCGCCGCGCTGGGTGAGGGTGATGTCGAGCAGGCGCGAGGCTTTCTCGGCGTCCTCGAAGAACAGCTCGTAGAAATCGCCCATCCGGTAGAACAGCAGGATGTCCGGGTGCTCGGCCTTGATGCGCAGGTACTGCTGCATCATCGGGGTGTGGCCGGAAGCCGGCTGCGGCGGGCGAGGGCTGGCAGGTTTCACGGCCGCTATTCTAGAGGCCCGCAGTGCAATGTGCAGATCGGTAGTCGCGCTTCTGGCTTGGCCAGGAACGCAATTCAGCGCGCAGTGAGGAAGCCCAGGTAGCCGCGCAGCCAGGTTCGAACCGCTCCCGTATCCGCAATGCGCCAGCGCGCGGCGGATTCGCCCGGGCCGACCTTGATCGAAAGTCCGTGGATTCGGTTGACGAGCTCGAACCCGTATTCGTCCGTCAGGTCGTCGCCGATGAACACCGGAATACGGCCACCGACAGCCTCTCGGGCGTGAACAGGTCGTCGATCGTGGCGACGCTCCGGCCCGTGATCAGGGCAAGGGCACCGCCGAGCGCTGCGCGCAGTTCCTTCAGCAGTTGCAGCAGGTGCGCGTCGACCGAGACGGCGTCCGGCTGTTCGGCCAGGTCGAGCAGGGTGCCGTCCACATCGAGAAACAGGGACCAGTTGGTTGAAAATTCCGGCAGCCGCATTTCCGGCACGGCCAAGGAGGACGGCCCCTGCGAATGAACCGCAAATCTCATCGTTGCACCGTTACCGGAGGCGCGATCCTAGGCCTGCATCTGCGCAACCTGCTGCGCGAGGTATTGCATGCGTTCGGCAAGCGATTTCAGCAACAGCGCACCGAATGCCGGCTTGGCCCTGACCAGCGAGATGAAATCCTTGTGACCGACCGACACCAGTGCGCATTGCGACTCGGCCGTCGCGGTTGCGGCGCGCGCGGAACGGTCCACCAGCGCCATTTCGCCGAATATGCCCCCGGGGCCGACGCGTTCGACCACGCGCTGGCCGATCGAGATCGACACATGGCCTTCCATCACCACATACATCGTAGTGCCGACGGAGCCCGAATTGACGATGACCTTTCCGGGCCCGAAGGGAACCGGAGGCTGTCCACCGAGCTCGCGTACCAGCTCGGCAAGCAGCTTGCGATCGAGGACGTTGCTGCGCTCTACCGGAGGCGCGCTTGCAAACGCGCTCGATGTGGCCAGCTTGGCGATGCTCTGGCGCAGTCGCTGGCCCATGCTGCTCATCAGCATCAGCGCGAACTCGGGCGTTTTCTGGAGCGCCGTGTGGAACTGCTTTTCGTCGAGCGAAAGAACCTTGCAATCGGCCTTCGCCATCGCGGTGGCGCTGCGCGGCAGACCGGCAATAACCGCGAGTTCGCCGAAGATTTCCCCGGCTTTCACGACGCCGAAGAACTTCTTGTTGATCATCAGCCCGATTTCGCCCTCGAGCAGGAGGTACATGCGCGCGGACTTGGAGAACAGTCCGCCGGACTTCTCGTTTTCGACAAAGATCGGCTTGCCTGCGGGTTTCTGCTCGACCGTTCCCGCAGTCCGGAAGAATTCCAATGCCAGCGCCGGGCGATACACGGTGCTCTGCGCCGTGCCCTGCACGGCGTCGCGGACCACGGCTTCGGCCCTGCCCGCCACGGGTGCGGTCGGCGCCGGTTTGGAGAAATCCAGTTCGTCGGCCATGGGGGAATTCTATACCCGGCGGCGCGCGGCCTATCCGACCGCGGGCAGAAGCTGGGCGAACACCTTGGGCGTGCCCGCGACGATGTCGCCGGACTCGTACCAGTCATCCTCGCCCGAGAGTCCACCGACCAGTCCGCCGGCTTCCTTGATGAGCAGTGCGCCGGCGGCCATGTCCCATTTGGACAGTCCCATCTCCCAGAACCCGTCAAGCCGTCCGCAGGCGACATAGGACAGGTCGAGCGCCGCGGCACCGGCACGCCGCACGCCGCTGCAGCTGCGCATCATGGTGCGCATCTGCTTCATGTACAGGTCGAGCCGTGTGAGTTCCTTGAACGGGAACCCGGTGCCGATCAGCGCATCGCGCAGGTGCGCGCACTTGCTCACGCGCACGCGCCTGTCGTTCAGAAAGGCGCCGCGGCCCTTGGAGCCCGTGAAGAGTTCGTTCTTGACCGGGTCATACACCACGGCATGCGCCATCTGGCCGCGATAGCGCACGCCGATCGACACGCAGTACTGCGGGAAGCCATGAATGAAATTGGTGGTGCCGTCCAGCGGATCGATGATCCAGGTGTACTCGTTCTTCGCGGCCCCTTCGCTTTCGCCGGTTTCCTCGGCGAGGATCGCATGGTCCGGGTAGGCCTGCCGGATGATGCCGATGACTGCGTCTTCGGCGGCACGGTCGACTTCAGTCACGAAATCGTTGGCACGTTTCGCATGCACTTCGAAGCCGCCGTTGAGCGTCGCACGGTTGATGATGGAACCGGCGCGCCGGGCCGCCTTGACGGCGGTATTCAGCATCGGGTGCATGATTTCTTCTTGGGAACGGGAAAGAGCGCGTATTTTAAACTGTCGTACCCTGCCGGAACCGGATCTTCACCGATTGGACGCATGCCTTATGAATGAAACGCCGCTCGCGCGCATACGTTTTGTGCTGGTGCGCACCAGCCATCCGGGCAACATTGGATCGGCCGCGCGCGCGATGAAGAACATGGGACTCGCCTCGCTCGTGCTGGTGGCGCCAAAGCGATTCCCCGATCCCGAAGCGCACGCGCTTGCCAGCGGCGCGGACGATCTTCTGGAGAATGCGCGCGTGGTCGGGTCGATTGCCGAGGCGATCGGCGATTGCATCGCCGCGTATGCGCTGTCGGCCCGCGTGCGCGAGTGGGGGCCGGAAGAACTTGACGTCCGGGCCGCCGCAGGGTCTGCGCTGCAGGCGGCCGCCGCAGGCCAGATCGCGTTTGTGTTCGGTAACGAGGCCTCCGGCCTGACCAATGAGGAACTGCTGGCCTGCCAGTGCCACGTCCGCATTCCCACCGACCCGGACTGGAGTTCCATCAACCTTGCCCAGGCCGCGCAGATCGTGGCATACGAGCTGCGCATGGCGGCGACTGCGGGTGCCCTGTCGACCGCCCCGGCCGAGCCGCTCGCCACGGTTGCCGAACTCGAGGGGTTGTACGGGCATCTCGAGCAGGCATCGATCGAGAGCGGGTTCCTTGACCCGGCCAATCCCGGCCGGCTTCGCGACCGCTGGCGTCGGCTGTTCGCAAGAGCTCGGCCGGAGCGCGAGGAAATCAACATATTGCGCGGGCTGATGCGGGCGCTTCTGAAGCGGCGGAACTTGCCGGCCGAATAGTTGACTAAAGCAGTGGGACTTCCTAACATTAAGGCCATGTTTACGCGCTTTCGTGAAGATATTCGGGCGGTCTTCGACCGCGATCCTGCAGCCCGCACCGTGTGGGAGGTCGTGACCTGTTACCCGGGCATGCACGCGCTCTGGATACATCGCCTGACCCACTTGCTGTGGGGCATGCGCCTGCGCTGGCTGGCGCGTTTCGGCTCGCACCTGGGCCGCTGGCTGACGGGCATCGAAATTCACCCTGGGGCGATCGTGGGCCGGAGGGTATTCATCGACCACGGCATGGGTGTAGTGGTGGGCGAGACGGCCGAAATCGGTGACGATTGCACGCTTTATCATGGTGTTACGCTGGGTGGTACTTCCTGGTCGGGCGGCAAGCGCCATCCGACCCTGGGCAAGGGTGTGGTGATAGGCGCGGGCGGAAAGGTGCTCGGTCCGATCTTCGTCGGTGACGGCGCGAAAATCGGCTCCAATGCGGTCGTGGTGAAGGAGGTCCCGGCCGGCGCCACGGTGGTCGGGGTTCCGGGCCGCATCGTGCAGGGAGAGGCGGCCACCGCGGTACGCTTTGCTGCCTATGCCGTGGTACGCGATCAGGACGACCCCTACGCCAAGGCCATCAGCAGCCTGGTCGAGCACGCGCATGAACTTGAACAGACGGTCCAGGGTTTGCGGTCCAAACTGGACCGGATCGAAGCCGACCTCGCCGCGAGTGAGTCCGCTCGAGACCGTCTCAGGGCCGTGAAATAAAAGGGAAATTTACTTGAGCAGTGTAGTCGGGAATTAGTTATACTTGACTGAATAGATCGGGTATCGAGGACAACTCATGAGACTCACGACGAAAGGCAGGTTTGCGGTTACCGCGATGGTGGATCTTGCGCTGCGCCAGAATGGCGGGCCGGTGACTTTGTCGGCCATCAGCGAGCGACAGCACATTTCGCTGTCCTATCTGGAGCAACTGTTCGGCAAGTTGCGCCGGCACAAGCTGGTGTCCAGCGTGCGTGGTCCGGGCGGTGGCTACAACCTCGTGCAGCCGATCAGCAGCGTGTCGGTGGCCGACATCATCCTGGCTGTGGATGAGCCGCTGGATGCGACCCAGTGCGCCGGCAAGGAAAACTGCATCGACGGCGAAAAGCGCTGCATGACCCACGACCTCTGGGCGACGTTGAATACCAAGATGTTCGACTACCTGAGTTCGGTGACGCTGCAGGATCTTGTCGACCACCAGCGCGGCAAGGACGTCACCGTACTGAAGGACCTGCGCCCGGGCGGCAAGCCGGCCGTGGCCCTGTTCGCCTGACACCGCAGGACAAACCCGGAGCAGCAATGAAGTATCCGATTTACCTTGATTACTCCGCCACGACCCCGGTCGACCCGCGTGTTGCGGCGAAGATGATTCCGTTCCTGACCGAGCACTTCGGCAACCCGGCTTCGCGCTCGCATGCGTACGGTTGGAAGACCGAGGAGGCTGTAGAAGAAGCGCGCGGCCATGTCGCTGCGCTGCTCGGCGCGGACCCGCGCGAGATCGTCTGGACCTCGGGCGCGACCGAAGGCAACAACCTCGCGATCAAGGGTGCCGCGCAGTTCTACAAGACCAAGGGCAAGCACCTGATCACGCAGAAGACCGAGCATAAGGCGACGCTCGACACGATGCGCGAACTCGAGCGCCAGGGCTTCGAGTGCACCTACCTGGATGTCGAGGAAAACGGCCTGGTTGATGTCGAGAAATTCAAGGCGGCGATCCGCCCCGACACCATCCTTGCCTCGATCATGATGGTGAACAACGAAATCGGCGTGATCCAGCCGATCGCCGAGCTGGGCGAGATCTGCCGTGCAAAGGGCATCATCCTGCATTGCGACGCAGTGCAGGCCGCGGGCAAGCTGGAAATCGACCTCGCGAAGCTCAAGGTCGACCTCATGACGGTGACGGCGCACAAGATGTACGGTCCCAAGGGCGTTGGCGCCTTGTATATCCGCCGCAAGCCGCGGGTGCGGATCGAGGCGCAGATCCATGGCGGGGGCCACGAGCGGGGTTTTCGCTCCGGCACGCTGGCCACGCACCAGATCGTCGGCATGGGCGAGGCGGCGCGCATTGCGAAAGCAGAGATGGCCTCCGACAACGAACGTATCCGCATGTTGCGCGACAAGCTCTGGAAGGGGCTTTCCGAGATGGAGGCCGTGGTGCTCAACGGCGACTTGGAGCGGCGCATCCCGGGCAACCTCAACGTCAGCTTCAACTATGTGGAGGGCGAGTCCCTCCTCATGGCGATCAAGGACATCGCAGTATCGTCCGGCTCGGCCTGCACATCCGCTTCACTGGAGCCGTCTTACGTGCTGCGGGCGCTGGGGCGTTCGGACGAACTGGCGCACTCTTCGATCCGCTTCACGCTGGGAAAATTCACCACCGCCGACGAGATCGACTTCACGGTCGACCTGGTCAGGGCCAAGGTGGCGAAATTGCGCGAGCTCTCCCCGCTGTGGGAGATGTACAAGGACGGGGTTGACCTCAACACCGTCCAGTGGGCCGCGCACTAACGCATTCGAATCAGGAGCACACCATGGCATACAGCGACAAGGTCATCGACCATTACGAGAATCCACGCAACGTCGGGTCCTTCGAGAAGGGCGACGATTCCATCGGCACCGGCATGGTCGGCGCGCCGGCCTGCGGCGACGTGATGAAGCTGCAGATCAAGGTCGGCGCAGACGGCACCATCGAGGACGCGCGCTTCAAGACTTACGGCTGCGGTTCGGCGATCGCTTCTTCGTCGCTGATCACCGAATGGGTCAAGGGAAAGACGCTCGACGAGGCGATGGGCATCAAGAACACCCAGATCGCGGCCGAGCTTGCGCTGCCGCCGGTCAAGATTCACTGCTCGATTCTCGCCGAAGACGCGATCAAGGCAGCGGTTGCGGATTACCGGCAGAAGCATGGCGACGCGGTGGTCGACGAAAAGCAGGCGGCCGCGGCCTAGTCCGAGTCTTCGATTCCGAATCCATTCACACGACTGAAACCTATGGCAATTACACTGACCGAGAAGGCTGCAAACCACGTGGCGGGCTTTTTGTCCAAGCGCGGCAAGGGTGTCGGGCTGCGCCTGGGCGTGCGCACGACGGGCTGTTCGGGCATGGCCTACAAGCTCGAATTCGCCGACGAGGCAAATGCCGACGACGTGCTGTTCGACAGCCATGGCGTCAAGGTGCTGGTAGATCCAAAGAGCCTGCCTTATATTGACGGAACGGAGCTCGACTACACCCGCGAGGGTCTGAACGAAGGGTTCAAGTTCCGCAATCCGAACGTGAAGGACGAGTGCGGCTGCGGGGAAAGTTTCAACATATAGGATAGTGGATGCACGACCCTCGCGTGGCCTGCCGACAGGCGGCATGCGTCTGCGGAGGCACGTGGGTGGTCTGTGCACCGGTCCGGAGTACGGGAGATGCGTCTCCCCAGACAGAGGGGCGAAAGCCCCTTTTTCCATTCTGATGACACTGAATATTGCGCAGGACCATTTCTCGCTGTTCGGACTGCCCGGCGCCTACGCGCTGGACGCGGTTGCGCTTGAGCGTGCCTATCGCGAGATCCAGGCGCGCATCCATCCCGACCGTTTCGTTAATTCGGGCGAGGCGGAAAAGCGCGCCTCGATGCAGTGGACGACCCGAGTGAACGAGGCATATCGCACGCTGCGGGACCCGGTGCTGCGCGCGAAGTACCTCCTCGAGCAGGCCGGGCTGGATGTGGGTTTCGAGTCGAACACCGCGATGCACCCGGCCTTCCTGATGCGCCAGATGGAGTTGCGCGAGGCGCTTGACGACGCGAAGGACAGCGCGGCGCTGGATGCGCTTCATGCACAGCTCCTCAAGGATCGCCGGCGGCTGGAGACGATCCTCGCGAGCAAGATAGACACCGAGCACGACCTGCCTGCCGCCGTCGGCGTGGTGCGCGAGTTGCAGTTCCTTGCGCGCTTCGGCGAGGACATCGGCAACGCCTACGAATCGATGGAGCGCTAGTGGCCCTTCTGCAGATATCCGAACCGGGCGAATCGACCGCGCCGCATGAGCACCGCCTGGCGGTCGGCATCGATCTGGGCACCACCAACTCGCTGGTGGCCACCGTGCGCAGTGGCAGCGCGGTGTGCCTGGCCGACGAGATCGGTCATGCGCTGCTGCCCTCGGTGGTGCGCTACTTTCCCGACGGACGCGTCCAGACCGGCTATGCGGCGCAGGAAGCGCAGTCGGAGGACCCGAAGAACACGATCCTCTCGGCCAAGCGCTACATGGGCCGTGGCCTCAAGGACGTCGTCCACATCGAGAACGCGCCCTACGATTTCGTCGACGCACCCGGCATGGTGCAGCTGCGCACCTGCGCCGGTACGAAGAGCCCGGTGGAAGTTTCCGCCGAGGTGCTCAAGGTCCTGCGCGCGCGCGCCGAAGCATCGCTCGGCGGAGAGCTGGTGGGTGCGGTGATCACGGTGCCGGCTTATTTCGACGATGCGCAGCGCCAGGCCACCAAGGATGCGGCAAAGCTGGCGGGCCTGAACGTGCTGCGTCTGCTGAACGAACCGACTGCTGCGGCGATCGCGTACGGACTGGAGAATGCTTCGGAAGGCATCTACGCGGTGTTCGACCTTGGCGGGGGCACGTTCGACATCTCGATCCTGAAGCTCTCCAAGGGCGTATTCGAGGTGCTGTCGACCAACGGCGATGCGGCGCTTGGCGGGGACGACTTCGATCACCGCGTGTTCTGCTGGATGCTCGAGCAGGCCAAGCTTCCACCGCTGTCGGCACAGGACACGCGCCTGCTGCTCACCAAGGCGCGCGAGGCCAAGGAAACCCTGACATTGCATTCCAGGGCGCGGATCACGGCGCGTCTCGGTTCGGGCGAAGTGGTCGAGGCGACGCTGACCAGCGAAATATTTTCCGCGATTACCAAGACACTGGTGGACAAGACCCTGGGGCCGGTCCGCAAGGCGTTGCGCGACGCAGGCCTGGCAGTGGAGGATGTGAAAGGCGTGGTCATGGTCGGCGGCTCGACGCGCATGCCGGAAATCCAGCGCGCGGCGGCGGCATTCTTCAAGCGCGATCCGCTCAACAACCTCGACCCGGACAAGGTGGTCGCCCTCGGGGCCGCGATGCAGGCCAACGTGCTGGCCGGCAACAAGGCCGCGGGCGAAGACTGGCTGCTGCTCGACGTGATCCCGCTGTCGCTCGGCATCGAGACGATGGGCGGACTGGTCGAGCGCGTGATCCCGCGCAATTCGACGATACCCGTGGCCCGCGCGCAGGAATTCACGACCTTCAAGGACGGCCAGTCCGCAATGAGCTTCCATGTCGTGCAGGGGGAGCGCGAACTCGTGTCCGACTCGCGTTCGCTCGCACGCTTCGAGTTGCGCGGCATACCCCCGATGGCCGCAGGCGCCGCCCGCATCCGCGTGACCTTCCAGGTCGACGCCGACGGCCTGTTGTCGGTCGCTGCACGCGAGAGCACCACGGGCGTCGAAGCCTCCGTGGCGGTGAAACCGTCCTACGGACTCGCGGACGAAGACATCTCGCGCATGCTGAAGGAATCGTTCGAGCATGCGCGCGATGACATGCATGCGCGCGCGCTGCAGGAGGCGAGGGTGGACGCGGAGCGCCTGCTCGAGGCCGTACGGACAGCGCTTGCCGCCGATGCCGCGCTGCTGTCGGACGAGGAGCGCGTCGACATCGACTGTCGCGTCGATGCGTTGATCGCCAGCGTCAAAGGGCAGGACCACCGCGCGATCAAGTCGTCTGCCGATGCCCTCAACCGCGTGACCGAGGATTTCGCCGCGCGCCGCATGGACAACAGCGTGCGCACTGCGCTGACCGGCCAGAAAATCGCCAACCTGAAACTTTAAGGAGGGGTGCGGGAAACCCAGCGGTTTCGCCGTGCCGATCTTTGCCAAAACTGACCATACTTCCCCATTCAAGCCTCTGTCCGCAGGGCGCGGCGTTCGAAGCCGAAGCCGGGGTGTCGATCTGCGACGCGCTGCTCAGCCACGGTATCGCGATCGAGCACGCCTGCGAAAAGTCCTGCGCCTGTACCACCTGCCACGTCGTGGTGCGCGAGGGCGGGGATTCGCTCGCCGAAGCGACGGAATCCGAGGAGGACATGCTCGACAAGGCCTGGGGGCTTGAAGCGCAGTCGCGCCTGTCCTGCCAGGCGCTGGTTGAGGAAGCCGACCTGGTCATCGAGATCCCGAAGTACACGATCAACCACGCGAGGGAGCTGCACTCATGAAATGGACCGACAGCCGCGATATTGCAATCGCGCTTGCCGAGGCGCATCCGGACGTTGATCCGCAGTACGTTCGCTTTACCGACCTGCACCGCTGGGTCACCGAACTGCCCGGGTTCGCGGACGACGCGCAGAAGTCGAACGAAAAAATCCTCGAGGCGATCCAGATGATGTGGCTGGACGAAGCCGATTGAATCCCGGCGCAACACACGCCGCTTACGAAATCCGCGGCCCGGCCGAAGCGGCCCTGCCGCTCGTGCTCGATTCGCCGCATTCGGGCAATCGCTATCCCGATGATTTTGGCGCCTGCGTCAGCCTCGCCGAACTGCGTGCCGGTGAGGACATGTTCGTGGACGAGCTCTGGAATGGCGCCGCAGCGCTCGGTGCGCCGCTGATCGCGGCGACGTTCCCGCGCATCTATATCGATCCCAACCGCCACGCGGGCGACATGGACCTCGACCTTATCGAGGGCGAGTGGCCCTGGGAGTACGCGCCCAGCGGCAAGGCGAAGGTCGGCAAGGCGCTGGTCTGGCGCACGCTCGAGGACGGCCGGCCGATCTATGCGGGCAGGCTCGCGCCCGAGACGGTGCGCGCGCGCATCGAGCGCTACCACGCCCCGTATCAGGCGGCCGTGAAGCGCATGCTCGATGCGACCCATGCGCGCTTTGGCACGTTCACGCACATCAACTGCCATTCGATGCGTTCGGTAGCGGGCAAGATGAGCAGCGACGGCGCAGGGAGCGTGCGCGGCGACATCGTGCTTGGCGACCGCGACGGCACCACCTGTGCGCCGGAACTCACGGCCCTGGTGCGGGAGACGCTGTCCGCGCGGGGCTACGATGTCAGGGTCAACGATCCCTACAAGGGCGTCGAACTGGTCCGTGCATTCTCGGACCCCGCGACCGGCCGGCACAGCCTGCAGATCGAGATCAACAAGCGCCTCTACATGGACGAAACCAGCCTCCAAAAGACCGCCGGTTTCGGTCCGCTGCAGGCCAATCTCAACCGCCTGCTCGATGCGCTTGCCGCATACGCGAAGACTTCCCGCACCAAGGACACCCATGGCTGAACATCACCCCATCGAGATATCCCCGCCGGACCTGTCTGCCTATCGTGCCGGAAACACCGGCGTGGAGTACGTGACCGTGTTCGATTCCGGCCGGCCCGGACCGAACGTGATGCTCCAGGCGCTGACCCACGGCAACGAATTTTGCGGCGCAATCGCGCTCGACACACTGCTGCGCGAAGGGCTGCAGCCGAAGGCGGGCCGCCTCACGATTGCATTCGCAAACGTGGCCGCGTACGCCCGCTTCGATTTCGACGACCCCGACCGTTCGCGCTACATCGACGAGGATTACAACCGCGTCTGGGCGGATGCCGTGCTGGATGGTCCGCGCGATTCGCAGGAGCTGCGCCGCGCGCGCATCCTGCGGCCTTTCGTCGATGCGGCCGATTTCCTGCTCGACATCCATTCGATGCACGAGCCCTGCCGCCCCATCATGGTTTGCGGGACGATCGACAAGGGCGCGGATTTCGCCAAGCGCATCGGCATGCCCGGCGACCTGCTGCTCGACACGGGGCATCCGGCCGGCCTGCGCATGATCGAACGCGGCGGTTTCGGAGATCCGGCCAGTCCGCGCTGCGCGGTGCTGATCGAATGCGGACAGCACTGGGAGAAGCGCTCGGTCGACGTGGCATTCGACACTACGTTGCGGTTTCTCGCTCTCACGGGAACCCTCGATTCCTCCGCGATCGCGGCGCGGCTGCGCCTGCCGCCGCCGCCGGTGCAACAAGTGATCCGTGTGACCGAGCCGGTCGTCGCGAAGAGCATGGCGTTCCGCTTTGCGCGTGCGTGGAAGGGACTGGAGGTCGTGCCGAAGGCGGGTACGCCCGTGGCCTACGACCAGGATGCGGGTGGGGAAGTCGTCTGGCGCACGCCGTACGACGACTGCGTCATGGTCATGCCTTCGCTGGTGCACCTCAAGCCTGGCACTACCATGGTCAGGCTCGGGCGCATCACCTGAGAGTCCGGACCGCGTGCGGTGGTGCCGTCTACAGCGGCTGCGCGATGAAAAAGTACTGTCCTGCGAGTCCGAGCATGCACAGCGCCGAAAAGTACGCGGTCTCGCGCTTCATGAGTTTCCTGCCTTCGGGTTCTGCCTCCTTTTCGCCGCTCAGGTCGTGCAGACGCTTCGCAATGCGCGGAAGTTCGCTCAGCAGCAGGGCGAGAGCGACCAGATGCGCGACACCGCCTGCGAGCCAGTACAGGCCGGCCCCGGCGTAGTAGGTCAGCAGGGAGGCTGTGCCAGTCAGGCCGGCGAGTAGCGCGAGCAGCGCGTTGGTGCGTGTGGCGTTCGCACGCGACAGGGAGAGCAGATCGGCAAAGGTCAGCATCGTGCGCGGCGGGCGCTCGGTCAGGCAGATGTAGAGTACCGCACCGGTGAACAGTCCACCGCTGAACAGCGCGATGTTCTCCCCGACATAGCGAATGAGCGTGAAGATCGACTGATAGTTCGACATGTCGGGTCCTGTTGTTCAGTGCTCGAGGTCAGGCGGCAGGCACAACCAGCCGAACGCACCGAGACCGAGCAGTGCCAGCGCTGCCCAGAAGACCGTTCGCCACGGACCGCCGCCCTGCCGGAGGTTTTCGAATTCTTCGAGGAAAACGGTTTCGCATGCTCCGTTGCCGGTGTCGGTACGAACCGTGCTGGTTCCTCGCTTGAACGGCAGGCCGTCGTTGTGCGAGTACTCCGAAAGATAGCCGCGAAAATGCACCTGGTCGCCGACCCGGGTCGCGCGCAGCCGCCTGGCGATCGAGGGATCGTCGGTCAGCAGGTGGTTGTTGGAGATTGCCGACTCGCTGAAGGATTCCCAGGCCGCCTGCGACTTGGTCTGCCAGAAGCATTGGAACTGGCCGCTTGAAAACGACATCCCGGCGAGGTCTGCCACCTGCAGGTTGTGCCCCCAGACCACGCACAGGTCGGTCACGTTCAGCTTGTCCTTCCACGCCCGATGCAGGTAGTCCCACCAGGAATCCGCCCGATGATGACTGACCACGAGGCCGTACAGGTCGTAGCTGTAGAGCGGTTGGATCTGGTAGGTGACCCCGTCGACCGTGCGTTCGAACGCTGCTTTTTGCACTTTGACCTGTGACGGTTCCTCGTAGAGTTCTTCCCGCAGCTGGGCGGTTTCGGGCAGTGCATCGCGCAGCCACGCAGCTGCGATCAGCATGACCAGGCCGCCACCGAAAATGGCTTTGACGAGAAACCTGAGCATCGCAATGGGGTCGATGGATGGTGCGGATTCAGGGCCCGAAGCTCGAGCGCGCCCGGATGCCCCACCGGCCCTTGCGCAGGGTCAGGATGTAGAGCGATTCGTACACACCGATGACCGAGTTGTCGGCGCGATAGCGGGTGTAGGTCACCAGCATGTGCACCTTGCGATGATTGCGCTGGATGATGCGTCGCTCGTTCCAGGCGCTGTGGTGCCATCCGTCTTCCGTCTTCAACTTCTCGAAGAGATCCATCGGGTTGCTGCCGGCCTTCTCGTAGATGACGACGCTCCCGGCGGCGATCCGGATGTGGGCGAAATGCATGGTTGCGTCCATCGCTGCGGCATCGTACGCATTCAGCGCGGCCATGAAACGGTCGAGCGTCTCCATGCAGGCGGCCCGCACGGTGTCGGCATCCTCGCCCAGCTGCTCGGCGACGAACTCCAGCCGGTCCTGGCCGAAGTACATCTGGCCGTCGACGAAGAACGTCGGCGCACCGAACACGCCACGCTCGACGGCTTCCTGGGTCACGCGCTTGAGTTCCTCCTTCACCGCCGGATCGGCGACCAGCGACTGGAAGGAGGCCGCATCGAAGTCGGCTTCCTTGAGGACCGCAGCCACTTCGGCCGGTCGTTCAGGTTGCGCTGCTGTTCCCAGATCGCGCGGAAGATGGTGCGCACGTAGAGATCGAACGCACCCGGTTGCATCCGGTTCATCTGCAGGCCGACGGCGCCGCGCATCAGCATCAGGGTGTTGATGGGGAAGTGCGGGTTGCGCACGTAGGGGGCGCCGTAGCGCGCCGCCCAGCGCGGCAGGTCCTGCATCATCCAGCGGCCCTTGGCAGGAACCTCGACCGGGCTGCGGTTGCTGGTGGCCTGGAACACGCCGCCAAGCAGCATCGGGCGCCAGACGATTTCGGCGCCGTGCACTGCGGCGATCTTCGGCAGCTGGAACCAGGCGAGATAGCTGGCCGGGCTGCCGAAGTCGAACCAGAACTCGACCGATTTTCCCATCAGAACGGCTCGATCCAGGGCCGCAGGTCCATCTCGTGGGTCCATGCGCTGCGTTGCTGGTTGTGCAGCTGCCAGTAGGCCTCTGCGATGGCGTCGGGGTTCACGATGCCCTCCTGTTCTTTCAGTTTGTAGCGCTCGGGGAACGTATCGCGGATGAAGGCCGTGTCGATCGCACCGTCGATCACGAGGTGCGCGACGTGGATCCCTTTCGGGCCGAGTTCGCGCGCCATGCTCTGGGCAAGGGCACGCAGCGCGTGTTTGGCGCCCGCGAACGCGGAGAATCCGCTGCCACCGCGCAGGCTCGCCGTGGCGCCGGTGAAGAAGATCGATCCATGACCGCGCGGCAGCATTACCTTCGCGACCTCACGCCCCATCAGGAATCCGCCCAGCGCAGCCATCTCCCAGACCTTGGTATAGACGCGGGTCGTGGTGTCGACGATGCCGAAGCGCACGTTGCCGCCGACGTTGAATACCGCAACCTCGATCGGCGCAATCTCGCGCTCGATCTGGTCCACCAGCGCGATCACCGCGTCTTCCTTGCGTGCGTCCGAGCCGAACGGCACGGCCGTGCCGCCCTCGGCCTCGATCTGT